>JBKBMV010000014.1:0-87769 GCA_046295615.1 Aquabacterium sp.
CGGCCACCTCGCGCTTACGTTTGCTCTCACCCATCTGGTGAGTGTGCCAAATCCGGTCACACCCGCGCCAGCTCTGGCTCAGCGTGCGATCATGGGCGCTGAACTGCCGGATTTAGGTTGATGCGCCCGCGATGGCGCCGCACTGTCGCTGACCGCCCGCCAATACTGCGAAAACGATCGGCAGCGACGCCCCGGATCGGCTCGCCAGGCGGGGGGCGGGCGCAGCGCCTCTGGTGGCCAGCCGCCTTGGGCGATGTGCAGATGGGGGTTGTCCACGCAGCGGCTGCTGGCGGGGGGCAGGGTGTCCAGCCAGACGATGTCATCGCACAGTGGCTGCATCAGGGCGTGAACAAAGTGCCAGCGTTGGGTGCTCCAGCCCCAGCGCCGGTGGAATGCGGCGATGAACACGCCCACCCGCCGCCGTGGGGGCTTGTCATCCGTGTAAGCGGGCGGTGGTGCTTGCAGCGCCCAGGGGTGCACCAGCCAGGCCTCTTCCAGGTCGGCAGCCTGGGCACTGCGCAGTGCGAAGGGGGGCTGGTGCCACAGCGTGGGCTCATGGCCGGCGTCATACCCGCTGAGGCGCGAGCGGGTCAACGCTGGCCCGGGTGCTGACCCCGGCGCCGGGTCAGCGTGATGAGCCCAGTCCAGCAAGGTGTCGTGGTCGGTGTCCAGCAGGGTGCCGCTCACGTGCCAGTGGCGCGGGGCGAAGCGGGCCACATTGTCAGCATTAAACAGGTAGGGCTTGTGGCTGCCGGTGCCGGCCACCCATTGCCATGACAGGTGGTTGCTGGCCAGGTCGCCATCCAGCAGGTGGCCGTACATCCAGTCGGCGCCCGCCCGCCAATGCACCTTGCGCAGGTGCACCAGGTACGAGGCCAGCCACAGCCGGGCGTGGTTGTGCAGGTAGCCGGTGCGGTACAGGGTGCTCACGGCCTCGTCGATCACGGCCAGCCCGGTGCGGCCTTCGCGCACATCCACCGGCACATCGGGCTGGTAAGCGCTGTCGGGCAGCGGGCCTGGATGCAGGCTACGCAAGATGCCCGCACCTTCGTGGTGCCACACGTGCTGAAAGTAGGCGCGCCAGCCCAGTTCGTACATCAGCTTGTGTTCGTCGTTCAGCCCATGTTGCTCTTGCAGTTGGCGGGCCACCTGGCCCAGGCTGAGCACGCCGTGGGTGATGTAGGGCGACAGCCGGGTCACGGCACCTTCCAGGTGGTTGCGCGTTCGCGCATAGGCCGCAGGCTGGATGGCCTTCAGGCGCTGCCAGGCGGCGTGGGCCGTGGCCGGGAAGTCGTCAGTGCTGGGATGGTGGGCGGTGCTCATGCACCGATGCTAGGCGGGCAGCAGGACGCTGGCGGCCGCGCTGAACCCACCGACCGGCGACATGCTGGCGACAAGCCGGTAGCCCTGCACAGACTCAGGCGCGCACAGCGCGGCGCTGACGCCAGGCTCGGCCGCCCACCACGGCCAGGCCGGCCAGCATGAGGCCGACGGTGCCGGGCTCGGGCACGGCGGGCCCGGCGGTCGTCAGCAGCTCGCCTGACAATGCGGCGCAAAGGACGGGGTAGCGAGTGTTTCATGTGACAGCATTGGGGAAATCGGTCTTCCCCAACGCTGTCAAAGGGCGTCCATGGGGCGCCATCCCTAACTTGTCAGCTCAGCGGTTGCTTTCGCGGATGATGTACCACTGACCTTCATCGCCGGCCTTCCAGGTCAGGGACTTGGGGCTGGTATCGTTGAAGTTGGTGGAGCGGTAGCTCTGCGTGAAGCGGGTGACCACCGTGTCGCCTTGCACGGCAGTGCTCACATCGGCCACCTTCACATCGATGGTGCCGGGCTTGCTCAGCAGGCGACGGCGCTCAGCCTTCCAGCGGGTGTTGGTGTAGCGGGCGGGGGCAAAGTCTTGGGCGTAGAAGCTCAGGTAGGCATCCACGTCCTTGGCCGACCAGGCCTGCGCCCAGCCTTGCAGTCGCTCGTTCACCGTGGCCAGGACGGCTGCAGCGGGTGCGGCGGCCGTGGGGGTTTCGGTCACGGCGGGGGCGCTCAGCGAGGTGCTGATGGCCGGGCCGCTCAGCTTGCGGGCGCGCTCGTTGAGCTGCTCCAGGCCAGCGGCGCCTGGATCGACCACCACCACGGGGCAGCGTTGGGCCGCATCGCTGGCGGCTTGCCAGTTCTGGGCGGCATCGTTGCCGGTGTTGTCACGGGTCAGGCCCAGGGTGCTGCTCAGGGTTTGCTGGGCAGCGTGGGTGCGGGCGTAGGCGATTTGCAGGTCGTGCTCGGCGTTGGCGTAGGCACGCTTGGCGGTGTAGAGCTCGTTTTCGGCGTTCAGCAGGTCCAGCAGGCTGCGCTGGCCGATGTCGAACTGCTGGCGGTAGGCATCACGTGCCTTCTCGATCGCCAGCACGTTGCGGTCCAGCGCCTTGAGCTGGTCCTTGAGCTTGCGGATGTCGTTGTGGGCGATGGCCACGGTCTGGCGCACATCGCGGCAGGCCTTGTCACGCAGATCCTGGGCCTGGGCCAGTTGGTCGGCAAACTGGCGCACGCGGGCCTGATCAGAGCCGCCGTTGTACAGGTTCCAGTTCATCAACAGCTCGATCGAGGTGTCGCGCTTTTGGTCGACCACGCCGTCGAAGTTCTTGCCCACGCCGGTTCGGGCACGGGCTTCCACGCGGGGCTGATAGGCGCTTTCCTGCACCTTGCTCTGGGCTTCAGCGGCGCGCACGTTCTCGATGGAAGCGCTGATGGCCGGGTTCTGAGCCAGGGCCAGGCTGACGCTGTCGCCGTAGGTGGCGGGCAGGCCGCGCTCCAGGCCGCTGGGCATGGGCAGGCCGCGGCTCGGGGCTTCGCCCACGATGCGCAGGTAGCGTGCACTGACGTCGTGCAGGTTGGCCACCTCGGTGGTCAGGTTGGATTCGGCCAGGGCCAGACGGGCATTGGCTTGTTCAGAGTCGACACCACGACCCACACCGGCCTTGAACTTGGTCTGCAGTTGGTCGTAGACGTACTTGTGCTGCACGTAATTTTCTTCGGCCAACTCCACCATGCGCTGGAAGCGCAGCACGTCCACATAGGCGCGGGCGGCTTCCAGGGCGGCTTCTTCAGTGGCACTCATGAATTCGAAGTAGCGCACCAGGCGGGCATGGCCCAGGCGTTCTACCTCGTTGCGGGTGGCTTGGCCATTCCACAACAGTTGCGTGGCGCTCAGGGCCAGGCCGGTACGGGTCAGGCTTTGCGACTCAGGGCTGCGGCTGGTGATGCGGTCGCTGTCGCGGCCGATGCTGGCGGTCAGGTCCACACGAGGGCGGTAGGCACCGCTGGCCACGTCGATCTCGTTGGCCGCAGCGCGCAAGGCGTTCAGGCGGGCCGTCACTTCGGGGTTTTGCGCGATGGCCTTCTGGGCGGCAGCGGCCAGCCCGGTGGTGGCGGATGGGGCTCCGGTTTGGGCCAGGGCGAGGGTGCTCAGGCTGGCCAGGGCCAGGGCGGTCAGGCTGGTTTTCAGGGGATGTCTCATGTTCAATGACCTCGGCGCAACGCAGTGACTGCTTGTGGTATCGGGAGTAACAAAAGATTCTGGCACCAAAAAATACCGGCATGTGAAGAATCTGTCCCCCTGTGTGGATGGGCGTCCCCCTGGGTGGGGGTGAATCCGAGCCGCCACGCAGGTCAGCTTACACCGGTCAAGTTCGCGGGCCGAGTGCCGAAACACCGACGTGGTCCGCCGTTTTTCAATCTTTGAACTCCAGGCCAGGAGGCGAGCACCGGTGTTGAAGCCGGTGGCGTCGGCCTGGGCGGCCGCCTGGTTATGTTGCGCAAACAACAGTGCCCGATGGGTGTTGACCCTGGGCTTGAGCCTGACGGCGCTGCACCTGGGCGTGCAAGCCTGGGAGGCGCCGCGCCTGCTGCAGCGGGCGAGTCAGATGGGGCCGGCCACTCAGGCGCGTGCCCAGGCCTTGGTGGAGTTGATCGGTGATGCCGCTGGGCAACATGATGATCAGAAGCTCCGCGCCATCAACACCTTCTTCAACCGGCAGGTGATCTTCACGGATGATCGACAGGCCTGGGGCGCTGTGGATTACTGGGCGTCCCCCCTGGAAACCCTGGCCAAAGGGCGGGGTGATTGCGAAGACTACGCCATAGGCAAGTACTTTTCCCTGCTTGCGGCCGGGGTGCCAGGTGTGAAGATGCGACTGGTGTATGTGCGTGCCGAGGTGTCTGGCAGCCTGCAGGCACACATGGTGCTGGCGTACTACCCGACGCCCGACGCCGAGCCGTTGATTCTGGACAATCTGGTGACAGACATCCGCCCCGCCTCGCGCAGGCCGGACCTGACCCCGGTGTTCAGTTTCAACGCCGAAGGTTTGTGGCAAGGGGTGGGGCCGGCCACGGCGGGTGATCCGACGGCGCGTTTGTCGCGCTGGCGGGACGTGCTGGCCAAGGCCCGGGCCGAAGGTTGGTGGTGAGATGCCAGACAGGAAACGTGAACAATGTCTTTGATTCGTCAGATCTGGTTGCTCTTGCTGGCGACGCTGTTGATGGCGTTCGTGGGCAGCTTTGCGGTCTGGATGTTCTCGGCGCGGGGCTATCTGGAGACGCAACTGCGGCTGAAGAACGCCGACAACGCTCAGGCTCTGGCGCTGAACCTGTCGCAACTCAAAGGCGACCCAACCGCCATGGAGTTGACCGTGTCGGCCATGTTCGACACCGGCTTCTACCAACGCATCACGCTCAAGGATGCCGGCGGGCGCACCGTGGTGGACCGCGAGATGGACCCCCGCGTGTTGCCACGCCAGGCCCCGCGCTGGTTTGTGCAGGCCATGCCCGTGGCCTCGGTGGCCGGGGTGGCTCAGGTGTCCAATGGCTGGCGCGCGGTGGGCTCGGTCGAAGTGGTCAGCCATGCGGGCTTTGCCCATGCGCAGTTGTGGCAAGGCGCCGTGCAAACCGCGGGTTGGCTGGCGCTGCTGGGATGCTTGGCGGGCGTGGTGGCCTGGTGGGGCGTGTCGCGCATCCGCCGGCCGCTGGAGGGCGTGGTGGTGCAGGCGCAGGCCCTGATGGATCGCCGTTTCATCACCTTGCCCGAGCCTGCGGTGCCCGAGTTGGCCCGTGTGGGTCAGGCCATGAACACCATGGTGACCCGGCTGAAGGCCGTGTTTGATGAGCAGTCAGTGCAGGTGGAGGCGCTGCGGCAGCAAGCCCACTGTGATGCCCTGACGGGCCTATCGCACCGCCGGCATTTCATGGCCCAGTTGGGCGCTTTGCTCGACAGCGAAGAGCAGGCCGCTCAAGGCACCCTGTACCTGATCCGGGTGCTGGATCTGGGGGCCATCAACCGCGCCTTGGGGCACCGGCACACCGATGCCTTGCTGCAGCGCATTGCGCGCGTGCTGACCGAGGTGTCCAGCGGGGTGCAGGTGCGCGCCTTGGGGCGCTTGAACGGCGGTGACTTTGCGGTGTGCATGGGTGGGGGTGATGTGCCACTGCCCGAGGCCCAGTACTACGCCGATGCCCTGCGCCGGGCCTTTTCTGAACATGGTGCTCCGGGCGGCGTGGTGGTGGGGGCCGTGGGCTGGCGGCGCGGCATGCGCATGCACCAGTTGCTGGCCGCCGCTGATTCGGCCTTGGCCCTGGCTGAGAGCAAGGGCGCCTACGCCGTGGAGCTGGGGCAGTCGCCCGATCAGACCCAGGCGGTGCGCGGCGAAGACGAATGGCGGCGCGTGCTGGGCGAGGCGCTCATGGAGCGTCGTGCCCAGTTGGGTCGCTTCCCGGTGGTGGATGCCCAGGGGCAGTTGGTGCACCACGAGTGCCCGATGCGCCTGACGCTGGATGGGGATGAGCCGGCCCCGGCGGCCTTGTGGCTGCCCATGGCCATGCGCACCGGCATGATCTCGCAGATTGACGAGCTGGCGGTGGTGCTGGCACTGGAGGCCATTGGCGCCGATGGCCACAGCCGTGGAGTGAACCTGTCGCCCTATGCCCTGCTCGACAGTGGTTTTGTGCCCCGCCTGCGGGCCCACCTGGCCGATGCGCCCGAGTTGGCGGCCCGCCTGTGGGTGGAGGTGGCCGAGTCAGCGGCGGTGGAGCACCCCGACCTGGTTCATGCCTTGTGCGACCAGCTGCGCCCGCTGGGCGTGAAGGTGGGCCTGGAGCACGCGGGCGATCGTTTGCCTCAGATCCGCGCCCTGTTTGGCCTGGGGCTGGACTACGTCAAGCTCGACAGCTCCGTGGTGCAGGGCGTGGCCCAGGACACCTCTCGCGCGGCCTTTGTGACCGCCACCGTGAGCCTCTTGCGTGGCCTGGGACTGCAGGTGTTTGCCGAGGGTGTCAACGATGCGGGCGATCTGCCCACGCTGTGGCAGTGCGGCATCCATGGGGTGACTGGGCCTGCAGTGAAGCTGAGGGCGTGAGCCGCGCTCTCGCGGGGCTCCCCCAGCGCTTGTTCAGCGCTCGCTCAGCGCCCGTTCATGGGCGCGCAGCACCGGCTTGAGCAGGTAACTCATTACCGTTTTCTGGCCGGTCAGCACGTCCACCTCGGCCGTCATGCCCGGCAGGATGGGCATCTTGTCGTTGAGCTGTGGCTGGGTGGTGCGCACCCGCACCACATAGTAGGTTTGGTCGCCGCGCTCGTTGGTCACCGTGTCGGGGCTGATGTTTTCCACCACGGCTTCCATGCCACCGTAGATGGCAAAGTCGTAGGCCGAGAATTTCACCGTGGCCGCCTGGCCCGGGTGGATGAAGGCGATGTCGCGCGGCTGGATCTTGGCTTCCAGCACCAGGGCATCGTCCAACGGCACGATCTCGACGATGTCTCGACCCGGGCTGACGACCCCGCCCACCGTGTTGGCCAGCAGGCGTTGTACGCGGCCACGCACCGGCGACTTCACCTGAGACTTGTCCACCTTGTCGGCCAGTGCCACAGCCCCTTCCGTCAGGGCGTTCAGGCGCGCCAGCACCTCCGACAGCTCTTTGCGGGCCTCGTTGCGGAAGCTCAGGTCTGTTTCCTGGATCTTGCGTGAGGCTTCGTTGATCGCAGCCTGCGCGCGGGCGCTTTGGGCACTGGCCTGCTCCATGTCGCCGCGGGCCCGGCTCACTTCGCGCTCCAGGCGCAGCACCTCCACCTCAGAGACGGCACCGGTGGCCAGCAGCGGGCGCGTCTTGCTCAGCTCCTGTTGCGACAGGTCCATGCTGCGTTGAGCCGAGTTGCGGCGGGCCTGGGCTTCGCTCAGCTCCTGGCGCCGCTGTGCGAGTTGCTGTTCGTTGATGGACAACATGGCCATGAGCTCTGAGCGTTTGGCGTCGTACAACTGGCGCTCTTCATCGAGGATGCGGGCTTCTTCCAGGTTGCCCTCTTGCGCCGCCGGGGGCTCGAACGCGGTGTCTTCGGCCAGGGCCTTCAGTCGTGCGGCCTTCACCCGCAGCGAGAAGGCCTGGGCCGCGCTTTCGCGCACGCCCGACGTGGCCCGTGTTTCATCGATTTTCAGCAGCATCTGGCCGGCTTCCACCACCTGGCCTTCTTTCACCAGAATCTCGGAGACCACGCCCCCATCCAGCGACTGGATGACCTGCAGCTGCCGCGATGGGATCACTTTGGCCTCACCCTTGGTGACCTCATCGACCTTGGCCACGCTGGCCCAGACGATCAGCACCACCGTCACGATCACGGCACTGCGCACCAGGGTTTGGGCCCGGTGGGTGCGGGCGGTGCTCATGATGGCCTCGGCTTCTTGCTCGAAGGTGCGCATGCCGGCCTGGGCGGCGGTGCTGGGATCCACCCGGGGGCCGGCCAGTGTGTCCAGAACGCGGTTGCTGATGGGCGCCAGCACGCGGCGCAGGGCTTCCAGCACGTCCAGCGTGCCTTGCCCGATCTTGTGCATGCGTGACATGTGCGGGGCTCCTTTGCTCATGAGGCGCGCGCGATGCGGCCGGCCGCCAGGGCCTGCATGATGCGCTCGCGCGGGCCATCGGCCACCACGCGACCCTGGTCGATCACGATGACGCGATCGACAAAGCTCAGCATCGAGGTGCGGTGCGTCACCAGCACCACGGTCTTGTGTTCACAGAATTGTTGCAGGCGCTGGGTCACCAGGGCCTCGGTCGAGAAATCCATGGCGCTGGTGGGCTCGTCCATCAGCAGGATAGGGGCGTTGTGCAGCACTGCGCGGGCGATGCCCACGCTCTGGCGCTGGCCGCCCGACAGCAATTCGCCGCGCTCGCCCACCTGCATGTCGTAGCCCTGCGGGTGCCGGGCCACGAAGTCGCTCAGGCCAGCCACCTCGGCGGCTGCCATGATGGCATCGTCTCGGGCGTGGGGCATGCCAAATGCGATGTTCTCGCGCATGGTGCCAAAAAACAGGTGCACGTCCTGGGCCACGTGGGCCACGTTGCGGCGCACATCGGCCGGGTCGAGTTGCCGCAGGTCGATGCCGTCCAAGAGCACGGCGCCCTCCTTAGGCTGATAAAGCCCCAGGATGAGCTTTTGCAGCGTGGTCTTGCCCGAGCCCACCTTGCCAATCAGGGCCACCTTTTCGCCAGGCTGGATCTTGAAGCTGACGTTGCTCAGCGAGGATTCCTGCCGGCCTGGATACGCGAACGACACTTGGCGGAATTCGATGCCGCCCTTGAGCTCGGCCCGCTCCAGATGGCGTTGACCTTCGCCGCGCTCCACCTCCTGCGCCATCATCTGGTTCAGGGATTCGAGGGCGGTGCGCGCACCCTGGTACTGCATCAGCAGCCCCACGATCTGCCCGGCCGGGGCCAGCGCACGGCCGGCCAGCATGGTGGTGGCGATCAGGCCGCCCATGGTGAGCTGGCGCTCGGTGATCAGGTACACGCCGATGATGATGAGGCTGACCGAGGCCAGTTGTTGCAGCGTGGCCGTGCTGTACACCGCCGCTGACGACAGCCGGCGCATGCGCACATTCAGGGTGGCCAGGAACTGGTTGGCCCGCTCCCAGCGGGCCTGGATCAGGTGCTCGGCGCCCTGCGACTTGATGGTCTCGATACCGGTGAGGCTCTCGATCAGGGTGGCGTTGCGCTGGGCCGCCGCCTGGTAGGTGCTTTGCGACAGTTCGTGCAGCCGGTGCTGGGCGATGTAGCCCATGACCAGGATGATCAGGAACACCAGCACCACCGGGATGACCAGCCAGGGCGAGATCCAGATGATCACGAAGAGGAAGAGCAGGGCGAAGGGCAAGTCGATCAGCGCGGTGACCGTGCTGGAGGCGATGAAATCGCGCACCTGCTCGAAGCCCCGAAGGTTGGAGGCAAACGACCCCACGGACAGGGGGCGGTTCTCCAGCCGCATGCCCAGCACCCGCTCCATCAGCCGGGATGAAATCAGCACGTCAATGCGGGCACTGGCCTCATCCACGAAGCGGCTGCGCAGCATCTTCATGAAGAGGTCGCTGCCCAGCACGAGCACCACGCCGATGGCCAGGGCCCACAGGGTCTCCACCGCGTGGTTGGGCACCACCCGGTCGTACACGTTCATTGAAAACAGCGGAAACGCCAGGGCGAACAGGTTGATCAGCAGGGCGGCCCACAGCACGTCGCGGTACACAAAGCGCTGCGCCTTCACCGGGCCCCAGAACCAGTGATCGGCGCGTTGCGGGCTGGGGCGCGGGGTGCGTTCGTCAAACCTGAAGTGCGGCCGTACGAACAGCACCATGCCAGTGTGGCGGCGCGTCAGCTCGGCCGGGCTCAGGGACACGGCACCTTGCCCGGTTTCTGGCAGCAGCACCCGCCAGTGGCCGGGTTGCTGTGGGTCGGACCCCAGCAGCACCAGGGCTTGTTGATCGGCGCACAACAGGATGGCCGGCAGGGCGCTGGGGTCGATTTCACTGGCGGCCAGGCGTTGCAGTCGGGTGGTCAGGCCCACGCGTTCGGCGGCACGCTCGGCCAGGCTCAAGGGCAGGGCGCCGGTTTCCAGCGGCAGGCCGGCCGACAGCGAGGCGCGTGAGGCGCTCAGCCCATGCAGGCGGGCCACTTCGACCAGACAGTCCAGCAGCGGGTCCGGGGTGACCAGGTCATCGCGCACGCGGGTGGGCTGCGCCGGCGCTTGCTCCGGGGCAGCGGCGGAAGGTGGGGACGTGTCTGCAGGGGGTGTGGCTTGGTCGTCGGTCATGGGCGCTCAGAGGTCCGGGCGAGGGGCCGGTCGATGGTCCAGGCTCGTCAGGTCGCGGATGTGGGCAGTGAACGCCGCTGCCCAGGCAGCCGCTTCAACGGATATCGGCGCAGTAGACGCCAAATTGACCTGATTTTCGTTCTTCGAAGTAGTGCTGAAGCGTCATTCGGACGGTTCGGAACGCCAATTCATCCCAGGGAATCTCGGCTTCGGTGAACAAACGAGCCTCGATGGTCTCCGGGCCGGGGGCGAATTCGGTGCTCAACAAGCGGGCGCGGTAGAACAGGTGCACCTGTCCTGCCGTCACCACGTTGAGCACACAGTACAGCCCTTGCATCTCGATGTGGGCCCCGGCTTCTTCGTCGGTTTCGCGGGCGGCACCTTCTTCAGTGGTTTCGCCCAGCTCCATGAAGCCGGCGGGCAATGTCCAGAAGCCCTTGCGGGGCTCGATGTTGCGGCGGCACAGCAGCACCTGGTCTTGCCAGAACGGCAGGGTGCCCACCACATTCAACGGGTTGACGTAGTGGATATGTCCGCAACTGGGGCAGATGGCTCGGTCGCGGTTGTCGCCATCGGGCACCTTGTACTCCACGGGCGTTCCACAGACCTGACAGTGTTCGATGCGCCGACTCAATAACATGCAGGCAGTGTAGGGCAAGAGCCCGGGCTGGCCGTGGGTGACCACACACTTGCGCAGCCCTTGTTCAGGGTGCCAGGGCGACCAGCCAGGGGGCGAAGCACTCGGTTACCATCAGCGGCGCACCCCGGCGGATGAACACCGAGTGGCGCCCCCACACCGGGCTGGGGGGCAGGGGGGCGCTCAAGGGGTGAGCCGGGTGGCGCAGGGTGGTGTGCCAGGCCTGTAGTCGGTGCCGCCAGGGTAGGCTGTGGCTGGGCCAGCGTTCTGCCTGCAAGGGCTCGCGGTGGATGCCCGCGCTGATGAACAGCACTTCCGCCAGCGGGCGGCTGCCCAGGCCCTTGATGGCTCGCCACGGCCCGCGCGTGTGGGCCGCGGCCGTCACGCTGCGCGCCCAGACCGCAGGACGATCGTTCACCCACAGCACCACCTCGCGCACGTGGCCGTGGGGGGTGCCCACGGCGCGTGCCTCGTGCGCCCACAGCCGTTGTGACCCCTGACGGCACACCTGCACCTGAACGACGCCATGGCGGCGCAGACGGGCGGTGAGTGAGCCACCCGCTTGCAGCCAGGCCCGCAGGTGCTGACGATGAGAGGCCCGATGGGGTGGCAACGCGGCACGCATGACGCAGAATCCAATGGAAGGGGTGCCGATCATAGCGGGCACCCCACCGGCATGGAGAACGCAGGCATGGCGCCAACAGACATCGACAACGCAGGCTGTGCCCCATGGTGGCGAGCCGACTGGGGCCCGACGGTGTCCGCCGTGTTCAGCGACCGCTCGGGTGGGTACAGTGTCGCGCCCTATGCCACCTGCAATCTGGGCGATCACGTGGGGGATGACCTGGCCGCGGTGGCGCTCAACCGCCGCGCCTTCGAAGCTGCGCTGGGCGCGCCGGCCGCGTGGATGACGCAGGTGCATGGCCACCGTGTGCTGACCTTGCACCACGACATGCTGACCGCGCAGGCCCAAGGGGCGACACCACTCCAAGCCGATGGGGCGATCACGGCCGAGCCCGGTCTGGGGTGTGTGGTGATGGTGGCCGACTGCCTGCCCGTGCTGTTGGCGGCCCCGGAAGGGCGGGCGGTGGGGGCCTTGCATGCAGGCTGGCGCGGCTTGGCCGGCGCGGGCGAGATGGGCGGTCGGGGCATCCTCGAGGTGGGGGTGCCTGCCCTGTGCGAGCTGGCCAGTTGCGATCCGGCCGATGTTCGGGTGTGGTTGGGGCCCTGCATCGGGCCGCAGGCCTTTGAAGTGGGGGCGGCGGTGCTGGAGGCCTTCGGGGTCGTGCCCAGCCGCAACCCCGCTCATTTGCCAGAGACGTTTCAGTGCCAGCCGCTGGTGGCGGGGCAGGAGCCGCGTTGGCGGGCCAACCTGCCCGCCCTGGCCTCTCAGCGCCTGCAGGCCTTGGGGGTCAGGCAGGTGCAGGTGTCAGGCGCCTGCACCGTCTCAGAGCCGGGGCGCTTCTTTTCCTTCCGGCGTGACGGCGTCACGGGGCGCATGGCTGCTGGCATCGCCCTGCGCAGCCCCATCCGCCGTTGACGCCAGGCCGGCCTGCCAGGCGGCTTCAGCCTGGGCTTCGGCTTGGGCTTCCTTGGCGAGTCGCGCCCGGCGGCGCCCAGGGGTGCCCAGGATGTACATGACGATGGCCACGGGCGCCACCCCGTAAAACAGGAAGGTGATGATGGCCCCCAGGATGGTGCCCTGCGGGTGGGTGGCCTCGGCCAGGGTCATCATGATGGCCACATACATCCAGGCGATGGCGACGATCCACATGGTCAGACGGCGGTGTTTGGCACCGAGGTTGCTTAGCAGAAAACAGAGCACGACAGGGGCGTGCGATGGTATTGGATTCGGGGTGTCGTCAGAATGCTGCACTGCAGCATATCTTGGTTTCCGGACACGTCAGAATACGGCAACATGTACAAGGCATGATCCGGAAACCGGTTCATCGACTCAACACGAAGGAGACTTATGGCAGACACCCCGCGTGCACGCGGCAGCCGCCGCGCTGGCGCCGCCCCGGCTACCCGTTCTACCTCGTCCACCCGTGCTCGCAGCCGGTCTGCCCAGGCTTCAGTGGAGGATGTGAACCCCAAGGCTGCAGCCGAACACGCCGAGACGCGCCGCGCCGCCGAGGCTCCAAGCCAGGGTGCTCGCACCCAGACGGCCTCTCCTGACTGGACGCAGCTGCTGGGAAGCTCTCAGCAGGCCTGGCAAGACTGGCTCAAGAACATGCCCAGCCAGTGGCAAAGCTGGATGGCGCCGACGGCAGGGGCTGCCATGCCCACGGGCCTGGACGCTAACGCGCTGACGTCGGCCTTGAATGCCGCCATGGGCTCGTTCGGTTCGATGGGTTCTATGGGGGCCTTGGGCGCCATGCCTGGGCTGAGCGCCATGCCCGGTCTGAAAGACATTCCCGGTTTGTCAGGCATGCCCGCACAGGTGGTGCAGGCGTTTGCCGCCATCGGCGGCAGCATGGCCGAGACGCTGAAATCGGTGGCGGGGCTGAGTCTGCCCGCCGAGCGCCTGAAGGCCATTCAGGATGACTACGTCAAGCAGGCCGCCGAACTCTGGAACAGCGCCTTGAGCCAGAAGCCCCCCCCCGGTTTGAGCGACAAGCGCTTTGCCGCCCCTGAATGGCGCGACAGCGCTGTGAGTTGTTTCGTGGCGGCCAGCTACCTGTTGAATGCTCAGACCCTGCAGCGCATGGCCGATGCCCTGCAAGGCGACGAAAAAACCTGTCAGCGCGTGCGCTTTGCGGTGCAGCAGTGGGTGGATGCGGCATCGCCGTCCAACTACCTGGCCTTCAACCCCGAGGCCTTGAAGAAAGCCGTGGAGACCAAGGGCGCCAGCCTGCAGCAGGGCATCAAGCACTTGATGCACGACATCAAGCAGGGCCACATGTCGCAAACCGACGAGAGCGTGTTCGAGGTGGGCAAGAACGTGGCCACGACCGAAGGCTGGGTCGTTTACGAGAACCCTTTCTTCCAGCTGATCGAGTACAAGCCGCTGACCGAGAAGGTGCATGAGCGCCCCTTCCTGTTCGTGCCGCCGTGCATCAACAAGTACTACATCCTGGATCTGCAGCCCGACAATTCGGTGGTTCGTTACCTGCTGTCGCAGGGCCACCGCGTGTTCATGGTCAGCTGGGTCAATGCCGATGAGAGCCTGTCCAAGGCCACCTGGGACGACTACATCGAGCAAGGGGTGATCCGTGCCATCGAGGTCACCCGCGAGATTTCGGGGGCCGAGCAGATCAATGCGCTGGGCTTCTGCGTGGGCGGCACCCTGATCGCCACCGCCCTTTCGGTGCTGGCGGCCAAGGGCCTCAAGCCGGTGGCCAGCCTGACCTTGCTGACCACCTTCCTGGATTTCTCCAACACCGGCATCATGGACGTCTTCGTGGATGAGGCCATGGTGCGCGTGCGCGAGATGAGCCTGGGCCTGGACAGCCCCCAGGGCGGCGGCCTGATGCGAGGCGCCGAACTGGCCGCCACCTTCTCGTTCCTGCGGGCCAACGACCTGGTGTGGAACTACGTGGTGGGCAACTACCTCAAGGGTGAAATGCCGCCGGCGTTCGACCTGCTGTACTGGAACAGCGACAGCACTAACCTGCCGGGGCCCATGTACTGCTGGTACCTGCGCCACACGTACCTGGAAAACAAACTGTGCCAACCTGGCGCGGCCATGACCTGCGGCGTGCCGGTGGATTTTGGAAAGCTGGACATGCCCGTGTTCGTCTACGCCTCGCGCGAGGACCACATCGTGCCCTGGGATTCCGCCTACAACACCACCCAGTTGCTCAAGACCGATGTCACCTTCGTGCTGGGGGCGTCGGGCCACATCGCCGGCGTCATCAACCCGCCTGCCAAGAAAAAGCGCAGCCATTGGGTGACGGGCCCGGGCGTGCGCAAGTTGCCGGCAACCGCGCAAGACTGGTTTGACACCGCCCAGGAGCAGCCTGGCAGCTGGTGGCCCGTGTGGTCGGACTGGCTGTCCGCCTACGGTGGCAAGATGGTGCCGGCACCCCGCCAGCCTGGCGACCGCCAGCATCCCGTGATCGAGCCCGCACCGGGGCGCTACGTGTTGAAGAAAGCCTGAGGAGCCCACAAGGCCCCGCAGACCTGTCCATCCCCTCGAAGGAGCATCTCCATGAGTGACATCGTCATCGTTGCAGCATCCCGCACCGCCGTCGGCAAGTTCGGCGGCTCTCTGTCCAAAATCCCGGCCGCCGAACTCGGCGCCATCGTGATCAAGGACCTGCTCAAGCGCACCGGCGTGCCCGGTGAGCAGATCAGCGAAGTGATCCTGGGCCAGGTGCTGCAGGCGGGCTGCGGCCAGAACCCGGCGCGTCAGGCCGTGATCAAGGCGGGGCTGCCCAACGGTGTGCCGGCGATGACGATCAACAAGGTGTGCGGTTCAGGCTTGAAGGCCGTGATGCTGGCCGTTCAGGCCATCCGTGATGGCGACGCCGAGATCGTGATTGCCGGGGGGCAGGAAAACATGAGCCTGTCGCCCCACGTGCTGCCCAATTCGCGTGATGGCATGCGCATGGGTGCTTGGCAAATGGTGGATACCATGATCAACGACGGCCTGTGGGACGTGTACAACCAGTACCACATGGGCATCACCGCAGAGAACGTGGCTAAACAGTACGGCATCACCCGCGAAGAGCAGGATGCGCTGGCCTTGGCGTCGCAGCTCAAGGCTGCCGCCGCTCAGGATGCTGGGCGCTTCAAGGACGAGATCGTGCCCGTGGTCATTCCGCAGAAGAAGGGTGATCCCATCGTCTTTGATGTGGACGAATACGTGAACCGCAAGACCAGCGCCGAGGCCCTGGCGGGACTGCGCCCCGCCTTCGACAAGGCGGGCAGCGTGACCGCTGGCAACGCATCCGGCATCAACGATGGTGCAGCGGCCGTGATGGTGATGAGCGCCAAGAAGGCCGAACAACTGGGGCTGACCCCGCTGGGCCGCATTGCCTCGTACGCCAGTGCGGGCCTGGACCCGGCCACCATGGGCATGGGCCCGGTGCCGGCCTCGCGCCGCGCCCTGGGGCGCGCGGGATGGAGCGCGGCTGATCTCGACCTGCTGGAGATCAACGAAGCCTTTGCCGCCCAGGCATGTGCCGTGCACAAGGAAATGGGCTGGGACACCAGCAAGGTCAATGTCAACGGCGGGGCCATCGCCATTGGGCACCCCATCGGTGCATCGGGTTGCCGTGTGCTGGTCAGCCTGCTGCATGAGATGAACAAGCGCGATGCCAAGAAGGGCCTGGCATCGTTGTGCATCGGTGGGGGCATGGGCGTGGCCCTGACCATCGAACGTTGATGTGCCCAAATCCTGACGATCCCCTCTTTGAGGAGCAATGAGATGAGCAAGAAAGTAGCGTACGTGACCGGTGGCATGGGTGGCATTGGCACGGCCATCTGTCAGCGCCTGTACAAGGATGGTTACACCGTGTTGGCCGGTTGCGGCCCCAGCCGTGACTTCACCAAGTGGCTGGACGAGCAAAAGGCCCTGGGCTACCAGTTCTACGCCTCGGTGGGCAATGTTTCCGACTGGGACTCCACCGTGGAGGCCTTCCGCAAGGCGAAGGCCGAGCACGGTCCCATCGACATCCTCGTGAACAACGCCGGCATCACCCGTGATGGCATGTTCCGCAAGATGACCAAGGCGGACTGGGATGCTGTGATTGACACCAACCTCAACAGCCTGTTCAATGTGACCAAGCAGGTCATCGACGACATGGTGGATCGGGGCTGGGGCCGCATCATCAACATCAGCTCGGTCAACGGCGAGAAGGGGCAGTTTGGTCAGACCAATTACTCGGCCGCCAAGGCAGGTATGCATGGCTTCACCATGGCTCTGGCCCAGGAAGTGGCCAGCAAGGGCGTGACCGTGAACACCGTGTCGCCCGGCTACATTGGTACCGAGATGGTGCGCGCCATCCGTCCGGATGTGCTGGACAAGATCGTCGCCACGATTCCCGTCAAGCGCCTGGGTACCCCCGAGGAGATCGCGTCGATGGTGTCGTGGGTGGCCAGCGAAGAAGCCGGCTTTGCCACTGGTGCTGACTTTTCGGTCAACGGCGGTTTGCACATGGGCTGAGCCCAAGGGCGCACACTGCCGGCGCGGGTCGCAGGCTCCCGCCTGCGGTCCTGCGCCAGACGGATGCTCGAAATGACACCGCGCTTGCCGCGGTGTTGTGGTTTGTGGGGCAAGGAGTGCCCCCGCAGGGGCGGCGCTTGAGCCTCAGGCCAGGGCTTCTTGTTCGAGCACCAGGCGATCCAGGGCGGCACACACTTCCGCGAAGCGACCGCTGATCACGGTGCGCCGAGCATCGCTGGGGTCGGCGCTGATGCGCAGGGCAGGGCGCCCCGCGCGACGGGGGCCGACGTCAGCCACTGCGGTGCGTTGGTTCACCGGTGTGGTCCAGGGCGTCATCGGACGGGGTCGCACGGGGGGCACCCCAGGTCGTGGGGCCGATTCTCGCGATGGTGAGGGCGGATGAGGGGCAGCCTCACGCGTGGGGCCTGACGAGGGGTTGGTGCGTTTGCCGTGGGCGCTGCCTGCACGCACGGCCGCCACTTGCGAGGCGAGGTCACGGGCCCAGAAGGCACGAGCGAGGTGATGAATCATGATGAACTCCTTGGACTTCAGCGAAGTTCGGCAGGATTCGTGAAGGGCCCACCTCGCGGGATTGCACCGCTGTCGAGCAGCAGCACGAATGCCCGCCACCCGCGAGGAGGGAGTGCTTGGATGCCGTGTGTTCAGAAATCCTTGCGGATCAGGCCCACGGCCAGGCCTTCGAGCTCGAAATGCTCGCCATCGGGGTGCACCTCGATGGGTTGGAAATCCGGGTTTTCGGGCAAGAGGGTGATGGCGGTGCCGCGGCGCTGAAAGCGCTTGACGGTGACTTCGTCGCCAATGCGCGCCACCACGATCTGCCCATTGCGTGCCTCGCGGGTGCGGGCCACGGCCAGCAGGTCGCCATCCAGGATGCCGGCATCGCGCATGCTCATGCCCTTGACGCGCAGCAGGTAGTCGGGCTTGCGGGCAAACAACGAGGGCTGGACCGCGTAACTTTGTTCAATGTGTTCTTGAGCCAGGATGGGGTGGCCTGCCGCCACGCGCCCCACCAGCGGGAGCACCAGTTGCTCAAGCCCCGGCAGCGCCAGGCTGTCGTTGTCGGCCAGGCCACGGGCCATGTTGCTGCGGCTGGGGCTGCGGCGGCCATCATGCAGGCCACGCAGGGTGCCGGCTTTGAGGCGGATGCCGCGTGAGGTGCCCCCCACCAACTCGATGACGCCCTTGCGGGCCAGGGCTTGAAGGTGCTCTTCAGCCGCGTTGGCTGAGCGAAAGCCCAGTTGGGCCGCGATCTCGGCCCGGGTCGGCGGGGCACCGGTGGTGGCGATCGCACGCTGGATCAGCTCGAAGATTTCTTGCTGTCGAGGCGTCAGTTTGGGGCTATCGTTGTCGGCCATGGACGTGGTGCGTGGGTTGCTGTGCGATCTGCTTGCCTGGCATTTTATACAGCACTGTTCGTTTGTCCAGTATTTTTTGAGGTGATGGATGCGTCAGGTGTGGGTGTTGGGCACGGGCGGCACGATTGCCGGGGTGCGGCGGGGTGATGAGCGGGCGGGCGGCTACACGGCGGCCGTGCTGGGGGTGGACGATCTGCTCGCAGGCGTGCCGTGCCCCTCAGGCTGGACGGTGCAGGCCGAACAGGTGGCCTCGGTCGACAGCAAAGACATGGGTTGGGCCACGTGGCAAGCCTTGTCCACCGTGTTGCAGCAGGTACTGATGGAGCGCAGCGCAGACGGCGTGGTCATCACCCACGGTACCGACACGCTGGAAGAAACAGCCTGCTTGCTGGATTGGTTGCATGACCAGCGCCGCCCCATCGTGCTGACGGCGGCCATGCGGCCGGCCACGGCGGCGGATGCCGATGGCCCCACCAACCTGCGAGATGCGCTGAGCGCCGTGGCTGCGCTGGCGAAAGCGGGCTTGGGTGGGGTCTGGGTGGTGATGCAAGGGCGTTTGTGGCCTGCGGCGCGGGTGCGCAAGGCCCACACCCACGCCGTGGATGCGTTTGATGGTGGCGGTGGCAGCCCCGCAGCCGTGCGGGATGCTTCGGGCCAGTGGCGCGTCATGCCGGCTGAGGAACGCGTGGACGATGCGGTTTCAGACATGGGCTGGGGGGGCTTGGCGGTTCGCCCGGCGCAAGCACCGCTGTGGTCGTGGTTTGTTCAGCAGCCACGGCCGCGTGTGGAATGTGTGCTCAGCCACGCTGATGCCGATGGCTGGGCGGTACGGGCCTGGCTGGCGTTTGAATCCCCCAGCCCGCTGGCGGGCGTGGTGGTGGCCTGCACGGGCCACGGCACGGTGCACCAGGGCCTGCAGGAGGCCCTGACGCAGGCCCATCAACAGGGCGTGGTGGTGTGGCGTAGCAGCCGGGTGGCGCGCGGGGGGGTGACGATGCACCCCGATGATCCGTCTTGGCCTGCCACGGGGCCGCTGACGCCCGCACAGGCGCGTCTGGCGCTGTGTCTGCATCTGCTGCAGGCGCCAGACCGTGGGTGTGTGCGGGCCTTCATGGCCGCGAGCTGATCAGCGTGGAGCGCGCAGCCAGCGCAGCCCGGGCTGACGCTGCGGCCTCAGTTGGTGCCCAGGCGCAGTGTGACCGGGCCGGCACCAGCGCGGATGGTTCGTTCCACGCCAGGGTTGGCTTCACCCATGGCCGGGGTCCAGATGCGCACTTTGTGCTCACCATCCGGCACGTCGATGGTGACGCGTCCCATGCCATCGGTCACGCCGACATAGGGTGTGTTGACCACGTGGATGTAGGCCATCATCCGATCATGGATGTTGCAGCCCAAGGTGGCCGTGCCCGCTTTGTCGAACACCACGGGCTTGGCCGGGGTGCCGGAGTACAGCTTGATTTCGAACGGCTTGGTGGGCGAGAACGAGTACACGTGGTGCCGCACCGTGTCGAAGTTTGGAAAGTTCACGGCTGTGCCGGCTTGAATGGCCAGCACGCCCGGCACGAAGGCGCGTTGCCGCTGTGACATCTCAGCCGTGGTGCCTGGTGCGGCCTGGCTGGGCGCACCCCGCACCAGCACCGACACGGCGGCATTGCTGACCGCCAGCCCCTCGTAGGTGATCACCGTGAAGGTCTGAGGGGCCGCCTGCACCACCATCGGCAGACACGCGCCGATCACGCCCACCGCGCAGCCCACGACGCTGATGCGGGACATGCGCCGGGTACTTGATGGGCGACGGGTGCTGAACTGGGTCATGGGGCCATCCTGGAGAAGTGTGCAAGGAATTGGCGGACTCCATCAGGAGTCCCCGCGAGAGGCCTTCGCCTCATTGCTTGACGATGTCTCGTCGAGTGGGTGCCAACCGCTTCAGCAGCGCATTCTTGGCGGCTTCGGGCGCGCCAGCGCGGTTGATTTCATCGCGCAGCATGGTCACCATGAGGTCAAACTCAGCACCCGTGATGCCCAGGTCGGCGTGCGAGTTGGCCATGGTTTCGCCCTCGTACTTGCACGGCCCATCAGCCAGTTGGCACACATAGGCGACCACGCTGTCCTTCAGGGTGCTCATCTTGACGCCATCGAAGGTGCGTTTGGTGCGAGGGTCGGTGGACACCCGATCCATGGTGCGGTCGGTGATCTGTCGCAGACCCTCCACGCCCCCAAACTGCTGATACAGCGGGGTGGCTGGTGGTGTGGCACAGGCGCCCAGCATCAGAGCGCAAGCCAGTAACGAGGCGCCCATCCATCCACGGACTAGGCGACTGCCGACCGGGTAGGACACGGGCGTGTCGGTTGGAGGCAATAAGCGGGTCTGGAGAGGCATCGTGGCTCCGATCGATCAAAAAATTGATGTGGATGAACTACATCTTGCGCTTTATCGGCCGATACGGATGCAGACATGAGGGCTTTTTTTGCCCTTTATCCACCACCTTGGAGCGCAGCCATGATCCATGACCTGTTGAAATCCCGCTTGAACGACCCTGCCTGGAAACCCCGCCGCTGGGCAGGGCTGGCCCTGATGGCGCTGGCCTTGGGGGTGCCGTCCCTGTCACAGGCGGGCGACCGGGTGCTGGCCACCTGGGGGGTGAGCCAGGTGGAGGGGGCAGCGGGGGGCGGTTTGTCGCCCTGGGCTGTGATCGCGGGCCAAGGCAGCAGCAATCAGATCGGCGGCTCGGCCTTCGTGACCCGCCTCAAAACGGGCGGCAATTACGAGCTACAGGTGGTGGGCGCCGCCGTGGGCATCCATGACCGGGTGGAGTTGAGCATGTCGCGCTGGAGCTTCAAGCTCAGCGACGTGGTGCCGGGGCGGTCGCTGGACATGGGCGTGATCGGCGCCAAGGTGAAGGTGGCTGGTGATGCGCTGTACGACCAGGACCGCTGGATGCCGCAGGTGAGCGTGGGCATGCAGTACAAAGACGCCCGCACCACCGACCTGGTCAAGGCCTTGGGGGCCAGCGATACCAGCGACATCGAGGTGTATGCCACCGCCACCAAGCTGTGGCTGGGGGCGGCGGCGGGTCGCAACGTGCTGGCCGCCGGGGCGGTGCGCCTGACGCGGGCCAACCAGTTCGGGTTGATCGGGTTTGGCGGGCCCGGGCGCGATGCGCGCCGCCTGCAACTCGAAGGCAGTGTGGGCATCATGCTGCGGGATGATCTGGTGCTGGGCGCGGAGTACCGCATGAAGCCCAACAACCTGGCCAAGGTGGCTGCGCCCGTCGACCTGAGCGAAGACGACGCCTGGGATCTGTACATGGCCTGGTTTCCCCACCGCTCGGCCAGCTTCACCCTGGCCTGGGTGAACCTGGGCAACATCGCCGGCAAAGACGATCAGGCGGGCTTGTACCTGTCGGGGCAGTTGTCGTTCTGACGGGGCGCAAGCCCCGTTGCTTCAGTCGTGGCGGGCTCAGCGTCCGCCGCTCACATCCAGGATGGCGCCAGCTGTGTAGCTGGCCGCGTCGGACAACAGCCAGGCGATGGCCTGCGCGATCTCGTCAGGATGAGCTGCCCGCCCCATGGGCAGGGCTGGCGCCATGCGTTGCGCCCGGTCGGGCTCGCCGCCTGTGGCGTGGATGCCGGTGTCGGTGATGCCCGGTCGCACGGCCACCACCCGGATGCCTTCGGCTGCCACCTCTTTAGCCAGGCCCTGGGTGAAGACATCGATGGCGCCTTTGCTGGCGGCGTAGTCCACGTACATGGCGGGCGAGCCGCTGCGCACCGCGCTGCTGGACACGTTCACGATCACGCCGCCATGCCCCCCGTGACGGGTGGACAGCCGCCGCACGGCCTCGCGCGCGCACAGCATGGGGCCCAGCACATTGACCGCCAGCATGCGTTGCAGGCGATCGGCGCTCATGTCGTCCAGCCGGGCGGTCTGGTCGATGATGCCGGCGTTGTTGACCAGGCCCGTCAGCGGCGGCAGCTGCTCATCCACCTGCCTGAACAGGGTCAGTACCTCGGCCTCATGGGCCAGATCGGCCTGGACCACCAGGGCGTGGGGCGCGCCCAAGCCTCGACATTCCTGGGCCACCTCAGCAGCCAGATCAGTTCGGTGGGCACAATGGACGACCAGGGCATGGCCCTGGCGCGCGAGCAGGCGGGCGGTGGCCGCGCCAATGCCCTGGCTGGCCCCCGTGATGAGTGTGACGGCTTGCATGGTTTGACTTTACATGGCTTAACCTGCCGTTCGTGCGCGCGACATCCTGATCCTGCACAGTGTTCACATGACAAGACCAACAATTCAGAAGCTCTGGCGCACCTGGCGCTGGCCCGTGGTGGTGGCTTTGGCGGCCGCCGCCTGGGGGGCGAAGGTGGCGTTGTTCTCTGACCCACCCGCCCCGGAGGTCATCACCGTGGCCGTGGAGCGCGGTGAGCTCGAAGACACCGTGCTGGCGGCCGGCACGATCGAGGCCGAGAAAGAAGTCAGTGTCGGTGCCCAGGTGTCTGGGCAGATTCGGCGCCTGCACGTGGCCCTGGGGGACCAGGTGCGCCAAGGCCAGCTGATTGCCGAGATCGACTCGACCACCCAGGCCAACACCCTGCGCAATGCCGAAGCCCAGGTGGCCTTGCTGCAGGCCCAGTTGCAGGCGCGCCGTGCCAGCCTGAAGCAGGCCCAGGCGGTGCTGGCGCGGCAGCAGGCCCTGTTCAAGGCCGACGCCACGGCCAAGGCCGAACTGGACGCCGCCGAAGCCGCGCTGGCAGCCAGCGAGGCCGATGTGGCTGTGCTGCAAGCGCAAATCCGTCAGGCCACCATCTCGATGGACACGGCCCGTGTGAACCTGGGCTACACGCGCATCGTGGCGCCCATGGATGGCGTTGTGACCGCCGTGCTGGTGGAAGAAGGGCGCACCGTGAATGCCGCGCAGTCGGCGCCCACGATCATCAAGCTGTCCAAGCTGGACCGCGTGTTGATCAAGGCCCAGATCTCCGAGGCCGACGTGGTGCGCGTCAAGCCGGACATGCCGGTGTATTTCACCATCCTGGGTGACCCGCTCAAGCGTTACGAGGCCCGTCTGCGCGCCATCGAGCCCTCCACCGAGGCTGATCAGACCAGCACCACCACGACCAGCACCAGTTCGTCGTCCAGCACCAATGCGGTGTACTACAACGGCTTGTTCGAGGTGCCCAACCCCGAGGGCCAGCTGCGCATTTCTATGACGGCGCAGGTGTCCATCGTGCTGGCGAAGGCCGATCAGGCGCTGCTGGTGCCCTCGTCGGCCCTGGGTAAGCTGGACCGTAAGACCGGGCGCCATGAGGTGCGTGTGCTGCAAGGCGACCCTGATCAGCCCGAGCGGCAGACCATCGTCAGCCGCCAGGTGAAGGTGGGTCTGAACAACCGGGTGCAAGCCCAGGTGCTGGAGGGGCTCCAGGAAGGTGATCTGGTCGTGGTCGGCGATGCCACCATGAACACGGGCAGCGCGGGCATGCGTCGATCGCCGGGCATGTTCTGACATGGCAGAGACCACCGTGGCCATGCGGGCCGCCGAGGCCCATCCCGCCTTGCTCGAGGTGCGCGACGTCTGGCGAGAGTTTCCGTCGGGTGATGGCGTGATCGCCGTGCTCAAGGGGGTGAGCCTGAGCATCGAGGCCGGAGAGATGGTGGCCATCATGGGCGCCTCCGGCTCGGGCAAGTCCACCTTGATGAACATCCTGGGCTGCCTGGACCGGCCCAGCCGGGGCGACTACCGGGTGGCTGGGCAACTCACCGCCGAGATGGAGCCCGACGACCTGGCCCGTTTGCGCCGGGAGCATTTCGGGTTCATTTTCCAGCGCTACCACCTGCTGGGCAGCCTGAGTGCGGCGGCCAATGTCGAGATTCCGGCCATCTATGCTGGCGTGCATGCGGCTCAGCGGCGTGAGCGGGCCGCCGCCTTGCTGGGCCGTCTGGGCCTGAGCGACAAGCTGGTCAACAAGCCGGGGCAGTTGTCGGGCGGGCAGCAGCAGCGCGTGAGCATCGCGCGGGCGCTGATGAACGGTGGCGATGTGATCTTGGCTGACGAGCCCACCGGCGCGCTGGACAGCGCCAGTGGCGCCGAGGTGATGCGCATCCTGCAAGAGCTGCACGCCGAAGGGCACACGGTGATCCTGGTCACCCACGACCCCAAGGTGGCCCAGCATGCCCAGCGGATCATCGAGATCGCTGATGGCCAGGTGGTGGCGGATCGGCGTCAGGCTGTTGAGCCCGCGGCCGAGGTGGCTCCCACCCGTCGCGCCACCCCGCCGCAGGCTCGGGTTTCGCCCTGGCGCAGCCGCTGGGATCGCTTCACGGAGGCCTTCACCATGGCCTGGCGCTCGATGGGCGGCCACCGGCTGCGCACCTTGCTGACCATGCTGGGCATCATCATCGGCATTGCCTCGGTGGTGTCCATGGTGGCGCTGGGTGAGGGCTCGCGACAGAAGGTGCTCAAGGACATCAGTGCGATGGGCACCAACACCATCGACATCTTCCCGGGCCGAAACTTCGGTGATCGTCAGGCGGGCCGCATTCGCACCTTGGTGCCTGCCGATGCCGATGCGCTCGCGGCCTTGCCCTATGTGGACAGTGTGACCCCGGGCATCAACACCAGCGTGACGCTGAGGCGTGGCAACACCGAGGTGTCGGCCAACGTGACGGGCGTGGGTGATCAGTTCTTCCGCGTGAAGGGCTACACCATCGCCCAGGGCCAGGCTTTTGATGCCGACAGCGTGCGGCGGCAAACCCAGGAAGCCGTGATCGACCCGAACACGCGCAAGGCCCTGTTTGCGCCGGATGAGGAGCCGGTGGGGCAGGTGATTTTTCTGGGTAAGGTGCCGGTACGCGTGGTGGCGGTGACCGCGCCCCAGGAAGGGGGCTTCTTCGCCTCGGACAACCTCAATGTGTGGGTGCCGTACACCACGGCGATGCGGCGCATCACGGGGCAGGGCTGGTTGCGCAACATCACGGTTCGCGTGAGCGACAGCGCACCGCCCGCAGCGGCCGAGCAGGGCATCACCCAGGTGCTGACGCAGCGCCACGGCACGAAAGATTTTTTCACCCGCAACAGCGACAGCATCCGCCAGACGGTGGAAAGCACCACCCGCACCCTCACGCTCTTGATCTCGTCGATTGCCGTGATCTCGCTGATCGTGGGGGGCATCGGCGTGATGAACATCATGCTGGTGTCGGTGACGGAGCGCACCCAGGAGATTGGCGTGCGCATGGCGGTGGGCGCACGGCAAAGCGACATCCTCACGCAGTTCCTGATCGAGGCGGTGATGGTGTGCCTGATCGGTGGGGTGCTGGGCATTGCCCTGGCCCTGGCCATTGGGGTGGGCTTTTCGGCGCTGGGCAGTGATTTCAAGCTGATTTATTCCACCAGCTCCATCGTGATGGCGTTCGGGGTGTCGTCGCTGATCGGGGTGGTGTTCGGCTTCTTGCCGGCGCGCCGGGCTGCGAACCTGGACCCGGTGGTGGCCTTGTCGCGAGAGTGATGAACAGATGACACCAAATTTCTTGCACGTGATGAGCCCTGATGGTGCTCGCCCGGGCCCCATGAGCCTGGCCGCCTTGGCGGGTGCCCTGTGGCTGTCGGGCTGCGCCGGCGTGCCGACCTCGCCAGCCTCACCCGAGCTGGTGGTGCCTCCCGCCTGGCAGCAGGCGGCGGTGACGCCTGCTGCGGCGGCCTCATCCCCACAGGCCAGCACTACTGCCACCAAGGCCTGGTGGTTGCCGCTGGGCGATGCCGGGCTACAGGCCGTGATCGAGCAGGCCCTGGCGCGCAACAACAACCTGGCCCAGGCGGCGGTGCGCGTGCGCCGGGCGCAGTTGGTGGCGGGACAGGCCGCCAGCGACGCGCTGCCCGAGGTCTCGGTGCGGGGCAACGCCAGCACGAGCGAGGCCTTGAGCTCGGGCGCCCGTAGCTCGCGGTCGTTTGGGGCCACCGCCTCGGTGAGCTGGGAGCTGGACCTGTGGGGGCGCCTGGCGGCTGCGCGGGATGCGGCCGAGCTGGAGGCCCAAGCCACTCAGGCCGATCGGGACGCGGCGGCCTTGTCGCTGTCGGCCACGGTGGCGCGGCTCTACTGGCAATTGGGCTACCTGAACCAGCGGGTGGCCGTGAGCCTGCAGAGCATCGATTACGCCCGCGAGACCTTGCGCCTGGTGCGTGCACAGTACGACGCCGGAGCGGCCTCAGGCCTGGAGCTGGCCCAGGCCACGCAGTCGCTGGCCAACCAGCAGGCGGCCCACACGCAGTGGTTGCAGCAGCGGGTGGAGGCCCTGAACGCCCTGGCCTTGTTGCTGGATGGCCCGCCGGGCTCGGTGGCCCGTGATGAGCAGCGAACCTTGCCCGACGCCGCGCTGCCCGCCTTGCAAGCCGGTGTGCCGGCCGCCGTGCTGACCCGCCGGCCTGACCTGCAAGCCAGCGAGTTGCGCCTGCGCAAGACCCTGGCCACGGTGGACGCCACACAACGCAGCTTTTACCCTGCGCTGACGCTGACGGGCAGCGTGGGCACCTCGTCCAGCGCCTTGAGCGAGGTCTTGCGCAACCCCGTGGGCACGCTGGGTGCGGGCCTGGTGCTGCCCTTCATCCAGTGGCGCGACATGCAGCGCAATGTGGCTATCTCGCAAGCCGATCATGAGCTGGCCGTGCTGGCGTTCCGTCAGGCCTGGTACCAGGCCCTGGCAGAAGTGGAAGATGCCCTGTCGGCCGAGCAGCAGTTGATGGCGCAGGGCGAGCAACTGGCCGTGGCGGCGCAGGCGGCTCGCCAGTCCGAGCGCCTCAGCGAGGCGCGCTACCGTGCCGGCGCCGTGCCCTTGAAAACCTGGCTGGATGCGCAGGAAAGCCGCCGTCAGGTGGACATCAACCTGGCCCTGAACCGACTGAACCTGTTGCAGAACCGGGCCACCCTGATGCAGGCCCTGGGCGGCGGTGTGTGACCCAGGATGGGTGAGTGTGGTGAGCAGGGCGCCTGCGTGCGGGGGCCGAACTGTGTATGCTGTCGGGCATGATCACCGTTCACCACCTTGAAACCTCCCGTTCGCAGCGCGTGCTGTGGTTGCTTGAAGAGCTGGGCCTGCCCTACGAGATCAAGATCTACAAGCGCGATCCCAAAACCAAGCTGGCGCCAGCCGAGCTGAAGAAAATCCACCCGCTGGGCAAGTCGCCCGTGATCACCGATGGTGACCTGGTGGTGGCCGAATCGGGCGCCATCCTGGAGTACCTGGCCGAGCGCTATGGTGCGCAGGCCCAGGGTGAGGCCGCCCATTTGCTGACGCAAGCGGGCACGCCCGAGCACCTGCAACTGCGCTACTGGATGCACTACGCCGAGGGCTCGCTGATGAACTGGCTGGTCATGAAGCTGGTGTTCATGACGATCCCGACGCAGCCCATGCCGTTTTTCGTGCGGCCCATCGCGCGCATCCTGTGTCAGCAGGTGCAGGCCAAGCTGATCGACCCCAACCTGACGTCGGCGGCCACCTTCATCAATCAGCACCTGGGCCAGAACGCCTGGTTTGCTGGTGATCGCCTCACGCTGGCCGACTTTCAGATGAGCTTTGCCGTCTCGGCCTTGATGTCGCGTGGCGACATGGCGGCCCAATGCCCGGCCATCCAGGCCTACGCCCGCAAGATGGAAGCCCGGCCCGCGTATCAGCGGGCGCTGGCCAAGGGCGGTCCGGTCATCATGGCCGCCTGAGGCGCCACCTCCTGGGGCGGGTCAGGTCTGGTCTGGCCTGGCCCTCCAGCAGGGGTTCAGGCCGCCGCCCCGGGGCGGCCACTGCTGGCCAGCTTCAGCACGTCCAGGTAGCTGGGCGCCACTGGTGCGGCGTGTTTCTCGCGCAGCCAGCGGTGCATCTGCGGCAGGCGGTAGTAGGGCACCGAGGCCATGACGTGGTGCTCCAGGTGGTAGTTCACGCGCAAGGGCGCCACCGTCATGCGGGCCAGCCAGCCGGCATGGGTGGTGCGGGTGTTGATGAACATGTCGCGAGACCTCGGCAGGCAGCCGTGCTCGGCGATCGAGCGGATGCGCACAAACAGCGGCAGCCAGCAAAAGAAGGCCACCAGCCAGGCGGTGTAGAGCCAGGCCTGGCCCACGGCGGCCAGCACACCCAGCAGCACCCCGTTGGTGATCAGCATGGGCCCCATGTTGCGCAGGGTGGTCATGGCCACCTCGGCGGGGCGTCGGCCTTGCTGGGGCAGGCGCTCGATGTGGTTGGCCACCGTCCACTTGAACACGCCGGCGTCCATCATCACCAGGCCGAAGGCGATCTTCAGGCCGGTCAGACCGGTGATGTCGCGCAGCATCTTGCGCGCCAGTGAGGCCCGGCTGACGGGGTAGTCGGCATGCAGGGTGATGTCCGGGTCCTCGTCGGTGCCCGTGCGGGTGTGGTGGCCCAGGTGGTGCACCTTGTACTTGGGCAGGTTTTGCCAGATGGGGCGGGCGCACAGCCAGTCGGTCAGCACGTCATTGGCCCAACGGTTCTTGAACAAGGTGCCGTGCGAGCCCTCGTGTTGCAGGATGGCCAGGCACAGTTGTCGGCCCGCGATCACGGCGCTGGCCACCAAGAAAGTGATCACGCCGGGCCACAGCGCCAGCACGGCGAATGCGGCGGCGATGACGCCCCAGGTGGAGGCGATGGCCCAGGCGCCGCGCAGGTCGGATCGTTGCGTCAGCCAGGCGATTTGCTCGGGGGTGAAGAGTTCGCTGAGCTTGCGGCGCGTGGCCGCCGGCATGTCTTCAGTGCGTGGTGTGGCGCTGTGGGTGGTGGGCATGGGGTGTCTCCTCGGGGATGGTCTGGCTGGGCGGTGTGCTCAGCAAACGCTGCCAGATCTGGTGGCCGGCTTGGTCAAAGGCAATCACGGTGGCGGTGAAGGTCTGTCGGGCCTGCACATCCACCAGGGGTTCGGGCAGGAGGGGGTCGAACACGAGTTGCCGAATGGCGTCGTTGCCCAGCAGGTAGGACTCGCGGGCGGCGGTGTCCAGATCGAGTGAGCCGCTGTGGGCCAGCCAGTCCTGCAGCTGCTGGTGGGTGCGTTGGTAGGCCTGGCTCAGCGCCTGACCGTTCCACAACTGGCGCGCGCGCGCTTCCAGCGCCGTGCCCAGGTGCTGCGCCAGAAACACCGGGGTGCCGGCGTCCAAGCCCAGGCGGTACAGCCGCTCACGCAGCGCAGCCGCACCACCGACCAGGTTGGCGGGGCGCACGTGCAGGGTGGGGGTCAGTTCGCGCAGGCCCAACAGGGCCAGGGCCCGCTGCCGTGTGCGCAGGGCGCTGCGATCGCTGCGCCCCAGATCGCCGGTGGCCACCATCACCCAATCGCCGTTCCAGGGGCAGGTGCGACGTTCAGCGTGCCGCCAGCCTGAGAGCTCATCGGCCATGCCGGTGGCCTGAGGGCCCAGGCGGTAGGCCCCGCGCCCGGCCGATGCCAGCAAGCCAGCCGCCGCCAGCCGCACCAGCGCCACGCGGACGCTGTTTTCGCGGATGCCAAAGAGGCTGGCAGCACGCACGGCGTCGCTGGCGCTCAGGGGGTGACCGTCGGCCGCCTGCAGCAGGTTGAGGATCAGGGACTTGGGGGTGGGGCTCACATTCATTACTCAAATAAGCAATGTATGTGATTTTGTGAAATGATTTGACGGGCGTCAAGCCCTCTGACCTCAGCGTGTCACGCGGTGCTGGCGTTGGGCTGATCAAACTGCTGTCGCAAGGCGGTCAGGAAGGTGCGAGCGGGCAGCGACAAGGCCCGGTCGCTGCGCCACACCAGGTGCCACATGCGCCGGATGGGCAGGCCGCTGACCTTCAGTTCCACCAGGCCCTGCTGGGCTGGATCTGGCCCCAGGGTGTGCCGCGATAACACCGCCAGGCCCAGGCCGGCGGCCACGCCGTGCTTGATCGCTTCGTTGCTGCCCAGGGCCAAGCGGGCCGGCCAGTGCACGCCTTTGCCGGCCAGGTACTGGTCGGTGGCCTGGCGGGTGCCTGAGCCGGGCTCGCGGGTCAGCCGGGGCTCTTTGATCAGGTCGGGCAGGCTCAGGCGTTTGCGGCGCGTCAGCGGGTGGCCGGCCGGCGCAATGGGCACCAGCGGGTTCTCCAGGAAGGGCCAACGCTCCAGTGGCAGGTCGGCCGGCGGCAGCATCATCACGGCCAGCTCCACCTCGCCACGGGCCAGATGCTGGATGACCGCATCCCGGTTTTCCACCGTCAGCTGGATTTCCAGCCCAGGGTACTGGCGGGCAAATGGGCCCAGCAGGTCGGGCACGAAGTACTCGGTGGTGGTGACGGCGGCCAGCTTCAGTCGCCCTTTTTGCAGGCCTTGCATGGCAAGCAGGTCGTCTTCGAACTGCTGCCAGCGCTCGAACAGGTCGCGTGCCGTCTGGGCCAGCAGTTCGCCATAGGGTGTCAGCCGCAGTCCGCGGCCCTGGGGCTCGAACAAGGGGGCGCTCACCGCCTGGCTCAATTCCTTGAGCTGGGTGGACACCGTGGGTTGTGCCAGGTGCAGGGCCTGGGCGGCTTTGCCCACCCCGCCCAGCCGGGCCACGGCCTCGAAGCTGCGCAGTTGCTGCAAGGTGGCGCGGGGCGGCTTGATGGTGTCCATGATGATGGGCGATGAGTGAGTGTTAACGCATTGTAAAAGTGGATGATTGCCAGGGTTGAAATCGGTGGTGACCCGCCAAGGCCATGGGCGCGTGACTACACTTTGGGCCACGCGCGGTGGTGGCGCGACGCACGCTGGAATCAGACCAAGGAGCCCACATGGATGCACGGAACACAGCGACCAATGGCCGAACGCGGACGTGGGCGGTACTGCCCGCCTTGTGCATGGGGATGGCCTGGTGGATGGCCAGTACCGGGGCGCAGGCGCATCGGGCGCATGTGCATGGGGTGGCGCAGCTGGAGGTGGCCGTGGATGGCCAGCAGCTGGAGCTGGCCTTGCTGGGCCCGCAAGACAACTACATCGGGTTTGAACACCCGCCCCGCACGCCCGCTCAGAAGAAGGCGCACGCTGACATGCTCAAGCGCCTTGAGCAGGCGGGGCAGTGGTTTCTGACCAACCCTGAGGCGCGTTGCAGCGTGACCGCTCAGGATGCCGAAACCGATGCCGAGGTTGGCGGTGCGCATGCCGACATCGAGGTGACGGTGTCGTTCACGTGCCAGGCGCCCGAGCAGTTGCGCCAGCTGGTGGTGATGCCCTGGCAAGCCATGCCGCGCCTGCGCCAGCTTCAAGCCACGGTGGTGACGCCCGCTGCGTCGCGCAAGGTGAACCTCAAGCGCCCGGCGGGCGATGCCCAGGTGGTGCTGGAGTTGGGGGCGCTGCGGCGATGACGGCGCAGCCATCGTCTGCCGTGCCTGCACTGGTCGTGTCGGGGCTGCGCCACCGCTGGCCGGGGGGGACCCGAGACTTGCTGCGTGTGGATGACTGGCGGGTCATGCCCGGTGAGCGGGTGCTGGTGCTCGGCCCCAGCGGCTCGGGCAAAAGCACCTTGTTGTCGCTGTTGGCAGGGGTGACGGTGGCCTCTCAGGGTCAGGTGTCTTTGCTCGGGGTGGACTGGGCCGCGCTGTCGCCAGCCCGCCGGGATGCACGCCGGGCCGATCATGTGGGCTACATCTTTCAGCAGTTCAACCTGCTGCCGTTCTTGCCGGTGGATGAGAACGTGGCCTTGCCCTGCGGGTTTTCGTCGCGGCGGCGTGAACGGGCCGGTGCGGGTGGGGTGAGGGCGGTGGCCCATGAGTGGCTGGACAGGCTGGGGCTGCCGGCCGATTGCTGGCGGCGGCCGGCGGCCGAGTTGTCCGTGGGGCAACAACAGCGGGTGGCGGCGGCACGGGCCCTGATGGGCTCGCCCGAGGTGGTGATTGCCGATGAGCCCACCTCGGCCCTGGATGAGGACACCCGCGACCAGTACATGCAGGTGCTGCTGGCCGCGTGCGCGCAGGCCCATGCGGCGCTCGTCTTCGTCAGCCATGACCGTGGCTTGAGGCGCCACTTCGACCGGGTTCAACGGCTGGATGCTGGGCAACTGGTCGAGGCGCAGACGGGGGAGACGGCATGAGCGCCCGCATCACGGCCATCACCTTGTGGACCCTGGCCTGGCGCAGCGCCTGGAACCGGCGTTTTGTGCTGTCGCTGACGGCCCTGTCGGTGGCCTTGTCCACCTTCTTGCTCTTGTCAATCGAGCGCATCCGCGCGGACACCGAGGCCAGCTTTTCGCAGGCCGTCTCGGGTACCGACCTGATCGTGGGGGCTCGTTCAGGCTCCTTGCAGTTGCTGCTGTATTCCGTGTTTCGCGTGGGGCAGCCCAGCAACAACATCCGGCTGGACAGCCTGCAGGTGCTGGAGCGGCACCGTGCCGTGGCCTGGGTGGTGCCTTTGTCGCTGGGCGACAGCCACCGCGGTTATCCGGTCGTGGCCACGGTGACGGGCTACTTCGATCACTTCCGCTACGGTGATCAGCAGCCGCTGAGACTGGCCCACGGCCAACGTTTTGCAGGCCTGCACGACGCGGTGATTGGCGCCGAGGTGGCCCGGCGCTTGGGCTATGGCCTGGGCACGTCCCTCATCCTGTCGCATGGGGATGGGGCCCTGGCCGACAACGACCATGTGGAGCACCCCTTCCAGGTGGTGGGCGTGCTGGCGCCCACGGGCACGCCGGTGGATCGGTCCATCCACATCAGCCTGGAGGCCATGGATGCGCTGCACCAAGGGCCGGACATGGGCTTGGGCATGCAGGCTTTCGGGTTCAGCCCGCCCCGTGAGGTGACGGCCGCCCTGGTGGGCTTGAAGTCCCGCACGGCGGTGTTTTCAGTGCAGCGGGCGGTGGCCTCGTACCGGGCCGAGCCACTGATGGCCATCCTGCCCGGGGTGGTGCTGGATGAGATGTGGCAGGTGCTGGGGGCCGGCGAGCGCACCTTGCAACTGATCAGCGCACTGGTGGCGGCCGTGTCGGTGCTGGGCCTGGTGGCGGTCATCCTGGCGGGGCTGGACAGCCGGCGGCGTGAGTTGGCCGTGTTGCGTGCCGTGGGCGCCGGGCCGCGCCAGGTGTGGGCCTTGCTGGCCCTGGAAGGGGCACTGGTGGTGGCCTGTGGCGTGTTGCTGGGCACCCTGCTGCAGGTGGGCAGCGCCTGGGCGCTGGCCGATCTGGTGCTGCTGCACGCCGGGGTGGTGCTGCAGCCCTGGGCTTGGGGCACGGCACAATGGACCGTGGTGGGCAGTGTGCTGCTGGCGGGTGGCCTGGCTTGCCTGTGGCCCGGCTGGCGCGCCTATCGGTGGGCCTTGGCCGATGGCCTGACGCCACGCGTGTGAGGATGTGCGGGATGCGGTCGACGGTGATGGAGTCAAGGTGATGATCAGCGTGTGGATGTCGAGGGTGGAAGGCCTGGTCGTGGGGGGTGTCATGGCCTCTGCGCTGGCCATGGGCGCTGTACCGTCTTGGGCGCTCAACCCCAACCCGCCCGCAGCCGCGTCCACCCAGGCCAAAGGCCAGGCTCAGGGTGCTGCCCAGGGCACGGCGCGGCCCCCCGTGGGTGGGCGCCACATCGGCTGGCAGGAGCTGGTGCCCGCCGGGTGGAATCCGACCGAGATCCTGAAAGAAAAGTTCAACGACCCGGGGCTGGCCGTGCTCAGCGATGACCACCCCAAGGTGCAGGCGCTGATGGAAGAGATGCGCAAGCTGTGGGACACCGCGCCGGTGAACGAGGCGCTCAATGGAGTGCAGGGCCGCATCCCGGGCTATGTGGTGCCGCTGGAAGACAGCCGCGCGGGCCTGAAATCATTCTTGCTGGTGCCGTACTACGGTGCCTGCATCCACACCCCGCCACCGCCGGCCAACCAGATCATCCACGTGGTGCTGCAGCGCCCGGTCAAGGGCTTCCAGACCATGGACACCGTCTGGGTGCACGGCACCTTGCGCACCGAGCGCCAGAACTCGGAAATGGGGGTGAGTGGCTACCGCATCGATGCGGTCAGGGTTGCCCCCTACGAGCGACGTACCCCCGAGACGGCCCGCTGAGCGGCAGGCGCCCTGTCCGGGCGTCGTCGTCCGGATACTTGCGGTGCATCAAAGAAGCTCGGCCCCTGGAATCCCACAATCGGCTCATTGTTTGCAAAAGCTTGAGCCGCCATGAGTGATGTCCTGACACATTCGGCCCCTGATGTGGCCGAGGCCCTGGGCCAGTCCGTGCTGTTCTCGGGCACTCCGCTGGCACTGCGTGAGCGCGTGGTCGCCGGCTCGCACCAGCGCCGCGTGCCCCGAGGCGGCATGTTGTTCGAGGCGCAAGAGCCCTCCGAGGGCCTGTACGTGGTGCTGGCGGGCCAAGTCAAACTGTTTGTGCGCGCCGACAATGGCCAGGAGAAGGTCATCGAGGTCGTGCGTCAGCACGGGCACCTGGGTGAATCCATCGTGTTCGACCATGCCCGACACGTCACCAACGCGCGGGCGCTGTCCGAGACCACGGTGCTGCTGGTGCCGGCGGAGGTGCTGCTGCGCGAACTGTCGCAAGACCCGGCCTTGGCCACGCACATGCTGGTGGGGTTGGCGCGGCGCTTGAACGCGATGATTCGCGACATCGAGGCGCTGACGCTGCGCTCCAGCGTGCGACGGGTGGTGGATTACCTGCGGGCGCAGGCCGAGCAGACCGACCACGTCGAGGCCGAGCGCGCGCTGGCGCCAGCGCCTGAGGCGGTCGCTCCCAGCACCGCCGAGGTGGCCCAGGCGACGGTGTCGCTGCCTTACAGCAAGAGCACGTTGGCCTCGCTGCTGTCCGTCACCCCGGAGCACTTCTCGCGCATCCTGCACGAATTGCAATCCAAGGGGCTGATTGCCGTGCACCGGCGCGACATCCACATCCCCGATCTGGGCCGCCTGGCCGAAGTGGCCTGAACCTGCACTGGGTGACTCAGGTCATCAGCACCACCACTGTCTGCCCCGCCGTCACGCCACCGCCCTCGCTGCAGCGCACGGCCTGCACCGTGCCCGCCATGGGCGCCAGCAGCACCGGAAACTCCATCTTCATTGACTCGACCACGGCCAGGGTCTGCCCTTCGGCCACGGCCTCACCTGGGGCCACCAGCACCTTCCACACGCTGCCAGGCACCGGGCTGCCCGCGGCCGTGGCGCCCTCGGGCAAGGCGTCGTCGTCCGGTGGTGCCTCCATGGCCAGCTCGCTCAGGCTGCCATCCTGGCCTGAGGCCTTCCAGCGCTCGCGCTCGTCATGGAAGGCCTGGCGTTGCTGGGTGCGGAAGGCCTCGATGCTGTCGGCCTCATCGCGTAAAAAGCGTCGGTAAGCGCCCAGGCTGAAGGTGCCGTGCTCGATCTTGAGGTGGCAACGACCGGCAGGGAAGTCGCGCCGCCTCTGGGCCAGCTCGGCTTCACTCACGGGTAGAAGCGGATCTGGTCAAAGAAGCGCAGCAGCCAGGGTTTGCCGAGCTCGAAGTCGCGTGCGCCGTGTCGGGCGTCGAGCCAGCGGTTCCACATCTGCACCGTGCGGCCCACGAACTGGTAGCCGCCTGGGCCCTCCATGCCGTACACACACAGGTAGGCGCCACCGATGCCCACGGCGTTCTCGGGCGTCCAGGTGCGGGCCGGGTTGTACTTGGTGGTGACCAGGCTGTGGCGTGGGTCCAGCGGCGTGGCCACGGGGGCGCCCAGGTACACATCGCCCAGGCCCATGACGAGGTAGCTGACCTCGAAGACGGTGCGCTGCACGGCCTCGATGCTGTCCAGGCCGTTGATGCGCCGGATGAACTCGATGTTGCTGGGGCACCAGGGCGCATCGGGTCGCACGGACTGCATGTACTTGTCGATGGCCTCGCGCGTGGCCGGGTCGTCCCATGACAGGGGCAGCCACACGGTGCGGGTGGGCACGCTCAGATCGTCGATGGCAGGCAGGCTGGCCTCGGCCTCATGGATGGCGGCCAGCAAGGCGCCCAGCGGGTCGTGCCAGCCCACGGTGTCGGCGGTGATGCCGGCCAGCGCGCGGTCCATGTCGCTCATCAGCACATGACCACGGGTGTAGTGGGCCGTGTGCTGCGCCTTGAGCGAGTCGGGCATGTTGTAGCGCTCCAGCTTTTCGCGGGCGTGGCACAGCACCATGCTCAGGTTGGCACCGGCCTCCAGGGCCACCATGCGCAGGCGGCTGCCCCGGGGCATCACCCACGACCAATGGCAGCCCCCGGGCACGATCTCGGACCACATCACCCGCTCGGCGGGCAGGTCAGGCGCAAAGCGCTGCCAGACGCTGGGGGCGTCCACGGGCTGGCTGCCGGGCGGGTTCTCGGGAATGGCGAAGGTCGTGGGCATGCGGGGCTCCAGACAGGTTGGACACGCGAGAGGACACTTCGTGACGTCGAAGCGAACCTCCCGGGCTTTTGTCCCGCCGTGGAGCCCAGGCCCGTGTGGGTGCTGACCGGGGCCGGCTGCTCTCGGACCAGACACCTTGAGTGATCAAGATCGGAACCCTAGCGGCCCTTTCGGAGAACGACGTGGTGGCCGTTCCTCTCGTGTGCTCAGTGTATGCACGATGTGTGCCATCGCGCTGCCCCGGGGGCATGGGGCGCTGCGCACCAAGCTGGCGCAGCACCAGCTGTCACAGGGGCTGGGTGCGTGCCTCCAGCCAGCGCAGGGCGTCGCCCGACACCCGGGGCGACAGGCGCCGCCTCACCTCGGCATGGTAGGCGTTGAGCCAGGCCACCTCGTCGTCGCGCAGCAGGCGGCGGTCGATGCAGCGGGTGTCGATGGGGCACAGGCTCAGGGTTTCAAAGGCCAGGTACTCGCCATGTTCGGGCGTGCCCGGGGCAGCGTTTGGCACGGCCGGGGGCAGGGCCACGTTCAGCACCAGGTTCTCGATGCGGATGCCCCACTGGCCAGGCCGGTACAAGCCGGGCTCGATGGACGTGATCATGCCCGGCTGCATGGCCATGTCGGGTACCGGGATGGCCTTGGAGATGGACTGCGGCCCCTCGTGCACGTTCAGGAAGTAGCCCACGCCGTGGCCCGTGCCGTGGCCAAAGTCCAGGCCTTCGGCCCACAGGGGGGCGCGGGCGATGGCGTCCAGCATGGGCGACAGCGTGCCGCGCGGAAAGCGCGTGCGCGACAGCGCCATCGTGCCTTTGAGCACCAGCGTGAAGTCGCGCTGTTGCGCGGCCGTGGGCGTGCCGATGGCCCACACGCGGGTGATGTCGGTGGTGCCGCCCAGGTACTGGGCGCCCGAGTCGATCAGCAGCAGGCCTTCGGCCGTGAGGCCCTGAGGTGTGCTGAGCACGGCATACGAGGCCGGTGTGGCGCGGTAATGGGGCAGGGCGCCATTGGCGTTGAAGCCGGCGATGGTGGGAAAGCTCAGGCACACATAGCCGGGCTGGCGCGCCCGCTCGGCCGTCATGCGCTCGTCGATGGTCAGCTCGCTGACGTGCTCGCGGCCCAGGGCCTGTTCCAGCCAGGCGTAGAAGGCGCACATGGCGGCGCCATCGGCCTCCATGGCCTCGCGAATGAAGCCGGCCTCGGCCTCGGTCTTGCGCGATTTGGCCAGCGTGCTGGGGTTGGTGGCCTCAATCACGCGCACGCCCTCGGGCACGGCTTCACGCAGGCCCCAAGTGATGCGCTTGGGGTCGATCAGCAGGGTGCTGCCAGCAGGCAGGGCGCGCAGGGCGTCAGCGGCCTGGCCATAAGGCGCCAGGCTCACGCCATCAACGGCCAGGCGCTGTGCCAGCTCGGGCGCGACCTTGCCTTCGCCCACGAACAAGGTGGCCGACTCCAGCCCCACCAGCGCATGGCCCAGAAACACCGGGTTGTAGTTCACATCGGCGCCGCGCAGGTTCAGCAGCCAGGCCAGGTCGTCCAGCGTGGACACCCAGTGGTGCGTGGCACCCTTGGCGCGCAGGGCCTCGCGCACGGCGGCCAGCTTGTCGCACCGGGGTGTGGCGGCATGGGGCGGCAGGTGTTCATACACGGCGGCGGTGGGCAGGGCCGGGCGATCGGGCCAGACGCCTGCCAGCACATCGTCGGCCGTGTGCAGCGCCCAACCAGCCGCACTCAGGGCCTCGCGCAGCGGGGCCACGCTGCCCAGGCTCAACACCTGGCCATCCACAGCCAGCACGGCCGGTGCACCGGTGCCGCCAGCGGCGCCCGACGCGGGCTGATCACGCAGCCACTGCACATAAGCCGGCACGGCTGGCCCGTCCAGCTTCACCAGATCAATGCCGGTGCCAGCCAGTTCGGCCTCGGCCTGCTCCCAATAGCGGCTGTCGGTGAACAGCGCCGCGGCCTGGGCCGACACCAGCAAGGTGCCCGACGAGCCGGTGAAGCCGCTCAGCCACTCGCGCCCCTGCCAATGCTCGGGCAGGTACTCGGACAGGTGGGGGTCGCTGCTGGGCACCAGCACGGCCTGCCATCCTTGCGCCTGCATGCGCGAGCGCAGGGCTGACAGTCGAGCGTGGGGAGCGTGGGATGGCGACAGGGGGGTGTTCGAGCTCACGGCAGTCATGGCAGCATCATTCATCGATGCATCATGGTGCCATGAACCCGTGCATCAGGTTGTGCCCGAGCGGCGACGCTTGACGTGCATACCCGCCGCCAGCAAGCCCAGGCCCAGGCTCCATTGCGCCAGGGTGGAGGCCTCAGGCACCGCAGCCACGGGTGCAGACAGAGCGCTCAGGCGCAGCCCTGAACTGCCATCTGTCAGAGGAATCAACCCCAGATCCACCACGGCGGGCCCACCTCCGTCGTTCAGGACGTTGATGCCCAGACCTGACGCGGATTGCAACTCCAGCACCCCGGGCAACAGCTGGGCTGTCACCGGCGGCAAGCCGGACAGCGGCGAGTCGAGTGGCGGCAGGCCCAGCACCGAGGCGCCCACGCCCGGGGCCGAGTTCACCGGTAGCGCGGCCAGGCCCAGCAAGGCGGGGCCTCGATCCGGGTTCAGCACCGCCGCATTCAGGGCCGGATTGCTGCTCACATCCAGCAGCCCGGGCAGTTGAATCAGGTTCAGCAGGCCGTTGCCCGACACCGCACGCACACCCAGGGCGTTGGCAGCACCATCGCCCAGCGGCAGCACCCCCACGTCAACCAGGGCAGGGCCGGGCTCATCGGCCAGCAGGTTGATGCCCAGGCCCGGGCCGGTGCTCAGGGACAACACCCCCGGTACGATCGGTGTGGTGGTGACGGTGTTGGTCAGCGGCAGCACATCCACCGGGGCCACCTGAATGGCCGAGACGTTCAGCGAGGGCTGCGTGCCCACGGGCAGGGCGCCGGCCCGCACCAGCGCAGGCTGACCCTGGTCGTTGGCCACATTCACGCCCAGGGCAGGGCTGGTGATCACCTGAACGAGCCCCAACAGCGACCCTGGTTGATTCTGGGCGTGCGCTTGAGCGGACAACAAACCGCCAGCCAGGAGCAGCGGGGTGGACAGTCGGGCAAATGAGCGGGGGGGCATGGTGGGCTTCGTGTGTCGTTGGAACGCTTGCTTACGGTGCACCTCATCCCGTGGATGCGATTCCTGCCCCCCGTGTTTCAGGGGTTCTTGTCGGCCTCGGGCACCCGCACCACCATCTTGCCGGGCTCCAGCGCGTGCGGATCCGGGAAGACGCGGGCGTGGCGTTGCGAGGTGAAGTAGGCCCAGGCCCAGTCCATCAACACCACCATGCGGTTGCGGAAGCCGATGAGGAAGTACACGTGCACGAACAGCCAGAACAACCAGGCTGGAAAGCCACTGAAGCGCACCTGCCGCTTGGTGAAGGGCAGATCGATCATGGCCACCGCGGCCCGCTTGCCAATGGTGGCCAGTGAGCCGTAGTCAAAGTAGCGGAAGGACTGCGTGCCCAGCCCCTCCAGTTGACGCATGATGTTGAAGGCCGCCTTGCGCCCCATCTGCTTGGCCCCCGGGCTCACACCAGGCACGGGGGTGGGGGATGCCGGGTCCAGGTAGCTCTTGGCCGATGCCAGGTCGCCCACCACGTAGATGTTGGGGTAGCCAGCCACCGTCAGATCGGGCTCCACGATCACGCGGCCTGCCCGGTCCAGCGCGCAGCCGGTGGATTTGGCCAGGGCCTTGCCCAGGGGCGAGGCGGCCACGCCAGCGGCCCAGATCACCGTGCGGCTGGGTAGGAAATGAGACACCACGGTGGGTGTGCCATCCGTGCCTGGCTCGGTGGTGTCGTAGTGGATGCCAAAGGCCGTGATGTTGGTCACCTTGGCGCCGGTCAGCACCTCGGCCCCCAGGTCTTCGAGCTGCTCTTTGGCGCGTTGCGACAGGTCTTCCGTGAACGTGCCCAGCACCCTTGGTGCCCCTTCCAGCAAGATCACGCGTGCTTCGCGCGAGTCGATGTGCCGGAACTCCGCACTCAGCGTCTGCTGGGCAATCTCGGCCATGGTGCCGGCCATTTCCACACCGGTGGGCCCTGCGCCCACCACGGCAAAGGTCAGCCAGGGCACGCGCTTGGCGGGGTCGGCTTCACGCTCGGCCTGCTCGAAGGCCGTCAGCACACGGCGGCGAATGGTGAAGGCATCTCCCAGCGTTTTCAGGCCGGGGGCGTACTTGGCCCAGTCATCGTGCCCGAAGTAGCTGTGTGTGGCGCCGGCGGCCACGATGAGGTGGTCGTAATGCAGGTGCTCGCCGCCGTCCACCACCACACAGGACGAAGCCGTGTCGATGCTGGTCACCTCGGCCATCAGCACTGTCAACTGCCCCTTGCTGATCTGTTTGCGCAGGATGTGACGGATGGGGGCCGCGATGGCAGGGGCCGGCAAGCCGGCAGTGGCCACCTGGTACAGCAAGGGCTGGAAGAGGTGGTGGTTGGTGCGGTCCACCACCACGATTTCAACGTCGGCCTCGGCCAGCGCCTTGGCCGCCTCCAGGCCGCCAAAACCGCATCCGATGATCACCACGCGTGGACGGTTCTTGGGTGCGCTGGCGGTGGGCGTGGTGGCAGAGGAGGCGGGCGAAGACGACGTGGCCATCGGTGCGCAATCAAGGGGTGGCGACGAAGAGCGGGCTCCGTTCATGGCGCACCATGAACCATGACCCCGCAGCGAACCCGGGTTTATATCAGCCCTGGATCGTTAATCGTGTCTCGGCACCACAGTGGTGCGCCCCCTGTTTGCGGGTAATTGTCGTCAATTGATGGCAATTATCTGGCTACGCTCGTTATCTGATGCCTCGGGGCGGGCGCTCATCACCAGTTGGGCCTTGCCTTGCCGCTTGGCCTGGTACATGGCGGCATCGGCGCGTTCGCACAGGCTTTGCTCGGTGTCCGAGGGGATGAAGACCGCAGCACCAATGCTCGGGGTCACCACGGCCTCGCCCTGGCCCACCGCCACGGGCAGGCTCACGCGGTCCAGGATGCGCTGCCCGATGCGGAACACCTCCTGGGGGTGACCGGCGCCTTCCAGAATCACGGTGAACTCGTCGCCCGCCAGTCGGCATACACAGTCGGTGTTGCGCACGCATTGCTGCAGGCGCACGGCCACTTCTTGCAGCAGGTGATCGCCGCTGGCGTGGCCCCAGCGGTCGTTCACCGCCTTGAAGCCATCCAGGTCGATGAACAGCACCGCCAGGGTTTGCGGGCTGCGGCGCGCGCGGGCCATGGCCTGGCGCAGGCGTTCGCTGAAGGCCCGCCGGTTGGGCAGGCCCGTCAGGGTGTCGTGCCGGGCCTGCTCGGCCAACTCGCGCTGCTGGGCCTTGAGCACCGAAATGTCGCTGAACACACGGATGTGCTGCGTGATGTCTTGCTGTGCGTTGCGCAAGGTGCTCACGCTCAGCCAGATGTCCAGCGATCGACCGTCCTGACGCACCTGCTGGCTTTCGCCCACCCACCGTTGCCCGCGCACCAGGGCCTGGCTGACGCCTGGCAGGTGGCTTTCGCGCAAAGGCGGCATGCCCAGCAGTTCTGCAAACTGTCCGAGGACTTCCTGCGGGCTCAGCCCTGTCATGCTCAAAAAGGCCGGGTTCACACGCACCACGCGGTCCAGCGCATCGGTGATCACGATGGCTTCGCCCGTTTCATCGATCACGCGAGAGGCCAGACGCAGTTGCTCGGCGGCTTCGCGTTGTTCGGTCACGTCGATGGCGATGGACAGGATGTGGTCCAGTTCGCCGTCCATGCGATGCACCGGGGTCTTGATCAGTTTGACGATGCGATCGCCCTGGGCGGTGTGGAAGACCACGTCCTCATAGATTTGGGTGGTGTCGGTTCTGACCACATGCTCGTCTTGCTCATTGGCCCGCTGGGCCACGTCGGCGGGCAAGACCTCATGGGGCTGGCGACCCAGCACCTGCTCCGTGGGCAGGTTCATGGTCTGGGCAGCCACCTGGTTCCACACCACGTACTGACCCTGGTTGTGGGGGCGTGCGCTGCGGGCATAAGCCGCCATGGGCAGGCTGTTCACCAAGGTGCGGTAAAACACCTCCTGCTCGTGCAAGGCCTCCATCGAGGCGTGCATGGCGGTCGTGTCTCGGGTCAACACCACCACACCATCGGGCAGCCGGATCATTTGATGATGCAGCCACGTGGCACGGCGGGTCTCGTCTTCAGCAACGTGAGCGTGTTCATCCTCCTGGCGCAGACCGCTGTGCCAGCACTGGTCCAGGCGCTCGTGGAAGCTTTCGGGCCAACCGGATGGCAGCACATCGAACAGCAGTCGCCCCGTCAGGCCGCCTTCTGGGCCAGCATACAGCGCATGGGCGGCAGAGTTCGCTTCAGCGATCTCGTAGCCCATGAATCGTCCCATCATGTCCGCTCGACGTCGCAGCACCAACGCCGCATCGCCGTGCCCATCCAGCAGCATGCCCCAGCGCTCGGCATTCAGGTCGGTATTTTGTCGTGATGTGCGTGATTGACCGGGCCGAAACCACAAGTGCGCCGCGCCGGCCGCGAGGCACGCGGCCCCCATCAATTCAGCATGTGATTGCCCAGAGGACGACAGCACATAGCCTGCAGAGATCAGGGTGCAGGCCACCACGGCCGAAGCCAGTGGGCGCACCTGTCGCAGGATGGTGGGCGTCCCCATGCGCACCTCAGAAACGGTAGAAAACATGGACATCCCGACTGTGAACAGCAGTGCCCGGGTTTTCGGACTTTCATCCCACGACTTGAGAAATTTCAGCTCATGCGGCCAAGCTTTGGGGGCGACGAAGCGACAGCCAAGTTTGCTGCAACAGGCGCGCGTCCGCGCTGGCGCGGTGGCGCTGCAGGCCGGCCGTGGCCGCCACGCGGCGTTTGACCTCGTGCCAGCGGGCGGCGTCCTGGTCATCCAGCAAGGCGCGCAGGTTCTCCAGCTTGAAACTGGGCGATCGGCCGGCCACCTCGTACAGCCGGTTCAGCCAGGTGTAGTCGTGGGCCCAGGCGTCCGAGTACACCACCATGCCGTGCAACTGCTGGTTCAGGGCTTCACACACCGCCGAGGCCGTACGCCCGTGTTTCTGCAGGTGTTCTCGCTCGATGCCGTGCACCGCCGCCGCATTTGGATCCCAGTGCTGCCAGTCGGGTTCGGGTTGCACCAGGCTGCACCACGCCTGACCATCCGGCAGCACAAACCCCACTTCGATGGGGTAGCTGCCCAGACCGAACCCTGAGGCCTCGATGTCCAGAATCGCAGGCGGAGCGATCTGGCGATGCGGCGTTGGCGTTGATGAACGTGACATGGCGGACCCTGCGATGTGATGGTGTGTGGCGACCCGGTAAAACGATCGTTTGAAGTCGCCCCGCGCGAGTGTCGCATCAAGCCGCAGTCTTCAGTCTTGGGGTTTGAACGGTCTTCGGTCGTCTAATTCGTTGACGTAATGGCTCAGGCCCTGTTTTTCTCGCATCAGGAAATCTGCCACGGCCTGCGACAGGCCGGGATGCGCCAGCCAGTGCAAAGACTGCGTGTCCACCGGCATCAGGCCGCGTGCCAATTTGTGCTCTCCTTGTGCGCCACCTTCGAAGCGTTGCAAGCCCTGGGCCATGCACCAGGCCAGCGGTTGGTAGTAACACGCTTCAAAGTGCAGGCAGCTCACCGACTCCAGGGCGCCCCAGTACCGCCCATAGGCCGCATCGGTGGCCCGGTCTACCGCCACCAGCGAGCAGGCCATGCGCTGCCCATCGCGTTCGGCCACGAACAAGACCCAATGCGGGGCCAGGCTCGCCCCCACGCTTTGCCAGAAAGGTTCGTTCAAGTACGGCCGCTGGCCATGGGCGTGATACGTGTTTTCGTAGCAGCGGTAAAAAAACGACCAGTCTTCAGCACTGGCCTCGGGGCCCTCGATCACGCGGAAGCTCACCCCGGCCTCGGCCACCTTGCGCCGCTCTTGCAGAATCTTCTTGCGCTTCTCGCGCTGCAGTGTGCTCAGGAAGTCGTTGAAGTCTGCGTAAGGCGCCTCGGCGCGGTTGGTCCAGTGAAACTGCACCCCACGGCGCACCAGCCACCCTTGTTGGGCGCCCAGCGCTGCCTCGTCATCCGACACAAACAGCACATGGGCCGATGACCAGCCCTCGGCCAGGCAGCGTGCCTGCAGCGCTCGCAACAAGGCTTGACGCACCTGGGCGGTCTGGTCGGCGGCCATCCCTGGGCGGGTCAGCAACCGTTGGCCAGGGATGGGCGAGAAGGGTGAAGCCCCCAGCAGTTTGGGGAAGTACTGTCGACCTTGCTGTGCAAACGCCCGGTCATGGGCATCCGCCCAGGCCCAGTCGAACACGTACTCGCCATAAGAGTGGTACTTCAGGTAGGTGGGGCAGGCCGCCTGCAGCACGCCTTGAGCGTCATATGCGCCAAGAAACAGCGGTTGCCAACCGGTGTCGGCCGTGGCGCAGCCGTGCACCTCCATGGCGCACAGCCATTCATGGGTCAGGAATGGGCGCGCCCCGGGCACCCCCTCCAGCAGCGCGTTCCAGGCTTGCGGGTCGATTTGTTGCACGCCATGATGCCATCGCAGCTGCAGGCCCGCTACCATGCAGTCTGTGTCTGGCGCGGGGGCGCCACCCGTCTGAATGTTGTCCATGAACCGTGAGTCGTCTGCCGCACCCAGCACTGCGCTGAACGTGGCCTTGTTGCAATTCAATCCCGTGGTGGGTGATCTGGCCGGCAACGCCCGTCAGATCGTCGATCAAGCCCGCCTAGCGTATGCCAAGGGCGCACGCCTGGTGGTCACGCCTGAAATGGCCCTGTGCGGCTATCCCCCTGAAGACCTGCTGCTGCGGCCCGCGTTCATGCAGGCCTGCGACACCCAGGTGGCCCACATCGCCCAGGCCCTGGCCGATCTGCCTGATTTGCACCTGGTGCTGGGCCACCCCGTGCAAGGCCCGGGCGACGACGTGCGCACGCGCTCGTGGTCGGTGCCCCGGCGCTTGAACGCCGCCAGCTTGCTGCAGGGTGGGGTGCTGCGCGCCACCTACGCCAAGCGCGAGTTGCCCAACTACCAAGTGTTTGATGAACGACGCTATTTTGTCTCGGGCCGGGAAGCCGGCCTGGGCCCGGTGGTGGTTGAGGTGTTGGGTTGGCGCGTGGGCCTGCTCGTGTGTGAAGACGCTTGGTTTGACGAACCGGCCCTGGCCGCCCAGTCGCTGGGCGCGCAGGCGCTGGTGGTCATCAACGCCTCGCCCTTTCATGCGGGCAAGCGTGGCGAGCGTGAAGCCCGCATGGGCGAGCGTGCCCGCAGCCTGGGCCTGCCTCTGGTCTATGCCCACCTGACCGGCGGTCAGGATGAAGTGGTGTTTGATGGCGCCTCGTTTGCCGTGGATGCCCACGGTGTGGTGGCCGCCCGGGCGGCCAGCTTTGCCGATGAGACCCTGCAGGTGGCCTTGCTGCCGGGTGGGGTGGTGCAGGGCACCGTGGCCCAGCCCCTGTCCGACGAGGCCGAAATCTGGGCCGCGCTGGTGTGTGGCGTGCGCGATTACGTGGGCAAGAACGGCTTTCCGGGGGCGTTGATCGGCCTGTCGGGCGGCATTGACTCCGCCTTGGTGCTGGCCATCGCTGTTGATGCCCTGGGGGCAGACAAGGTGCGCACCGTGATGATGCCCTCGCCCTACACGGCCGACATTTCCTGGATTGACGCGCGTGACATGGCCGACCGCCTGGGCGTGCGGCATGACGAAATCGCCATCGCCCCCGAGTTCGAGGCCTTCAAAACCTCGCTGGCTCCGCTGTTCGAGGGCCGGGCCGAGGACACCACCGAAGAAAACATCCAGGCCCGCATTCGGGGTACGCTGCTGATGGCCTTGTCCAACAAGTTTGGCGCCATCGTGCTGACCACCGGCAACAAGAGCGAGATGGCCACGGGCTACTGCACCCTGTATGGCGACATGGCCGGCGGTTTTGCCGTCATCAAAGACCTGGCCAAAACCCTGGTCTACCGGCTGGCCCGCTGGCGCAATGCCCAGGCCGTGGCCGCTGGCCAGGTGGAGCCCATCCCCGAGCGCATCATCACCCGGCCTCCGTCGGCCGAGCTGCGCCCGGACCAGAAAGACCAAGACAGCCTGCCTGAGTACGAGGTGCTGGACGCCATCCTCGAGCGCTACATGGAACTGGACCAGTCCATCGACGAGATCGTCGCGGCCGGTTTTGCCCAGGCCGATGTGGACAAGGTCACCCGCCTCATCAAGCTCAACGAGTACAAGCGCCGCCAGGCCCCCGTGGGCATCCGGATCACCCACCGGGCCTTCGGCCGCGACTGGCGTTACCCCATCACCTCGCGTTTTCGCGCCTGAGGCGCCAATGCGACAGCCCGAGGCGATGGCGTTCCCATCGCTTCATGCTTAAATTGTGTTCACTGCGCTGCAACATGAGCCTGCATATTCCAGCAACCCTGACTGACTTTGGAGTTTTCCCATGAAACAGATCACCGCCATCATCAAGCCCTTCAAACTGGAAGAGGTTCGCGAGTCGCTGGCTGAAGTGGGGGTTACGGGCCTGACCGTCACCGAAGTCAAGGGGTTCGGCCGTCAGAAGGGCCACACCGAGCTGTACCGTGGCGCTGAGTACGTGGTCGACTTCCTGCCCAAGGTGAAGGTGGAAGTGGTGGTCAAGGACGAAGACGTGGACCGCTGCATCGAGGCCGTCGTCAAGGCCGCCAAGACCGGCAAGATCGGTGACGGCAAGATTTTTGTCACGCCGGTCGAGCAGGTGGTGCGCATCCGCACGGGCGAGACCGACGAAGCCGCTGTTTGAGATTGATGGCGGCTCGCGGCCTGATCGGTCGCCGTCAGCCGCGCTCAGATCTGATCTGACACGCCACCCGGGGCATCAGAGGCCTCGTCCGGTGGCGTTTGTGCTTTCAGGTGGGCCGTCTCGGCGGCCAGGCGGTCCAGCAGGCGCTCGGCATCCGTGTCCACCAGCAGCAGTTCCTGCACATCGGGCCACAAGAAGCCGCTGTCACGGCTGCGGTCGATGAAGCGCAGCAACTCGTCGTAGTAGCCATCCACATTCAGCAGGCCCAGGGCCTTGTGGTGGTAGCCTAGTTGCCGCCAGGTCCACACCTCGAAGATCTCTTCCATGGTGCCGATGCCACCCGGCAGGGCGATGAAGGCATCCGCCTGATTCGCCATCAGCAGCTTGCGCTCATGCATGTTGGCCACCACCTGCAGGGTGGTCACGCCACCGTGGCCCATCTCGCGCACCATCAGCTTTTCGGGGATCACGCCAATCACCTCGGCCCCGGCCCGCAGGGCGCCATCGGCGACAGCGCCCATCAGGCCCGTGCTGCCGCCCCCGTAGACCAGCCGCCAGCCGCGCTGTCCAATGCTGTGGCCCAGTGCCAGCGCGCTCGCACGATGCACGGGCGCCTCACCGTCACGAGAGCCGCAATAAACACACAGTGACAGGCTGCTCATGATCAATGGGCTTCCGGAGGGCGGGTGTCGATCAGGCGCGTGCGGCTGATCACATCATGCAGAAACTGACGACGAGGCAGCGCCAGGCTGAACACCGCATACACGGCAATCCAGGCCAGCAAGGCGCCCATGATGCGGCCGCTGCCCTGCCAGTGCAGCGCCTGGGCGATCACCAGCGGAGGGACCACCCACAGCCACATTGTGACAAAGCGCAGCAGCACCTGGTACCAGCGCAGCGAGCCGCCTTCGGGGTTGACCAGTTTCAGGTGCCAGGTTTTCATGGCCAGGGTCTGGCCCGTGTGGTGCCAGCACCAGGCGAAGTAGGCCAGCAGTGCCAGCACCAGGGTCACCCACAAACCAACACGGCCTTCCATGGCATGGCGCTGGTTGGTGGCGATGCCGTAGACCAGGGCCACCGGCACCACGATGCCGAACAGCAAGACCCCCTCATACACGAACGCGGTCAGGCGACGGCGCAGGCTGGGGGCCTGGCCATTCGCGCGCTCGGCGCATTCCTGGGGGGTGAGTGGGCGGTAGGTGGGCGGACGCCAGAACGACATGGGCGCAGTCACATGAGCTTGAAACAGCGCGCAACGATACACCAGGCAGGCGGTCAGCGCCCCTGTAGGGCGCTCTTCTCACGGCGCGGTGTGGGCTGCATGCCGGTGCTTTGGGCGCCGCGTCGGGGCAGCAAGGTCACCGGGTCCACAAAACCGTCGGTGGTGGCGATCTTGGGCAGGCCTGTCTGTTGGTGCAGGGCTGGCGCGGCGGGCTCATTCACCAGTCGGGTGGTGGCGCCACGCGGGGCTTGCACGGTGGCGGGCGTCACCACCCGCGCTGCCTTGCGTGCGTCCGGGATCACCGGTGGCACCACATTGTCCTTGCGCGTGTCGTCATGTCGCGCCAGCCGCCGCTTCTGATCCTTGAGCTGGGTGGCTTCGCGCGGGCCCACGGCGTTGTCAGGCAGGTACACCGGTTTCTGACGGCGTTGGGCCTGGCGGGCCAGATCCTGGCGCTCGTCCTCAGACAGTGCCTGGTAAGCCTCCCAGCGCTGCTGACGCTCTTGCGGGCTCAGGGCGCGTGCATCCTGAAACCGGGCGCGAGCCTGTCCACGCTCGATGGGCTGCATTTGGGCCCACCGGCTCAGCCGCTCATCCAGGCGTTCGCGTTCTTTCCGCGACAGGCGGGGGTACTCGGTGGCCACCTGGGCCCATTTGCCCCGGCTGGTGTCGTCCATCGTCGCCCACTGCGGGGCCAGCGGCGCCAGCACCCGACGTTGCTCGGGCGACAGATCACTCCAGGCGGGGGCGTTGCCCAGGGCGTTCAGCGGCGCGGCCCAGGTGGGGCTGGTCGTCAGCCCCAGGCTCAAGACCAGGCAAGTGGCCACACACCAGCCACGGATCAGCGCTGCTGTCCGCCAAGGGCGGGCATGGCGCATGGCCCGCGCCCGTGGTGTCATGGCGCACTCTCCCGAGCCCGCAATTCCACCGCCTCCTGGATCAGGTCATCCACCTGCAGGGGCTCATCAGTGGGGGATGGCAGGGCTGGCGCGGGTTGGTCTTGCCGCAGGAACTCGGCAAACCCGGGGTCGGCATAGGCGTCGGGCGGTAGCTCGTCGGTCAACAGGGCCATGTCCACTTCGGTCGTGGCTTGCACCTTGGCCTGTTGGTGCCACACCTGCGCGGCCCACAAACCTGCCAGCAAGACCAGCACCGGCAGCACCGTGGCCAGCTTCCAGCGCCAGGGCAGGGGGTCGTCATCCAGCGGAGATGGCGCCGAGCCGGCGCCCGTGACCCACAGCGGGGCCGACGCACTGCCAGCGGCACCTGCGGCGACCAGCCCGTGCTGGTGGGCTGCGGCGGGGGTGTGCGCCGCCACCGTGGCTGGCACAGGCTGTGCCCGCAGTTGCTCCAGGGCGCGCAGCCGGGCCACGCGCAAACGCTCGGTGATGTCGTGGGGTATTTGTGCTGCGCCTTCGTGCAGGCGCGCACTCACGCGTAACGCAAACCGGGCCTCCAGGGCATCGGTGCGGGCGTCAGAGAGTTCGACCTGGTTTTTCACAATGTGATTCCACGAGATTGCAATGCACGGGCCAGGGCCTGGACTGCTCTGGAGCAGTGCGTTTTCACGCTGCCCTCGGAGCAGCCCATCACGGCGGCGGTCTCGGCCACGTCCATCTCTTCCCAATAACGCAAGAGGAATGCCTCCCGTTGACGCGTGGGCAAACGGGCGATTTCTTCCTCGATCTGGGACAGTACCTGACGCCGTCCCGCCCCGTCGTCCGCTCCTTCGGCGATCTGATCGTCCACCCTCAGGGCCGAGAGCAGATCGAATGAGCCGCTATCCTCGTCGTGATCGCCCCCTTCCAGGTCGTCCACGTTGAGCATCACCGCGTTGCGAACCTTTTGTCGGCGAAACCAGTCCAGGGTGGCGTTCGACAAAATGCGCTGAAACAGCATGGGCCACTCGGCCGCCGGGCGCTCGCCGTAGCTTTGCACCAGGCGGATCATCGAGTCCTGCACGATATCCAGGGCGGCGTCCTCATCCCTCACCGTGTAGGCTGTGCGTTTGAACGCGCGGCGCTCGACACCCTTGAGGAAGTCGTCAAGCTGTCGGGCGTGGTCGGAGGCGTCTGGGGAGCTCAACATCGGTGGCAGATATCCGGTCGCAGGCCGGGGCGGCGCGATTATGGCATTCCGTTTTTGAGTGGCTGGAGGATGGTTGGGGCTGGGTTGTCAACGGGGTCATCTTGTATTGACCCGCAGGAATGCGATAATCGACGTTTTGCGCCATCTCGATCTGGCTTGGCATGGGTGTGTCAACCGACCATTCGTGCGGGCCGCGCAGGCTCCAAAACCGCCTCACAAGGGCGAGCACACGGCCATCCGTGGTCGCAGTGCTGCTGGTTGCTCCTTGAGTGGAGTGGCCCGTGTGGAGGGGCACCGATCGTTTTTCGTTAGAGAAAATCTGAAAGGTCATCCATCATGGAAATCTCGTCTGCGGACATCAAGCGCGCCGGCTCGGCCGACGCCAATGCCTCATCGCCCTCCGGCGAAATCCTCAACGGCTCCGACATCCTGGTTCGCTGCATGCAGGCCGAGGGTGTCAAGTACATCTGGGGCTACCCCGGCGGCGCCGTTCTGTACATCTACGACGCGCTGTACAAGCAAGACACGATCGAGCACGTGCTCGTGCGCCACGAACAGGCCGCCGTGCACGCCGCTGACGGCTACGCCCGTGCCACCGGCGACGTCGGCGTGGCCCTGGTCACTTCGGGCCCGGGTGTGACGAATGCCATCACCGGCATCGCCACCGCCTACATGGACTCCATCCCCATGGTGATCATCACCGGGCAGGTGCCCACGGCCGCCATCGGCCTGGACGCCTTCCAGGAGTGCGACACCGTCGGCATCACCCGTCCCATCGTCAAGCACAACTTCCTCGTCAAGGACGTGGCCGACCTGGCCGCCACAATGAAGAAGGCCTTCCACATCGCCCGCACCGGCCGTCCTGGCCCCGTGGTGGTGGATGTGCCCAAGGACGTGTCGCTCAACACCACCGCCTTCCACTACCCCGAGTCAGTGGAAATGCGTTCGTACGCTCCGGTACGCAAGGGCCATGGCGGCCAAATCCGCAAGGCCGTGCAGCTGCTGCTGGGTGCCAAGCGCCCCTACATCTACACCGGCGGCGGCGTGCTGATGGCCGAAGCCTGCGCCGAGCTGCGTGAGCTGGTCAACCTGCTGGGCTACCCCTGCACCAACACCCTGATGGGTCTGGGTGCGTACCCCGCCACCGATCCCAAGTTCCTGGGCATGTTGGGCATGCATGGCACCTACGAGGCCAACATGACCATGCAGAACGCCGACGTGGTGATCGCCGTGGGCGCCCGCTTCGACGACCGCGTGATCGGCAACCCCAAGCACTTTGCCCAGGTCGAGCGCAAGATCATCCACATCGACATCGACCCGTCGAGCATCTCCAAGCGCGTGAAGGTCGACATCCCCATCGTGGGCGATGTGAAGGACGTGCTGCAGGAAATGCTGGCGCAGATCAAGGAGTCGCAGCAACGTCCCGATCAGAACGCTCTGGCTGCCTGGTGGAACCAGATCAACGAATGGCGCAAGCGCGATTGCCTGAAGTACAAGCAATCCGACGAGGTCATCAAGCCGCAGATGGTGATCGAGAAGCTGTGGGAACTGACCCGTGGCACCGACTACTACGTCACCTCCGATGTGGGCCAGCACCAGATGTTTGCGGCCCAGTTCTTCAAGTTCGATGAGCCCCGCCGCTGGATCAACTCCGGTGGTCTGGGCACCATGGGCGTGGGCTTGCCTTACGCCATGGGCATCAAGCTGGCCAAGCCCGATGCCGATGTGTTTTGCATCACCGGCGAAGGTTCCATCCAGATGTGCATCCAGGAACTCTCCACCTGCCTGCAGTACAACACCCCGGTGAAGGTGCTCTCGCTGAACAACCGCTACCTGGGCATGGTGCGCCAGTGGCAGCAGCTGGATTACGGCGGCCGCTACTCGCACAGCTACATGGACGCGCTGCCTGACTTCGTCAAACTGGCCGAGGCCTATGGCCACGTGGGTATGCTGATCGAGCGCCCCTCGGACGTGGAAGGCGCCCTGCGCGAAGCCATCAAGCTGAAGGACCGCACGGTGTTCCTGGACTTCCGCACCGACCCCACCGAAAACGTGTGGCCGATGGTGCAGGCGGGCAAGGGCATCTCCGAGATGCTGCTGGGCTCCGAGGAACTCTGACCCCCAATAAGCAAGCAACCAGCGCCGCAACCGGTCTGTGCAGGCCGCCCCTTGCCGGGGGTGTGTCGGGCCCAGGCCCTGAGCGGTGGCTGACTCCACCAACTGTTCACATCGCACCCGGGGCCACAGCCTGACGGTTACCGCCGGCAGGCCCAGGAGCCCCCCAAGGACGATCACCATGAAACACGTCATTGCCCTGCTGCTCGAAAACGAAGCAGGCGCCCTGTCCCGCGTGGTGGGCCTCTTCTCGGCCCGTGGCTACAACATCGAGAGCCTGACGGTGGCCACCACCGAGGACCCCTCGCTGTCGCGCATGACCATCGTGACCACCGGCTCCGACGACGTCATCGAACAGATCACCAAGCACCTCAACCGCCTCATCGAGGTGGTCAAGGTGGTGGATCTGTCCGAAGGCCCCTACACCGAGCGCGAACTCATGCTCATCAAGGTTCGCGCCGTGGGCAAGGAGCGTGAAGAGATGAAGCGCATGGCCGACATCTTCCGTGGCCGCATCATCGACGTCACCGACAAGACCTACACCATCGAACTCACGGGCGACGCCGCCAAGCTCGACGCTTTCATTGAAGCGATCGACCGCGCAGCCATCCTCGAAACCGTGCGCACCGGGACCAGCGGGATCGGGCGCGGCGAGCGCATCCTGCGCGTGTGATGACGCTTGCAGTGTGCCGGCCCGATGGGTTGGTGCGCAGTCGTCTGGTATGTTCCCGCTTTTGTTTTTGAACCCTCACTGAACCTGAGGCCGGTGCGCCACCGGTCCTCGATATACGGAGAACCCCATGAAGGTCTATTACGACAAGGACGCCGATCTGAGCCTGATCAAAGGCAAGAACGTCACCATCGTTGGCTACGGCTCGCAAGGCCACGCCCACGCCCAGAACCTGCGCGATTCCGGCGTCAACGTGACCGTTGGCCTGCGCAAGGGCGGCGCTTCCTGGTCCAAGGCTGAAGCTGCCGGCCTGAAGGTCGCCGAAGTCGACGAAGCCGTCAAGGCCGCCGACCTGGTCATGATCCTGCTGCCCGACGAGAACATCCCCGAGGTGTACAACAACAACGTTGCCCCCAACATCAAGAAGGGTGCCACGCTGGCGTTTGCGCACGGCTTCAACGTGCACTACAACCAGGTCGTGCCCCGCGCTGATCTGGACGTGATCATGGTCGCCCCCAAGGGCCCTGGTCACACCGTGCGTTCCGAGTACCTCAAGGGCGGCGGCGTGCCTTCGCTGATCGCTGTGTACCAGGATGTGTCGGGCAAGGCCAAGGACATCGCCTTGTCGTACGCCGCTGCCAACGGCGGCACCAAGGGTGGCGTGATCGAAACCAACTTCCGCGAAGAAACCGAAACCGACCTGTTCGGTGAGCAGGCCGTGCTGTGCGGCGGTGCCGTCGAGCTGGTGAAGATGGGCTTCGAAACCCTGGTGGAAGCCGGCTACGCGCCCGAGATGGCCTATTTCGAGTGCCTGCACGAGCTGAAGCTGATCGTCGACCTGATGTACGAAGGCGGCATCGCCAACATGAACTACTCCATCTCGAACAACGCCGAGTTTGGTGAGTACGTGACCGGCACGGAAGTGATCAACGAGAAGTCGCGCGAAGCCATGCGCAACGCGTTGAAGCGCATCCAGACCGGCGAATACGCCAAGATGTTCATTCTGGAAGGCAAGACGAACTACCCGAGCATGACCGCTCGCCGTCGCCTGAATGCTGCTCACCCCATCGAGACTGTCGGTGCCGAGCTGCGCGCCATGATGCCTTGGATCGCCAAGAACAAGCTGGTGGACCAGTCGAAGAACTGATCTGAATTGATCTGATCTTCAGCACAGGCCGCGAGGGGCAACCTTGGCGGCCTGTGCGCTTTTCAGGGTGGGTTCAGGTCTGCAAGACGTACTCGCCCGGTGCGTCGGGCCAGGTCTTGCGGCGCCCGGCGGGCCCCATGCGGGGTGGCGCGGTGGGTGGCCCGGAGTGGGCCGCCAACCACTGCTGCCATTGCGGCCACCACGAGCCCTCGGTGTGAGGCACTTCCGCCTGCCAATGCTCGGGGGCCCGGTAAGGCTGTGTGGGAGGACGGTGGTGGATCTGAAAATGCCGACCGCGGTGACCCGGCTCGCTGACGATGCCGGCGTTGTGGCCGCCACTGGTGAGCACGAAGGTGATGTCCAGGGGCAGCAGGTGCAGCTTGTAGACCGACTTCCAGGGCGCCACGTGGTCGGTCACGGTGCCCACGGCAAAGCAGGGCACGCGGATGTCGGTGAACCAGATGGGCTTGCCGTCCACCTCGTAGCGGCCGGTGGCCAGCTCGTTGTGCAGGAAGAGCTTGTGCAGGTACTCCGAGTGCATGCGGTAAGGCATGCGGGTGGTGTCGGCGTTCCACGCCATGAGGTCGTTCGGGCGGTCGCGCTGGCCCAGCAGGTAGTTCTTCATGGCGCGTGACCAGATCAGGTCGTCCGCATGCAGCAGCTGGAAGGTGCCGGCCATTTGTGAGCCGGTCAGATAGCCTTGCTGGGCCATCATCGATTCGATCAGCTCCACCTCGCTTTCGTTGATGAACATCAGCAGCTCACCGGCCTCGGTGAAGTCGCCCTGGGCCGCAAACAGCGTCATGGAGGCCAGGCGCTCATCGTGTTCACGCCCCATGGTGGCGGCGGCGATCATCAGCAGTGTGCCGCCCAGGCAGTAGCCCGTGGCATGTACTTTCTGGTCAGGCACGATGTGGCCGATGGTGTCCAGCGCAGCCATCACCCCCTGCAGACGGTAGTCATCCAGTCCCTTGCACCGGTCTTCGGCGCTCGGGTTCTTCCACGAAATCATGAACACGGTGTGGCCCTGGTCGACCAGGTACTTCACCAACGAGTTATGGGGCGACAGATCGAGGATGTAGTACTTCATGATCCAGGCCGGCACGATGAGCACGGGTTCGGGGTGCACGGTGTCGGTCGTGGGGCTGTACTGGATCAGCTCGATCAGGTCATTTCGGTACACCACCTTGCCCGGGGTGATGGCCACATTGACGCCGGGCTGGAAGGCCTCGGCCCCGGCGGGTGGCCGATGGAGGGCCAGACGCTGGGCGTCGTCCGCCCAGTTCACGGCGCCTCGCACCAGGTTCATGCCGCCTTCGCGGGCGGTGGTTGAGAGCACTTCGGGGTTCAACCACGGGTTGTTGGCCGGGTTGAACACATCCAGCCATTGCCGGGCAGCAAAGGCGGCGATGTCTTCATGCCGGTGGTTCAGGCCCGGCACCCCATGGGTGGCGCGGTGCCAGGCGCGCTCCAGCAGGTGGAAGCCCTGGGCGTACAGGTTGAAGGGCCATTGTTGCCAGGCTTCATGGCTGAAGCGGCGGTCCACCTGGGGGGCGGTGCGTCCTTCGGCATCGGTGCCCTGGCGGGCCGCGCTCAGGCTGGCGGAGGTGCTGGCCAGGTCTTCAGCCGCCTGTTTGACCAGGTCCAGTTGTTTGCCTGGCGAGATCATCAAATGCGAGAGCCAGTCCAAGTAGACCAGGGTGGTCTGGATGGGCGAGATGCCGCTCATCAGTTGTCCGATATTGCCATGCACATGCCGGTCCAGGGCACGCACCCAGTCGTTCCAGCTCATGTCTCGGGGCGGGCACTCGCTCATCATCACTCCATCGTGGTTCGAGCAGGGCGGGCCCCTGCATCTCGGTGGATGAGCATCGCCCGGGTCAGCCAGCAGGTCAAGCGTCAGGCTTGATCTGCATCAGGAAGTCTGGCTTTGAGGTTTCGCACCCATGCTGAGTCAGAGGGTTCGCATCATGAACAGCGCATCCGGGCCAAAGCTGGCCAGACGCTGTTGCATCACCGGGTGGCGGGGTGTACGGGCCTGAAAGCCCTGTCTTGTCCAATAGGCGTCGGCCCCCTGCACGGCCACCAGGGCCAAGCCCTCCAGTTGCAGGGTGCGTGCACAGCGCAGGGCCTGCTGCATGAGGCGCCCGGCCAGGCCCAAGCCCTGGCAGGCCGGGCTGACGGCCAGATCGTGCAGGTACAGCCAGCGGGCTTGAGGTGGTGGTGCCCAGTCGGCGCCGTGCAGCACCGGGAAGTGCCCTTCGTCCACAGGCAGCGTGAACAGGTAAGCCTGCACGACGCCCTCGTGTTCGACCAACCAGGCGGTGCCCGGTGAGCAGGCCAACTTGTTGGCAAAGGCCGTACGGGGCTCATGGTAGCCAGTCTCGTAGCATTGGGCTTGCACCTGCAGCACGGCGTCCAGATCCTGTTCAAGAATGCAGCGAACCTGGGGACCGAGGGCGGACATGGGTGTTTTCCTGGGGCTGATAGGGTGAACGAAGCCGGCGACTTGAACTCACAATCAGCATGATGATCAAAGTACAGAATTCTTTCTCAAAACCGCTGCTGGCGGTGGGCGTGGTCGTGGTGGCCTTGCTGGGTGCTGGTGCCTGGTGGTGGAGCAGCGGGGTTGATCAACCCTCGGCGCTGGATGGTGGGGCGGCGGGCTCCGGCGAGGCGCAGGGCCTGTGGCCCTCAGCCGGGGTGGGCGATGACGCCTCGGCGAACCCGTCGGCCACGGCACCGTCGCTGGCAGATGCCCGGCCCGATGGCGTGGATGCAGACGACTGGCAGCGCTTGCTGGCCGTGATGGGCCGCATGGGGCAGAGCAAGGAAGATGCACGCCGCCTGGTGGGCCTGGTGCGCTTCCAGCGTGATTTCGAGAAGATGCAGACGCTGGATCAGGAGCAGGACGCTCGGGCGCGTCGCCGCATGGCCGAGGCCTTGATGGCTGAGCTGCCCGAGCGGCTGAAAACTGGCGAGTTCACCTTGATGGAGTCGGCCTTCATGGGCGCGGCCTTGATCGCCGAGATCGAAGCCGATGATGCCCGGCGCGTGGCCCAACTGGCCAAGTGGCAGGCTGAGATGGCCATGCTGGTGCCGCAAGCCGAGAACGAGGTGGCGGTGGCCCAGATGTCGCGCGAGACCGAATGGAAGCGCCGCCAGGCCCAGGCCTTCATGGACTGGCAGACCCAGGCCGATGCCTCGCAGCGCACCGAGGCCAAGCTGGAGCAGGTCATGGAAGCCGCCCGCCGCGAGTTCAACAGCAACGCCCGCTGAGCGGGCAGGGCTCAGTCCTTCAGGCTGGGCCGGTCGGCCAGGCTGGTGCGCCAGCGCAGCAAGTGAGGGTGCTCGGGCCCGGGCTTGAAGCGAATCACGCGTGCAAAGTCCACCAGCACCACGGCGGTGATGTCCGCCAGGCTGAAATGGTCGGTGGCGACAAAGTCGCGGTCAGCCAGGTGCTCGTCCAGGGTTTTGAAAAACCGTGTGGCCCGCTCCAGCCCGCGCTGCGCCAGTTCAGGGATCTGCGCCACGTTGGCCTGACCGGGCAGGGCGCGGTCTTTCATGGCCGGGCTGGTGTTGCGAAACGCCTCGGCCACCGCCAGCAGGCCTTCAAACTCGATGCGGCTGTTCCAACTGGCGATCAGCGCCTTCTCCACCGGCGTGCGACCCAGCAGCGGTGGTTCGGGTTGCGTGGCTTCGGCCCAGGCGGTGATGCCGGCGTTGTCTTGCAGCACGGTGCCGTCGTCCAGTTTCAGCGCAGGCACGGTGCACTGCGGGTTGATGGCGCGGTAGGCCTCGCCCAGGTGTTCCCCCATCACCAGGTTGACCTGGATGGTCTCGAAAGGAATGCCTTTTTCTCGCAGGAGGATGCGGGCGCGACGCGGGCTGGGCGCCATCGTGAAGTCGTACAGGGTGATCATGCTGAAAGGCGTAGTGCTCGAGCGCACAATGGTGCGTGCACGGGCATCCCGTGTAAATCCCTTGTAAACCCTGTCGGCCATGTGCCGCATGCCCACGTTGGAGACCTGTGTGTTTCGTGATGTTCACGTGTTGCAAGGAGTGTTCATGCGGTGGTTCAAGCGTCAGCTGGCTCGCGGGTTGATGGCGGGGGTGGCCTCGGTGCTGGGGGCGGTGGCCCTGCTGCCCGTGATGGCCGGCAGCCCCATGGTGCAGGCAGCCACGCTGGAAGGGCAAACCTTCGATCCCACCGCGCAACTGGCCGATCGCACCTTGCGCCTCAATGGCCTGGGTTTGCGTGGTGTGGCTTGGGTCAAGGCCTTTGTGGCGGGCTTGTACCTGCCGGCCACCACCCGCGATGCTTCGGTGGCGCTCAGCATGCCGGGGCCCAAGCGCTTGCAGCTCAAAATCATGCTGGAGGCCCCGGCGGCCGAGCTCGGTAAATCGCTGAATCGCCGGGTACGCCGGCACGAGGCGCCTGCGGTGCAGCAGAAGCTGGCGCCGCGCCTGGCCGCACTCACGGCCGACATCAACGCCATGGGCACCCTCAAGCCCGGGGATGTGATCGATGTGGATTTCATCCCCGACCACGGGGTGCAGTTGCGCAAGAATGGTCTGCCCGTGGGCAAGGTACAGCCTGGTGACGATCTGTACCGCGCGGTGCTGAAGGTGTTCATCGGCGAGCACGCCATCGACGCACGCATGAAAGAGGGTTTGATGCGGGGTGGCGTGAACGCATGACGCCAGCAGATCCCACGCTGGACCGCTTCCTGGAGGCCTTGTGGCTGGAGGATGGCCTGAGTGACAACACCCTGGCTGCCTACCGCCGTGATCTGCAAGGCTTTCTGGCCTGGTTGCGTGCCCAGCCCGATGGGCGTCAGACCTTGTGTGAGGCCACCGAGGTGGATCTGCATGCCTACGCGGTGGCACGCCATGACGAAACCCGCCCTGCCTCGGCCGGGCGTCGGCTCAGCACCTTTCGCCGCTTCTTCAAATGGGCCGTTCGTGAGCGCCTGATCACCGAAGACCCCACCTTGCGGCTGGCGGCTCCCCGTTTGCCCTCGCGCCTGCCGGGCACGCTGACCGAGGCGCAGGTGGAAGCCTTGCTGGCAGCCCCGGACACGCAAGAGGCCCTGGGCCTGCGCGACCGCGCCATGCTGGAGTTGCTGTACGCCAGCGGATTGCGTGTGAGCGAGCTGGTCACCCTCCAGCACTGGCAGGTGATGTTGCCCGAGGGCGTGGTGCGCGTGACGGGCAAGGGCAGCAAGGAGCGGCTGGTGCCTTTTGGCGAGGAAGCCGGTTTGTGGTTGTCGCGCTACCTGGGCTCGGCCCGCAGCGAGATCCTGGCCGGGCGCCAGTCGGATGACCTGTTTGTGACGGTGCGGGGGGCGGCCATGACCCGTCAGATGTTCTGGAAACGCATCAAGCAGCTGGCGGTGCAGGCCGGCATCCGGCAAAGTCTGTCGCCCCACACGCTGCGCCATGCCTTCGCCACCCACCTGCTCAACCATGGTGCCGACCTGCGGGTGGTGCAGCTGTTGCTGGGGCACGCCGACATCTCGACCACCCAGGTCTACACCCACGTGGCGCGTGAGCGCCTGCGTCAGTTGCACGAGCGGCACCACCCTCGGGGGTGATTTCCAACAACGCCTTGGATGTTCAGTCCACGCCGAGCAAGAACGCCATTTCTTCGTCGGTGAACCCGGCGGCCTTGCGGGCGGCCTCGTTGAAAGGCGGGCGCAGCCGGGGGGCTTCGTATTGGCGCACCAGCTGCGGGTACAGCGAGGTGGCGTCCAGACCCCGCTCACGGCACAGGTGGTGGAACCAGCGGTTGCCAATGGCCACGTGCCCCACCTCGTCGCGCAGGATGATGTCCAGGATCTCTACGGCCGCCAGATCGCCGGCCTTGGTGAGCTTGTCCTGGATCAGCGGGGTGGCGTCCAGTCCCCGGGCCTCCAGCGTGCGGGGCACCAGCGCCATGCGGGCCACGATGTCATCGGCAGTGCGGGCGCACATGGTCCACAGGCCGTCGTGGGCGTCAAAGTCGCCATAGTCCCAGCCCATGGTCTGCAGGTGCTGCCGCAGCAGGCTGAAGTGCAAGGCCTCTTCACTGGCCACGCGCAGCCAGTCGCCATAGAAGTCGGTGGGCATGCCGGAGAAGCGCCACACGGCGTCCAGTGCCAGGTTGATGGCGTTGAACTCGATGTGGCAGATCGCGTGCAGCAAGGCAGCGCGTCCTTCGTCGGTGAAGGGGCTGCGGGAGGGCACTTGCTTGGCAGGCACCAACTGCGGTCGGGCTGGCCGGCCGGGCATGGCCGCCTGCTGTGAGGGATTCAAGCACAGCACAGCGCTCCGATCAGCCTCGCCGAGGGGGTGGGGATGACTCAACCAGTGCTCGTACAGCGCGCGGGCCTGGTCGGCTTTGGCGCTGGGGGCGGGCGTCAGCAGGATGTCGAGGGCTCGATGCCGAAAGTTCATGCCCTGGATTGTCGCAGCCTGGCGGGGCAGGGCGGTGCCTGCCGCACCCACCTGCCTGGTACAAAGGCCCGTGTCCGTTCAGGGGCAGGGGGGCTTGTCTACACTGGCTGGATGATGCAGATCAACAGCGGTGCCTCGATGGCGCCCCACGCCCCTTGGCACCCGGCTGAGCACCCGCAGGCCTGGGTGAACCGCCATGCCGAACTGCACCGTCAGGTGGTGGCCGATGGCGGACTGGCCTTGGGCACGCCATGGCAGGGCGAAGCCTTGCCCAGCCCTCGCTGGGTGGCCCGTAACGAGGCCCTGGCGGCTGAGTGGGGGTGGTCGCCCGACTGGGCCGATCGCCACGATGCCCTGGCTGTGTTCAGCGGCAACGCCCTGTGGCCGGGCATGGCGCCCTTCACCTCCGTGTATTCGGGGCATCAGTTCGGGGTGTGGGCGGGCCAACTGGGCGATGGTCGTGCCTTGTTGCTGGGGCAGATCCACACGCCGCATGGGCCTCAAGAGCTGCAGCTCAAGGGGGCGGGCGCCACACCCTATTCACGCCGCGCCGACGGTCGTGCGGTCTTGCGTTCGTCCATCCGCGAGTACCTCTGCAGCGAGGCCATGCACGCGCTGGGCATTCCCACCAGCCGGGCTTTGTGCCTGACAGCGTCGCCGCATCCGGTGATCCGCGAAACCGTGGAAACAGCCGCCGTGGTCACCCGCGTGGCCCCGAGCTTCATTCGCTTTGGGCATTTTGAGCACTTCGCCTACGCGGGCGATACCGGGTCGCGCGAGGCGGCGCGCCACACCCTGCGCGCCTTGGTCGACTACGTCATCCAGCACCACGAGCCCGATCTGCAAGGGCAGCCCCAGTCCGTGCTGGCCCTGTTGCAGCGCGTGGTCGATCGGACGGCGGAGCTGATGGCCCACTGGCAGGCGGTGGGCTTCTGTCACGGTGTGATGAACACCGACAACATGTCCATCCTGGGCCTGACGATCGACTACGGGCCCTTTGGCTTCATGGATGCGTTCGACCCCGACCACATCTGCAACCACTCGGATCACCAGGGGCGCTACAGCTGGAACAACCAGCCACAGATCGGCTACTGGAACCTGCGTGCACTGGCTCAGGCCCTGCTGGCGCTGCTGCCGGAAGGCGATGACAGCGTGTCGTCGGTGGTCAGTGTGCTCAAGACGTACGAGGATCGTTTCGTGGCCGCCATGCACCAGCGCTGGACGGCCAAGCTGGGCCTGGCCACCGCACGCGAGGATGATCGAGCCCTGGTGCTGGACTTCTTGCAGATGATGGCCGCTCAGCACGCCGACTTCACCATCACCTTCCGCCGCCTGGCCGGTTTTCAGGCCCATGCCGCAGTGGACGGGGCTGCCAACGCGTCGGTGCGCGATTTGTTCCGGGATCGCGCGGCTTTTGACGCCTGGGCCGAGCGTTATGCGGCCCGCTTGAAGGCTGAGGGCTCGGTGGATGCCGAGCGCGCCGAGCGCATGCGGCGGGTCAACCCGCTGTACGTGCTGCGCAACCACCTGGCCGAGACGGCCATCCGCCGTGCGCAGATCGGGGATGACAGCGAGGTTCAACGCCTGCAGCGCCTGCTGCAGCGCCCCTATGATGAGCAGCCCGGCTGCGAAGCCGATGCCGACTTCCCGCCCACCTGGGCACAATCCATCGAGGTGTCTTGTTCATCATGAGCGATCACGACGGCTCTTACCCCGTGCGCAAGTCCGATGCCGAGTGGCGGGCCCAGCTGGACCCTCTGGCCTACCAGGTCACCCGGCATGCCGCCACCGAGCGCCCCTTCACCGGCCGCTTCTGGGACCATTTTGAAGACGGGCAGTACCACTGCATAGGCTGCGGCGCGCACCTGTTCGAGTCGCACACCAAGTTCGATGCTGGTTGCGGTTGGCCCAGCTACTGGGCTGCGGCCTCGGATGAGGCCATCGAGCGGGTGCTGGACACCAGCCACGGCATGATCCGGGTGGAGGTGCGCTGCCGCCAGTGTGGCGCCCACCTGGGCCATGTGTTTGATGATGGCCCCGAGCCCACGGGTGAGCGCTATTGCATCAACTCGGTCGCGATAGACTTCACCCCGGATGGGTCGAGCACGTGACGGCCCACGCCAGCCACCGGGCTTGCTGAGCCTTTCTTCTTTCAACGGGGCCTGTCGGGCCCGTGCGCATGAAGTTCTTGTTTGATTTGTTGCCCGTCATCCTCTTTTTTGCCGGCTACAAGTGGGCCGAGGGCAACCGCGAGTTGGTGGCCGACTGGCTGACCCACTACATGGGCTTTGCCGTGGCCACCGGGGTGGTGACGGCCAAGCAGGCGCCCGTGCTGCTGGCCACCGTGGTCGTCGTGGTAGCCACCATCCTGCAGGTGCTGACCCTCAAGATCATGCGCAAGCCGGTGGACCGCATCCTCTGGGCCAGTCTGGCCGTGGTGGTGGTGCTGGGGGGTTTGACCCTGTGGTTCAACAACGAGGCCTTCATCATGTGGAAGCCCACCGTGGTGTACTGGATCATGGGCATCGGCTTCCTGGTCACCGAAGTCATCCTGAAGAAGCGCATGCTCAAACAGATGATGGGGGGGCAGATGGAGGTGCCCGATGGCATCTGGATCAAGGTGGGTTGGGCCTGGGCCTTGTTCTTCATTGGCATGGGCTTCTTGAACCTCTACGTGGCGTTTGTGTTCTATGCCAATGACACCGATGCCTGGGTCACCTTCAAGACCTGGGGCACCCTGGCTCTGACTTTGCTCTTCATCGTGGCCCAGGGGGTGTACTTGTCTCGCCACATGGTGGACGAGTCGCCCAAAGGCGCCAAGGAGGCTTGAGCATGAGCACTACCACACCGGCCACCCCACCTGCCTACCAGCCTGTCACCGCCGCCGAGATGGACTCGGTCTTGCGCGCCGCCCTGCAGCCCGAGTGGCTGGAGGTGCGCGATGACACGGCCGCCCACCACGGCCATGCGGGCCACAATGGCCAGGATTTCGGCACGCACTTCGAGGTGCAGGTGCGCGCCGCTTGCTTCCAGGGATTGTCGCCGGTGCAGCGTCACCGGCTTGTGTATGATGCCCTGCGCGATCTGATGCCCCGTGGGGTCCACGCCCTGGCCATCAAGGCCTCGGTGGCGTGACTGCCAGCCTGGGGCGCTGGTCCGATCTTCAACGAATGCCCGATTCACTCACCATGAAATCCTTCCGCTTTGCCCAGGTCGCCGTCGTGGCGGCCGTGCTGTCCATGAGCTCCACGTTCGTGATGGCCCAGAACATCGCCATCGTCAACGGCAAGGGCGTGCCCAAGTCGCGTGTGGACGCCCTGGCCGAGCAGGTCAGCCGTGCGCAAGGCGGCAAGATGGAGATGACCCCCGACATCCAGGCTAAGCTGCGCGACGAGGTGGTGGTTCGCGAAATCTATATGCAAGAAGCCCAACGTCGCGGTCTGCAGGCCTCGGCCGATTACCGCGCCCAGATGGAGCTGGCCCGTCAGGCCATCCTGATCCAGGCCCTGTTCAAGGATTTTGAAGCCAAGAACCCGCCTGACGAAGCCGAGGCCCGCGCCGAGTACGATCAGATCAAGGCGGCCAATGGCGACCGGGAGTTTCGTGCCCGTCACATCCTGGTCGAGTCGGAAACCGAGGCCAAGAAGTTGCTGGACCAGATCAAGGGTGGTGCCAGCTTTGAGGAGCTGGCCAAGAAGCACTCCAAGGATCCGGGATCAGGTCCCAACGGTGGCGATCTGGACTGGGCCAACCCGGGCAACTATGTGCCCGAGTTCTCGGCCGCCATGGTCAAGCTGCAAAAAGGCCAGGTGAGCGAGGCGCCGGTGCAATCGCAGTTCGGCTGGCACATCATCAAACTGGAAGACGTGCGTCAGACCGCCTTCCCCAGCTTTGACGAGGTGAAGGATCAGTTGCTGCAGCGCCAGAAGCAGGCCAAGCTGGCCAAGTTCCAGGAAGATCTGCGCAAGGCTGCCAAGACCGACTACAAGTTCAGCGAGTAAGCTGAGCCAGCAGGGTGGCGTTGCCCCCTGCCGCCGTGGTGTTCACGCTCACCACCTGCTCTGTGGTGAAGCGGTGCAGATACCACGGCCCTCCCGCCTTGGGGCCCGTGCCACTCCAGCCTTGTCCGCCAAAAGGCTGGGCGCCCACCACCGCGCCCGTCATTCCCCGGTTCACATACAGGTTGCCGACCCGCGCGAGGCGGCTGACCTCGTCTACGCGCGTGTCCATGCGGGTGTGCAGCCCCATGGTCAGCCCGTAGCCCTGGGCGTTGATCTGCGCCAGCAGGGTGGGCAGATCAGGGGCAGTCGTGCCGGGGCCCCAATGAACCACATGCAGGATGGGGCCAAAGTGCTCGGCGGTCAGGGTGTCCACGCTCGGCAGCCGCCAGGCTGAGGGCGTCACCCAGTTCATCGCATCGGTGTGGTCGCTCGTGGCGGCCGGCGGTGCGCGCCCCAAACACACCACCTGACGGTCGGGCTCTTGAGCCCAGGCTTGCAAGGTGCTGTTCCACTGGTCAAGTCGCGCCGCTGCGGCTTGGTCAATCACCGGCCCGATGTCGGTGCGCCAGTCCCAGGGTACCCCCACGTGCAGTGTCTGCATGGCTCCGGTCAGCATGCGCTCCATGTCTTCGGCCACGGCCGTGTGCAGACACAGCAGCCGCAGGGCCGAGCACCGTTGCCCGGCCGAATGAAAGGCCGAGCGAATGACGCTGTCGATCACCTGCTCGGGCAGGGCACTGCTGTCCACCACCATGGCATTGAGGCCACCGGTTTCGGCGATCAGGGGTACCAGGGGGCCGGGGCCGTTGGCCAGGATGCGCTGGATCTGCTTGGCCGTGGCGCTGGAGCCTGTGAACGCCACGCCCGCGCAGGCGCTGTGCGCCACCAATGCAGCGCCTGTGTCGCCATCGCCGGGCACATGCTGCAACACACCTGTGGGGACGCCGCACAGGTGCAGCAGGCGCACCAAGCGATCGCCGATCACCGGCGTCTGCGGCGCCGATTTGGCCGCCACCGCGTTGCCGGTGACCAGCGCCGCCATCACCTGGCCGCCAAAGATGGCCAGCGGGAAGTTCCACGGCGCGATGCAGACGAACACCCCGCGCCCGCGCGGCTGCCAGTGGTTCAACTCCCCGGTGGGGCCAGGCAGGGCCTGCCCTGGTCCCAGACGGCGGGCCTGGTCGGCATAGTAGCGGGCCAGGTCGATGGTTTCACGCACCTCGCCCACGGCATCGTCAAAGGTTTTGTGGGCCTCGATCACCAGGTCGGCCGCCCAGCTGTCCAGGTCTTGTGTCAGTTGCTCGGCCACGTGGGTCAGCACCTGCGCACGCTCATCCCAGGGGCGGGCTTCCCACGCTGGCCAGTGGTCGTGCAAGCTGTTCATCACCCCGTCTACGTGCTGGGCTGAGGTGACCCACGCGCTGCGAGGTGGCGCCAGTGCGTGGCGCGACTGGGCCTGCTGCCAGGCAGCGTCCAGCGACTGCCGGTGCGGGAGGTGGCTCAGGTCGCGCCCGGGGGCTTGGGGGTAGGGGCCGCCCCAGGCCTCGCAGGGTGGGGGCAAGCCGCTGCCCACCAAAGGCCGCAGGGGCGACAGCAGCAGTTGCTCGATCGGGGTGTCGGTATCGGCCAGTTGATGCACAAACGAGGAGTTGGCGCCGTTCTCCAGCAGACGACGAACCAGGTAGGCCAGCAGATCGCGGTGCGGCCCGACGGGTGCGTAGACCCGCACGGCAGCCATGTCGGTGCTAGGCGTGTGCTGACGGATGCAGTCGTAGGTGGCCTCGCCCATGCCATGCAGGCGTTGCCACTCGTAGTCGGTGGGGGGCACGTGCAGCGCGTGGGCCAGTTGCATCACCGCTGCCACGGTGATGGCGTTGTGGGTGGCGAACTGCGGTCGCACCAAGCTCACATGCTGCAGCAGCTGTCGGGCGCAGGCCAAGTAGGCCAGATCGGTGTGCGCCTTGCGGGTGTAGACCGGGTAGCCGGGCAGGCCCAGCTCCTGGGCCCGCTTGATCTCGCCATCCCAGTACGCGCCCTTGACCAGGCGCACCGTCAGACGGCGCCGGTGGTGGCGCGCCAGAGCAATCACCTCGCTGATCACGGCTGGCGCCCGCAGCTGGTAGGCCTGCACGGCCAAGCCCAGGCCAGACCAGGGCGGCACGGACGCCTCATCTTGGGCGTCCAGGTGCTCCATCAAGGCCCGCAGCACGCGCAGTTGCAGCGCCAGCCGGTCCGACTCTTCAGCGTCCAGGGTCAGCAGCAGGTGATGGCGAGCGGCCTGTGCGGCCAAAGGGGCCAGTCGCGGCAAGAGGTCGTGGACGACCTGTGAGCGGTGTCGGTCTTCAAACCGGGGGTGCAGGGCCGAGAGCTTGATCGACACGCCTTGCCCCTGCGCCCAGGGGGCGGCGTCGGCCAGACACTGCAAGGCATGCGCATAGGCTGCCAGGTAGCGGTCGGCATCGGCCCAGGTACGAGCCCCTTCGCCCAGCATGTCAAAGCTCCACCCGGTGGTGCAGGCGTGGGTGCGGTCGCGCTCGGTACGTTGGGCGGCCACGGACAGGGCCTCTTCCATGCGGGGCGCCAGCACGAACTGTCGCCCCAGCAGTTGTACGGCTTGCAAGGTGGCATGCACCGTGGCTTCTTGCCCCAGTCGCTCGATGGCGCCTTGCAGGCTGCTGCTCCACTCGGTGTCCGCAAGCTCGCTGGCATGGCGGGTGCCCGTATTCATCCAGTGGGTGGCCAACGACAGCACCTTGTGCGACAAGGCTTCCCACCAGGGGTGGGCGCTGTGGCGAACCGGGGGCGGGTGCTTGAAGTCGCCATGCGCCAGCTGGTCGCTCAACAGCAGGCGGGTGGTCTCGGCATCGGGCACTCGCAGTAACGCTTCGGCCAGGCGCATGAGGGCCACGCCTTGCCGGGACGATAGGGGGTAAGCCTGCAGCAGGCTGTCCATGGCCCAGAAGGCCGGGGGATGCTGTCGCAGGTGGTTCAGCCACGGGGTGGCTCGGGTGCTGACCGCCGACCAGTCCAGCGATCCCAGCGTGTCACGCAGCCGCGCGGTGACGCGGGACTCGTCATCCCAGGGCGGGGGAAGAAGGGGGCCGTCCATCGCACACACTCCCATCCCGGCGGCCGCTCATGGCGGGCGCTCCAGACTGAACATGGCTTCAGACTACCGTGAGCAGCGGGCCGCGTCCAGAGGGCCCATCCCTTCATGACGTGCGCTATTGGCCACCAAACGGCGGCATCAAGCCCTGGTCAAGCCCGTTTGCGGAACACCAGATCCCACACGCCATGACCCAGTTTCAGGCCACGGTTCTCGAACTTGGTCAGCGGCCGGTAGGCGGGTTTCTCGGCATAGCCTTCGGCGGTGTTCACCAAGGCGGGTTCGGCGCCCAGCACCTCCAGCATTTGCTGGGCGTAGGGCTCCCAGTCGGTGGCGCAGTGCAAGTAGCCGCCTGGCGCCAGACGCGTGACCAGTTGCGCCACAAAAGGCGCCTGGATCAAGCGGCGCTTGTGGTGGCGCTTCTTGTGCCAGGGGTCGGGAAAAAAGATGTGGATGCCGGCCAGCGAGGCGGGTTGGATCATCTGCTCCATCACCTCCACGGCATCGTGCCGAATCAGACGCAGGTTGCTCAGGCCGCGTTCACCGATCTGCTTGAGCAGGGCGCCGACGCCCGGCTCATGCACCTCGCAACCGATGAAGTCGGTGTCGGTCAGGGTTTGGGCAATCTTCGCGGTGGCGTCGCCCATGCCAAAGCCGATCTCGAGCACCACCGGCGCGCGTCGGCCAAACGTTTGTTCGAAATCCAAAGGCTGCGGCTGGAAGGGCAAGACGAAACGCGGCCCCAGTTCGGCCAGGGCGCGGGCCTGGCCTTCGGTGGTGCGCCCTGCACGCATCACGAAACTGCGGATGGTACGCGGATGCTGACGGGCGTCGGAAGCCGACGTTGCGGACGGGGCGGCGTCGGTCAAGCCCGGTTCGGACGGATGGGTATCACTCATGGGCGGCGATTCTACGTGTGGTCGCTCTGCTGCATGCCGGGACACGCGACCGGGCTTTGCGTGACGAAGTGGACCGAAGCCCGTCGGATCGTGGTCTTCAGATGCGCCGAACAGGCCGGTTTTTGTCATCCTTCTCTCATGCATTGTCAACCCGCAAATGAGTGCCCACCTCGGGCATCCTGCGGGCGACGGGAGATACCAATGAAGACATCCATCGCTTTGTGGGCCAAGACCATGACCGCCACAGCTTTGCTGGCTGGTGCCGGGGCCGCGCAGGCCATCACGATGACCTTGCCGACCACGTTGATTGATGCCGAGGCCACATTCAATTTCTCAGAGACCGCCAGCACCTTGATGGGCAACATGGGGGTGTCTGTATCGGCTTTGGGCAACACGGTGCAAGGCGCCAATGGATGGAGCTTCATGATGCCGGTCACCGAGGTCACGTTGAAGGCCTCCATCTTTCCGATGGGCCTGACCCCTTTGGCTGGCGAGGCCATTGGTTCATCCCTGTTGATTCAGGGTCGCAAGGGCGCTCTGGCCCTCTCGAACTTCGAGATGGACTTCACGCGCAACATCATGAAGGCTGACCTGACCACAGCCGCTGGCACCATCAAGTCGTCCGACATCTTCTCGTTCAATGTCGCCAAGGGGCTGCACGTGTCCACCACGGGCGGTTTGTCGATGGACATGAGTCTGACCAACATGACGCTCACGTCGGGTGCTCAGGATGCGTTCATTTCAGCGCTGAAGCTGCCGTCCTTCATGACGGCCACCTTGCCTTTGCTTGATTTCGGTACGCTGGACGTGGAGATCTCGCCATCCCTGCGTTTCGGTGTCTCGGCCAAGCCCTTCGTGACAGCCGTGCCCGAGGCCTCGTCGGTGGCCATGCTGGCTTTGGGGCTGGTCGGGATTGCGCTGGTGTCGCGCCGCAAACTCACCCAGTGAGCCGCGATCGTTGAAGCTCCCGCACGACGCTACAATGGCGGCACGCGGGTGTAGTTCAATGGTAGAACGCCAGCTTCCCAAGCTTGATACGTGGGTTCGATTCCCATCACCCGCTCCACGACACATCAAGGCCAGTCACTGACTGGCCTTTTTTGTTCAGCGGGCCTGATCATGCTCAGCGGTCCAGCCCCCCCAGGGCGATGTACTTCATCTCCAGGTAGTCATCGATGCCCTGGCGGGCGCCTTCGCGGCCCAAACCCGATTGCTTGACGCCGCCAAAGGGCACCTCGCAGGTCGAGATCAAGCCGGTGTTGACCCCCACCATGCCGTACTCCAGGGCTTCGCTGACGCGGAAGATGCGGCCCACGTCGCGACTGTAGAAATAACTCGCCAACCCGAACTCGGTGGCATTGGCCATGGCGATGACCTCGTCTTCGGTCTGGAACTTGAACACCGGGGCCACCGGGCCGAAGATTTCTTCACGCGCCATGCGCATGTCCGAGGTGACGTCGGCCAGCACGGTGGGCTGGAAGAAATGCCCGCCAGACACATCGGCGCGCTGCCCACCGGTCACTACCCGGGCGCCTTTGCCCAGGGCATCACCCACCAGGGCTTCGACCTTGCCCAAGGCGTCGGCGTCGATCAAGGGGCCCTGGTTCACCCCTTCAGCAAAGCCATGGCCCACGCGCAACTCACGCACTTTGTCGGCCAGTTTGTGCACAAAAGCATCGTAGATGCTCGCCTGGGCATACAGGCGGTTGGCGCACACGCAGGTTTGCCCGGCGTTGCGGTACTTGCTGGCCAGGGCGCCTTCCACGGCGGCATCCAAATCGGCGTCGTCAAACACGATGAAGGGCGCATTGCCGCCCAGCTCCAGCGCCAGCTTCTTGATGGTTGGGGCGCACTGTGCCATCAGGATGCGGCCCACCTCGGTCGAGCCGGTGAAGGACAGGTGCCGAACCACATCACTGCGGCACAGGGCTTGTCCCAGCTCGATGGAGCGCGCGCCGTCACCCGTCAGCACATGGATGACGCCCGCTGGCAATCCGGCCCGCACCCCCAGTTCGGCCAGTGCCAGGGCCGACAGCGGTGTGGCCTCGGCCGGTTTGACGATCACAGGGCAGCCCGCCGCCAGGGCGGGCGCCACCTTGCGCGTGATCATGGCGATCGGGAAGTTCCAGGGCGTGATGGCGGCGCACACCCCGATCGGCTGCCGGATGGCCAGGTAACGCTTGCTCGGGTCGGTGGTCGGGATGGTTTCACCGTACACGCGGCGTCCTTCTTCCGCGAACCATTCGATGAAGCTGGCACCGTAGGCGATTTCGCCCTTGGCCTCGGCCAGCGGTTTACCTTGTTCGGCCGTGAGGATGCGGGCCAGATCGTCCGCATGCTGGTGAATCAGGTGGAACCAGCGCATCAGGATGGCGCCGCGCGCCTTGGCGGTCAGGGCGCGCCAGGTGGGCCAGGCCCGCTGGGCGGCCTCGATGGCGGCATGGGCCTGGTCGGCGCCCAGGTTGGGCACTTGTGCCAGCACCTGGCCGGTCGCCGGGTCGGTCACGTCGAATCGTTCGGGGCTGTCCACCCACTGGTGGTCAATCAGGGCCTGGGTCTTGAACAAGCTGGGGTCGGCCAGGGTGTTCAGCGGGGCGGGCAGGGCGGTGGTCAGCGCGCTCATGGTGTGTTGTTCAGCGTCCTAGGTGCGCACCATCATAGGCCAGCCCCTCAAACCTATAATTGAGGGCTTCGCCTCATGCCCCAAGAAAGCAGCCCCATGAAAGCCGCAGACATCCGCAAGACCTTCCTGGAGTATTTCCAGTCCAAGGGCCACACCATCGTGGCGTCCAGCCCCGTGGTGCCGGGCGATGACCCCACGCTGCTGTTCACCAACGCGGGCATGAACCAGTTCAAGGACGTGTTCCTGGGCTTCGACAAGCGGCCTTACACCCGTGCCACCACCTCGCAGAAGTGCATCCGCGCCGGCGGCAAGCACAACGACCTTGACAACGTCGGCTACACCGCGCGCCACCACACCTTCTTCGAGATGCTGGGCAACTTCAGCTTCGGCGACTACTTCAAGAAGGAGGCGATTCAGTACGCTTGGGAACTGCTGACCACGCAGTTCAAGCTGCCGAAAGAAAAGCTCTGGGTCACCGTCTACCAGGAAGACGACGAGGCCTACGAGATCTGGAACAAGGTGGTGGGCGTGCCTGCCGAGCGCATCGTGCGCATCGGCGACAACAAGGGCGGCCGCTACATGTCCGACAACTTCTGGATGATGGGCGACACCGGCCCCTGTGGCCCCTGCACCGAGATCTTCTACGACCACGGCCCCGAGATCGCTGGCGGCCCCCCGGGCAGCCCCGACGAAGACGGCGACCGCTACATCGAGATCTGGAACAACGTCTTCATGCAGTTCAACCGCACCGAAGACGGCGTGATGCACCCGCTGCCCAAGCCCTCGGTGGACACGGGCATGGGCCTGGAGCGCATCGCTACTGTTCTGCAAGGCAAGCACAGCAACTACGAAATCGACCTGTTCCAGAACCTGCTGGCCGCCGCGCGCTCAGCCGTCTCGGCATCGGGTGGCGAAGGCTTCGACGCCAACAGCCCCTCGCTGAAGGTGATTGCCGACCACATTCGCGCCTGCTCGTTCATGGTGGCTGATGGCATCATCCCCAGCAACGAAGGCCGCGGCTATGTGCTGCGCCGAATCACCCGCCGCGCCATCCGCCACGGCTACAAGCTGGGCGCCCGCACGCCGTTCTTCCATAAGCTGGTGGCCGCGCTGGTGGTTGAAATGGGCGAGGCCTACCCCGAGCTGCGCGCCAACGAAAAGCGCATCACCGAGGTGCTGAAAACCGAAGAAGAGCGCTTCTTCCAGACGATTGCCAATGGCATGGAGATCCTGGAAGGTGCTTTGGCCTCGGGCGCCAAGGTCATCGACGGCGAAACCGCCTTCAAGCTGCACGACACCTACGGCTTCCCCGTGGACCTGACCGCTGATGTGTGCCGCGAACGAGACGTGACGGTGGACCAGGCGGGCTTTGATGCTGCCATGGCTCGCCAGCGCGAGCAGGCCCGCGCCGCCGGCAAGTTCAAGATGGCCGCCGGCCTCGAGTACAGCGGCGTGGCCACTGATTTCAAGGGCTACGAGCATCTGGTGCAAGAAGGCGCCCAGGTCACTGCCATCTACGTGGACGGCGCCCCTGTGCAGCAGGCCTTGGCCGGTGACGACGCCGTCATCGTGCTCGACAAGACCCCGTTCTACGCCGAGTCCGGCGGCCAGTGTGGCGACAGCGGCGACCTGCGCAACGCCACCAGCCGTTTCGTGGTGGAAGACACGCTCAAGATCCAGGCCGATGTGTTCGGCCACCATGGTCGCGTGGTCGAGGGCTCGATCAAGGTGGGTGACACCATCAATGCCAAGGTCGATGCCGAACTGCGCGCCAAGACTGTCCGCAACCACAGCGCCACCCACCTGATGCACAAGGCCCTGCGCGAGGTGCTCGGTGAGCACGTGCAGCAGAAGGGCTCGCAGGTCTCGCCCGACCGCACGCGCTTTGACTTCTCGCACGGCCAGCCGCTGACCGACGAAGAAATCCGCGAGATCGAGCAGATCGTCAACGCCGAGATCCTGGCCAACTCCGATGCGCAGGCCCAGGTCATGTCCCTGGACGACGCTCAAAAGAGCGGCGCCATGATGCTGTTTGGCGAGAAGTACGGCGAGACCGTTCGCGTGCTGACCATCGGCTCGTCCAAGGAGCTGTGCGGCGGCACCCACGTCAAGCGTACTGGTGACATCGGCCTGTTCAAGATCGTGGCCGAAGGCGGTGTGGCCGCTGGCGTGCGCCGCGTCGAGGCCATCACCGGCGATAACGCCCTGGCTTACGTCCAGAACCTCGAAGGCACCGTCAACGGCTTGGCTGCCATGCTCAAGGTCACTCCGCACGACGTGCCCGCCCGCGTGGCCGCCGCCCAAGAGCAGATCCGCGCGCTGGAGAAAGAAATCGCCGCGCTGAAGGGCAAGCTGGCCTCCGCTCAGGGGGAGGAACTCGTGGCGCAAGCCGTGGATGTCAAGGGTGTGAAGGTGCTGGCGGCCCGTCTGGACGGCGCCGACGCGGCCACGCTGCGCAACACCATGGACCAGCTCAAGAACAAGCTCAAGACCGCGGCCATCGTGCTGGCGGCCGTGGACGGCGGCAAGGTGCAGCTGGCCGCTGGCGTCACCGCCGACACCACGGGCAAGGTCAAGGCTGGTGAGCTCGTCAACTTCGTGGCCCAGCAAGTGGGCGGCAAGGGCGGCGGCAAGCCCGACATGGCCATGGCCGGTGGCACCGATGCCACCGCGCTGCCTCAGGCTCTGGCGAGCGTGCAGGCCTGGGTGGCCGAGCGGGTCTGAGCCCGCGCTGAACGCTCAACCTGGGGTTTGCCCAAGGGCTGCCCCGGTGTTGACGCGGGTTTTTAACGGACATTGTTCACAGGGTGTCGGGTGCGCACCCTTCGTGTCATCCAGCATCCTGCCGATCGCCGGTGGTGTGCTTCAAACTTGTCTGCAAGCGTCGAAAACCACTGACGACCCTTGCCTTGTGAAGGAGCCGCCATGACCCATCCCGCACCCAAGCACCCCATCGTTCCACGTCAGAGCCTGCAATTCGGGCTCGACCAGCAAGACATCCCGAAGTACTGGTTCGGCGGCGATCCGTTCAAGACCCGCTTTTGGGATGCGCTGTCCATCATCTTTCCGCCCGGCGAGAAGTTCTTCATGAACTGCGTGCGCGACTACCGCGACCAGATCAGCGACCCCAAGCTGCTGCAGGAAATCAAGGATTTCAACCTTCAGGAAGCGCAGCACAGCATGGTGCACCGGCAGGACAATGACCGTCTGCGTCGGCAGGGCGTTGACGTCGATCGCCTCAGCGAGTTTGTCAACAACATGCTCAACAACCAGTACCGCAGCAAGTACAGCAAGGCCCACACGCTGTCGCTGACCTCGGCCCTGGAGCATTTCACGTCCATCATCGCGCACAGCCTGTTCGACAAGCGCGACGTGATGAAGGAAGCCGACCCCCGCGTGCGCGCCATGTACGCCTGGCACGCCATCGAAGAGGTGGAGCACAAAGGCGTGGCGTACGACGTGATGACCGATTACGCCAAGGTGGGATACTTCAAGCGGGTGCTGGGACTGGTGCACGCCACGGTGATGTTCCCGTATGTGATTTTCACCATCCAGCGTCAGTTGATGATCCACGACGGCTTCACCGTGGCCGAGCGTGCGCGCCTGATGGCCGGTGGCCTGTGGTGGTTGTTCAAGCCCGGTGGTTTGCTGGCGCCCATGGCCAAGCATTACTGGACGTACTACAAGCCCGGCTACCACCCCTGGCAAGAGGCCGATCAACCGGGCTACGAAGAATGGCTGGCGGCCTTCGATCGCCATGCCCGTGACCCTGTTCAGGCCAGCGAAGACATGCGCCGCGCCATGGCCTTGGCCTGATTCGTCGATCTGCGTCCAAGCCTCATCAAATAGGCCCCTTCGGGGGTCTTTTTGCTTTAAATCAAATCAAAACGCGAAATACGGCTGGATGAGTAGGGTTTTGGTGAAAACCCTAGTGGGCGGGTGTCGCCCTCGAAACCCTGGTGTCACCCCTCATCCTGTTACAGCGTCCTCTGATTTCTTACGATGAAGCCGTTCTGGAGACATACCTACAAAGGATCACCCCATGGCATACCAGTCGGACAAGCAGCACCCCATCATCCCGCGTGAAAAGCTGGATTTCGGTCTGGATGACCCCAGCATTCCCAAGTACTGGTTTGGTGGCGACGCCTTCAAGACCCGCTTCTTCGACGCCATGTCGCTGATCTTCCCGCCGGGCGAGAAGTTCTTCATGGTCACGGTGCGTGACTTCCGGGATCGCGTCCGCGACCCCAAGCTGCTGCAAGACATCAAGGACTTCAACCGCCAGGAAGCGCAGCACAGCATGGTGCACAACCAGTACAACGACGTGCTGCGCAAGCAGGGCATGCCGGTGGACAAGCTGACTGGCTGGCTCGACAAGCTGTTGTTCGACACCTACCGCAGGCGCTACAGCCGCGAGTACACCCTGGCCATCACCGGAGCGCTGGAGCACTTCACCGCCCTGGGTGCCCACGCCATGTTCGACGACCGCGACATCATGGGTGATGCCCATCCCAAGGTGCGCGCCATGTACGCCTGGCACGCCATCGAAGAGGTAGAGCACAAGGGCGTGGCCTACGACGTGATGATCGACTATGCCAAGGTCGGTTACTTCAAGCGTTGTGGTGCGCTGGTGCACGCCACATTCATGTTCCCCTACGTGATCCTGATGTTCACGAACGCCATGCTCAAGGCTGATGGCTTCAGCTTGTGGCAGCGTACCAAGCTGTTTGCCAAGGGCATCTGGTGGTTGCTCAAGCCCGGTGGCTTTTTGGCGCCGCTGCACAAGCACTACATTCAGTACTACAAGCCGGGCTACCACCCCTGGCAAGAAACCGAGCAACCTGGCTACGAAGAGTGGCTGCGCGGTTTTGCCAAGCATCAGGATCCGGTGGAGGCCAGCGAGCTGATGCGTGCAGAACTGGCTTCGGCCCGCTGATGTCGCCACGCTTTGTTGGCGTGATGGTGGTTTAGTTGGTTAGACTTCGGCACACCTGTCTTGGGTGTGCCGAAATCATTTATGCGCATTCCACTTCCCCCTGCGGCCGTGCTGGAGGCCTTGGGCGTCAAGCCCATCCCGCTGTTCATGCTGTCTGCCTGGATCAAGGCGGGGGCTAAGTGCGGCTTCAATGTCCAGAATCTGTTCAAAGAAGCCGGGGTCAAGGTGGATCTGATTCGCCTTGAAGAGGCCCGCGTCTCGCCCCTGCAGTTGATCTCGCTGCTGGAGCAGTGCGTGGCGCTCACCCCGCCCGACAAGCACTTTCCTTTCGTGCTGGGCGACACCTTCGCGTTCGAGTCGCTGCCGGAGTTTGAAACCCTGCTGACCACCAGCCCCACGCTGCGCGATGCGCTGCGCGTGGCCGACCTGGCGCGTCAGATGGTGCTGCCCTGGCTCAAGCTGGAAGTGTGCGAAGAGGGCGACCTGGCCCGGGTGGTGGTGGGGCTGGACGTACCCCTGCCCAACGTGCAGGCCTATGGCTTGCCACTGCACCTGGTGACCGACGCCATCCTCGCGTGCATCCGCAAGTTCGGGCGCACGCTACAAGGCTCTGAAGAGGGTTTTGTGGGGGTACAGATCCGGCGTTCTGCGCCCCCCAATGCGGCCCAGTTCGATGCCTTTTTTGGGGTGCCGGCTCAGTTTGATCAGCCTGTGGATTCGTTGGTGTTCGAGCGGCGAATCCTGGATTTGCCGCTGGAAGGCGCCTTCCCCGCCTTGCACGAGCAGGCGCAGTTCCTGGCCGAGCAGCGGCTGGGTAAAGAGGTCAAGCGCCAGGGCGTGGCCGCCGAGGTCGAATCGCTCATCGCGCGCGAGCCCACCTTGCTGGCCCTGGGGGTGGAAGAGATGGCTGATCGCCTGGGCTTGCACCCGCGTACCCTGCAACGTCGGTTGAAGGACGAGGGCGACACCTACCTGCATGTGCAGGCGCGCATGCGGCACCGCCTGGCCTGTCAGTGGCTCAAGGAAGGGCGCCTGACCATCGACGACATCAGCACCCGCCTGGGCTTTTCAGATCGCCGGGCCTTCACGGCCGCTTTCAAGCGCTGGGAGGGCGTCACGCCCTCGGCCTGGCGCGACCGAGGGCATTGAGCGGGCCGGCACGGCTGGCACCGTTCAGGCGCCGCCGTACTGCAAGGGCTGGGCCTTGCCGCCAAACACGCGGTAGATGAACACCGTGTAGGCCGCGATGGTGGGCAGGCTGATGGCCGTGCCGATCAGGATCAGCTTGAGCGAGTCTGGCGCCGCGGCGGCCTGCCACATGGTCAACTCATCCAGCACGATGTAGGGGTAGAGGCTGTAGGCCAGCCCCATGCCGCCCACCAGCATCACGCAGATGGCCAGCGTCAAAGGCACCCAGCACAGCTTGCCAGTGGCGCCCACGATGCGGTGAGAGTTCAGCAGGCCGCGCAAGGCCACCAGCGCCAGCCCTGCCATCAAGGGCACGGGCAGCAGGGCCAGGATGTTGGGGAAGGTGAACCAACGCTCGCGCACGGTGTCGCTGAACCAGGGCGTGGCCACCGACACCCCCAACAAGGCCACCACCATGGCGGGCCAACACACCTTGGCCCAGGCCACGGCCTGGCGCTGCAGCGCACCCTCGGTTTTCAGGATCAGCCAGCAGGCCCCCAACAGGGCATAGGTGATGGGCAGGGCCACCGCGATCAACGTGGCAAAGGCCAGGGCTTGCCCTGAGGTGTCCAGCCCCATCACAAACCGCCCCAGCATCCACCCCTGAGCAGCGGCCGCCATCAGCGAGCCCAGGCTGAACAGGGCGTTCCATAGGGGCTTGTGCTGGGCGTGGGCCTTCACCCGGAAGTCAAACGCCACACCCCGCAAGATCAGGCCGATCAGCATCAGGGCCACCGGCAGGTACAAGGCCCCCAGCACCACTCCCTGACCCTTGGGAAAGGCCACCAGCAGCAGCCCCACACCCAGCACCAGCCAGGTTTCGTTGGCATCCCAGAACGGGCCGATGGAGGCCACCATCATGTCCTTGTCCTCGCTGGAGGCCCAGGGCATCAGCAAGCCCACGCCCAGGTCATAGCCGTCGAGGATGACGTAGGCCAGCATGGCCACGCCCATCAACAGCCAGAACACGATGGGCAACCATTGTTCGTCCGGCATCATCAAACTCCTTGCAGCGGCGCACGAGCGCCCGAGGTGGGGGAAGTGGGGCCAGAGGGCTCGACCCCAGCCGACACACCGGCTGGCAGGTCCATCGGTCTGCTGGCCAGGTAGCGCAGCACCCCGACGTAGGCCAGCAAGAGCGCCAGGTACACCGTCACGTAGGCCGCCAGCGTGGCCGCCACATAGGGGGCGGGTGTGGTGGTGGCCACATCGGCCACCTTCAGCAGGCCTTGCACGATGTAGGGCTGTCGGCCGATTTCGGTCACGTACCAGCCGGCCACCGTGGCCACCCAGCCCGAGAAGGTCATCAACATCAGCACGGTCAGGGTCAGGCGGGGCAGGCCTTGCGCCTGCCATCCGGCCTTGCGTAACTGCCACCAGGCCAGCCAACTGGTCACGAGCATCAGCATGCCCACACCCACCATCACGCGAAAGCCATAGAACACGGGCGCCACTGGCGGGTGCTCACCCACGAACTCGTTCAGCCCCTGCAACTCACCATCCATGTCGTGCTTCAGGATCAGGCTGGCCAGCCCCGGAATGCCTACCTCGAAATGATTGGTGCGCTGCTCTTCGTCGGGCACCGCGAACAGCAAGAGTGGTACGCGGGTCGAGGTCTCCCACACGCCCTCCATGGCCGCCACTTTCTGCGGTTGGTGCTCCAGGGTGTTCAGGCCGTGCAGGTCGCCCATCATGATCTGGGCCGGGATGAGCAGTGCGCCCAAGGTCACGCCCAGCCGCAGGCTGCGCTGGGTGGCCGGATTGGCCTTGCCCCGCAGCAGTTGCCAGGCCGACAGACCAGCCATCAGGAAGGCCACGGTCAGCCCCGAGGCCAGCAGCATGTGCACCAACCGGTAGGGGAAGCTGGGGTTGAAGATGATGGCCCACCAGTCCTCGGCAAAAAACTCGCCATTGACGATGCTGTAGCCGGCAGGCGTCTGCATCCACGAGTTGAGGCTCAAGATCCAGAACGCACTCATGGTGGTGCCGAAGGCCACCAGGAAGGTGGCGATCAGGTGCACCCGTTCGCTGACACGGCCATGGCCAAACAGCATGATGCCCAGGAAGGTGGCCTCCAGGAAGAAGGCCGTCAGCACCTCGTAGGCCAGCAGCGGACCGGCGATGTTGCCCACCCGCTCCATGAAGCCGGGCCAGTTGGTGCCGAACTGGAAGCTCATCGTCACGCCGCTGACCACCCCCAGGGCAAAAGTCAAGGCGAACACCTTCGTCCAGAACCGGTAGGCGTCCAGCCAGGCGGTGTCGCGCGTGCGCAGCCAGCGCCAGCGCATGAACAGCAACGCCCAGCCCAGCGCGATGGTGATCGTGGGAAAGAGGATGTGAAAGGTGATGTTGGCCGCGAACTGCATGCGCGACAGCAACAGGGTGTCCAGCGTGTCCATGACTTACTCCTTGTTCGGGTCCGCACTGCTGCCGGTCAACTTGCGCGGCGAGGCAAACTCCAGCAGCCGCCCCACCTTGGAGCCCAGCGTCATCAGCTGAGACAAGGTTTTGGGGTCCAGGTGCTGCACGTCGTCAAACCAGCGGGTCAGCAGCTCGATCAGGTCATGCATGCCGCGCATGCGCTCCTGGGCAATGCGATCGGCCTCGTTGCTGGGGTCTTCCAGCAGGGCGTTTCGCAGCATCGACAGGGTGGGCTCCACCTCGCGTCGTCGGCGTTCCTCGGCCAGCGTCCGAAAGACCTCCCAGGCGTCCTGGGGAGCTTCGAAGTATTCGCGGCGGTCGCCCGGCAGGTGCTTCATCTTGACCAGCCGCCAGGCTTGCAGCTCTTTGAGGCCCATGCTCACGTTGGAGCGGCTGAACTCCAGCGCCTCGGCAATGGCGTCAGCATGCAGGGGCGTGGGCGAGACGAAGATCAGGGCGTAGATCTGCCCCACCGTGCGGTTGATGCCCCAACGGCTGCCCATTTCACCGAAATGGGAGACGAAGCTGCGCACCAGGGGAGTGAGGGTGGTTTCCATGATTGACCCGTATCAAGAGATACGCCATTAAATGCCGAACTTTTAGAAATTTCTGAACGTTCGCAAATGACTGAGGTCTGTGTGGGGAGATTGACGGCTGGCAGGGCCGGGCCCTGGCGTTGGACCACCCGTGTCACCTTCGGGTTACTGCTATGTCCATTCAGGGGATGACGGACATGATGCGAGTCGTTAATGGCGCGCAATGTTCCTTCCTGGCCCCTTAGGTTCCTTGTCGGATTGGGGGCGCCCTCATAAATTAGACACATCGGATCTTCACTTTCAGCGGTAAGAATGTCCATGCACCAGATGTTGTCTCCAGCTTCAGTTCCCATACCATCGTTGGGCAGCTGGCGTGAGGCCGCCGCCACCTGCGGTTTCGCGCTGGAGCCCGTCTTGCGAGAGGCGGGCATCAGCCAGATCGAAGGGCAGGCCCCGGTGCGCGTGTCGCCCGTCAACCTGTTCAAGGCCTTCTCGCTCTGCGTGGATCGTGCCCGCGGGCACCACTTCCCGTTCGCTCTGGGCGAGCGTTTCGTCTTTGAGCATTTCGCCGAATTCGACGCCTTCATGAGTTCGTGCTCCACCATTCGTGATGGTCTGGAGCTGGCCGGTTGGGCACGTGAGCTGCTGGCGCCGTGGTTGATGGTGCGCCTGGACGAGTTCGGCTCCGAGGCCCACCTGCGCATCGTGATCGATGCGCCCGGGGTGGGTCATGAAGACCTGCGCCCAGTGCGTGAGGTGGCCCTGTCGGTGGTTAATCAGGTCATCCGTCGTGCCACCCGCGAGCCGCATTGGCTGCTGTCGGTGCGCCTGGCGGGCCCCCCGCCTCAGGGGCATGAGCGTTATGCGGGCCACTTTGGCGTGCCCGTCATCTTCAATGAAGAGGTCGACGCGCTGGTGATGGATCGCCGCTGGCTGGATCTACCCTTGACGCCGCCCTATCCTCAGGCACGCGGCGAAGCCCGTCAGCGCATCGAGCGCCGCCTGAACCAGGAGTTGGGCGAGCGTCGCCGCCTGGTGGACGAGGTTCGCTGGGCCCTGGAGCGCCGCCCGGAGCTGCTGCGCGAGGGTCTGGAGGCCACCGCAGAAGCGTTAGGGCTGCACCCCCGCACCCTGCAGCGCCGCCTGCAGGCCGAGGGCTTCAAGTACGTGGATATCCAGTCGGACGCCAAGCGCCACCGCGCACAGATCATGTTGCGTCGTCGCGCCATCTCCATGGAGACCATCAGCACCGAGCTGGGGTTTTCCGATCGTCGCGCCTTCACCTTCGCCTTCAAGCGCTGGACGGGCATGTCGCCCAGCGCCTTCCGCAGCCAGTTGGGCGTCAGCAACCGCTGATTGGCGCTGACTCCCTCCATGTGCAGGGGGTGTCTGCCCCCCTGCGCTGCATGGTTTGCCTGCTAGAGTGCGTGCCATGTCACAACGCGCAGACCTTCAGGGCCGGCACATCCTGCTGGGCCTCTCGGGCGGCATCGCCTGCTACAAATCGGCCGAGCTGGTCAGGCTGCTGACCCAGGCTGGCGCCACCGTTCAGGTGGTCATGACCGAGGCGGCCGAGGCCTTCATCACACCCGTCACGTTCCAGGCCCTGTCCGGGCGGCCCGTGTACACCAGCCAGTGGGACGCGCGCCCCGACAACAACATGGCGCACATCCAGCTGAGCCGTGAAGCCGATGCCATCCTGATCGCACCGGCCAGCGCCGATTTCATGGCCCGACTGGTTCAGGGTCGCGCCGATGAGTTGCTCAGCCTGACTTGCCTGGCACGTCCTCGCGAGCGTTGTGCCTTGCTGCTGGCGCCCGCCATGAACCGCGAAATGTGGTCGCACCCAGCCACCCAGCGCAACGCCCGGCAGTTGCTGGCCGATGGCACCCTGCTGTTGGGGCCCGCAGCCGGTGAGCAAGCCTGTGGCGAAGTGGGTGACGGCCGCATGCTGGAGCCCGCCGAGCTGGTGGATGAACTGGTGGCCCACTTCCAGGTGAAAAGCCTCGCCGGTCAGCGCGTGCTGATCACCGCCGGCCCCACGTTCGAGCCCATCGACCCCGTGCGGGGCATCACCAACCTGTCCAGCGGCAAGATGGGTTTTGCCATCGCGCGTGCCGCCCGCGAGGCCGGCGCTCAAGTCACCCTGGTGGCGGGGCCGGTGCACCTGCCTACCCCGCGTGGTGTGCAGCGCATCGATGTGCGCACCGCGCAGCAGATGCACGACACCGTGCTGCCCCTGGCCGCGCAGCACGAGGTGTTCATCGCCACGGCGGCGGTGGCTGACTGGCGTCCCGCCACGCTGGCCGAGCACAAGATCAAGAAAGAGGGCGATCAAAAATCGCCCCCCACCTTTGCGCTGACCGAGAACCCCGACATCCTGGCGGCCGTGGCCGCTTTGCCGAAACCGCCTTACTGCGTGGGCTTTGCGGCTGAAAGCGAGCAACTGGCAGCCCATGCCCGCGCCAAGCTGGCGCGCAAGCGCGTGCCCCTGATCGTCGGCAACCTGGGCCCGGCCACCTTTGGTCAGGACGACAACGCCTTGCTGCTGGTGGATGCGGCGGGCGAACGCGCTCTGCCAGCGGATGGCAGCCGTGCCGACAAGCTCACCCTGGCCCGCGCGCTGGTGCGCGACGTGGCGCAGCGCCTGGCGCAGCAAGCCTTGAGCGCTGCCGCCTCACCGTCTGCCAGCTCACTGGCACCCCCTACACAGCCCTGATGGCCAAGACATGACCACGGTAGACATCCGCATTCTGGATCCCCGCGTTGCCGACAGCCTGCCCGCATATGCCACCCCCGGCAGCGCAGGACTGGATCTGCGCGCCTGCATCGACACGCCCCTGACCCTGCAGCCGGGGCAGGCTGAACTCATCCCCACGGGGCTGGCCATGCACCTGGGTGATCCTGGTTTGGCCGCCATGATCCTGCCCCGATCGGGGCTGGGGCACAAGCAAGGCATCGTGCTGGGCAATCTGGTGGGGTTGATCGATTCGGATTACCAGGGCCCGCTGATGGTCAGTGCCTGGAATCGGGGCCAGGCGCCGGTCACCATCCAGCCCTTGGACCGCATTGCACAGATGGTCATCGTGCCCGTGGTGCAGGTGGCCTTCCGCACGGTCAGCTCATTCGAGGCCACCGAGCGAGGCGAGGGCGGGTTCGGTTCCACTGGGCGCGCCTGACGGCTGACAACACACATCAATCGTCCTCAGGGTGGACGCCAAAGGTAGATCATGAGTTGGTGGGAAGCGATTGTGCTGGGCCTCTTGCAAGGCCTGACCGAGTTTTTGCCCGTGTCGTCCAGTGCGCACTTGCGCATCGCGGGGCCCTTGCTGCCCTCAGGGGGAGATCCTGGTGCCGCCTTCACGGCCATCACCCAGCTGGGCACCGAGTTGGCGGTGCTGATTTACTTCCGGCACGACATCTGGCGCATCCTGCAGGACTGGGTGGCGTCGGTGATGTCGCTCGGACGTCACCACACCGAGCACTCCCGCATGGGCTGGCTCATCATCGTGGGAACCATCCCGATCGCGGTGCTGGGCTTGTTGTTCAAGGATGCCATCGAGACCACCTTGCGCAACCTGTACCTGACGGCGTTCATGTTGATCGCTTTTGCGCTGGTGCTGGCCTGGGCCGATCGGGTGGGGAAAAAGAAGCGGGAGTTGAGCGGGCTGACTTGGCGCAGTGGATTGTTGTTTGGTTTCGCCCAGGCTCTGGCCTTGATTCCAGGCGTATCCCGATCCGGAGGCACCATCACTGCGGGTTTGCTGATGGGATTCTCGCGACATGCGGCTGCGCGTTACTCATTCTTGCTGGCCATTCCGGCTGTGCTGGCCTCAGGTGGTTATCAGTTGTACAAGACCTGGGGGCAGCCCAGCGTGGTCAGCATGGAAATGACAGCTCTGGCAACTGTCGTCTCATTTTTTTCCGGGTACCTGGTCATCATCTGGTTCTTGAAGATGGTGTCAACGCGCACGTACATGCCATTTGTGGTCTACCGCATCGCCCTGGGCGTGCTGGTGCTGGTACTGCTGGGGCTGGGGATTCTTTCCCCCTACTGATGGCTGGCTGAGGCGATGTCGCTGCGTGGCGCCGCGACCCGCCCGAGCTTGTCAGTGCAGCGTGTCGGCCGGGCCCGGTGTGGGTGCCAGGCTGAAGGGCATGGATGACACCGATCCCTGGGCGATTTCTTCGTCCACGGCCGCGCGCACATCGCACACCTTCAGCGACAGGCGCAGGGCGAGCCCCGCCAGCGGGTGGTTACCATCCAGCACGACATGCTGGTCGTACACCTCGGTGACGGTGTAGATGGCGTCGCGGGGCAGATCCGGGGTGGTCGCGCCTTCCGGTGGGCCATCGAACTGCATGCCCGGGCCCACACTCTCGGGAAACAGTTCGCGGGCCTCAAAGAACACGAGGTCGGCGTTGTACTCGCCAAAAGCGTGCTCGGGCTCCAGGTGCAAGTGGGCTTCGAAGCCCGTGGTCTGCCCCATCAAGGCTTCTTCCACCTTGGGCAGAAGGTCTTCGCCGCCCACCAGAAATTCCATGGGCGATTCAAGTTCGTCGATGAGCTGCCCCTGTGCGTCTTCCAGTCGCCAGGTCAGGCTCACCACGCAGGGTGAGGTGATGATCATCCCCCGATCATCTCACGCATGGGCGGTGGCTCGGCGCACAATGCGGGGATGACCGCCGCAAAAAAAACCACCCGCTCTGTTCGGCCTAGCCCCTCCACGGGCCGTGTTGAGATGCCACTGGATCAGCCCACCCCCCTGCTGGGCGGTCTGTCGCCCCAGGCCTTCATGAAGCGCCACTGGCAGAAGAAGCCCCTGCTCATTCGTCAGGCCGTGCCCGGTGTGACGCCGCCTGTCAGCCGTGCGGAGCTGTTGGCCCTGGCCGAGCAAGACGATGTCGAGTCGCGCGTGATCGTGCGGCACCCGCAGGTGGCCTCAGGGCGCTCGCGCAAGGCCACGGCGGCCCGTGCTGAATGGAGCCTGCGTCGCGGCCCGGTGAAGCGCCGCAGCCTGCCCCCCTTGTCCCAGCCGGGATGGACGGTGCTGGTGCAAGGGCTGGATCTGCACGTGCCGGCCGCGCACGAACTGCTGCAGCGCTTCCGCTTTGTGCCCGATGCGCGGCTGGATGATCTGATGATCTCGTTTGCCACCGACACCGGTGGGGTGGGGCCGCACTACGACTCCTACGATGTCTTTTTGCTGCAGGTGTCGGGGCGTCGTCGCTGGCGCATTGCGCCACTGGTGGACCGTCGCCTGCAGCCTGATGTGCCCCTGAAGATCCTGTCGCACTTCGAGCCCGAGCAGGAGTGGGTGCTGGAGCCCGGTGACATGCTGTACCTGCCCCCAGGCTGGGCCCACGATGGCATTGCCGAGGGTGATGACTGCATGACCTGCTCGGTGGGCTTCCGCGTGCCTGAAGAGACGGGCCTCACTCGCGAGTTGCTGCTGCGCTGGGCCGATGAACTGAGTCCACCCGATGAACCCCGCCTGTACCAGGACCCGCGTCAAGAGGCCACGGCCACCCCGGCGCGCATTCCCGAAAGCTTGCAGGGCTTTGCATCCCGGGCCATTAAGCGCTTGTTGCGCGAACCACATGGCTTGATGTCGGCCTTGGGCGAGGTGCTGACCGAGCCCAAGCCCCAGGTGTGGTTTGAGGCTGGCGCCCCGCTGCCGCCCGGATGTGGTGTTCGCCTGGACGCCAAGACCCGCATGATGTATGACGAGCGCTGTGTGTACACCAACGGCGAGTCGTGGCGCACGGCGGGCAAGGATGCGCGCGTGCTGCGTGAGCTGGCCGACCAGCGCAGTCTGAGTGCGCGAACCGTGGCCGGTGCCAGTGATGAGCTTCAGGACTTGTTGAACCAGTGGGCCGAGGACGGGTGGTTGCATCCCGTGCCTTGAGCCTGTCTTACCCCCAGTGGAGTGTGATGATGAGCCACGAGACACCTCCGTCGTCACCGCCCCCGGACGCGGCCGTGGCCCACTGGCCCACGGCCGGTCGCATCGATGGCTGGCGTGATTTTTCCGATCGTGTGTGCGCCGCGCTGGCCTGGGCCAGCCAGATGCCCTGCGATCTGATCCTGAGCGACCATGACTTCAAGGCCTGGCCCTTGGGGCAGCGGGCGGCCATGGAAGCTTTCCAGGCCTGGGCGCTGGGGCATTCATCAGGCCGGGTGCGTGGTTTGCTGGCCGACCAGGAGCCCTTCGTCAGGGCGCATCCGCGTTGGCTGCACTGGCGACAGCGCTGGTCGCATCGTGTAGAGCTCTTCTGTGCCGATGACGACGTGAAGGACAAGGTGCCCTCGCTGTTGCTGGTGGGTGATGTACTGGGCCTGAAGTTGCACGATGCCCGCCTGGGCCGCGGCACCTGGAGCCGTGACGCCGACACCTTGAAGCGCTGGCGCGACGAGTTTGATGTTATTTTGCAACGCTCGTCGACGTCACTTCCTGTAACGACCTTGGGCCTATAAGGATAAGCCCGAGTCACCATATAATTGTTGCCTGTACATGGTGCACTTTATCTGTGCATCATGACCGTCTTTGCTGGTCCAATTCCTGGTCGCGGCTTGACGCGATCCATAACGCATTTTTGACACTCCTTTTGAGGATACAAGCATGAAAAAGTCGCTCCTGCTGGCTTCGCTGATCGCTTCCATCGCCCTGGCCGCTTGCGGCAAGAAGGAAGAAGCTGCTGTTGACGCTGCTTCCGAAGCAGCTTCCGCTGTGACCGAAGTGGCTTCCGAAGCCGCTCCCGCCGTGGTTGAAGCCGCCTCCGAGGCTGCTTCCGCTGTGGTCGAAGCCGCTTCTGACGCTGCTTCCGCTGCCGCTTCCGCTGCTAACTGATCCGTCAGTTTCCAGCTCAAAAGCCGCTCGTAAGAGCGGCTTTTTTCATGTGCGCCCAGCATGGGCGCACTCCTGCGGGTGCAAGTCCCGCCGTAAGTTGGTCACAGCGAACGGAGCGAAGCGCAACTGCACGAGGGCGACCAAGTGTGGGAAGGAAGC
>JBKBMV010000015.1:0-82956 GCA_046295615.1 Aquabacterium sp.
CTCCTGATCAAACACGCCTCGTGGACATGTGCACAGGCCGGCCAGCGGCCTGCACACATGCCCACCGGGCTCGACGACCAGGAGTCATTGTGACTGTTGGGTTCCACACGAAATGACGAAGGACCCACCAGTCATGCGTCACGCTATCCTAGCGTAAACCATTAGCCTCACCTGATTGGGGCAGACGCCATGACAGAAAATCAGGACGCGCCAAGAGTCGGCCTCAAGTTGCTTTTGAAGGAACAATCCAACGTTGTTTTCACGAAGCCCGGTGCAGCGGTATCTGAGGTTACCCACATGTCACCAGGCATGAGAGCCAACGCCTTTTTCTTCTCTCATAAGAAATGGGCTGGTAAATATTACGACTGCGAGAATCACCCCGGACTTCTATCAGCGCGATGGAAACGAGCCACAGGCGGATGGCATGACAAAGTGGTGGTCGACATGGGGTGTGGCCCTGGCAACTTGGCACGACTTGGGATGGGGCGCCCCAAGCTACTCGTGGGCGTAGACATCAGCGAGGGCGCACTTGAAAAGGCTGCAGAGCATGGCTATCAAACCCTCTACGCAGACGTGCACAGCACGCCATTGAAATCTGGGATTGCGGACCTGGTCACAGCCAACGCATTACTTCATCATATTGATGACGTCGAAAAAGTACTCGCTGAGTGCGCCAGATTGGTCAAACCCGGCGGCATGCTCATCACAGATGAGGAACCAATATTAAGCCAAACCGCCTTTTCCGGTCTTTTCTCTTGGATCACAAAGATTCACTCCAGAATCCCTTTATCCAGGGTCAAACATCACCCTACGATCAAGTGGAAGTACACCTCAAGATCGGAAAGAATCAATCGCCTGAAAACCGAAATTCATTTCAAACATCCCGGGGACGGCATTGATCTGAGTGTTTTCGATCGCGTTCTTAAACCATTGGGTTTTACAGTAAAAACGTACCCGCATGCGCACATTGCAGGCGATGAAATCTTCAATGACGAGAAGGGGCGCCGCTCTACTCTGGAGCGATTGGCGCAACTGGCTGCAGGCCTGAACCCCGACGCTACCGATCTTCAGCTTTCCGTGATGTGCATCGCAACAAGAACTGGCTGAGATCAGCTCCTGGCCACCCCGCAACTGCCCATGAAAGCGTCATATCTGGCAGGTACACTGCCAAGAACCCTCCAATGAGGGGGCCTTAGGGGAGGAACTTGGGAGCGTACCGAGAGTCCTTAGCGTTCTACGCTTTACAGAGTCTACACAGTGACCACCGCACCGCGTCCCGAGCAAAAGATCTTCGTCGCTGGCCACCGCGGCATGGTGGGCAGCGCCATCGTGCGCCGCCTGCAATCGGCCGGCTACAACCAGGTCATCACCCGCAGCCGTCAAGAGCTCGATCTGCTCAACCAGCAGGCCGTGCACGACTTTCTGCAGGCCGAGAAGCCCGACTACATCTTCATCGCGGCGGCCAAGGTGGGTGGCATCCAGGCCAACAACACCTACCGGGCTGATTTTCTGTACCAGAACCTGGTCATCGAGGCCAACCTGATCCATGGCGCTCACTTGGCGGGTGTGCAGCGGCTCATGTTCCTGGGCTCCAGCTGCATCTACCCCAAGCTGGCCCCACAGCCCCTCAAAGAAGAGTACCTGCTGACCGGCCCGCTGGAGCCCACCAACGAGCCCTACGCCATTGCCAAGATCGCCGGCATCAAGCTGGCCGAGGCCTACAAGCAGCAGTACGGGCGCGAGTACACCAGCGCCATGCCCACCAACCTGTACGGGCCCAACGACAACTACGACCTCAACAACAGTCACGTGCTGCCCGCGCTGATCCGCAAGGCCCACGAGGCCAAGCAGCGCGGCGATGCCGAGCTGGTGGTGTGGGGCACGGGCACGCCGCTGCGCGAGTTCCTCTACGCCGACGATCTGGCCGATGCCTGCGTGTTCTTGATGGAAAAGGGCTTTGACGGCCCGCTGATCAACGTGGGCTGCGGCACGGATGTGTCCATCCGCGAGCTGGCCGAGCGTGTGGTCAAGGTGGTGGGCTTTGAGGGCCGCCTGACGTTTGACACCAGCAAGCCCGACGGCACGCCGCGCAAGCTGATGGATGTCAGCCTGCTCAACTCGCTGGGCTGGCAGCCCCGGGTGGGGCTGGATGAAGGCATCGCTCTTGCTTACCAAGATTTCCTGAAACGCTACTCCTGACAAGCAGTTCACATAAAGAAAACGGAGTTCTCAATGAGTTTTGAACAACTGATCGCTGTTTTACGCGCCAGGTGGATTGTGGTGCTGGCCATCTTCAGCGTCATCACGTTGAGCGTGACGACGATCACGCTGCTTCGCCCCAAAACCTATACCGCCGTGGGCTCGGTCGTTGTGGACATCAAGTCGCCTGACCCGATCGCTGGCATGGTGCTGCCCGGCGCTGCGCAGCCCAGCTTCATGATGACCCAGATTGACATTGCGACCAGCGCGCGCGTTGCTGCCAAGGTGGTCGACAACCTCAAGTTGGTTGAGAACCCCGAGCTTCAACAGCGCTGGCAAGAGTCCACCGGGGGCGTGGGCGATTTCAAAGGCTGGATTGCACAGTTGTTGCGCAGCGGCTTGCAGGCTCGTCCGTCACGCGGCTCTAACGTCATTTACATGAGCTACGAGTCGGGTGACCCCAACTTTGCCGCAGCCATTGTCAATGCCTTCATCCGGGCCTACCTTGAAACCTCGGTCGAAATGCGCACCGAGCCGGCTAAGCAGTTCAACGTTCAGTTTGATGCCAACGCTCAACAGCTTCGCCAGAAGCTCCAAGAGGCTCGCACGCGCCTGTCAGAGTTCCAGAAGAAGAACGGCCTGATCGACACTGAGCAACGTTTGGACGTCGAGACCGCACGACTCAACGAGCTCTCCAGCCAGTTGGTGGCCATGCAGTTGGCGCAAGTGGACTCTGGCAGCCGCCAAGCAGCCGCCCAAACCCGTTCAGAGCTGTCACCTGACGTGATGAGCAACCCCTTCATCAATGCCCTCAAGGCCGACCAAGCTCGCGTTGAGACACAGCTCGAGCAACTGCAAGCCCGATATGGTCCACAGTATCCGCAGGTCATAGAGCTGCGCTCGAGTCTGAACGATCTGCGCAACAAGATCGCTGTTGAAACACGCAAGATCACCGGTAGCCTGGGCGTTAACAACTCAGTCAATGCGTCGCGTGTTGCTCAGATTCAAGCCGCCCTGGCAGAGCAGCGCAACAAAGTACTCAACCTCAAGGGCATTCGCGACCAGGCGGCTGTGTTCGAGAAAGAAGTGGCCAGCGCCGAGCGCGCTCTGGAAGGCGTGACCAATCGCCTGCAAAACACCACCCTCGAAAGCATGGCTCAGCAATCCAATGTTTACACGCTCGAATCTGCAGTAGCCCCCTCGATCCCCACCTCGCCGCGAGTCATGAGCAACATTGCTCTGGGCACCGTGCTGGCTGGCATCGTGGCTTTGGCTGTGGCCTTGCTGCTTGAGTTCCGCGACCGTCGAATCCGCACTGTCAGCGAAGTCGAGGCCCTGTTTGAGCACCCTGTGATCGGACGCATTCCTTCCTTCAAGAAAGCGTTGATGGAAACCATGCCCCCGGCCAACCGGAACATGTTGGGCAGCAACACCGAGAAGAACCAGCCCCGACTCACCGCCAGCTGATCGAAAGTTCACATGAGCCAGAACACCCCACAAACCGAGAATGCCGTGCAAGACGGCTCTCTTGGCGACATTCTGCGTAAAACCAAGGGCCTGACGGGCGAGCAGGTCAATCAGGCACTGCAGTACCAGCAGGCCAACAACATGCGCTTCGGTGAAGCGGTGGTGGCTTTGGGCATGGCACAGCCTGAAGACATCCTCTGGGCCTTGTCGCAGCAGTTTCACTACCCCTACGCACCTGTCGCTGAGAAACAGTTGCACGAAGAACTGGTGGTGGCCAACAAACCCTTCGCTGAAGAGGTTGAGGCCTTCCGCGACTTGCGTACCCAGCTCATCATGAATACGCTTGGCACCGCGGAGCAGCGCACTGCGCTTGCCATCGTCAGTGCTGACGTTGGCGAGGGCAAGAGTTTCATCAGCGCCAACTTGGCCGTGGCATTCAGCCAGCTACCGGGCCGCACGCTGATCATTGATGCCGATCTGCGCACGCCTCGTCTGCACAAGGTGTTTGGCGTTGACGCCAACTCGGGCCTGAGCAACATCTTGGCAGGCCGAACCGACCCGAACGTGATCAAACCCGTGGGCCACTTGCCCAACCTGTATTTGATGACGGCCGGTGTGCAAGCACCCAACCCGGTTGAGCTTTTGCATCGCGCCGCGTTCAGCCTCTTGCTGCGCGAATTGCTCAACAAGTTCGATCACGTACTGGTAGACACCCCGGCCGCCTCTTACGGCCCCGATGCCCGGATCATCGCCTCGCACTGCGGCGCCGCCTTGTTGATCGGCAAGAAAGATTCAAGCCGTGTCAAAGGCATGCAAGAGCTTGTCAAACAACTGAATAAAAGCCAGGTCAAGATTGCTGGCGTATTGGTCAACGAATTCTGAGCGCAAAGCACAACATGAAAAAAGTAGCACTGATCACCGGGGTGACCGGCCAAGATGGTTCGTACCTGGCCGAGTTTTTGTTGAACAAGGGCTATGAGGTGCATGGCATCAAGCGCCGCAGCAGCCTGTTCAACACCGACCGCATTGACCACCTGTACCAAGACCCGCACGTCAACAACCGCAACTTCATCCTGCACTACGGCGACCTGACGGACAGCACCAGCCTGGTGCGCATCGTGCAGAAGGTGCAGCCTGACGAGATCTACAACCTGGCCGCTCAAAGCCACGTGGGCGTGAGCTTCGAAGAGCCCGAGTACACGGCCAATGCCGACGGCATTGGTGCGCTGCGCCTGCTGGAAGCCATCCGCATCCTGGGGCTGGAGAAGAAGACCCGCTTCTACCAGGCCTCCACCTCTGAGCTGTACGGTCTGGTGCAAGAGATTCCGCAAAAGGAAACCACGCCCTTCTATCCCCGCAGCCCGTATGCGGTGGCCAAGCTGTATGCCTACTGGATCACGGTGAACTACCGCGAGGCCTATGGCATGTATGCCTGCAATGGCGTGCTGTTCAACCACGAAAGCCCGGTGCGCGGAGAAACCTTCGTGACGCGCAAGATCACACGCGCCATCAGCCGCATTGCGCTGGGCCTGCAAGATTGCCTGTACCTGGGCAACATGAGCGCGCTGCGCGACTGGGGCCACGCCAAAGACTACGTCGAGATGCAGTGGCTGATGCTGCAGCAAGACGTGGCCGAAGACTTTGTGATTGCAACGGGCGTGCAGTACAGCGTGCGTCAGTTTGTGGAGTTCTCGGCCAAGGAACTGGGCGTGACCGTGCGCTTTGAGGGCGAGGGCGAGGCTGAGATCGGCAAGGTGGTCAAGGTCGAGCCCGTCAAGGGTGAGATGCTGGCCACCTGCAAGGTGGGTGATGTGATCGTGCGGGTGGACCCGCGCTATTACCGTCCCACCGAGGTGGAGACCCTGTTGGGCGACCCGACCAAGGCCAAGACCAAGCTGGGCTGGACGCCCAAGATCACGTTGCACGAACTGGTGCGCGAGATGGTGCAAAGCGACTACACCAGCGCCAAGCGCGATGAGTTGGTCAAGAAAGCAGGATATCAAGCCTATGACTACCATGAGTGACACCACGGCCCAAGGCACACTGCCAGCGCCAAGCTCTACGCCCATTCGGCTGGACATCCTGGCGCTGTTTGCGGCCTTGCTGGTTTTCTACGCTCCCACGGTGTGGGGCCTGTTCACCAACGGTGATGCCGCGCTCTGGAGCAAAGGCGAACACAGCCATGGCCCCATCATGGCCGCTGTGGCCTCGTGGCTGCTGGTGGTGCGCTGGCGCGAGTACAACGACATCCGTCCCATGGGTGTACTTCCAGCCAATCAGTGGCTGGCTTGGCCTGTCTTGGCTATCGGCCTGGCGTTCTTCATTGCCGGCCGGGCGCTGGGCATCATCTACTTTGAGGTGGGCTCGTTCCTGTTCGTCCTGTCGGCCATCCTTTTGCTGATTGGCGGCACCGGGCTTTTGAATCACCTCAAGTTCCCGGTGTTCTTTTACTTCTTCATGATCCCCCTGCCGGGGTTCTTGGTGGACCCGATCAGCCAATTCATCAAGCTGCACATCTCGATCTACGTCACCGAGATCCTTTGGTACTTCGGCTACCCCGTGGCTCACACCGGCGTGATTATTCAGATTGGTCAGTACCAACTGCTGGTGGCCGATGCCTGCGCTGGCATGCGCACACTGTTCATGCTTGAAGCCATGGGCATCTTCTACATCAACATTGCCAAGTACGCCTCGTGGTTCCGTAACCTCACGCTGGCTCTGCTGATCATCCCCATCTCGTTCACGGCCAACATGATTCGCGTGCTGGCACTGGCACTCATCACCTATTACTTTGGCGACGAAGCGGGGCAAGGCTTCTTGCATGGGTTTGCCGGCATTGTGCTCTTCGTCAGCGCCTTGATCCTTGTCATTGGCATCGATGCTGCGTTGCGCTTCATTTCTGAAAGATTCTTCAGCAAAAAGGCCGCATGATGAGCTACACCCTCAGCAAAGGTAAAACGCCGCTTATTCAGATTGCACTGTGTATCGCCCTACTTGGCGGGGCACATGTGTCTGCAGTGGTGGCCAAGCCTGATCAATACTGGGCTGACGTCATCAAAGGCCCAACCTACGAGAGCATTATTCCGGAACAGTTTGGAGATTGGGTTCACGTGCCCGATCAAAACCGCGGGGTGGTGAACCCCGTTCAAGAAGAAGAGCTGATGAAGCTCTACACCGAAACGGTGGCCAAGCTCTATGTGCATAAGCCCACAGGACGTGCGCTGATGTTGTCAATCGCTTATGGCCGTGACCAGTCCACCGACGTGCAAATTCACACTCCTGAGGAGTGCTACCCCTCACAAGGCTTCAAGGTGAAAAGCCGCGCACTGCACGACGTACAGACCGATTATGGTCCCATCAAGGCGGTGCGCATGGAGACTACCCTGGGCGTTCAACGAAAAGAGCCTTTGACCTACTTCATCCGCGTAGGTGATTCTGTTGTTCGCGGATCCAAGGAACGCAATCTAAGCCGACTTGAAATGGCACTTCAGGGGTACCTTGTTGACGGCATGCTGTTTCGAGTATCGGAGATAACTACCGACTCGAGCTCGTCATTCAAACTGCAGGACAAGTTTATCAAGGATCTAATGAATAGCGTAGGAAGCGAAAGCAGGAAACGGTTGGTAGGAAGCAAAAGTAGCGACACATGAGTACGGTTCGCTCACGAATCACTGCAGCGCTTGGCGCTAGCTCATTTGGGCAAGCCACAGTAATCCTAATGCAGCTGGCGGCGTTGCCGCTCTTCTTAAGCAAGTGGGATGCGTCGACATATGGGACGTGGTTAATGCTAACTGCAGTTCCGGCCTACCTATCAATAGCCGATGGCGGCTTGGTCCTTGCTGCAGCGAACCGAGCCACGATGTACGTCGCACAGGGCAATAATCAGTCAGCGGAAAGAGCTTTTCAAAGCGCGTTCGCTTTCTTGATATGCGCCTCAGTTGTTGTACTATCTGTAACGGCGCCCTTGATACTATGGGTCGGCATACCTGGCCTCGATAGCGCAGACACCAAGATAGCGCTCATAATTTTAGTATGCGGCATCTTGCTATCCCAGTACAACGGACTTGCCGAATGCATATTAAGAGCGTGCAACAGCTACGCCCAAGGAATCATGCTCGGAAACGTATCCAGACTGCTCGAATTTGGCGGCTGGATGATTGGGCTTTTTGCCTATGGAACGTTCACTGCGGTAGCAGCGACAGGGATTTTATTCAGGGCGATCGGACTGACTTGGACAGTTATTGCAACGCGAAAATTTAATAGTAAAATCAAATGGGGATTAGCCCAAGCTCAATACGCCGAGTGCAAGCAGCTCGCGAAGTCCGGGCTAATGTTTTTAGCATTCCCACTAACAAATGCGCTCAGCCTCCAGGGCGTGACTCTAATAGTTGGATATCTAATTTCCCCCGCTGCCGTGACAGTTTTCAACACGTATAGAACACTGACAAGATTTTCCTTGCAGATTACGACAGCACTGGGGAACTCAATTTGGGCAGAGTTTTCAAAAATGTATGCAAATGCCGACATGCATGCACTAAGAAAGCTCTATAAGAAATCATACTTGATAGGCACTGGAGTATCAATAATTGCCTCACTTGCCATATATTTTGCAGCACCTTTTATTATAGAAATATGGACACGCGGACACATTGATATCGACCGCACTCTGCTTTTACTAATGTTGCTTGCAGCACTAGCAGGCGGCGCATGGAACGTCCCCAGAGTGCTGATGATGGCTACAAACAACCACGGAAAACTTGTTATTCAATCTTTGTTTGGTGCAGCCATGAGCGTTCTTTTAGCATACACCTTTGCGAAACAGTTTGGAATTCATGGCGTCGCCTTTTCAGTGCTTACAATTGAACTAGTACTTGCTGCGGCCTGCATTTCATCAACGCATCGACTTTTATCTTTACACAATAAAAACACAGCAGTGTAAAAATGAGAGTCACACTATCCGCACCAAGCCGATTCCATTACTTTGACTTAGCACAGCAGCTGGAGGCGCGCAACCACCTCCAACAAATATACACGGGATACCCACGCTGGAAGCTCAAAGCACTAGGCGTGAGCCCCGAACGCATTAAGACATTTCCTTGGATACATGCCGCGTTCATGGCAACCCAGAGATTAGGACTACATAAGCAAAAGTCAATTGAGTTAATCGACTCGTTCGACAGAGTAACATTCGACAGGCATGTAGCATCTTGCCTGTCAGATACTGACATATTCACAGCGATTTCAGGTTGTGGACTGCTAAGTGGGCGCACAGCGAAGGTTCTTGGTGCTAAGTATGTTTGCGATAGAGGCTCAACCCACATCCAGCACCAGTTGAACGTGCTCCGTGACGAGCACGCTGAATGGGGAATGCCATTCACACCAACGCACGAAAGAATAGTGGAACGGGAACTTAATGAGTACCGAGAAGCTGATTTAATAACAGTTCCTTCAGACTACTCAAAAAGAACATTCATTGAGCACGGCATTGACGAATCAAAAGTCAAATCAATTCGCTACGGCGCCGACATCAATCAATTCTATCCAAACGAATATAGAGAAGAAAGAGAATTGATCGTCGCCTACATTGGCGGCATCAACATAAGAAAAGGAATTCAATACCTATTTCAGGCATTCTCAAAAATAGCAGCGCGGAATAAGAAACTTTGGCTAATTGGCCAAGCGGACGAAGCATTTGTGGATCGCCTTAGAAATCTAAGCATGATCCCAAGGGAGGCTGTTTTCTTTGGGCATGTAATACAGAGTGAGCTTAGGGACAGATTGAGCCAAGCACGAGTTCTGGTACTTCCAAGCATAGAGGACGGCTTCGGCTTGGTTGTTGCTCAAGCCCTAGCATGCGGATGTCCAGCAATTGTCACTGATTGCTCAGGATCAGCCGAGCTAATTGAAAATGGCAAGAACGGATACGTAGTACCTGCCCGGAATGTTGAAGCATTGACAGATGCGATTAACCAAGTTGTAGAGTCCAAAAGCTACATGCTGATGCGTCACTCAGCGAGGTCAAAGGTAGAAGATATTGGCGGATGGAGCCAGTACGGGGACATTGTTACCTCAACATATGAATCGCTGTTGAACGCTTAGCTAGCACGATATTTTGAAATACAGAACCGCGACAGCTTGAATTTCAGAAGCATATAACGAGCTGCACTGACCTTGAGCAACTACAGATTGCCGACATAACCGAGTATAGAAGTGTTGAGTCATGATGCAAGATAATTTACGTGCTCCAAAAATATCATTGCTTTTCAACACACTCCAAGCAGCATGCCTGCTATGCGGCATACTGCAAGCTTTTATTTCACCCACCACTGATAATTTAGTTGCCACAACCTACGTCGTGCTTGGCACAACAGTTATTCTTCAATACCTTCTTAGGTCCGGATGCTCATCAGAGTATCCAATCACAAGCCTCGCTTTGCTAGGTTTAAATATCACATCGCTCTCAGCATCTCTGTTGACAATGACCGCCTATTGGAGACCGATTGTTGAGAATTTGCGTGCGCCAGAGATCACATTTCCATTACTTGCCAGCATACATTTGGCCGCCGTTTTCGCTCACTGGATCTACACCAAATTCACACCATTTTACAATTCGAGCCAGATCCTGGCCACAAAGCTCTTAAAGCCTATCGGCCTATTCACTACGCCCCATATAGCTGCCGTTTGGATCATGGGATTAATTGGCGCTTTCTCTCAGTTCCTAGGCCATGCGAACACAGGGGATGTTAGCGGCAAAGCAATACAGGCTCTCGGGTTCCTATGCTGGATGCCATTCTTGATACCATTTTATTACAAACAAAGCGGCGAAAATTTCTGCAACTTTCGAAAGCAACTACCTTTCATCATAGCCTTTATTGCAACCATGATTGCAATAGGACTTGCCAGAAATGTCAGACAGATAATGATGATTGGCCCACTGCAATTATTTTTCGCATACTACATTTATCTTGCGATCAACAACGAGCGCTTCAACTATAAAACCGTACAGACATACGCACTAGGGTCAATTGCACTCATCGTATCCACGCTCATTGCGACAGACCTTATCACGGCCATGGGAGTGGCAAGAGATAAGCGTGACTCCGGAACATATGCTGAGGTCATTGAAGAAACAATGAATGCTCTTCTTGTTGAGAGACATAAGCTCGACGAATACAGAGCACGCACAGAGTTGGCGGCGACTCTCAGCGTTTATGATGAGGCCTACATACCAAACCCAATTTTGGCGAGACTATCAGAAACAAAGTTTCATGATAATATGTTTTACTTCGGGGGCAACTTCATTTCAGACAACCCAGGAGAGTTGATCGAAGGGATGAAGGACAGAGCAATCGCAACACTACCAGAAAATTTTATAAAGCTCTTCAACCCAGATTACAACAAGAACGAGAGCATATACTCCATAGGCGATTATTACCTTTACCTAATGTGGGGCGAAGCAAGATTGAGCAGCTTTGTGACAGGTTCGATATGGGCCGACTTCTACACGATTTTTGGATATTGGTACATTTTCGCAGCATTGCCTTACTTGACTTTGGTGTACATCCTCTTCAACGCACTCTGCCTTAAAGAGAATAATAAGGTATACGTTTCAGCAATTGCGATATGCACAAGCTGGCCGATATTTATTTACGGAATCGGCGGTGAATCTCTCGTAAGCAAAGCGGCACTGCTCGCACGAGAAATACCACAACGCATAATTCTCTACGCTGCCGTATTCTGGATTATTCACGCAATCCTGCAACTCCTCAAAATAGCTCCGCCCAAGAATAAGTTATGGGGTAATTAGAATGCGCATTTTACATATTATACCCTCTGTCAACCCCCAAGGGGGCGGACCTATGGAAGGCGTCCGCCAGTACGGCAGTCGTGCAAATTCCCTCGGACACCAAATTGAAGTCTTATCTCTAGATGACCCCAAGGCAGAATATTTAAACGAGTACCCATTAAAGGTTCATGCAATTGGCCCCTCTGTGGGCAAGTACGCTTACAACAGCAGGCTTAAGCCCTGGGTGAAGTTGAATGCAGGCGCGTATGACGCGATAATAATTAATGGCCTCTGGATGTACCATGGATTTGGCGCTTGGCGGGCACTGAAAGAAACAAAGGTTCCTTACTTCGTTTTCACACACGGCATGCTGGACCCGTGGTTCAAGCGCAACTACCCTCTAAAGCATTTGAAGAAGTGGCTCTATTGGCCCTGGGCTGACTATCGAGTACTCAGGGATGCCAAACGTGTCTTATTCACCTGCGAGCAGGAACGAATCTTGGCAAGACAGTCATTTTGCCTTTATAGCGCAAAGGAAGCTGTAGTCAACTACGGAGCAGGCAGCCCACCAGCGGAGAACGACGAAGATACTTTTAAAGACCATTTTCGATCCGAATACCCTGAGCTAGCCAACAAGCGCATAGTTCTATTCTTAAGTAGAGTTCATGAGAAAAAAGGTTGCGACTTGCTTATTGAAGCGTTTGCAAATACCTGCAGCAGGGATAACGACCTTCAATTGGTCATAGCTGGGCCTTGCGACGAGGGCTTGAAGAGTGCGCTGAAGACCCTCGCGACGACAAGAGGTATCTCTGATCGCGTAACATGGACAGGAATGCTTACTGGCAATTTGAAGTGGGGCGCATTCTACTGCGCGGATGTTTTCGCCCTTATATCACACCAAGAGAATTTCGGTATCGCTGTAGCGGAGGCGCTGGCGTCGGGAACGCCAGTGTTGATATCTGATCAAGTCAACATCTGGCGTGAGATAAAGGCGGATAATGCCGGCATTGTTGGGACTGACACGGTTGAGGGCGCTACAGATTTGCTGAACAAGTGGCTTGATCTAACACTTGGGCAACAAGATCAAATGAGAGTGAACGCCAGACTGTGCTTTAAGAATAGATTTACAGCGGAAGCAATGGCGGACAGCATCACTGGAACCATCAGTAAGGCCATCACTGAATGATTATTCAAGATAATGACCCGACAAGGGAGCCCTCATTTACCCTAAGAAACAGACTTTATAGGTTGGCGTGGAGATTTTTTTGGCTTATTTTTGTACGCTTTTCTCCCAGGCCATTTCATTCTTGGCGGGCATTTTGCTACCGTCTATTTGGCGCAAGCATAGGCGCTGAAACTCATATTTACCCAAAAGTCGATGTTTGGGCACCCTGGCTGCTAACTGTTGGCGATCGAGTTGGAATCGCTGACGGCGTAATAATATACAACATGGCGCAAATTACTATCGGCAGCAACTGTGTGATCTCACAAGGCTCACATCTTTGCGCAGGCAGCCATGATATAAACTCTAGAAATTTTCAATTAGTTGCCTCTGAAATTACTTTGGATCCATTCACATGGATATGTGCAGAAGCATTTATTGGGCCGGGCGTAAGAATTTCCAAAGGATGCGTAGTCGGCGCAAGAGCGGTCGTCATGAAGTCTATACAGGAGTCTTGGACTGTATGGGCGGGCAACCCTGCCGTGTTAATTAAGAAGCGTTCTAGCGATATTGAGACTGCCCAAAGGCAGACTCACTGATTAGATTAGTTCAAGGATGGATCATGCGGATATTAATTTACTCAATGAACTTTCATCCAGAGCAGACTGGCATAGGCAAATACTCGGGCGAGATGGCGGAATGGCTGCACACAAACGGACATGAAGTTAAGGTCGTTTGCTCCCCTCCTTATTACCCTGCCTGGAAGGTCAATTGCGAGTATTCGGCAAGTTTATATCGTCGCAAACGTGAACACGGCATAGATGTCTTCAGAGCACCCCTTTGGATTCCTAAGAATCCTACCGGGCTTAGGCGCCTTGTGCACTTGCTTTCATTTGCGGCAAGTTCATTTCCACTGATGCTGCATCATGTTTTTTGGCGCCCTGATGTTGTTTTTACAGTTGCTCCGGCCTTTGTGTGTGCACCTACAGGTTGGCTAACCGCAAGACTAAGTGGCGCTCAGGCGTGGCTACACATACAAGATTTTGAAGTTGATGTCGCGTTCAGGATGGGGCTTTTAAAAGGGACCTTGACGAAAAGAGTCGCCAGATGGATTGAGTCAAAAGTACTGCGCCGATTTGACACCGTGTCGACAATATCTGGAAAAATGGTCGATGTATTAAAAATCAAGGGCGTTGATGAAAAAAAGGTTTGGATGCTCCCCAACTGGGTCGACATTTCCAAAATATCAGTATTGAACGAAGTGAGCACCTACCGGCAAGAACTTGGTATTGGCGATACCGTTAAGGTTGTACTTTTCTCTGGATCCCTGGCGGGAAAGCAGGGATTGATGGTTATACCTGAGGCCGCCAAAATTCTGGCTCACCGCAAGGATATTCTTTTCTTGGTTTGCGGCGACGGCTTAATGCGTCAGCAGATAGAGTCCACAACGAGAGACATGGACAACTTTATGCTCCTCCCGCTGCAGCCATATAGTAGATTAAATGATTTGTTGGGACTAGCCCACATCCACTTGTTGCCGCAAAGCCCGGAAGCAGAAGATTTGGTACTCCCCTCGAAGCTATCTGGAATGCTGGCTAGTGGAAGACCAATTATTGCGACTTGCAGGGCCGAAACTGAGATTGGATCCATAGTCTCCAAATGCGGTGTCCTGACCCCTCCAGAAGACGCAGCGGCACTTGCAGATGCTATCGAGGCTCTAATCAGCCTGCCACAGGAAGAAATACAGAGACTTGGCACAAATGCGCGAGCAATTGCAATTGAACGTTTTAGTCAACAAGGGATTCTAAATGCTTACGTTCAAAGGCTCCATGGTCAGAAACATAACCGAGTCACCTGTAGCACGTAGAGTCTAGCTTAATTCCTCGTTTCCAACGACTCGTCAGCCGTGACTAGCACGGTTCCAAAATTTATAGGTCTGGCTATTTGCGGGCACTTCTGACATGAACGACGTTACTGCAATAATTCTTACTTTTAACGAGTCTCTACACCTTCGCAGGTGTATTGCTTCACTACGCGGCGTTGCGAAAAGGATCTGTGTAGTGGACAGCTTCTCAACAGATAACACGTGCGACATCGCAAGAGAGCTTGGCGCGGACTTGTATCAGAACCCCTGGCGCGGCCATGCAAACCAATTTAACTGGGCCCTCGACAACTGCAATATCACAACCCAATGGGTTCTACGTATTGACGCAGACGAATACATTGAAACTGAGCTTACTGACTCCATAAAGCGCTTTTTGTCAAATCCATCAAACTACAACTCAGCAGTTCTCAAACGCAAGATCGTGTTTATGGGCAAGCCCATAAAGCATGGATTTTTTTACCCCGGATATATACTTCGATTGTGGCGATTTGGTGAGGGCCGAATGGAGCAGAGGCTCATGGATGAGCATGTTCGAATGGAATCCACTCGTTCTGTTGTACTCGCCGGCGATCTCACCGACGAGAATTTGAATGACTTATCGTGGTGGACTAGAAAACACGATGGTTACGCCCAACTTGAATCGTACGAGATAGCACTCGGATCGAACCATAGGGATGGTACCGGGCAACTTGCCGCCAACGCACGCGCCAAAAGATTTATAAAGAACAAGATTTATTATAGAATTCCGCCGGGCTTTAGGGCTATTGCCTACTTCTTTTATAGGTATTTTTTGGGCCTTGGCTTCCTTGACGGCAAAGCAGGTTTTTATTTCCACTTCCTTCAAGCTTTCTGGTATCGCATATACGTAGACGCCAAATTCTACGAGCTAGAGATAACTGCCAAGCGTGAAGGTGTTTCGATCAGTCAGCTTTTAAAAAATAAAGGGATCAGGGTTGATTAGCACGTGCTCGAGACACCTGTTTACTCATATGCGATTTCTTAAGGCCAAGCAACGCGCAGAATATTTTCTATTGCGTACCCCACAACATAGCCGATAGCACTCAGTGAAAAACCTCAAAGTTCTTTTCTTAGGCTCGTTAAGCGGAACAAGCTTGGATCGACTAAACGGCTTAAAGCGGCTCGGATGCTGTGTTACGGCAATCGACCCTCGAAGGATGCTCCCTCAAAGCAACCTGATCGACAAGATAGAGTGGCACATTTCCCCTTCACTCATCGCGCCTTTAGTCTCCCGCTCAATTTCAAAGTTAGTCAGCAACGACAATTTCGATCTTGTATTCGTTGACTCCGGCTCCCTTGTTTCTTCATCTTTAATTAAAAGTCTCAAGCGATCCGGGAGCAAAGTGGTTAACTACAACCACGACGACCCCTTTGGCCCGCGAGATTGGACCCGCTTCGAAATTTACCGCAAGGCTGCCGCCTCCTATGACTTACTTGTAGTTGTACGCAAAGAGAATATTAACGAGGCTTACGAATGTGGGGCCAAAAATGTACTGCATCTTTTCAGGCTAGCCGACGAGGTAACGCACCGCCCAAGACCGATTGATTCTGCAACAATGAATCAATGGGCTCATGATGTAATATTCATTGGAACATGGATGCCTGAGAGAGGACCGTTTATCAAAGGTTTAATTGATCGAGGCGTCAAGGTACAAGTTTTTGGTAGTGGCTGGTCAAAGGCCCCAGAATGGAGCCACATCCGATCCCACGTAACTGAGAGGCCTCTCAAAGGAGACGACTATGCACACGCGATTCAGTGCGCGAAAGTTTGCCTTGGCCTTCTTTCCAAAGACAATCGAGATCTCCACACCACGCGTTCACTTGAAATTCCTTCACTCGGCGGCCTACTTTGCGCACAAAGAACTAACGAGCACATTCAGATGTACCAAGAAGGCGTCGAAGCTGTATTCTGGTCTGACTTAGATGAGTGCGCGACTGTCTGCGCAGATCTATTGAGCAATGAAGTCAAACGAGATCAAATTGCTAAGGCCGGCCATCAGCGATTCCTGCAGTCAGGGCACACAACAGAGAACATGCTGCGGTTAGTTATTGCCAATCTCTTTAACGATGAGCCAATTGGCACATAAAGGTTGACACGCTGGGTACTTGTTTTGCTTTACAGCAGTGGCGCCGTTAGATCAACAGCGACGCTACAGTATCATTGGCGTAGTTTCCAATATTTGGAAAAACCAATCTCATGTTTGCTGCGGATATGCCCATCCATCGAGCAAATGTGGCGCCGTACTGTTCAACAGATGTCGTTGGCAGAAGTGCGCCATTCAGCAGTTGGTCGGGACTCGCGTCAAACTCATTGTTTTGTGTGTTCTTAACGGCGATTGAAGGGAACTGACCTGCAATCGCCCCCCCTCTGACTGCGCCGCCCATCACGAAATGATGAGCGCCCCAACCATGGTCGGTGCCATCGCCGTTGCTGGTAAAGGTGCGGCCAAAGTCAGAGGCTGTAAACGTGGTAACTGCATTTTCAGCCCCCATGGCACGTAATACAGTGTCGAAATACCCCAAGCCATGATCCAGCCTGGCCATCAGATCGGCGTGGTTCAGGTTCTGTCGATCGTGGGTATCAAATCCATAAAGATTCACAAAAAACACTTGGCGCTTCAGGCCCAAAGTGCCGCGCGCTGCGATGATGCGTGCGACGATTTGCAATTGCTCAGCCAATGGGTTGACAACAGGTTCGCCTTTGATGACAGAGTCGTACATCAGCGAGCTTGACGGGCCAAACGGAGCTGAGCTGGGTGAATAGGCTGCCAATGCAGCTGTCAAAGCACGCTCGCCCTCGATTGATCGCCCGTTCACAACACCGATGTCTCGGCTGAACGCATGGGCCGAACTGCTTTGGCGCACCATGCGCTCAAGCGCTGCCCCCACGTTGGGCATGTTGTAAACACTGGTCAGGCCCTGCTGATCGGTATAGGTACCCAGGCGGGTGGCCCCAGTGGTGGCCACCTGGTATTGCTTGACACTTTGCCCATTCAGCCAGACCGAATTGCCTGAAGCAGATATGGCTGTGAACATACTGCCACCATTGTCTGTGGCAATGACGTCGGCCAGCCTGCCGCCCCAGCCTACAGTTGCGCCTTCGGGCGCAAAGGCTTGCCAGGTGTTCTGCTGGTCGTTATGGGAGAACAGCTTTGCAGGAATGCGTTTAGATTTGGCCCGATACTCGGACTTTGTGATGGGCTCAATGAGCGGCCCCACGTTGGCCATGATGGCCAAGCGCCGCTGGGTGTTGAACAATGCTTGTGTGTTTGTGAGCATTGGATGAAGCGCAAACGTGCGGTTCATCGACTGTGCGGGCGTGAGGGGCAAGACACCGCCAAGCCATGCAGGTGAGCCTGCTGTAGCAGCACGGTTCGCAGCCACATCCTTGAGCAATGCAATGGACTCAGGCTGTTGATTACGCACCGATTGGTAGGCCTGCCAAGAGGCGGCGTCAGTAGCCAGCACGGTGTTGTACGAGTCGTTGCCGCCCTGCAAGAAAATACATACCAGCGCCTTATAGTCGGTGGCACCGGCAGCCGAGGCAGCACCCATGGCTGCCAAGTTGGCGGCGAATGGTGCGGCAACGCCCAAGCCAGACAATGCTGCGGCTTGTTGCAAGAAGAGGCGACGAGATGCTTGAGTAGGCTTCGACATGGCTGAACCTTTTCTATCCACGCGTTACTGCTGCACTTGATACTCGGGCATGGCCACGGTCAACAGCATGGCTCCCCACACTCTGCGTTGGCGTGTGTTGAAGATTTGCTCTGTTGTGGGGTTGTTGGCAGCACGGTAATCCACCGTTGCGATGGCAGCCGCAATCTCGTCTTTACGGTCGGCAGGCATGGTGCCGTACATCAACTTTTGGTTGATGCTCTCCACCAGAGCGCTGGGGTTGTCAGCCAACACCAAGGTGCTGCTGTTGGGGTTGGTATTGAACTCCAGGTTCACATCCGGTCGACTGGCGGTGCCGGTGTGGCCACGGGTACCAATGCCCATGGCAATGGTGTTTCTCATGAAGTTCACGTAACCAGCTGCCGAAGTTTCGTGCAACAGCTGCTGCTCTGGGCTCACGACACCTGCGGCGGCAGTGTTGGTTCCGGGTGGCATGTATCCAGGGCGGTAGAAGTTGAAGACCGACGGCGCCATCATGGGCGACTGGCCCAAGGTTCTGGCAGGATCACTGGTCAGCCCGACCAGGTAGTGCCCAGTGTCTGAGGTAGCGCCATAGGCACGCAGCAAGGCGGTGAATCGAAGGATAGGCTCGCGCACTTTGCCTGCATGCGTATTGGCTGCAGCCATGGTTCGAGCTTCAGGATCGGTCAAGACAGCACGAATCAGCACGCCGAAGTTCAACCCTGAGTTCTTGAAGGTGGTGGCCACACGCTGAACGTATGCAGGGCTGGGGTTACTGGTCACAAACCGCTGGATGATTTGTTTGCTGATGAACGGCGCCACGTTCGGATGAGCGGCAAGGGCATCCAGCGCTACACGCAGGCTCGCATTCGGATCAGGTGTGCTCTGGGGTGGAATAACGACGTTGAGGAAACGCTTTTCGCTGGTCGAATGAAACTGTGGGTAGCCACGCATGGGGGCTGTCCACTGGTTAGGGCTCTTGGCGTAATCACCATCACGGTCGCCCCAGCGGAAGCAGCGGTCTTGCGGCCACCCCGGGCAATCCCAGCTGAAACCGGTGAATACCTTGGCCAAGCCAGAGACGTCCGCCGGACCATAGGTTTCAATCATGCGGCCGCTACCGTCGAGCCGAGGGGTGCCGTCCATGTTGAGTTGATGCAGCCCAATGGAAAACAACTGCATGATCTCGCGAGCGTAGTTCTCGTCGGGCACGCGACCGGTGAGCGGGTCTTCTTTTTGATTGCGAAGGTGAGACAGGTAGCAACCCATGATGGGGTGCAGTGAGACGGCCTCAAGCAGCTCACGGTAAGAGCCAAAGGCTCTTTGGTGCAGCATGTCAAGATATGCGGCAACACCTTCTGACTGATCCGCACCGCAGCTGTCAGCCAGCGAAACCACGAAAATCTGGGACAACGCAAACGCCATACGTTGACGCAACTGGTCTTGGCCACTGATGGTGTGGCGCCAGAAGCTGTTGGTCACGTCAATGCCATTGGCCCGCATGCGAGGGTTCAACGCCATGATGGCAGCATTACGCTGCTGCCAGTAAGCACGGTGTGTGGGCGTTGTGGGGGCGGCTTGGATCTGCTCGTTGATCCACGGCTGATAGCCGATGGCCATGACCCTGTCGACGTCAGACTCGGTGGGGCCAAAAGTAGCCTGGGTCAGGAACCGAGCAGCCTCTTGGCGTGTGGCTGGCTTGGCTTCAAAGACAGGGACACGGGTAGTGGTTTCAGTCAGACCACCTGCGCTAGCGCTATCGCCGCCACCACTGCCGCCACCACCACCGCCACCGCATGCAGAGAGGGCGATTGCCGCGCCTGCAGTCAGCGTGAGTGTTGCAAGGAGCCTCGCGAGGGGACGGCGCACTCCGTGAGCAATGATCGGTGCAAGCATGGTTAAAACACAACAAAAGACGATGACTGCATGATCGTGCAATTGTGGTCTGTGCTTGAGGCAGCACTTCACGATCTACACCCGACTTTCCTTTGGTTACACATCATCCGCGAGAGGCGAGACGAGTGGCCAAAGGGCTCTTTCACCTCGTATCCAGCACCTCACGGTACACGGTCAGATAACCCTCAATGGCAGCATTGCGCCCAAAGCGCGCAGCCCATTCCCCGCCCTGGTGCACGCGTTGAGCACGCTCCGAGGATGGCAGGGTCAAGATCTGATCAAGGATATCGGCAGCGGCTGACGACCATGTAGCCATGGAGTGCCCGGATTGGAGCCTGGGCACCAAAAAAGCCGAGGGCCCAGCCACCTCGTTCATGGGTGCGTCGTCGGTAGTCAGTACCAGCGTACCGCACGCTTGTGACTCAACGATCGGCCACCCAAACCCCTCGGCCAAGCTGGGGAACAAAAAAACCGCACTGAGGCTGTACGCCGCCTGGAGGGTTGCGGCATCCAAGCCTTGCTTGAAAATTACCTTGCCTGACTGCGGCACATCCTGTAACGCTTGCAACACGGCCAAGCTGGTCGGCTGAGGGCTGATCATCACCAAGGGCATGACTGCACTACCGCTGGAGATTTTCCTTCTTGCGTACTCAGCGTAGAGATGGATGATGCCAGCCGTGTTCTTGTACCACTGGTTACCGCCCACATGCAGCAAAAAAGACTGAGGCTGATGAGGTAGTTGTGCGGCCAGTAGCAACTCAGCAGCCCGAGCGGCAGGCATAGGCTCAAACTTCTGATTGAGATCGTTGTGTACAACCGTGATCTGTTCAGGTTTGACACCGGCATATTGGATCAGGTCGTCACAAGTGCGACCTGAGATGGCGATGAAGCGTTGGGCTTGTCTGAATCCGCGTCGGATGTATCGCTGATAAACACGACCTGTGAAAGAGGTGGGATTCTCGGGGATCAACCCCAACGCAGACCGCAATGCCAGCAAATCATGCGCATGGACGACATGCGGTCGATGTTGCACGATGGGGCACCAAGGCCCCAGCGCCTGGTCGCAGAACACGAACAAGGTGTCCGCTGGCATCGCTGCCACTTGCCTTTTGAAAACCCAAGGAAACAACAGGTACTGGTCGACGTAACCCGCCCACTTGGCAAGCTTGGGATGCTTCAACCAGCGTGTGAACACGGGCTGGGCAGTGTGCAGAGTGACCTCGTGCCCACGTTGAATGTAAGCATCTCGCAGCATGCCAGCGAAACGCGGCATGCTTTGAGACTTCATGAACGAGGGATGTGTGATGAGTGCAATGCGCATCGGGCAAGCCTGCCTCAGGCCGCTCAGCGACCGTAGTTGTCCTGGAAGCGCACGATGTCGTCTTCGCCCAGGTAGCTGCCCGACTGCACCTCGATGATCTCCAGCGGGATGGCGCCAGGGTTGATCAGGCGGTGCACGGTGCCCAGCGGGATGTAGGTGGACTGGTTCTCGGACAGCAGCACCACCTTGTCGCCCACGGTCACCTCGGCCGTGCCGCTGACCACGATCCAGTGCTCGGCACGGTGGTGGTGCATCTGCAGGCTCAAGGATGCCTTGGGCTTGACCATGATGCGCTTGACCTGGAAGCGCGGGCCCATGTCGATCGAGTCGTACCAGCCCCAAGGGCGGTGCACGCGACGGTGCAGCGTGCCTTCGGTGCGCGAGGCACCTTCCAGCTTGGCCACGATCTTCTTCACGTCCTGGCTCTTGCTGCGGTCGGCCACCAGCACGGCGTCAGGCGTCTCGACCACCACCACGTTGTCCAGGCCCACGGCCGCCACAAGGCGGCTGGTGGCGTGCACCAGGGTGTCTTTGCTGTCTTGCATCAGCACGTCGCCATGGGCGGCGTTGCCTTGGGCATCGTGCGGGCTCACCTGCCACACGGCATCCCAGGCGCCCAGGTCAGACCAGCCGGCGTCCAGCGGCACCATGCGCACCACAAAGCCACTGTCGGGCTGGGCGGGGCACTGCTCCATCACGGCGTAGTCGACCGATTCAGACGGCACGGCCTTGAATTCGTCTTTGCCCGGGCGCACGAACTGCGCGTCGGTGCTGCGGACTTCAAAGGATTTACGGGTGGCCTCGGCAATGTCAGGGCGGAAGTGGCCCAGCGCGGCCAGCCAGCGCGAGGCCTTCATGACGAACATGCCGCTGTTCCAGAAGTAGCCGCCATCGGCCAGGTAGGCTTTGGCGGTCTCCAGGTTGGGCTTTTCGACAAAAGCAGCCACGGTGCGCACGCCCTGGGCGTCAGCGCCGCTGGTGCGGATGTAGCCAAAGCCGGTTTCGGGCTTGTCAGGGGTGATGCCCAGGATGACGATGTCGCCATTCGCCGCGGCGCGGATGGCCGACTGCAGGGCGGCCGTGTAGGCCTGAGGGTTGGTCACCGTCTGGTCGGCTGGTGTAACGACCAGGATGGGGTCGCTGCCATCGGCCGTGGCCTGCAGAGCTGCCAGGGTGACGGCCGGGGCGGTGTTGCGGCCAGCAGGCTCCAGCAGCAGCGACGAGGGCTCGGCCTTCAGCTCGCGCAGCTGGTCCAGCACCAGAAAGCGGTGCTCTTCATTGCCCACCACGCAGGGCTTGAGCACCGTGATGTCGTTGGCCCCCAGGGCCTGCAGGCGCAGGTGGGCTTGTTGGAACAGGCTCTGGTTGTCGTCTTGCAAGACCAGAAACTGCTTGGGGTACAGCGCACGAGACAGGGGCCACAGGCGGGTCCCTGAACCGCCGGCCATGATGACTGGCAGAACTTGTTTCAACATCCTGTTCCTGTCAAGCCCGTGCGTCGCCCCAGCGCAATGATGTGGCTTCATCGCCTTGGTAGGTGGTCTTGCCGTTGCGGTCCACGCAGTACTGCGAAGAGGCCACCACTTCGAAGAACACGTTGCCTTCGCTCAATCGGGTGTAGTCAAACAATACGCTGCGCGCCACCTTGCTGTTTTTGCGCAAACGGCAACCATGCCCAATCCAGGCAGGGCCTTCAATGGTCACACCGGCTTCCACCTCAGTGCCAGAACCGATGTACACCGGACCCGTGATGTTCACTGAATCCCAGTCCACTCGGGTACCCAGGCCCACCCACACGCCAGGGCGCACCTCGGTACCGGGCATGTCCATCTGAGCGATTTCACCGCGCAGCACGCGCATGCACACGGCCCAATAGTCAGCCACCCGGCCAATGTCGATCCAATTGAAGTGGCGGCTTTGCGCGTAGAAGGGCAAGCCACGATCGACCAACATGGGGAACAGTTCGCTGCCGATGTCGAACTCTTTGCCCGGGGGCACGAGATCGAGCACGCTGGGCTCAAAGATGTAGATGCCGGTGCTGGCCAAGCGGCTACGGGCCTCTTCGGGGCTGGGCTTTTCCTGGAAGGACGTGATCTTGCCTTCTTTGTCAGCCACAACGATGCCGTAGTTCTTGACCTGGTCCAGAGGCACTTCCAGGCTGACGACGCTGGCGATGGCGCCTTTGGTCTTGTGCTCGAACAGGGCAGCTTTCAGATCCAGATCGATGATGGCATCGCCACACAGCACGATGGTGGTGTCGTCGAAGAAGCCGCTGAAGTCTTGGATGCGGCGCATACCACCGGCCGAACCAGCGGGCTTGGGCACGATCTCGCCGTGCTCACGCACGCCTTCGTACGAGTAACCGATCTCAACACCCCAGCGGTGGCCATCGCCAAAGTAGTTCTCGATCTTCCAGTGGTTGAAGGCCACGTTGACCATGATCTCTTTGACGCCGTAGCGGGCCAGGTGCTCGATGATGTATTCCATCACCGGCTTGCCCAAGATGGGCACCATGGGCTTGGGCGTTTGCTTGGTGAGTGGACGAACCCGGGTTCCCTGCCCGGCCGCGAGGATCATTGCCTTGGCCATTTTCTACTTCGCTGTGTTAGGAGTTCAAAAGACAAACCGAGTGCATTTTCACCCGGCTTCATGACGATCATGCAACAACGTGCATGCATGGGGCAATCCCCACACCGGGCGCCCCCCATGCAGAGGGATCGCAGTGATCGACATAAGTTTCAGGCCCGGGCGAATTCATAATCAGCAAGTTTTTCATTGTTGCAACATGGCGAGGCGCACATGATTTTGGTGACGGGTGGTGCAGGCTTCATCGGCGGCAACTTTGTGCACCACTGGCTGGAACGCCAGCACGAATTGGGCCAAGCGCGGCCTCAGGTGGTGGTGTTTGACAAGCTCACCTACGCCGGCAACCCCCATACCATCGCCGCCCCCCTGGCCTCGGGCCAGGCCGCCCTGGTGCAGGCCGACATTGCCGACCGCGACGCTGTGCGCGCGGCGCTGGCGCAGTACCAGCCCCGCGCCATCCTGCACTTTGCGGCTGAAAGCCATGTCGACCGCTCCATCCACGGCCCCGGCGAGTTCATCCACACCAACATGGTGGGCACCTTCAGCCTGCTGGAAGAGGTTCGCGCCTACTGGGGCGCCATGGCTGATGCCGACAAGGCCAGCTTCCGCTTTTTGCACGTGAGCACCGACGAGGTGTATGGGTCGCTCAGCGACACCGACCCGGCCTTCAGCGAAACCACGCCCTACGCGCCCAACAGCCCTTATTCGGCCAGCAAGGCGGGCAGCGACCACCTGGTGCGCGCCTACCACCACACCTACGGCTTGCCCACGCTGACGACGAACTGCAGCAACAACTATGGGCCTTATCAATTCCCTGAAAAGCTCATCCCGCTGATGATCTTGAACGCGCTGGAGGGTAAGCCCCTGCCGGTGTATGGCGACGGCTTGAACATTCGCGATTGGCTGTATGTGCGCGACCACTGCGAGGCCCTCTGCCAGGTGCTGGAAAAGGGCACCCCGGGCGAGACCTACAACGTGGGCGGCATCAACGAGATCCGCAACATCGATGTGGTCAACACGGTGTGCGGCATTCTGGATGAGCTGCGCCCGCGCGCCGATGGCAGGCCCTACGCCTCGTTGATCACCTATGTGAAAGACCGGCCTGGCCACGACCGCCGCTACGCCATCGACCCCACGAAGATTCAACGCGAGATTGGCTGGGCGCCGGCCGAGACCTTTGCCACTGGCATCCGCAAGACGGTGCAATGGTTCTTGGACAACGGCGAGTGGATTGACACGGTGCGGTCAGGCGCATATCGCGACTGGATCAGCACCAACTACGCAGGGCGCAGCTGATGAGCGCCGGCCTGAACATCTTGCTGCTGGGCTGTGACGGCCAGGTGGGCTGGGAGCTGCAACGCGCCCTGGCACCGCTGGGCCGCGTGCAAGCGCTGGACTTCAACACCCCTGGCCCCGCCGAAGCCCCCGACTTGGTGGCCGACTTTGCCCAGCCTGAACAGGTGGCCGAGCTGGTGCGCCGCGTGCGCCCCGATGTGATCGTGAACGCCGCCGCCCACACCGCCGTGGACAAAGCCGAGAGCGAGCCCGACCTGGCCCGCCTGATCAACGCCACCACCCCGGGGCTGGTGGCCCAGGTGGCGGCCGAGCTGGGCGCCTTGATGGTGCACTACAGCACCGACTATGTGTTTGATGGCAGCGGCAGCGCCCCGCGCGACGAGGCGGCCCCCACCGGGCCGCTGAGCGTGTATGGCCAGACCAAGCTGGAAGGCGAGCAGGCCATTCAGGCCAGCGGCTGCCGGCATGTGATCTTTCGCACCAGCTGGGTGTATGCCGCGCGGGGCGGCAACTTTGCCAAGACCATGCTGCGCCTGGCAGCCGAGCGCGATGCACTGAAGGTGATCAGCGACCAGGTGGGCACCCCCACCGGGGCTGACCTGCTGGCCGATGTGACGGCGCATGCGGTGCGCACCGTGACCACCGCGCCGGACGGCGGGCAAGACTTGCTGGGCCTGTACCACCTGGTGGCTGCTGGCGAAACCAACTGGCACGCGTACGCCACCCATGTGATCGAGTGGGCGCGGGCCCAGGGCCTGCCCATCAAGGTGGCACCGGGGGCGATTGAAGCCATACCGACCACAGCTTACCCCACACCGGCCACCCGGCCCTTGAATTCGCGCTTGAACACGGCCAAGCTGCAAGCCGCCTTTGGGCTGACCCTGCCGCACTGGCAGCAGGGTGTGACACGCATGTTGACTGAAATCTCAGGGAAGTGAATCTCGTCATGAACAACCGCAAAGGCATCATCCTGGCTGGGGGCTCCGGCACCCGCCTGCACCCCGCCACCCTGGCCATCAGCAAGCAATTGCTGCCGGTGTACGACAAGCCCATGGTGTACTACCCCCTCAGCACCTTGATGCTGGCGGGCATGCGCGACATCTTGCTGATCAGCACGCCACAAGACACGCCACGCTTTCAGGCGCTGTTTGGGGATGGCAGCCAGTGGGGCATCAACCTGCAGTACTGCGTGCAGCCCAGCCCGGATGGCTTGGCTCAGGCCTTCATCTTGGGCAAAGAGTTCATCAATGGTGCCCCCAGCGCGCTGGTGTTGGGCGACAACATCTTCTACGGCCACGACTTTGCGGCCCTGCTGAACCGGGCCAACCGCCAAACCAGCGGCGCCAGCGTGTTTGCCTACCACGTGCACGACCCTGAGCGTTATGGCGTGGTGGCGTTTGACGAAAACAAGCGCGCCCTGAGCATTGAAGAGAAGCCCAAGGCGCCCAAGAGCAACTATGCCGTGACGGGCCTGTACTTCTACGACGAGCAGGTGTGCGACATTGCGGCCAGCATCAAACCCAGCCCCCGCGGAGAGTTGGAAATCACCGATGTGAATGCCACCTACCTGCAACAGGGCCAACTGAGCGTCGAGATCATGGGCCGTGGCTACGCCTGGCTGGACACCGGCACACACGACAGCCTGATGGAGGCCGGACAGTTCATTGCCACGCTGGAGAAGCGCCAGGGCCTGAAAGTATCGTGCCCGGAAGAGATTGCCTACCGCGCGGGCTGGATCAGCGCCGAGCAATTGGAAAAGCTGGCCCAACCCATGTTGAAGAACGGCTACGGGCAATACCTGCAGCGCATTTTGAAAGAAACCGTGTTCTGACACGGCTGAAGGGCAGACCCCATGAAGTTCATTCAAACCGCCATCCCTGATGTGGTGATCATTGAGCCCGCCGTGTTTGGCGACGACCGCGGCTGGTTCATGGAAAGCTTCAACCAGCCCAAGTTTGAAGCTGGGCTGAAAGAGCTGGGGCTGCCCCTGCCCCGGCCCTTTGTGCAAGACAACCATTCATGCAGCCAGGCCGGTGTGCTGCGCGGCCTGCACTACCAGCGTGCACCGCACGCGCAGGGCAAGCTGGTGCGTGTGACCAAGGGCCGTGCGTTTGACGTGGCGGTAGACATCCGCGCCGAATCAGCCACTTTTGGGCGCTGGGTGGGCGTGGAGCTGACGGCTGACAACCGCCGGCAGTTGTGGCTGCCCGAGGGCTTTGCCCACGGGTTTGTGGCCCTGGAAGACGACACCCACTTCTTGTACAAAACCACCGACGTGTATGCCAAAGACTGCGAAGGCAGCATTGCCTGGAACGACCCGGCGATTGGCATTGAATGGCCCCTGGCAGGCTTGAGCATCAAGCTGGCGCCGAAGGATGAACAGGCGCCGTTGTTGTGTGCAGCAAAGCTGTGAAGCTTGAAAAGCTGAAAGAAACAGAACCGTAACTGATTGCTACTGGGGCTCAAAACGTGATCAAAGCCCTGGCAGAGTGCTGCCGGGGCCCTCAAGATGAGGGTGCCGTGGTTCGAAGACACCCATCATGAAGTTCCATCTCATCGATTGCTTATCAGCCCGTACCAAGCATTGGGCCGCTGCGATCTGCGCCGCTGTGGTGGCAGGTTGTGGAGGTGGAGGCGGTGGTGGCGGCTCTGAATCCAACAGCACCGCACAGGCGCAGGACGCCGAAGTCACCGCCTACGCCCAAATGATGTCAGTAGCCCCAAGTAGCAACGATGCCCGGCGTTTTTTGACGCAGGCCACCTTTGGGCCCACCGACGCCAGCGCAGCCACCGTGCAGCAACAAGGCTATCGGGGCTGGATTGACGCGCAGCTGGCCTTGCCCGCCAACACGGGCCAGCACCTGACGTTTTTCAACGCCCGCATGGCCGAACTGCGTGCCACCAATCCCACGGCAGACCGTAACTCCAACTTTGTCATCTTTAGTCAGTGGAATAGTTACCTGAACAACAACGACCAACTGCGTCAGCGCATGGCATTTGCCCTGTCGCAGATTTTTGTGGTGTCGTTGGCCGATGACTGTTTGAACTCGCAACCCCAGGCGGTGGCCAGCTATGCAGACATGCTGACCAGCCAGGCCTTTGGCAGCTACCGCAGCCTGCTGGAAAGCGTGGCCCGGCACCCAGCCATGGGCTGCTACCTGTCGCACCTGAAGAACCGCAAAGAAGACCTGGCCACCGGCCGCCAGCCCGACGAGAACTTTGCCCGCGAGGTGATGCAGCTGTTCTCCATCGGCCTGCATCGCCTGAACACCGACGGCACACCGGTGCGTGATGGCAATGGCGCCCTGATTGAAACCTACACATCGGACGATGTGAAGGGTTTGGCCAAGGTGTTCACAGGCTTGAGCTTCAACTGCACGGCGTTCAACTCGAACTGCTTCTGGCGGGGCATTGATTCGCCGTCTGCCACGCCGCCCGAAAGCATCTGGACGCAACCGATGCGGTTTTACCCCGCAGAGCACAGCACGTCAGAAAAGCGCTTTTTGGGGATAACCATTCCCGCCGGGGCCAGCAACCCGGACGACAGCCTGCGCACCGCGCTGGACACCCTGGCCAACCACCCCAATGTGGCGCCGTTCATCTCGCGCCAGTTGATTCAACGCCTGGTAACCAGCAACCCCAGCCCGGCCTATGTGCAGCGCGTGGCCACCACCTTCAAGAACAGCAACGGCAACCTGGGCGAAGTGGCCAAGGCCATCTTGCTGGACCGTGAGGCCCGCGTGGCCAACTACACCAGCACCAGCAGCGGCAAGCTGCGCGAGCCGGTGTTGCGCCTGACCGCGCTGTATCGCTTGGCGGGGGCGGCGTCTCAAACCGGCCACTTCCAGATCAGCCGCTGGATGCAACCGACGGCGCACCTGGGACAGGTGCCTTACCTGTCGCCCTCAGTGTTCAACTTCTACCGCCCCGGCTATGTGCCCCCCGGCACCGACATCGCCACACAGGGCTTGGTGGCCCCCGAGTTTCAGCAGCTGGATGAATCGACACTGGCCAGCTACGCTAATTTCATGCAGGAGGCTGTGGATGGTGGTGTGGGCATCTATGTGGCTTACCCAGATAACACCAACAAGCCGGATGTGCGCCCGCTGTACCTGAGCCAAACCGACACGCCACTGCTGGCGGCTGCAGCCAACAGCAACGCTGCGCTGGTGGACCACATCAATGAGCGGCTGATGTACGGCACGATGTCTGAAGCACTGCGCAACACCATGCTGGAAGAGCTGGCCCGCATCACCGTGTCGCCCACGGCCACCCCCACGCAGGTGCTGGATGCCCAACGCCGCAAGGTGCGCTTTGCCCTGTTGCTGGCGGCTGTGTCGCCCGACTTCCTGATTCAAAGGTAAACCGATCATGACCAAGCCAAGCAACCTGGATCGCCGCTTGTTTTTGCGGCAAGGCGTGGCGCTGACCTCAGCTCTGGGCGTGGGTGCCCCCCTGGCCCTGCAACTGGCCACCTTGAGCGAAGCCGCCGCGCAATCAGCGCCTGATTACAAGGCGGTGGTATGCCTGTTCATGCTGGGCGGCAACGACGCCTTCAACACCGTGCTGCCCACCGACACCGATTCGTGGGATGCCTACCAGCACACGCGCGGACAGACCGGCGGCAACATCGCGCTGTTGCCTGCGGGCACCGCGCCAGACACCGCAGCGGCGGCCAGCTCGCCCGCGCGTTATGGCGGTGTGCGCCCCATCACCCTGGGCAACGCAGGCGGGCGGGGCTTTGCCGTGCACCCACTGATGAACCGCACGCAAAGCCTGGTGAACAGCGGGCGCATGTCGGTGTTGGCCAATGTGGGCCCGTTGATCGAGCCGCTGACCCGTGTGCAGTATGAGCAAAAGGCTCGCCGCCAGCCGGCACGCTTGTTCTCGCACAACGACCAGCAGAACATCTGGCAATCGTTCCAGCCCGAGGGCGCATCGCGCGGCTGGGGTGGGTTGATGGCCGACGCCTTTGCAAGCAATAACGGCAACAGCATGTTCACGGCCTTGTCGGCCAGCGGCAATTCGGTGTGGCTGTCAGGCCGCGATGTACGGCAATACCAACTGGGCGTGCAAGGCGCCACACGCATTGGCAACGTGTGGACGAACGATAACCTGCGATCGGCCCTGCAGCGCGTGGTGAGTGCACAGGCACACGGTGGCCACGCCAGCATGCGCCACGTGATGCAGAAGGAAAGCGGCGCCATTGGTCAGCGCAGCGTGGTGGCTGAATCCACCCTGAACGGCGTGCTGCCCCCCGCCACCGATGCGGCCTTTGGCCCCGACACCCGCCTGGCCTACACCAAGGTGGATGGCACCAGCGCCACCAACCCGGTGGCCCAGCAACTGCAGGTGGTGGCCCGCACGATTGCAGCCCGCAATGGCCTGGGCATGCGCCGCCAGGTGTTTTTTGTGTCGCTGGGCGGCTTTGACACGCACGACTCTCAAAACAGCCGCCATGCGGACTTGATGCTGCGCCTGGACCACGCGCTGGGTTACTTCAACGACATGCTGCAAAGCCTGGGCATGCAAGATCAGGTGCTGACCTTCACAGCATCGGAGTTTGGGCGCTCGTTCACATCCAACGGCGATGGCACCGACCATGGTTGGGGTGGCCACCAGTTTGTGATGGGGGGCGGCCTGACCGGCGGCCAACTGTACGGGCAAATGCCCACGCTGGTGCGCCGCAACACCAGCAACAACAGCTTTGATGCCAGCACGCACCAGATTGCCAGCGGGGTGCTGATACCCACCACCTCGGTGGACCAACTGGCCTATTCAGTGGGGCGCTGGATGGGCGTATCAGACAGCCACATGATGAGCGTGCTGCCCAACCTGGGCAACTTCAACGCCAACACCCGGCAGGTGTTTGGCGCTTGAACCCTCGCTTGCTGCGCTGGTTTGCAATCAATGATTGCAATGCTTACAATGATTGCATTGTGAGCAACTGCCGCTGACGGGCTTCTGAACCATGGCCAGCATCACCATCCGAAATCTGGACGACGAGATGAAAGCGCGGCTGCGCCTGCGGGCGGCGCAGCATGGCCAATCGATGGAGGCCGAGGTGCGGAGCATCCTGCGAGGCGTGCTGCTGCATGACGCCACGCTGGAGCAGCCCTTGCCAGCGCGCATCCGCCAGCGCTTTGCTGAGGTGTATCAGCAGCATGGTGATGTGGATGACCTGCCCATCCCCCCCCGACAAGCCAGCCGTGTGCCGCCACAGTTTGACTGAGCACACACATGCTGCTGGACACCAATGTGCTCTCTGAACTGATGCGGCCCAGGCCAGACGCTGCGGTGCTGGATTGGTTTGCGGCGCCAGCCGCCCAGGTGGCCATGAGCATCAGCGCCATCACGAAGGCCGAAATCTTGTTGGGCATAGGGCTGTTGCCCCACGGACAAAAGAGAGCCGCCTTGGCCCAAGCGGCTCAGGCCATGTTTGAAGCTGATTTCAAAGGCCGTGTGCTGGTGTTTGACAGCGATACCGCAGAGCTTTACGCCCGGATCGTGGCGGAGCGGAGTGCCCTGGGTCGCCCCATCAGCACCGAGGACGCCCAGATTGCCGCCACAGCCCTGCAGCACCGGCTGCCACTGGTGACGCGCAACACACGCAACTTTGAACACATCTCAGAGCTGCAACTGATCAACCCGTGGCAGGGATAATCAAGCCCCATGCTCCCCTCATCCCTGGGCTCTGACCCCACCCCTGCCGCGCCCGTTTGGCGCCGCGCCCTGCTCTACGCGCTGTTTGCCGGCTTCGCCCTGTGGTGCGTGCTGGCCTTTCAGCGCGACCTGGCCCAGATCAGCCTGGCGCCCTTCAAAGAGGGCTGGTGGGCCGTGGCGGCAGCGGCGGGTTTGTCGCTGTTGAACTATGCGCTGCGGGTGTTGCGCTGGCAGTGGTACATGCGCCGTGCTGGGCATGACCTGCCCTGGGGCTTCACAGCCTTGGCCTTCATGTCGGGCTTTGCGTTCACCTTGTCGCCCGGCAAGGTGGGCGAGATGGTGCGGGCGCGCTATTACCTGCCCAAGGGGGTGCCGCTGTCGGCCACCACGGGAGCGTTTTTTGTGGAGCGGCTGCTGGACTTGCTGGTGATGATCTTGCTGGCGGCCGTGGCCTTTGCCGAGCTGCAGGCCTACAGCCACTTTTTGTGGGTGGCGATTGGCGTGGTGCTGGCGCTGCTGTTGAGCGTGGCCGTGATGCCCTGGCAACGCTGGGCCGAGGCCCTGAAGGCCACACGCCCCCGGGGCTGGCGCGCCGCCATGCTGACGGGCGTGGACATGTTTGCGCAGTCGCGCCAGTTTTTGTCGCCGGGCTTGTTGTTGGCCGGCTTGGCCGTGGGCCTGGTGGCCTGGGGGGTGGAGGCCTGGGGCCTGTACCTGGTGGCCCAGGTGGTGGTGCCCAAGCAGCTGACACTGGCCGGGGCCACGGGCATTTATGCCATTGCCATCATCGTGGGGGCCTTGTCGTTTTTGCCAGGTGGCCTGGGCAGCACAGAAGCGGTGATGACCGCCTTGCTGTACACCCACGGCATCCCCATGCCGCAGGCCATTTTGTTGACGCTGGTGTGCCGACTGCTGACCCTGTGGTTGGCGGTGGGCATAGGCTGGCTGTGTGTGTGGACCCTGCGCGGGCGCCAACAATAGGCTACCATCATGATTGATATGATCATGATGATTGGGGTGATGCCATGATGATTGAAACGTCGGCGGTGGCCTTTCGACAGAACCTGGGCGAGATGCTGAACCAGGTGCAGTATCGGCAAGACCATGTGCTGATCAGCAAAGATGGCAAACCGGTGGCCGCCTTGGTGGATGTGAAGCTGTATGAGCGCATTCGCCGGCAGCGGGCCCGTTTTGAGGCCCTGGGTGAACGCTTGGCAGCCGGGTTTGCCACCGTGCCCGCCGAAGAAGGCATGGCCGAGATTGAAGCCGCCTTGCGCGCTGAGCGTTCAGGCGCATGAGGGTGGTGCTGGACACCAATGTGGTGCTGAGCGGCTTGGCCTACCCGGCCAGCGTGCCGGGGCGCATTGTGGCCGCGTGGCGGGCTGGATCTTTAGAAGTGGTGCTGAGCGAGTTCATTTTGGGTGAACTGCGCCGGGTTCTGCCGCGCCTGGAAGCCCGGCATGGCCTGAGCGCCACCGAGGTGGACGACCTGGTGGATTGCCTGGCGTTTGAAGCCGACCTGGTGGAGCCCAACCCCACTCATGAGCCCTTGTTGACCGACGCCTGGGACCAAGCCGTGCTGGGTACCTGGCGGGCTGCCAAGGCAGACGCCCTGATCACGGGTGACAAGGCGCTGTTGGCGCTGGCGCCGGGCTACCCGGTGTGGTCGCCCGCGGCGTTTTGGGAGCGCTTTGGCGCGTGATGATTTTTATGACAACTGCAAACAACCGACCCTTGGCTGTGGACCTGGACGGCACCCTGATCCACAGTGATGCGCTGCTGGAGAGCTTTTTGCTGCTGATCAAGCGCAACCCGCTGTACCTGCTGCTGGTGCCTTTTTGGTTGCTGAAGGGCAAGGCCGCTTTGAAGCAGGCGATTGCCAGCCGGGTGCAGCTGAACCCGGCCGCCCTGCCCTACAACCAGGCCTTCGTGGCCTGGCTGCGCGAGCAAAAAGCCGCAGGCCGCCCGGTGTGGCTGTGCACGGCCTCAGACCGCTCGTTGGCTGATGCGGTGGCGCAGCACCTGGGGGTGTTTGATGGGGTGCTGGCCAGCGATGGACAGTTGAACCTGTCGGGCCGCAACAAGGGCAAAGCCTTGGCTGACCGCTTTGGGGCCAAGGGCTTTGACTATTGCGGCAACGCCCCGGTGGATGTGGCCGTGTGGCGCGAAGCCGCTGGCGCGGTGGTGGTGAGCAATTCAAGCAGCCTGCTGAAAGCCGCCGCCGCCGAGGCGCCCGTGCAGGCGCAGTTTGCGGGCGCCAAGGGCGGCTTGCGGGTGTGGATGAAGGCGCTGCGCGTGCACCAGTGGGCCAAGAATGGCTTGGTGCTGGTGCCTTTGCTGGCGGCGCATGAACTGGGCAACCTGGCCTTGCTGGGCCAGGCACTGCTGGGGTTGGTGGCCTTCAGCCTGTGTGCGTCGTCGGTGTACTTGTTGAACGACATGCTGGACTTGGAATCAGACCGGCAGCATCACAGCAAGTGCCGACGCCCGTTTGCGGCCGGGCAGTTGAGCCTGCTGGCTGGGCTGGCCGCCGCCCCCTTGTTGTTGGCCGCCGCCGCAGTGCTGGCCTGGTGGCTGCCTGAGCGCTTCATCGCCGTGCTGGCCATCTACTACGTGGCCACGCTGGCCTATTCGTTCGTGCTGAAGCGCATGGTGATGGTGGATGTGCTGGCCCTGGCCGGGCTGTACACCATCCGCATCGTGGCGGGATCGGCCGCCACGGGCATCGAACTGTCGTTCTGGCTGCTGATTTTCTCGATCTTCATCTTCTTGAGCCTGGCCATCGTGAAGCGCTATGCCGAGCTGTTTGCCATGCGCGAGCAGGGCAAAGATTCAGCCAAGGGCCGCGGCTACGCGGTGGACGACATGAGCCTGCTGCAAAGTCTGGGCACGGCATCGGGCTACCTGAGTATTTTGGTGCTGGGGCTGTACATCAACACGCCTGACAAGGCGCTGCTGTACAGCCACCCCAAGTACATGTGGTTGCTGGTGCCCATCATGCTGTACTGGATCAGCCGGGTGTGGATGCAGACCCACCGGGGCCAGATGCACGACGACCCGCTGGTGTATGCGCTGAAAGACCCGATCAGCCTGCTGACGGGGGCAGCAGCGGCCGTGGTGTTGGTGATGGCGGCATGAACCGATGAGGTTTTGTGATGAGCAAAAAGTATGCAATAGGGTTGATTTTGGGGTGCACCGCCTTCTGGACGATTACCGGATGGCAGTCGGTGTACATGCTGAACGCGCTGGCCAAGGCACTGGGCATTGGCGCCATGCTCACGTGGGCGGTGCTGGCATTCTTGGCGCAGAAGCCTGATTGGTTTGAATCAGAGGTGCATCAGCAAGTGAGCAGCCTGGCCCGCAAGACAAGTCAATTGATGTCTGCAGCAGCGATTGTTGGGATCGTGGTGACCGCTGAGCTTTTGAGCAGTTGGGCATTGATGCCACAACAACAGCAGACAGCTTTGTTAGAGCGGGTGAAATGCTCGATGGCCGGGGCTGGCAAGCTGTCAGGCCTGCGGTTTGGGCAGGACACTGACGGGCAAGACATGTGCTTTCGGTGGGATACCGGCTCGATTGACGCGATCGAGCGCCTGAATCCCGACGAGTGGCCAGGCATGAAAAGCGTGGCCATCGGCGGAAAGATCAGTGTGACCATCGAGCGCCAGACATCGTGGCTGTTGGGGCCCGATGCCTGGTACAGGGTGGTTTAGTGGATCAACGTGCCCGCATGGGCAAAGCGATAATTTGGGATATGCAGGCATGTGGCGCCTGTTCACCACCTGCCTTTGCATCCCTAAGAGCACCTGACTGAATGAGCACACCCATCGCCCGGGAGGTTGTGATGTCGTGGGGCCGCGCGCTGCGCGAGCCGCACGAGGTGCTGGGCATGCCCCAGCGCCACAGTGCCCTGCCCTTGCCTGCTGAAGGCAGCGCCCTGCCCTTTGGCAATGGGCGCAGTTATGGCGACAGCGGGCTGAACCCGGGCGGCGCCTTGATCATGGCGCGGCAGCTAGACCGCTTCATCAGCTTTGATGCGGCCACCGGGGTGTTGCGCTGCGAGGCCGGTGTGCTGCTGGCCGACATCTTGAAGCTGGTGCTGCCCCAGGGCTGGTTTTTGCCGGTGACGCCGGGCACGCAGTTTGTGACCGTGGGCGGCGCCATTGCCAACGATGTGCATGGCAAGAACCACCATGTGGCTGGCAGCTTTGGCAACCATGTGCGCTGCCTGGAGCTGCTGCGCTCAGACGGCAGCCGCCGGCTGTGCAGCCCCACCGAGCACGCCGACTGGTTGGGCGCCACGGTGGGAGGCCTGGGCCTGACGGGCCTGATCACCTGGGCTGAGCTGCAACTGCGCCGCGTGCACAACCCCTGGCTGAACAGCGAGACGATCAAGTTTGGCAGCGTGGAGGGCTTTTTTGAGCTGAGCGCCCAGTCAGCGCCCACGCATGAATACACCGTGGCCTGGGTGGATTGCGCGGCCAGCGGGCCCCGGCTGGGGCGCGGATTGTTCAACCGCGCCAACCATGCGCCGGCCGTGCTGGCCGATGACGAACTACGCCGCCTGCCCGCTGGGGCCGCCCCACCCACGCGCAACATGCCGCTGACGCCGCCCGTGTCGTTGGTGAATGGACTGTCGCTGCGGGCCTTCAATGTGCTGTATTACCACCGGCAGCGGCAGGCCCGGGTGCAGGGGCTGCAGCATTACCGGCCCTTCTTTTACCCCCTGGATGCGCTGCTGAACTGGAACCGCATGTACGGCCCGCGCGGGTTTTACCAATACCAGTGCGTGGTGCCGCCCACCGATGCGCTGAAGGTGACACGCACGCTGTTGAGCACCATCGCCCGCAGCGGCAGCGGTAGCTTTTTGGCGGTGCTGAAGCAGTTTGGCGATGTGGCATCGCCAGGGTGGTTGTCGTTTCCGCAACCGGGCACCACGCTGGCGCTGGACTTTCCGAACCAGGGCGAGCGCACCCTGCGCCTGTTTGCCAGCCTGGACGCCATCGTGCGCGAGGCGGGCGGGCGGCTCTACCCCGCCAAAGACGGGCGCCTGCCCGCCGAGATGTTCCAGGCGGGGCACCCGCGCTGGTCTGAGTTTGCCGCCTATGTGGACCCGCGTTTCAGCTCGGGCCTGTGGCGCCGGGTGGCTGGAGCCACCCCTTCATCTGCATCATCGACATGAAACACATTTTGATCATTGGCGCCACCTCGGCCATCGCCGAGGCCTGCGCCCGGCAGTGGGCCCAGCAAGGGCACAAGCTGTTTCTGGCGGCACGCAACGCGGCCCAACTGAGCAGCATCGAAGCCGACCTGCGCACGCGCGGCGCCCACAGTGTGGGCCATGCGGTGTTTGACGCGCTGGACGAAGCCGCCCACGCCCCCCTGCTGGCTCAAGCCACGCAAGCCATGGGTGGGCTGGACACGGTGCTGATTGCCCACGGCACCCTGAGCGACCAGGCCCGCGCGCAAACCGACCTGGCCTACGCCCGCCGCGAGATCGAGACCAACGGCCTGAGCGTGGTGCAACTGATGGGCCTGGCGGCCGAGCAACTGGGCCCCCAGGGGCATGGCTGCATTGCGGTGATTTCGTCGGTGGCGGGCGACCGGGGCCGCCAGAGCAACTACGTGTATGGCAGCGCCAAGGCCTTGGTGAGTGCATTTGCCTCAGGGCTGCGCCAACGCCTGACGCCCCTGGGCGTGAATGTGCTGACCATCAAACCCGGGTTTGTGGACACGCCGATGACCGCCGCCTTCAAGAAAGGCACGCTGTGGGCCCAGCCTGAGAAAGTGGCCCGGGACATCACCCGGGCGGTAGAGCGTGGCCAGGGTGTGCTGTACACCCCGTGGTTCTGGTGGGGCATCATGGCGATCATTCGGACCGTGCCCGAGGCGATCTTCCGCAAGCTGAAACTTTGAGACTCGAGGATTGAGTTTTGTCAAAATGCCCCCCTGCTTCAGGGATGGTGAATTCCCTGGCGACCGATAAAGTTGCAACTGTTTGCAACACCCAGGGAAGGTGACACATGAAATTCGCTCTGAACACGGTCAAGACGACCGTCGCAGCCGTGGCATTGGCAGCCGCCTCGACCGCCGCCACCGCCGCCACCGAATTCAACTTCAACGACAAGATCGTGCTGGGCTACCCCAGCGTGCTGAACATGTCGAAAGACGGCATCGGCCTGACGGTGACCGGCTACCGTGGCAACGGCACACAAGCTTTCCTGGACGTGGACTTTCTGCGCGGCTTGGGTGTGGTGTCGGGCTTGTTCTTCGGCCTGCCGACTGACAGCACCCAACTGAATGGCAGCGAGTACCTGGTCTTCAAGTTCGACCAGGCCGTGACCCTGGTGGACTATCTGCTGTGCGACAACAAGGTCGTGTGCCCTGAGTCGAGCTTGTGGAAGAACGACGGTGATCGCTTCTCGATCAACAACGTGAACCTGCCCACCGACAACCGTCTGCTGCCCAGCGGCTTTGCACTGGGCCCTGTGGACACGTTTGTGTTCCGCACCGTGGCCAACGACGCTTACCGCATCAAGAGCGTGACCGTGACGCCGGTGCCGGAACCCGAAGCCATCGCCATGATGCTGGCGGGCTTGGGTGTGGTGGGCTTCGTGGCTGCACGCCGCAAGAAGGCTGCTTGATACCGGTTTGAAGTTTTTGATGGCTTGATCGCCAATGTTGGCCCGTGAACGCGGGCTGAACTGTGGGCCGAGGCGCGTACACTGCCTCGGTCTTTTTTTTTGGCTGAACGACTTTGCTGAAACGCCTTGCCCTGATTGTGTTGGTGATGCTGGCGCTGCTGTTGGGCGGCGCCCTGCTGGCCTTGATGTCGGTGCCCCAGGGGCATGCGCTGGCAGCGCCCGGCCCAGCGCCACGCCCCACCGAGAGCCTGAAAGAGGTGAAGGCGTTGATGTCGCGAGATGCCTTCTTCAGCGCCTTGGGCGGCCAGCCCATCGCCTTGGCTGTACCGCTGCAGGACGTGAACGCCGTGATGCAGGACATGGCCGGGCGGCTGGTGCAAGGTGGCGCCCGCGCCGAATTGAAGGGTGACACCTTGATGCTGCACGGCAGCGTGCCCCTGGAGCGCACACCGCTGAAGGTGCTGTCGGCACTGGGGGCTTGGGCCAACGTGACCGTGACCCTGGGCCTGAAAGCCGAAGGTGCGCCCACCCTGGACGGGGTGCGCGTGGGACGCCTGAACCTGCCGCCGGACCTGGTGTTGTGGGGCGCCCAGCGGGTGCTGGAGTCGCAAGAGCTGCTGGCCCCGGCACAGTTGATGATGGCGGCGCTGTCACAAGTGAATGTGCAAGACGACCGCCTGAACGTGACCGTGCGGTGGACGGACCAGCTGCAAGGCCAGACCCTGGCCTTGGTGGTGCCCGCCGAAGACTGGCCCCGCCTGCAGGCTTACCACGCGCAGGTGGTGGCCGCGATGGAGCGCGTGCCGCAGACTTCCAGGATGGGCCTGGGCATTCCTATGCGTGAGTTGCTGCGCACAGCCTTTGTGTTGGCGCAGCAGCGCACCATGGCGCATGGTTTGCTGCCCGCCACGGAGGGCACCCTTCCCGCCAGCGAGGTGGCCTACCGAGAAAACCGCGCCGCCCTGGTGGCGGTGGCCCTGGCGGCCAACAAGTTGTCGTTGCACCAGCTTCTGACCCGGGTGGATGGGCAAGACGTGCCCCCCTTGCCCATGGCGAGCGTGCGGCTGAATGGTCGGGAAGACTTTGCCCAGCACTACACCATCTCGGCCTTGATGGCGCTGATGGTGGGCGGCCGCGTGGCCGACACGGTGGGCCTGTACAAGGAAATGATGGACGCCAGCAAGGCCGATGGCGGCAGCGGCTTCAGCTTCAATGACCTGGCGCTGAACCGCGCCGGTATTCGCCTGGGGCAACGCGCCCGGCAAGACGCCATCGGCCTGCAGCAGCGGCTGGGCGGCGACGAGGCCCTGGTGAGCGACGACGACTTCATCCCCAAAGTGGACGATTTGCCGGAGTTTTTGGGGCGCGAAGAGTTCGTGCACCGTTATGGAGGCCTCAAAGACGGGCGCTTTCAGCGCCAGATGGCCGACATTGAGGACAGGGTGTCCGCTTTACCCGTGCTGAAGTAACTTGATCCCCCTCATGAAGGGGAGTGGTGCCCCTGCCACGCTGTGGCACAGTCCGTGCATTAGGTTTTATACCTGCGTTCCTCAACCTTCTAGGGAGTTCCCCATGAAACTGCGTCAATTTGCTGTGGCCGCGGCCATCGTGATGTCGGGTACTGCGGCACACGCTTTTGCCCCCATCTTCAACCCCAACCTGGGCACCGACCCTGACACCGTGATCGGCGGCGTAGCGCTGTCTGGCCCTGGTCTGACCACCGATTTCACCTTCTCGTTGAGCACCCTGAGCAACGTGTTCGGTGACATCTTCTCGTTGACCGGCCCTGTGACGATCAACTCGATCTCTCTGACGGGTCCGTCCTTGGCGACGACAACCTTGGTTGGATCCGGTTATTCATTCGAGAACATCGCAGCTGGTAACTACACCATGAGCGTGTCGGCCTCGTCGCCTTTCAGCGGTTCGATCTACGTCGGTACCGTGAAGGTTTCGCCCGTGCCCGAAGCCGAAACCTACGCCCTGGCCCTGGCTGGCCTGGGTGTGGTCGGCCTGGTGGCCGCCCGCCGCCGCAAGGCTCAGTGATCCAAGCCCCTCAGGGGTTTTTGACACCGCAACAAGGCGCCTTCGGGCGCCTTGTTTGTTTTGGGCTTCACGCTGGCTTTGCGCGACGCCTCACCCCGGCAAGCTGATCACAAACCGGCTGCCGCCGCCCTCACGGGCGGCGCAGATCACCCGGCCGCCATGGCGCTGGGCGATCTGTCGCACCAGGCTGAGGCCCAGGCCCACGCCGCCGGCGTGCTCGGCGTGGCCGGCTAGGCGGTAGAAGGGCTCGAAGATGCGTTCGCGCTGGTCGGCGGGCACGCCGGGGCCACGGTCGTTGATGGCGATCTGGATGGGCCCGGTGGGCAAGCGCGAGAGCTCCAGCAGCACATCCGGGCCGCCGTAGCGGCGGGCGTTTTCAAGCAGGTTGCGCACGGCACGGCGAATCAGGCGTTCGTCGGCTTCGTAGGCATGCAGTTGCGGGTGGGGTTGGATGTCGACCTGCGCGCCCACGCGCTGGGCTTCTTCGGTGACGAGGCCCATGAGGTCGACCGGGGCGCGCTGCAGTTCGGTGCGGGCATCCAGGCGGCTGGCCAGCAGCACTTCTTCAACCAGGGCATCCAGCTCCCGGATGTCTTGGTGAATCTCGGCCTTCATTTGCTCCAGGCGCTCAGGCGGTAGCTCGTCCATGAGCGAGATGGCCATCTTGAGGCGCGCCAGAGGCGAACGCAGTTCATGGCTGGCGTTGGCCAGCAGGCTGCGGTTGGAGGTGACCAGGTCTTGCACCTGCTGGGCGGCTTCGTTGAAGCTGCGGGCCAGGGCGGCCACCTCGTCGCGCCCTTCCACCGCGACGCGGTGGGCCAGATCGCCCGCACCGAAGATTTGCACGCCCTGGCGCAAGGCCTTGAGGCGGGCCGTGAGGCGGTTGACCACGGGCCAGGCCCCCACAGCCACGGCCAGGAACAGCACCACCAGCGACAGCAGGAAGGCCGGCAGGCCCTGGGCCAGCCAGGGGGGCACGATCCAGCTCATGGGGCTGAGCCAGGGCTCGATGCGGGGCGGGGCGGGCGGGGTGGGCACCACGCCAGGTGGCACCTCGAACAGCGGGGCACTGAAGCCCGGTCCGGATGCCTCGGGCATGGGGCCTGGCGGCGCCCCTTTCAAACGCACAAAGGACGGGCGCAAGATCCACAGGGTGCGGCCATCCGACAGGCGGGCGGTTTGCATGCGCTCCAGCAGCTCGGGTCGGCGCTGTAGGCGGTCGGCCAAGAGCTGCGAGGTGGCAATGCGGCGGCCCTGGGGGTCGTCCAGCGCCATGGGCAGGCGCAGGCGGTCGGCCCAATCCAGGAAAACGAGCGCCTGCTGATCGCGCGGGGCATCGACCGTGGGCAGGCTGTTCTCGATCAACTCGGCCCAGGCGGCGGCGCGTTCGTTCCAGGCGGTGATGCTTTGGGCCTGCGCGCGTTCGTGCTCGATGTTGTGCTGCGCCAGCCAGCCCGAGACGAGGGCGAAAACCAGCAACACCGCCACGACGGTGAGGTAGATGCGCAGGGCCAGGGTTTTCATGCCGCGTCGGCGTCAGCGTCCTGCTTTTTGGCGAACACGTAGCCCACTCCGCGCACGGTGAGGATGCGCCGAGGCTCTTTGGGGTCGTCTTCGATGGCCGCGCGGATGCGGGAGATGTGGACGTCGATGGAGCGGTCGAAGGCTTCCAGGGGGTGGCCTTTGAGGGAGTCCATGATCTGGTCGCGCGAGAGCACGCGGCCGGGGTGACGAGCCAGCACGGACAGCAGATCGAACTGGTAGGACGTCAAATCGCAGGGTCGGCCGTCCAGCCGCACCTGGCGCAGGCCGCCGTCGATCTCGAGCCGGCCAAAGCGCCAGAGGTCGCTGTCGTCGGCCTGGGCGGCGGTGCGGCGCAGCAGCGCACGTACGCGGGCCAGCAGCTCGCGCGGCTCAAACGGCTTGGGCAGGTAGTCATCGGCCCCGACTTCCAGGCCCACGATGCGGTCGGTGGGCTCGCCCCGGGCGCTGAGCATGAGCAGGGGCAGGCTGCGGGTGCGGGCCGAGGCGCGCAGCTCTTTGCAGAGGTCGAGGCCATCGCCATCGGGCAGCATCAGATCCAGCACGAGGGCGTCAAAGGCCTGGCGGGCCAGGGCCTCGCGCCCGGCCCCGAGGCTGGGCGCCGTGGAGACCTGGTAGCCGTGCCCTTTGAGGTAGTCGGCCACCATGGTGCTCAGACGCAGGTCGTCATCAATGAGGAGGATGTGCTCGGTCATGTCCATGATTGTCGCGCGCTACGGGGTGGTTTCAAGAGGCTCAGCGGCTGTGATGCTTGGCACGACGCTCGTGCATGGACTCGGCAAGCTGTGCGCGTTGCGCAGGCGTGAGGATGCGCGCCACCTCGAGCATGAAGCCGTGGTTGGCGTCGGTCATGCGCTGGTGATGGGCGTTCATGCGGATGCGCAGTTGATCGAGCGCCTTCTCGTCGAGCTGCGGCTGAGCCCACAGGCGGCGGGCTTCTTGATGCAAGGCGCGGCCTTCGTGCATGAGCGGAGCTCGTTGGTCGCGGGCCTTCTTGGCCACGGCGCGAATGGCCTGGGCTTGCGCGTCAGTGGCCTGGATGCGCTTGAGGAAACGCTCGGTGTAGCGCTCAGCCTGGGGCCCGGCGTGCAGGAAGGGCAGCAGGCCGGCGTGCATGCCGTGCTGACGGTGCTTGCTGTCAGCGCGGTCACCGTACCGCTTGCCTTCGTGATGGCTGTGGGGGGCGCCTGCCGCAGAAGCGGCCGGCTCGACAGCCATGGGTGCTGGACTGGCCGCGGACGCCGGAGCAGAAGCAGGCCCTTGGGCCCAGGCTTGCGAGCTGAGCAGCACGATGGCTGCGGCGATGTGGCGAATGGTGCGGGGGCTGTGGTGGTGCATGTGGGTTCCTGTCATGGTGGGGTCGCGATGGCGGCCTCGTCATGACGTCATGCTCTGCCCCGGGGGTTAAGCCCGCATGGCCAGGGGGTAAAGATGTGTGAACCGGGGGCGGGGGCTCATGGCTGACCTCGATGCTGCCAGACTAGGCCCAGCGCCTGACCGATCCAGTCGATCAGCTCGTTGTGGGGCACGGGTTTGGGGATGAAGTGGTTGGCGCCGGCCGAGTGCGCCTGAGCCCGATCGTGCTGGCCAGCATTGGCCGACAGCGCCAGGATGGGCACAGCGGCCCCGGCCGGCCCGGAGGCCCGGATGCGGCGCATGGCCTCCAGCCCGTCCATCACGGGCATGACGAGGTCCATCAGCACGAGGTCAGGCTCGGTTTGCACGAACTTGGCCAGGCCCTCGGCGCCATCGGCCGCCTCGGTCAACTCAAAGCCCAGCGCCTGCAGCAAGGCCAGCAGCAGTTCGCGGTTGACGGGCACATCATCGACCACCAGGATGCGGCGGCGAGGGCCCTCATAGCCCGCAGGCATGGACAAAGGCGACGGTAGGGCGAGGCTGGCTTCCGCCAGAGGCACTTGCAGCTCGAAGTGGAAGGTGCTGCCTTGCCCCAAGGTGCTGTCCAGCAGGATCTCGCCGCCCATGAGGCGCACAAGCTGACGACAGATGGCCAGCCCCAGGCCCGTGCCCGCCGCTCGGCTGCGAGAGTCGCCGGCCTGCTCGAAGGGCTCGAAGATGCGTTGCTGGTCTTCAGGGCGGATGCCGGATCCGGTGTCGCTCACCTCGAAGCGCAAGCGCACTTGGGAGCCGTCGTTGGGTCGACCATCGTTGGTGTCGTCGTCGCTGGCGCGGCCCTTGGCAACGATGTCAGGCAAGCGCGAAACACGAAGACTGACCGTGCCCCGGGCGGTGAACTTGACGGCGTTGCTCAGCAGGTTGAGCAACACCTGGCGCAGGCGCTTGTCATCAAGCAGCACGCTGGCGGGAACCTCAGGCTCGCACTCGGCGGTGAACTGCAGGTGCTTCTCGGCGGCCTTGATGTGCATGACCTCGACCAGGGTGCGCACAGTGTCATGCAGGTTCACGGGCGCCGGATGCAGCATGGCCTTGCCGGCCTCGATCTTGGAGAGGTCGAGGATGTCGACAATCAGGGTGAGCAGGTGCTCGCCACTGGCATGCACGGTATCCAGGATGTTGAGCTGACGCGGGCTGAGGCTGGCATCCATCTTGAGGATTTGCGAGTAGCCCATGATGGCGTTGAGCGGGGTGCGCAGTTCGTGGCTCATGCGCGCCAGAAAATCCGACTTGGCCTGGTTGGCCACCTCGGCGCGCTCTTTGGCGGCCTGCAGTTGGTGGGTGCGCTCATTCACCAGCTCTTCGAGGTGGTCACGGTGGTCGTGCAGTTCTTGCTCGCGGTCTTGAAGCACGGCGATCATGCGGTTGAAGGCGGTGGCCATGGCCTGCACATCGCGGGGCCCCTCCACCGGGGTGCGCACATTGCTTTCGCCACGCTCGGCACGCGTCATGGCGTGCGAGAGCGACACCAGCGGACGCGACAAGCGCCTGGACAGGTAGCGGATGCCCAGCAGGAACACCCCCACCACCAGCAGCGCCGACACCAGGTTGACCGTGAAGATGCTGGTGACCATGTGACCTAGGGTGTCTTTACTGATGACGACGGCCACGTAGCCCAGGTATTGCGGGGTGCGGGGCGTGAGATCGAAGGGCGAGGCCATGACGGACGTGAGCACCGGCGCCACGATGCGCCAGGCGCGGTCGCCTTCAGACTGCACGAACGGCTCGGTGACCGTGCTGGGCACTTGGGGGGGCTCGGTCTGCAATCCGGCGGCGTCATGACCGCGCACGATCAAGGCGGTGCCATCGGCGGTGCGCACCTCCACACGCATCACATCGGGGAACGCCAGTGCAGCTTCCACCGCCTCCACCACGTTCTCGGGGGCGCCTGCCAACAGGGCCAGCTGGCTTTGTGCCGCCAGGCTGGCCGCCACACCCAGGCTTTGCTGCAGCAGGTGCTCTTTGATTTGCCGGCTGCCCTGCCAGGCGCTGCCAATCGATGCCACCAAGGCGATGGACAAGCCGCCCACCGCCATGGTGAACAGGATTTGCTGGCGAAAGCTCATGACCTGCGACCATCGTCGCCACGAGCCACTGCGGAAGAATGCTAGAAGTTGTTGCACCTTAGGATTCCGGCAAGACGAGGTCGATGCGCTGAGACAAGGCGCTGAGATCCAACCCGAGATGACGGGCTGTGCGGGTGTTGATGGCGGTGCGCAGTTGGCGCAAAGGCTGAATGCCGGGCCCCAGGCCCTGAGGGCCAGAGGCTAGTTGGGCGAGGCGGGCCAGCTCATGCCCAACCTCGACGTTGTCGGGGTACAGGGCCATCAGGGCCCCGCGCCGCACTGGGGCCAGGCCGCTGGCGATGAGGGCAAAACGTTGGGCCCAGGATTCACGCAGCAGCAGAGGCAAGATCGCGGCGTCATCGGCCGTGACGGTGTCCTGCGGCAACCAGATGACGTCGATGCGGCCATGGATGGTCGGCAGCAGCTCCTGGTACGTGCGCACGGCGGCTTTGAGGTCGGTGGCGTCGTGTACGGCCAGCTCCAGCCCGTGCTGTCGTGCGGCATCACGCGCCAGCCGGATCAGCCAGGCATTCTGACGGGGGTCGTGCACCACGACCACGCGGCGGACGCTGGGCATGAAAATGCGCAGCCGGCCAAAGAGCAGCGAAGGGTCAGGCGCCAGGCTGTGCACCGCCAAGCCCTGCACATCGGTCTCTGACACCGACACCACCCCACCGACGACGACCGGGTAGGACGACATCAGGTCTCGGGCCAGTTTGAGCCCACTGCGCCCCAGCGCAATCACCGCCGGGATCTGCTCGCGCTTGAGGCGATCCACCACCTGCGACACCGGCGTGTTGGCCGGCAAAGCCCAGACGAGCGAGGGTTGCGCACTGCGTTGATCAATGCCCTGAGCCATCTGCAGAAACACCGAGCGAAAAGGCTCACTGATGTCGGGGTACAGCACCGCGCAGCGGGGCCGCCCCGTACCCCCTGGTGAGGGCGAGGCCGCCGAGGGCGCTGCCCCCACTGGTGCCCACCACGGCGCCAAGGCACCGGCCACCAAGCCTCCGGCCACGTGGCGACGCGGCAGGGATGGCGCAATGGGCATCAACAATTCGGGCTTGCGCATGCAGACGGCAGCCCCCAAACGGGGCGACACTCATTTCATGGTGTGGTTTGTCTGCATTCTGCGCCTGGGCACGGTTTGGTGCTTCAAAGAAAAACCCCGAGGATCAGAGATCGCCCGGGGTTTTGCATGTGGCGGAGAGGGAGGGATTCGAACCCTCGGTACGGGGATACCGTACGCCTGATTTCGAGTCAGGTACATTCGACCACTCTGCCACCTCTCCTGGAAACGGGGCGCCGGGGTCAAGTCGGCGTAGCCCATCACTATAGCAGAGATTTCAGGGGGTGAGCACCTCGGCGCCACCCAGGTAGGGGCGCAACGCGGCCGGGATGCGGATGCTGCCATCGGCTTGCTGGTGGTTCTCCAGCACCGCCACCAAGGCACGGCCCACGGCCAGGCCTGAACCGTTGAGGGTGTGCACCAGTTCGTTCTTGCCTTGGGCATTCTTGAAACGGGCCTGCATGCGGCGGGCCTGGAAGGCTTCGCAGTTGGAGCACGAGCTGATCTCACGGTAGGTGTTCTGCGCGGGCAGCCACACTTCCAGATCGTAGGTTTTGGCGGCGCCAAAGCCCATGTCGCCCGTGCACAGGACCATCACGCGGTAGGGCAGCTCCAGCTTCTGCAGGATGGCCTCGGCATGGCCCACCATCGCTTCAAGCGCGGCGTTGCTTTGCTCGGGCGTGGTGATCTGCACCATCTCGACCTTGTCGAATTGGTGCTGGCGGATCATGCCGCGCGTGTCGCGTCCGGCGCTGCCGGCCTCAGAGCGGAAGCATGGTGTGTGGCCCGTGAGCTTGATGGGCAGCTGCTCCAGCGGCACGATGGTGTCGGCCACGGTGTTGGTGAGCGTGACCTCGCTGGTGGGGATGAGGTACCACTTGCTCTCGGCGGCTTCGGCATCGCCCGAGGTGACGTGAAACAGGTCTTGCTCGAACTTGGGCAGCTGGCCGGTGCCCTGCAGTGCGGGCGCCTTGACCAGATAAGGCGTGTAGCACTCGGTGTAGCCGTGCTCTTGCGTTTGCACATCGAGCATGAACTGCGCGAGCGCGCGGTGCAGCCGGGCGATCGGGCCCTTCATGAAGTTGAAGCGCGAGCCCGAGAGCTTGGCGCCGGTGTCGAAATCCAGGCCGAGCTTTTCGCCCAGGTCCACGTGGTCTTTCACCTCGAAGGCGTAGGTGCCGGGCGTGCCCCAGCGGCGCACCTCGACGTTGCCTGATTCGTCGTGGCCGACGGGCACATCGTCTTGCGGCAGGTTGGGCACCGACAGCAGCATGGCCTGCAGTTCGGTCTGGATGATCTCCAGCCGATCGGCGCTGGCCTTGAGTTCGTCGCCAATGCCGCCCACCTGGGCCATGACGGCCTCGACTTCAGCAGCCGTGTCTTCGCCCTTGGCGGCCTTGCCCTTGAGCATGCCGATCTGCTTGGACAGGCTGTTGCGCTGCGATTGCAGCTCTTCGGTGCGGGTCTGGATGGTCTTGCGCTCGGCTTCCAGTTCACGGAAGCGGGCCTCATCCAGGAAGGGCTGGGGGTTCTTGCGCTTGGCCAATTTGGCGAGCACGCCATCCAGGTCTTTGCGCAGCAGGGCGATGTCGAGCATGGTGAGTGGTGTTTTTGTGGTTGTTCAGTGGGGACGCTGGTTGGGCAGCGGACGATCGAGGCCCGTGCCGCCCAGGCCCTTGGGCAGCGGGAAGCGCACGTGCTCTTCAACGCCTTGCATGCGGCGCACGGAGACAGCCCCCATGTCCTTCAGGCGGGTGATGACGCGCTGCACCAGCACATCCGGCGCCGAGGCGCCCGCTGTCAGGCCCACGCGGGGGCGGCCGTCGAACCAGCTTTCCTGCAGGTCTTCGGGGCAGTCGATCATGTAGGCAGGCGTGCCCAGGCGCTCGGCCAGCTCGCGCAAGCGGTTGCTGTTGGAGCTGGTGGGGCTGCCCACCACGATGACCACGTCCACCTGCGGGGCCATGATCTTGATGGCGTCTTGCCGGTTTTGCGTGGCGTAGCAGATGTCTTGCTGCTTGGGCTCGCGGATGTGCGGGAAGCGGGCCTTGATGGCCGCCAGGATGCCGGCGGCGTCGTCCACCGACAGTGTGGTTTGCGTGACCACCGCCAACTTCTCGGGGTTGCGCACCTGCACGCGGGCCACGTCGGCCTCGTCTTCGACCAGGTAGATGCCTTCGGTGACCTGGCCCATGGTACCTTCGACCTCAGGGTGGCCTTTGTGGCCGATCATCAGGAACTCGTAGCCCTCGCGGTGCAGCTTGGCCACTTCCACATGCACCTTGGTGACCAGCGGGCAGGTGGCATCGAACACGCTGAAGCCGCGGGCATCAGCTTCACGGCGCACCTCCTGGCTGACGCCATGGGCGCTGAAGATGAGCGTGGCGCCAGGGGGCACCTCGGCCAGGTCTTCGATGAAGATGGCGCCCTTGGCCTTGAGGTCGTTGACCACATAGGTGTTGTGCACAATCTCGTGGCGCACATAAATGGGCGCACCGAACTGCGCCAAGGCGCGCTCGACGATTTCGATGGCGCGATCGACCCCGGCGCAAAAGCCACGGGGCTCGGCCAGCAAGACGTCTTCAACCTGGCTCATACCCTGCCCTTTCACAGCACGCCAATCAGCTGCACCTCGAAGGTGACCGGCTGACCCGCCAGCGGGTGGTTGAAGTCAAACAGCGCCCATTCGCCGGCGGGGTCCATCTCGCGCACCACGCCGGCAAACGAGCCCCGGCCATCGGGCGTGGGGAACTGCACCACATCACCCACGTTCCAGGTTTCATCCGGATCACCCAGCTCGCGCAGCAGCTTGAGGGCCACGCGCTGCAGCATCTCGGGGTTGCGGGGGCCGAAGGCCTCGCCGGCGTCGAGCTGCAAGGTGGTGCGGGTGCCCTCGGGCAAGCCGATCAGGCGGGCCTCGATGGCGGGCGAGAGTTCACCCGAGCCGATGGACAGGGTGGCGGGCTTGTCGTTGAAGGTGTTGACCACGTCGCCACCGTCCGGGCCGGCCAGCCGGTAATGCAGGGTGAGGAAAGAGCCAGGGGCAACGGTGGGCGCGGGGGTGGTCATGTGGTGAACCCACCCTTCGTGAGGATGGGCAGGCAAAGATGGCGAAGCCACAATTCTAGGTTTACTCCACACCCAGAGGACGGACCCAATGAAAGACCTGCCTGCCGACATGCGGCCGCGGGAAAAACTGCTGGCCATGGGGCCCACCGCCCTGAGCGATGCCGAGCTGCTGGCCCTGCTGCTGCGCACGGGCCTCAAGGGCCTGGGCGTGCTGCAAATGGCCGAGCAGGTGCTGCGCGAACTGGGCGGCTTTCATGGCCTGCTGAACGCCGCGCCCGAGCGCCTGCGGCGCATCCGGGGCCTGGGGCCGGCCAAGCGGGCCGAACTGGTGGCCGTGATGGAGATGGCCCGCCGGGGCCTGCAGGGCGGCCTGAGCGCGCAACCGGTGTTCAGCTCACCCCAGCTGGTGAAGGATTACCTGTGCCTGCGCCTGGGCGCCCTGCCCCACGAGGTGTTTGCCGTGCTGTTTCTGGATGCCCAGCACCGGCAGATTGCGTGCGAGGAGCTGTTCAGGGGCACGCTGACGCAAACCTCGGTGTACCCGCGCGAGGTGGTGAAGCGTGCCCTCGAATTGAACGCCGCCAGCGTGATCCTGGCCCACAACCACCCCTCGGGTGTGCTGGAGCCCTCGCGGGCCGATGAATTGCTGACGCAAACGCTCAAAAGCAGCCTGAATCTGGTGGATGTGAAGGTGCTGGACCACGTGGTGGTGGGCCGCACGGGCGCCGTGTCGTTTGCCGAGCGCGGTTTGATATGAGGCTAAATCGGTTAGGCTTCGGCCCGTGAGCCGTGACGCCAAACCGCCTGCCAGTGTCAGCCTGCGCGACTTTGCCGACCTGAAGCGAGCCTTGAAACAGGCCGCCAAGGAAGCGGCGGCGCGGCTGGAGCAAGAGCGCGCCGAAGCGGCGCGACGCAAGGCCCAGGAGACTGAAGCGGCGGTGTTCCGCAAGGCGGTGGGGGCGGTGCACCCCCTGGCGGACACCGGGCGCCACGTGGCTGAAGCGCCCAAACCCAAGCCCATCCCGGCCCGCCGGCAAGCCGACGAACAGGCGGTGCTGCAGGAGTCGCTCTCGGACGAGTTCGACGTGGAAAGCCTGCTGGAAACCGACGAGACCCTGTCGTGGCGACGCCCCGAACTGGGCCTGGACGTGGTGCGCAAGCTGCGGCGCGGGGTGTGGGCCCTGCAGGCCGAACTGGACTTGCACGGGCTGCGCACCGACGAAGCCCGAACGCAGCTCTCCAACTTTTTGCGTGATGCGCAAAACAAGGGGCTGCGCTGCGTGCGCGTGGTGCACGGCAAGGGACTGGGTTCGCCGGGCCGCCAACCGGTGCTGAAGGACAAAACCCGACGCTGGCTGGTGCAAAGCGACCGGGTGCTGGCCTTTGTGCAGGCCCGGGCCGACGAGGGCGGCGCTGGTGCCTTGGTGGTGCTGCTGCAGCCAGGTGGTCGATCTGGATCAAATTCGTCGCCAAACACCTCCGTTTGAGGGCTGTTCAGCCGGGGCCCGAGGGCCTAACATGTATCGGAATGTTAGAAATCTCACGGGTTGTCGTCATGTCTCTGCTCTCACGCCCTCTGTCCGTGTCGTCCTTGCTGGCCACGGCTCTCCTGGCCGTGGCGCCCATGGCTTCTGCCGCCACGCCGGGCCTGGTGCAAGGGGCCAATGGCTGGTATGAGGACATCCGGTTCTTCACGCCCGACACGGCCGAGGTGCCGACGCGGGTGGGAACGGCCACGCCGAGCGGCTGTGCTGCCTACGGTTGCGGTGATGAGTTGAGCTTCAACACAGTGACGGCCCAGACACTGCGCGTGGCCGGGTATGAACTGCTGGCCCCAGGGTCGTCAGACGTGATCCACCAGCCCGCCGTCGTCCAGTCTTACGGCTCGGGTTTCGACTGGCAGGGCCTGGGCGTGGGCGACCAGTGGGTAGGCAGCAACGAAGGCCTCCAACTGAGCTTCACCAACAGCGTGGATCTGGTGGGATTGACCGTGTTCTACAGCGGCCAACTGCCGCCAGCGTTCGACCTGGTGATCGAGGAAACGAACTTTGCCTTGATCACGACGCCCCCCACCAATGCCTTCCAGCGCCAGGGCGCGATCACCCAACTGGGTGGCGGCATCAACCAGATTCAATGGTGGTTCTTCGACCAGCCGTTCAGCACTTCGTCGTTTGACCTGATGGGGACGGGGGGCTCGGCCTACCACCTGGGCGCCGTGCAAATCGCAGCTGTGCCCGAGCCCGGCACCGTGGCCATGGCCGTGACCGGCTTGATGGTGGTGGGTTGGGCGGCGGCTCGTCGCCGCAAGCAACAGGCCTGACGCCAGCTCGGGCGCAACGCACGGGGCCTCAGACGCCCCGGTTGCGCATCCAGTCGGCGGTTTGCATGAAGGACTGGTTCAGTCGTTCGTGCAAGACCGGATCCACGCCTTGCTCAGCCATGGCCTGATCCATGCAGGCCACCCATTCATCGCGCTCGCGGATGCCGATGGAAAACGGCAGGTGCCGCGCCCTCAGGCGAGGATGCCCAAAGCGCTCGATGTAGTGGTTGGGGCCACCCAGCCAGCCGCACAGAAACCAAAACAGTTTGTCGCGGGCCTCGTCCAGCGAGGGGCCGTGGGCCTGACGCAGCGCGGTGTAGGCGGGCTCCAGGTCCATCAGGTCATAGAACCGGTCCACCAGGGCGCGCACGGCGGGCTCACCACCCAGCCACTCAAACGCTGTCGCAGCGGGGGCCTGGTCGGCCCCGCCTTGGGAAGTCTCGTCACTCATGCGCTCAGTTTGACACGGTGGCGCGGCTGTACAGCCGGGTGGCCACCTGCACCACGCCCTGCGCTGCCGGGCTGCCAGGGTGCAACTCAAGCAGGAGGGTGCGCTTTTGCACGGCCTCACGCACGCTGGCATCTTGCGGGATGTCGCCCAGGTAGCTCAGGCGGGGGGTGCCGCCTGCAGGCAGTTGCACAAAGCGCTCCACCACCTGCTGAAGCTGGTTGCAGATGCCTCGGCCATCGCCGGCCCTCGCCACCTGGTTGACGACCAGGTGCAGTTGCTCGCGCGACTGCTGAGCGGCCAGCACCTTGATGGTGGCGTAGGCATCGGTCATGGAGGTGGGCTCGGGCGTGGCCACCACCACCACTTCATGCGCCATGGACACGGCATACAGCACCACGTCAGAGATGCCGGCACCGGTGTCGATGATGATGACGTCGTAACGGGGCTTGACCGCGTCGAAGATGTTCTGAAGCTGGTCGCGCACCTCGGGTGTCAGGCGGGAATACTCCACCAGCCCGGAGCCGGCCAGCAGCACGGAGAATCCACCGGGCGCGGGCAGGATGGCTTCATCCAGTTCGGCCTTGCCGGTGAACACGTCGTGCAGGGTGATCTTGGGATAGAGGTTGAGCACCACATCCAGGTTGGCCAGGCCCAGGTCGGCGTCCAGCACCAGGACCTTCAGGCCTTGCCGGGTGAGGGCTGCCGCCAGGTTGGCGCTGAAGAAAGTCTTGCCCACGCCCCCTTTGCCGCTGGTGACGGCCACCGTGCGAGCCAGGCGCACGGGCGAGGACGAGGAAACGTCAGGAGTGGACATGGTCACCATCATGGGCTCGTTTTCGGCAGGTCAGCGTCATTTCCTGAGGGTGACCAGGCAGGAATATTGTTGGGCAAAGCGTCAGCGGCATGGGCATGGGCTGCGGCAACGAGCTCATCGCCTTGACCAAAGCTGCCAAACAGCATGCCTTTCTCTTCGGCGCTGACCACGGTGAGGGGCGGCATGTCCAGGCAGGTGCGGTTGCGCCCCTCGGCCTTGGCGCGGTAGAGCTGCTGGTCGGCCCGTTCGGACCACAGGGTGGCCAGCGAACGCACCCACTGGGGTGCAAAAGCCCCGCCTATGCTGACGGTGACGTGCAGTTGCTGCCCGCCCACGACCGCAGCCGCCTGCTGAGCCACCTTGACGCGGATGCGCTCGGCCACGGCCTGCCCGAAGGCAGGCGGGCAGTTGGGCAGGATGATGGCGAATTCTTCGCCCCCCAGGCGGGCCACCAGGTCCATGGGGCGCACGCAATCTTGCAGGCACTGGGCCACGGTCTTGATGACGACATCGCCTGCGGCATGGCCGTAGGTGTCATTGACCTTCTTGAAGTGGTCGATGTCGGCCACAAGCAATAAGGCAGGCTCGCCCACGCGGGCGACGCGGTCGATTTCGCGGGCGATGGCCGCCTCGAACTGGCGGCGGTTGGCCAGGCCCGTCAGGGCGTCACGGCTGGACAGATCACACAAGCCATCCACGATGGCCTGGAGCCACGGCACGCCGCCGGGCGTCAAGCCCTCGGGCGCCTGCCACCCCGCCTGCTGCAGCAGGGTGAGGGCCTGGTCCAGTCGCAAACCGTCGGCTTGGGCCGACATGGTGCTGGGGGCGACAGCCTGGGCGGACGCGGCGGGGTTGATGGCAGGCTCCTGATGAGGTTGACCGGTGACCACTCAGTCTAGCAGCGCGCAAGGCAGCCATGGCACGGTATTGACACGGTTTGTGGGCCCAACTCGACCCATGGAAGACCCCAGCGCCCCGGCATGCTCAAGTCCCTACTCAGGAGTCCGATATCCCAGCTAAGGCCCGTGGGCCTTGCTGCCCTCTGCCCCGCTGTGTTGCTTGAAACCTGGCCCCTTCGCCCATGACGACTGCCATGACCGACACCCTGCCCCTGGATCGCGAGTTCGACTTCCAGCCCAAGGATTTCGCCCGTGTGCGCTCGCTGATCTATGCAAGGGCAGGCATCAGCCTGCACGAGGGCAAGCAGGCCATGGTGTACAGCCGCTTGTCGCGCCGTCTGCGCGACACCGGGCACCCCTCGTTCGACGCCTATCTGCGCTGGCTGGAGAACGCCACCGGCGCCCAGGCCGAGGCCGAATGGCAGGAGTTCGTGAACTGCCTCACGACCAACCTGACCTCGTTCTTCCGTGAAGAGCATCACTTCCATGCGCTGGCCGATTGGCTGAAAGCCCGTGGCAACCAGCCCACCCGCATCTGGTGCTGTGCCGCCTCCACAGGCGAGGAGCCCTATTCGCTCGCCATAACCGTGGCCGAGGTGCTGGGCCTGCATGCCCCCGTGAAGATCTTGTGCAGCGACATCGACACCAATGTGTTGGCCAAGGCCTCGCGGGGGGTGTACGACAGTGACGCCAGGGGCCTGTCGCCCCAGCGCCTGCGCCAGTTCTTTTTGAAAGGCAAAGGGGCCAACGAAGGCAGCATCCGCGTGAAACCCGAACTGGCCCGGCTGGTGGAGTTCCGCCCCTTCAACCTGATGCAGCCACATTGGCAACTGGGCGAGCCCTTCGACATTGTGTTCTGCCGCAACGTGATGATTTATTTCGACGCTCCCACCCAGCGCAAGGTGCTGGAGCGCATCCACGGCGTGATGAAGCCCAAGGGGCTGCTGTTCGTGGGGCATTCGGAGAACTTCACCGATTCGCGCGACCTCTTCACCTTGCGCGGCAAGACGATTTACGACAAGGTGTGAGCACCGACCAGGCCTTGAGGACACCCCATGATCAGCACCCCATCGGCACCCGCCGCACGCCCTGGCCTGTCGTCAGCCCCACCGCCTGGCGGCGGGCTGGCCCCGCAACGCACTGACCGGCTGGTGCGGCTGAAGTCGCGCATCGCCAAGCCGGGTGAAGCCTCGTTCTTCTTCTATGACGCGCACTTTCGCAGCGAAGCGGTGAAGGTGCTGCCCGGCGAGTACTTCGTGTTCAACGAAGATGTGCTGATCATGACCACGCTGGGCTCGTGCATTGCCGTGTGCCTGTGGGACCGCCAGGCCAAGGTGGGTGGCATGAACCACTTCATGCTGCCGGACAACGGCAGCGGCAGCAGTGATTCGGGCCGGTATGGCTCGTACGCGATGGAACTGCTGATCAACGAGATGCTGAAGATGGGCGCCTCGCGCATGACGCTGGAGGCCAAGGTGTTTGGCGGCGGCGCGGTGATCAGCGGCATGAACAGCATCAACGTGGGCGAGCGCAACACCACGTTCGTGATGGAGTACCTGAAAACCGAGCGCATTCCGGTGGTGTCCAAAGACGTGCTGGACATCTACCCGCGCAAGGTGTGTTTCTTGCCGCACAGCGGCAAAGCCATGGTGAAACGCCTGGCCCCGAGCAACCCCGACGCCATCGTTCAACAAGAGCGCATGGCCGCACAGAAAGTGGTTCCCGCCAGCACCGGCGGTGGCACCGTCGATCTGTTCTGAAGACACGGAGACATTCAGATGGCCAAGATCCGAGTGGTGGTGGTGGACGATTCCGCCCTGGTGCGCAGCATGCTGACCGAGATCATCAACCGACAGCCAGACATGGAGTGCATCGGCGCGGCAAGCGACCCGTTTGTGGCGCGCGAGATGATCCGCAACCTCAACCCCGACGTGATCACGCTGGACGTGGAGATGCCGCGCATGGATGGCATTGACTTCCTGTCCAAGCTGATGCGGCTGCGCCCGATGCCGGTGGTGATGGTGTCGACGCTGACGGAGCGCGGCGCCGAGGTGACCCTCAAGGCACTGGAGCTGGGCGCGATTGACTTCGTGGCCAAGCCCAAGATTGGCGTGGCCGATGGCCTCAAACAGTTGGCCAACGAGATCACGGACAAGGTGCGAATTGCGGCCAAGGCGCGCATTCACCGCAGCCCCACCCCTGCCAGCGGCACCGGAGCACCGGCCGCCGCCGCACGTCCTGGTGCGGGTGCCGGCGCTGGTGCGGCGCCATCGCCCGCGGCATCGGCCGCCAGCCCGGCCAGCCTGGGGCGCTTGTCCACCGAGAAGCTGGTGTTCATCGGGGCGTCCACCGGGGGCACCGAGGCCACCAAAGAGGTGCTGCTGACCCTGCCGGCCGACGCGCCTGCCGTGGTCATCACCCAGCACATGCCGCCCGGCTTCACCAAGAGCTATGCCGCGCGGCTGGACAGCCTGTGCCGCATCCGCGTGAAAGAAGCCACCGATGGCGAGCGTGTGCTGCCAGGTCACGCCTACATTGCCCCGGGTGGCATGCACCTGAGCGTGGAGCGCTCTGGCGCCAACTACATTGCCCGCGTGCAGGACGGCGACCCGGTGAACCGGCACAAGCCCAGCGTGGAGGTGCTGTTCAAGTCAGCTGCCCGCGTGGTGGGGCGCAACGCGATTGGCATCATGCTGACGGGCATGGGCTCCGATGGCGCCAAAGCCATGCGTGAGATGAAGGATGCCGGAGCATACTGCTTGGCCCAGGATGAGGCCAGCTGCGTGGTGTTTGGCATGCCGCGCGAAGCCATCGCGGCCGGTGCGGTGGATCAGGTGTTGCCGCTCAAGGATATGGGGCCGCACTTGATGGAATACCTGCGGGCCACGGTGGGTCAGGCCCTGAGCCGGGTCTGAGGGGATGACGCCCTCACCCAGTCACGGCCGGCCCACAAACAACATCAGTGTGCTGCCCCGAACGGGGCTGTAGCCCACGGCGCCGTACACCGGGCCGATGGCGGTGTCGGCCCCCAGGTACAGGCTGGTGCCCAGCTTGTAGCGCCCCTCGCCCACCTCTTCACGACGATCCCAGGCATTGCCGGCTTCCAGGCTGGCACCCAGGTAGGTGCCCCGCGTCAGGCTCATGTCCGTCAGGCGCACGCGGTAACCCAGGCGCACCAAAGCCACCTGCGGCCCGCTGATCTGGAATGGGGCATAGCCTGAAAGCTGCTGAAAGCCCCCCAACCCGTAGCGCGGGATGGTGGGCTGAGGGCCATCACTGAGCTGCAACTTGCCCTGCAGTGACCAGGTGTGCAGGCCCCAGGTGCTGACCACCTGGCCTTGCAGGCCCAAGAGGCGCAGTCGGTCTTCATCAATGGGTGCGCTGCCCCGGTCGGTGAGCCGCCCATGGAACCACTGGCCATCCACGCGCCAGCCCTTGAGGGGGAAGAAGGCGTGGTCGAGTTGATCGAACACGGCGCGCAGGCGCCAGCCCTCTTCGCGCCAGCGTTGCAAGGCGGGTGGTGACGTGGTGATGCGATCCACATAGCCATCCGACACCAGGCGGGGCTCGTCACGCAGGTTCTGCGTCACCCAGCCCAAGCGCCACTCACCCAGCTCACGCCAGTTCAGGCCCACATCCAGGGCCAACTCGCTGCGCTGGCGCCGCACCTGGGCGGCGGGCTCGCTGTCCGGGTCATCGTGAAATTCGACCGTGTGGCGCTGGGTGCCGGCCGAGGCCGACCAGAACGCACTCAGCCCATCCGGCAGGCGCAAAGACCAGGGGCTCCACCATTCGGTGGACAGGGCGGGCGATGAGCCCAGGCGCGCAAAGTTGCGCCACTCACTGCCGTCGTCGTCGGCCCAATGCCGGGTGTGCACCAGCTTCACATCGAAGGTGCTGCGGCCCCGGTTGTCGGTACTGAAATCCAGACCCATCTGCAGGTAGTTGGGGCCCCAGGGCTTGTCTTGCAGCATGAAAACCAGGCCCTGCCCGCCATCGGCGGCAGGCTCCAGCCGGTAGTCGGTACGCAGGTAATCGCCTGTTGCAGCCAGGGTGACCAGATCACGCTCCGCCCGCGCCACATCAAAGGGCTCGCCCGCCTGGCTGCGCAGGATGTCGGACCGCGCATCAGGACGGGTGATCTGCGAGCCCTCGAAGCGCACATAACGCAACACTGGCGGCGGCAGGGCACGCAGGCGATGGCTGGCGCGCCACTGGGCGTAATCGGCCTCGGACAGGCGCAGATCCTGGAAGCGCAGGGCCAAGGCATCGGCCTGGGTCTCGCCCAGGGTCATGAACTCCACCGCGCGGGTGAAGTCGGCGGCCGTCAGGTTTTGCAACTGGGGTGTGATCAGCACATCCTTGGGCGTGAGCGTGGCCAGGCTGCGCTGCACGTTCTGCTCGGTCAGGATGTTGATCATCTGGGCCGTCACGCCCGTCAGGGTGGACAGGGTGTCGCGTGGGGCCAAGGGGGTGCCCACGTTGACCACGATGAGCCGATCGGCGCCCATGGCGCGCGCCACATCCACGGGGGTGTTGTTGACCAGACCGCCATCGCCCAGGATGCGACCATTGACCTCCACGGGCGCAAAGATGCCCGGCACGGACATGGAACTGCGCAGCGCGGTGGCCAGGTCCCCCTGATCGATGACCACAGGCTGGCCGGTTTCCATGTCGGTGGCCACGGCGCGAAACGGGATGGGCAGCTGATCGAAATGCGCCTTCTGGCTGGCCGGCAGGGTCAGGCGGCGCAGGTGAGATTCCAGCACCCGGCTGGAGAGCGACCCCAGAGGTGCCTTCAGGCCATCGCGCCCCACCCCCACCTCGATCAAGGGCGAGACCTCGAAATCCTGCTCTTTGCGGCGCTGGGACAGCTCGGGCCGGTCCACCCGACTGGCGAACACATTGCCCCAGTCCAGCCGCTTGACCTCGGCTTCAATCTGATCGGCGCTCAAGCCGCTGGCGTACAGGCCACCCACGATGGCCCCCATGGAGGTACCCGCGATGACATCGACCGGGATGCGCTCACGTTCCAACACCTTGAGCACGCCCACATGGGCCAGCCCACGCGCACCACCGCCAGAGAGCACCAGACCGATGCGGGGGCGGCGGGGTTCGGGTGTCGGCTTGACGGCGGATGCATCCACACGCAACGGCTCCGCCGCAGCAGGCGCTGGCGCGGCGGCCAGACACAGCACCATCGCGCCCATGCCGAGCAAGGCAGGGACGCCAGGACCAGAGAGGTACGTACGCAACACAGTCATGAGCCTATTGTGCCGGGTCAAAGCCCGCGCCGAGAGCCGGGCGCACAGCCAGGGAACTTGACCTGGGTCATGGCGACGCCAGGCCAAAAGGTGTCTGATGGGAACACCCCTCGGGGTACTGGACCACACACCATCACGGAGCACACCATGCAAGCCTGGATCAATTTCTTCACCACCGACTATGGCCTGATGAGCTTGGCCGTGATTGCCTTCATGTTCGTGATGCTGGGCTACATCGGCTGGTTCGTGAACAAGCACGTGAAGGCCGACACCGCCGAGCACGACCGCCTGGTGCGCGAAGGCCGCGCCCAGTGACGCGGCTGCGCCTCAGGCGTAGCGCTGCAGAAAGTCCTGGTACGCCAGGGCGATGCCCTCATCCAGCCCCACCCGGGGCTGCCAGCCCAGCGAGTTGAGCAGGCTGACATCCATCAGCTTGCGCGGCGTGCCGTCAGGCTTGCTGGTGTCAAACGTCAGGCGGCCTTCAAAGCCCACCACCTTGACCACGCGCTCGGCCAGCTCGCGGATGGACACATCCGTGCCGCAGCCCACGTTGATCAGCGGGCCGTCAAAGCCCTTTTCCATCAAGAACACGCAGGCATCGGCCAGATCGTCGGCGTAGAGGAACTCGCGCAGCGGCGTGCCCGTGCCCCACACCACCAGCTCGGCATCGCCACGCTGCTTGGCCTCGTGGGCCTTGCGGATCAGCGCGGGCAGCACGTGGCTGTTGTTCAGGTCGTAGTTGTCGTTGGGCCCATACAGGTTGGTGGGCATGGCACTGGTGTACGCGCGCCCGTACTGCTGCTTGTAGGCCTCGGCCAGCTTGATGCCAGCGATCTTGGCAATGGCGTAAGGCTCGTTGGTGGGCTCGAGCGGGCCGGTCAGCAGGTACTCTTCTTTGAGAGGCTGCGGGGCCAGCTTGGGATAGATGCAGCTGGAGCCCAGGAACATGAGCCGCTGCACACCCGCCAGGTGGGCGCCGTGGATCAGGTTGGCCTCGATGACGAGGTTCTGATACAGAAAATCAGCGCGGTAGGTGTTGTTGGCCTGGATGCCCCCCACCTTGGCCGCTGCGATGAAGATGTAGTCGGGCTTCTCGGCCTGCAGAAAGTCATGCACGGCCTGCTGATTGAGCAGATCAAGCTCTTGGCGGCTGCGGGTGATGACCTGGCTGTAGCCCGCCGACTGCAGGCGGCGCACGATGGCACTGCCCACCATGCCGCGATGGCCGGCCACAAAAATCTTGGCGTTGTGTTGCATGGGACTGGGTGCTCCTGAAGCACCTCAGTATAGACAGGCCTCGCCCGGGTGAGGAGCGAGGCCTGCCGTCAAGCTCAGGGCTTGTAGGTCAGCGGCGTCAGGGGATTGCCCGGAGCGATGCTGCTGCAGTTCTGCGGAGCGGGCTTGCCGGCAAAGCGGGCATCCACCCAGTCGGTGGCCCAGGGCAGCCAGGCGCCCATGGTGGCAAAGTGGCTCAGGCCCCACTCCTTGTGCTGCACGGGCACACCCTTGGCGCAGTACTGGCGGGCCAGCGTGCGCACATCACCGGCCAGCATCACACCGTCGCCAGCGCCCCAGATGGGCGAGGGCTTGGTCAGCTCCCAGATGCCGCCAGTGCCTTGACCGATCTGCAGCGGGATCTCAGGCGTGCCGCCCGTGCCCATGATGACGGCATTGGCCGCCTCCACGTATTCCTTGATCTTGGTGCGATCCTGGAACTCGGGCTTGACCAGGTCTTTCCAAGTGACATCACGGTACTGGCCCAGCACGTAAACGATCGAGGCCTTCTGCATCTTGTTGTAGACCTCCTGGCCACGGGCCGAGAGGTACTTCTGGATGTCGATATCGTAGGCACGCGACACGCCGATGAGGGCCATGGGCATGACGCCGCCCCAGATGGGCGTGCCTTCCACGTAGGTCAGGTTGTGCTCGGGGCTGACCAGGGTGCCACCAAAGGCGGCGCCGATCAGGTTGGGCTTCAGATCAGGCGCGTAACCGGGGGCCAGCTCGGCGGCCCATTCGGTGGCGATGGCGCCACCCGAGTAGCCCATCAGGACCACCTTGGCATCACGGGCCATGCCCAGCTGTGGGGCGTTCAGCGTGGCGCGGATGGAATCCAGCGTGTTGTAGCCGTACTCGGGGCCCGCCGCGAAATTGGCAGTTTGACCCTGGGTGTCGGACACGACCACGGTGTAGCCGTTCTTGACGTACTTGCCAAACAGGATGGTTTCGACCGCAGGCAGCAGATCAGGCAGGCGCTTGCCACCGGCGTAGGCACGCGAGGGGCCGTCTTCCGGATTCAGCGAGTCGTAGAACGACTGGTACGAGACCACCTTGTTCTTGTTGGTGCAGCTGGCTTTGCTGCAATCGGGCGTGAAGATGGTCGTGACGTTGGCCGTCGGGCGCTGCTGAGCATCGGTCGAGCGATACACCAGCTGGGTGGCCTTGAGCGTGGTCTTGATGCCAGCGATGTAGACCGAGATGTCGCGGCTTTTGAGCACGGTACCCGGGGCGATGTCGGCCAGGGGGGTGCTGCCGCTGTAGACGAAGAAAGGATCGGGCGTCTGGGCGCTGGCCAAACCAGGCAGCAGGGCCGCCGCCAGGGCCACGGGGGCGGCGCGCAGCCAGGACGGACGGGCCGTGGAACGGGAAGAACGACTGAATGCCATCAAGGTCTCCTGATTGGTTGAGTTGAACGGGACTCGTCCAAGTGTCCGCAACCAATCCACACCCAAAAGTCGTTCCGCCGACCATTGAGCAGCGCCAAGCATCTGACTCCAGGGTTTTCCTGAATGGGGGCAATCCGGGTCTCCACACAGACAAACCCGCATTGATCAGAAAATCTTCCCGAACACGCGCCCCTCTCCATCCTGCTTGCTGCCCGCCAATCGTTTCATGACGCCCGCACCACCGTGGCAGACTTGACGGACAGGCCATTGCATAACCATCGCGCTTTCAAACTGTGCCAGCTTTGATGCTGGTCGCCACTGCCACATGACACGTTTCGTCCAACTTTTTCTTTGCCTGTCGCTGCTCATGGGCAGTACAGCCACGCACGCAGAAAGACTCCTGATCGCTGCGGCAGCGGATCTCAAGTTCGCGATGGACGAAATCGTGGTCGCGTTTCTGAAGGCGCACCCTGGCCGGACGGTGGATGTCGTCTACGGCTCGTCGGGCAAATTTCATACGCAAATCCAGCAAGGCGGACCGTACGATCTGTTCTTCTCAGCAGACATTGCGTTTCCCCACATGTTGGTTGCAAACGGACACGCGGCGGCGCCTGTCAGCCCATACGCCGTTGGCCGCATCGTGCTGTGGAGCAACACTATGGACGCCAGCAAGATGACACTGCGCGACTTGACCGACAGCAAAATCACCCGCATTGCCATTGCCAACCCCAAGCACGCCCCTTACGGCAAGCGTGCCGTCGAAGCTTTGCAGGCGGCTGGCGTGTGGCCCCAGGTGGAGCCCAAGCTCATTTACGGAGAGAACATCGCGCAAACCGCGCAGTTCGTGCAAACGGGCAATGCCCAGGTAGGCATCCTCGCGCTGGCTTTGGTGCTCAACCCACGACTGTCTGACAAAGGCAGGCACTGGCTCATTCCTGATCAATTGCATGAGCCCCTGGAGCAAGGCTTTGTCATCACCCGCCATGCCAAGGACAAGGCGCTGGCCAAGCAGTTCGCCGACTTCATGGCAACCCCTTCAGCTCGCGCCGTGCTGCGTCGATATGGCTTTGCCCTCCCTGGCGAGGCCAGTGCCTCTAGCCGCTGACCAGAACCTGCAACATGCTTTCCGACAGCGACTGGCAGGCCCTGTGGCTGACCGCCCGTCTGGCCGGGGTCGTGACCCTCATCCTGCTTGTGCTGGGCACCCCCATCGCCTGGTGGCTGGCCCGCACCCGCTCCGCCTGGAAGGGCCCCGTTGGCGCGGTGGTGGCCTTGCCCCTGGTGCTGCCGCCCTCCGTGCTGGGCTTTTACCTGCTGCTGGCGATGGGCCCGCAGGGGCCTTTGGGCCAGTTCACGCAGTGGCTGGGCGTGGCCCCATTGCCCTTCACCTTCTCGGGGCTGGTGGTGGCTTCGGTGTTTTACTCGCTGCCCTTCATGGTGCAGCCCCTGCAAAGCGCGTTCGAAGCCGTGGGAGATCGGCCGCTGGAAGTGGCCGCCACCCTGCGCGCCTCGCCGTTGGATGCCTTCTTCACAGTGGCCGTGCCGCTGGCCGCCCCGGGCTTTCTCACGGCCTCGATCCTGACCTTCGCGCACACAGTCGGCGAGTTCGGGGTGGTGCTCATGATCGGCGGCAACCTGCCGGGCATCAGCCGGGTGGCATCGGTTCAGATCTACGACCACGTGGAGGCGCTGGAGTACACGCAAGCGCACCGCCTGGCAGCCGTGATGCTGGTGTTTTCGTTCGCTGTGCTGCTGGCCCTGTACGCGTGGCGGGCACGGCCCTTCAAGGGGGCAGCCCATGGATGACATCCAGGCCCGTTTTCAGCGTGCGTGGCCGGGCTTCACGCTCGACGTCGATCTGAGCCTGCCCGGGCGGGGCGTGACGGCCTTGTTCGGCCACTCGGGTTCGGGCAAGACGACCTTGCTGCGTTGCGTGGCCGGGCTGGAACGCGCCCCGCGCGGCCACCTGCGCGTGCTGGGCGAGACCTGGCAGGACGAGCGCCACTGGGTGCCCACCCATCGCCGCGACATCGGCTACGTCTTTCAAGAGGCCAGCCTGTTCGCGCACCTATCGGTGATGGGCAATCTGCGCTACGGCATGCGGCGCAGTGCCACGGCCCGGCCTGCTCGACTGGATCAGGCCATTGCCCTGCTGGGCATCGAGCACCTGCTCGATCGCAAGCCCGATGGCCTGTCTGGTGGCGAGCGTCAGCGTGTGGGCATCGCCCGCGCCCTGGCCGTGGGGCCACGCCTGCTGTTGATGGACGAGCCCCTGGCCGCGCTCGACCTGCGCCGCAAGCAGGACATCCTGCCCTACCTTGAGCGCCTGCGTGAAGAGCTGGACATCCCGGTGCTGTACGTCAGCCACTCGCCCGACGAGGTGGCGCGGCTGGCCGATTACCTGGTGATGCTCGAAGGCGGCCGGGTGATGGCCAGCGGCCCCCTGCAAGACGTGCTCAGCCGGGTGGACACCCCCATCCGCCTGGGGGAGGACGCTGGGGTGGTCTTGCAAGGCTGCGTGAGCGAGGTGGACCCGTCCTGGCACCTGGCCCGCGTGGACTTCGGTGGCGGGCAACTGTGGGTGCGCGATCAGGGTTTGACGGTGGGGCGGCATGTGCGCGTGCGGGTGCTGGCCCGAGACGTGAGCCTGGCCGAGCAACCTGGGCGCAGCAGCATCCAGAACATACTGCCGGGCAAGGTGGAGGCCCTGGGCCACGATGAACACCCTGGCCTGGCCCTGGTGCGCGTGCAGGTGGGCGATGCAACCTTGCTGGCGCAACTCACGCGGCGCGCCGCGGCAGAGCTGGGCATTGCCCCTGGGCGAGAGACCTGGGTGCAGGTGAAATCGGTGGCCTTGATGGAGTGAGTCGGCTCACTTGCGTGCGATCACCAGCAAACCTGCCAGGATCAGAGCCGCCCCGATCAGCATGCGCCCGGTGATGACCTCGCGCAGCAGCACCCACGCCAGCAGCATCGCCACGACCACGCTGCCCTTGTCGATCAGCGCCACGGTGCTCACATCACCGACCTTAAGGGCCTTGTAATAGAAGATCCAGGACAAGGCCGTGGTCACACCCGACAGGCCCAGCCACAGCAGGTTGTGCGGCTTGACCGTTGCCACTTCGTTGGCTGACACGGCCATCACCGCAAAAGCCATCACGAAAGCGCACACGAACAGCGTGCGGATGGTCAACCCCAGCTCGCCGGAGATGCCCGACAAGCCCAGCTTGGCGATGACCGAGGTGAACCCGGCAAAGAACATGGATGCCAAAGCGTGCATCACCCATTTGTCCATGATCGACTCCTGTCTGTTGTTCCACCCAAAGAAGTCGCCTCAGTCATCCTTGAACAGATGCCTGGGTACCAGCCACACATACACCACCATGCCCAGCAGCTCTACCAGCGACTGGGCCACGATGACGACCGCCGCCACCTCCCAGCCGCTGGGCAGCAGCAAGGCCAGCGGCAAAACCACGAACGAGTTACGCGTGCCCAGGCTGAAGGCCAGGGTTCGGCCCTGGGCTGTGGGCAGCTTCAGCCACCGCGCGATCCAGCGCGCCAGCCAGACGGCAGCCACCAGGAACACCGCGAACAAGAGCAACACCGGCTCCAGGCTGGCACCTGCCTGCTTCACGGCGCCGACCTGCGCCCCGGCAATCAGAAAGACCACCACCGCCAGCAAAGGCACGGGGGCCCAGGCCATGGCCTCTCGCACCCCGACACGCCGCGCATCGGCTTCGATCCAGCGCTCGGCCAGTGCCGCCAACGCCAGTGGCAGCAGCACGATCAGCAAGGCTGGCGCCAGGGTGGCTGCGTCCCAACTGGCCACGGTGGCGGCATCGGTCATCAACCAGAGGTAGGCGGGCAACAGGACCAACTGCAACACCAGGTTCAGTGGTGTGATCGCAATGGCGCGCGGCACGTCGCCCTTGCCCAACTGGCTGAAGGTGATGAACCAGTCGGTGCAAGGCACCAGCAAGACCAGTAACACGCCCAGCCGTGACACCTCATCGAGCGCAAACACGCTCACCAGCGCCCAGGCCAGCAGCGGCAGCAGCACGAAGTTGCCCAGCAGCACGGCCAGTGCAAAACGGCGGTCGCGCAAGGCATCGCGCACGTGCAGCAAGGGCACTTGCAAAAAGGTGGCGAACAGCAGCAAGGCCAGGGTGGGCCACAGCAGCGCCTCCAGCAGGGGGCCAATGCGGGGCCAGGCAGAGCCCGTGAACAGTCCCAGACCAATGGCCAGCAGGTAGAGCCAGACTTGCTGGCGCTCCAGGGTCAGGCGGTCCATGTGCATGAGGCTTCCAGAGCAAGATCCATGGACACCATTGGACCATGGGCCTCAGTACGCGCCGATGTTGGCATGCCTTCTATAATGGTTCAAATGCCCATTCCCGCCCGTCACACGCTCATCGCACTGGAGTGCACCCCCGTGGGGCAGTTGGCGCGCGGCCATTTCTTCTCGGTCACGCCGCCCTGATTCGGCACCTCAGGCCTGCGGGAGCAGGCCAGACCGAACGTCGTCCTTTGTGTGATCAGCCTGGCCGCCCGAGCGCGGCATACAGGCTTACTGGCTCCATCCTCCATGACCATCCCCTTGCGCGAGCAGTGGCTGGGCAACATCCGTGGCGACCTGCTTTCAGGTCTCGTCGTTGCCCTGGCCCTCATCCCTGAAGCCATCGCTTTTTCCATCATCGCGGGCGTTGACCCCAAAGTGGGCCTGTACGCCTCGTTCAGCATGGCCGTCATCATCGCCATCGCAGGCGGGCGCCCCGGCATGATCTCTGCCGCCACCGGCGCCATGGCGCTGCTCATGGTCACCCTGGTGAAAGACCACGGCCTGCAATACCTGCTGGCCGCCACCTTGCTCACGGGCGTGTTCCAGATCATCGCTGGGGTGTTCAAGCTGGGTGCGCTGATGCGGTTCGTGTCGCGCTCGGTGGTCACCGGCTTTGTCAACGCCCTGGCCATCCTCATCTTCATGGCGCAACTGCCGGAGCTGACCGGCGTGAGCTGGCACGTCTACGCCATGACGACGGCCGGCTTGGCCATCATCTATGGCTTCCCTTACCTGCCCGTGGTGGGCAAGGCTGTGCCGTCGCCCCTGGTGTGCATCGTGGTGCTGACGGGTGTGGCGCTGTGGCTGGGGCTGGACATCCGCACCGTGGGCGACATGGGCGCGTTGCCCGACAGCCTGCCGGTGTTCCTGTTGCCCGATGTGCCCCTGACCCTGGAGACGCTCCAGATCATCGCCCCCTATTCGCTCACCCTGGCCGTGGTGGGCCTGCTGGAGTCGATGATGACGGCGGCCATCGTGGATGAACTGACCGACACCCCCAGTGACAAAAGCCGCGAGTGCGTGGGCCAGGGCCTGGCCAACATCGGCACCGGGTTGATCGGCGGCATGGCGGGCTGCGCCATGATCGGCCAGTCCGTGATCAACGTGAAGTCCGGGGGACGTGGGCGCCTGTCCGCCTTCGTGGCGGGCATCTTCCTGCTCATCCTGGTGGTCTTCCTGGGGCCTTGGGTCAGCCAGATCCCCATGGCGGCGCTGGTGGCCGTGATGATCATGGTCAGCATCGGCACCTTCAGTTGGGATTCCATCCGCAAGTTGCGTGAACACCCGCCCAGCTCGACCATGGTCATGCTGGCCACGGTGGTGGTGACGGTGAGCACACACGACCTGGCCAAGGGCGTATTCGTTGGCGTGCTGCTGTCGGGCATCTTCTTTGCCAACAAGGTGGGGCGAGTGCTGCGCGTGGCATCGCACACTGAAGACGACGGGGGCACGCGTGTCTACACGGTCGCCGGTCAGGTGTTCTTTGCCTCGTCCGACGCCTTCATCGAGCACTTCGACTTCAGGGAGGTGGTCCAGCGGGTCCGCATCGACGTGAGCCAGGCGCACTTCTGGGACATCACGGCCGTGAGCGCCTTGGACAAGGTGGTGCTCAAGTTCCGCCGTGAAGGTGCCGCGGTGGAGGTGCTGGGGCTCAACGAAGCCAGCGCGACCATGGTGGACCGCTTTGGGCAACACGACAAACCCGGCGCGTCATTGCCCGTCGGTCACTGAGGACAGGAGACAACGATGCATGGCAAGGTGGTCGCGTGCGTGGACACGCAAGGTCAGTTGCTGGCCCTGTGCGATGGTGCGGTCTGGGCGGCGCAAAGGCTGAAGGCGCGCTTGTTGCTGCTTCAGGCCCTGGAGCGGCACCCCGAGGCGGCACAGCAGTTGGATGCCACCGGGCAGATCGGCCTGGGCGCGCAGGAGGCCCTGCTGGAAGAATTGGCGCAACTGGACCAGCGCCGCAGCGTGCTGGCCCAGGAGCAGGGCCGACAGATCATGGCGGGCATGGGCAGCCGCGCGCAGGCGGCCGGCGTGGAGCAGGTCGAGTGCCTGCAGCGCCACGGAGAACTGGTGGACGCCATCGCCGACCTGGAGGGCGCCGGGCACCTGCTGGTGATGGGGCGGCATGACCACCGCCCCTGGGCGGGCCGCGCGCTGGATCACCACATCGAGCGTGTGCTGCGTGCGAGCCGCCTGCCTCTGCTGGTGGTCACGGGCCAGCAGTTCACCGCGCCCACATCGTTCGTGCTGGCCTGTGGGGGCGACGACACCGCCAGCCGCTTGCTGGGGCAGGTGGCCGCCAGCCCTTTGCTTCGGGGCATGCGTTGCCACCTGGTGCAGGCAGATGCCCGCACCACCGCCCATGAAATTGCCTTGACCCGTGCCGCCGAGCGTCTGCGCCAGGCGGGCTACGAGGTCACGATGACCTTGGACGAAGGCGAGGTCGATGCCGTGGTGGCCAACGCAGTGGCCCGCCATGGTGCGGGCTTGCTGGTGATGGGGGCCAACGGGCACTCGCGGCTGAGGCAACTGGTGTTGGGCAGCACGACCGTGCAGTTGTTGCGCGGCAGTCAGGTGCCGGTGTTGGTCCTGGGGTGACACTGGTGTCAGGCTGACAGGTGGACGCTCAGGACTCAAAAAAAGGGCCGCATCGCTGCGGCCCTTCGATCTGAACAAGACGATGCTCAGGCAGGCATCACATGTCCATGCCCATGCCGCCCATGCCGCCGGGCATGCCAGCGGGTGCAGCGGCATCGTCCTTCGGCGCATCGGACACGGTGCACTCGGTGGTCAGCATCAGCGAGGCCACGGAAGCGGCGTTCTGCAGAGCGGTACGAGTGACCTTCGTGGGATCCAGGATGCCCATTTCGATCATGTCGCCATAGGTGTCGTTGGCCGCGTTGAAGCCGTAGTTGCCCTTGCCTTCCAGCACCTTGTTGATCACGACCGAGGGCTCGCCACCGGCGTTGCCCACGATTTCGCGCAGGGGGGCTTCGATGGCCTTCAGCACCAGTTGCACACCAGCTTGCTGGTCGGCATTGTCGCCCTTGATCTCGCCAGCGTTTTGCTTGGCGCGCAGCAGGGCCACGCCACCGCCGGGCACCACGCCTTCTTCAACGGCTGCACGGGTGGCGTGCAGGGCGTCTTCCACGCGGGCCTTCTTTTCCTTCATCTCGACTTCGGTGGCAGCACCAACCTTGATGACGGCCACACCGCCAGCCAGCTTGGCCACGCGCTCTTGCATCTTCTCACGATCGTAGTCGCTGGTGGCTTCTTCGATCTGGATGCGGATTTGCTTGACGCGGGCTTCGATGTCGGCAGCCGCACCAGCACCGTCGATGATGGTGGTGTTTTCCTTGCCCACTTCCACGCGCTTGGCTTGGCCCAGGTCAGCCAGCGTCACCTTCTCGAGCGACAGGCCCACTTCTTCAGCGATGACCTTGCCGCCAGTCAGGATGGCGATGTCTTCCAGCATGGCCTTGCGGCGGTCGCCAAAGCCAGGAGCCTTGACGGCCACCACCTTCAGAATGCCGCGGATGGTGTTGACCACCAGGGTGGCCAGGGCTTCACCTTCGACTTCTTCAGCGATGATCAGCAGCGGACGACCGGCCTTGGCCACAGCTTCCAGCGTGGGCAGCAGATCGCGGATGTTGCTGATCTTCTTGTCGTACAGCAGGACAAAGGGGTTCTCCAGCAGCGCGACTTGCTTCTCGGGGTTGTTGATGAAGTAGGGCGACAGGTAGCCGCGGTCGAACTGCATGCCTTCGACAACTTCCAGTTCGTTGTTCAGGCTCTTGCCGTCTTCCACGGTGATCACGCCTTCCTTGCCGACCTTGTCCATGGCGTCAGCGATGATCTGTCCGACGTCAGCATCGCTGTTGGCCGAGATGGTACCGACCTGAGCGATTTCCTTGGAGGTGGTGGTGGGCTTGCTGATCTTCTTGAGCTCGTCGATCAGAGCGGCAACAGCCTTGTCAATACCGCGCTTGAGATCCATCGGGTTCATGCCGGCGGCCACGTACTTCATGCCCTCACGCACGATGGCCTGAGCCAGCACGGTGGCGGTGGTGGTGCCGTCACCGGCGTTGTCCGAGGTCTTGGAAGCGACTTCCTTGACCATCTGGGCGCCCATGTTCTGGAGCTTGTCCTTCAGTTCGATTTCCTTGGCCACGGACACACCGTCCTTGGTCACGGTGGGGCCGCCGAACGAGCGCTCGAGCACCACGTTGCGGCCCTTGGGGCCCAGGGTCACCTTCACGGCGTTGGCCAGGATGTTCACGCCTTCAACCATGCGTGCGCGGGCTTCGCCGCCGAACACGACGTCTTTTGCTGCCATGTGTATCTCCGAAATCAGTAAATGGGGGTGTCAGGTAAGCAGAATCAGCGTGCGCAGATCACTTCTGAACGACGGCGAAGAGGTCTTCTTCGCGCATCACCAGCAGCTCTTCGCCATCGACCTTGACGGTCTGGCCCGAGTACTTGCCGAACAGCACGCGGTCACCCACCTGAACGTTCAGGGCCACGAAGTCGCCTTTGTCGTTGCGCTTGCCAGGACCGACGGCCAGAACCTCGCCTTGGTCAGGCTTCTCGGCAGCGGCGTCGGGCAGGACGATGCCCGAAGCGGTCTTGGTTTCTTGTTCCAGGCGCTTGACGATCACGCGATCGTGCAGGGGACGCAGTTTCATGACTTCTCCTGTCTCTTGAGACATCGGGTTGACAAACAAAGACACGAGCCCGGCCCGTGTCGGATGGATGCCTGGTGGATCTTGCCAGATGAAATTCACTCACTAGCACTCACACCAGGCGAGTGCTAACAGATTATAGGGACGCGGCCCGAAGTTTCAAGAGGGGTCGGTGAACGCCGTACAAATCAGGGCATACCCGAACACTCATCGTCGTCATGGGCGTGGAGTCTGACCGCAGATGTCGCCACCGATGCCTTGCTGTCGTCCTGACGTATACGTCAAGTAACCAGGCGTTACGTAGACTGCTCCCTCGGTGCAACACCGAGGAGAGTTTCCGGATGACCACGAAGAACAAGAGCGCCCCCAGGCAGCACGCCATCGTGCCGCGCGAAAAGCTGGACTTTTCACTGGATGAGAACACGCCGCGCTGGTGGTATGGCGGCGATGCCTTCAAAACCCGCCTGTTTGACGGCATGCAGGCGGCGTTTCCGGATGGCGAGCGCTACTTCATCACCAGCGTGCGCGCCTTTCGCCACCTGATCACCGACCGCCGCCTGGCCGAGGATGTGAAGAACTTCATCCGCCAGGAAGGGCAACACGGCATCGCCCACACCCATTACAACGACCTGCTGCGCCAGCAGGGGCTGGATGTGGACCACATCATCACCGAGGCCAAGGCGCTGTTTGACGATTACACGCGCCGGTACTCGGCCAAGTACAACCTGGCCCTGACCGCCGCCTTCGAGCACTTCACGGCCATGATGGCGCAGATGCTGTTCGAGTCGAAAGACGTGATGGCGCCGGCCGATCCGAACGTGCGCGCCATGTGGGCCTGGCACGCCATCGAAGAGATGGAGCACAAGGCCGTGGCCTTTGACGTGATGCAGGACGTGGCCAAGGTGGGCTATGTGATGCGCTGCGCAGCCATGACCCACGCGCTGTACAAGGTTGTGGTGGACAGCATGCGCCTGACCAACCTGCTGCTCAAGGGCGACAAGATCGGCTTTGGCCAGCGCATGTGGATGTGTGCCAAGGGCGCTTGGTGGCTGTATGGCCCTGGCGGCCTGTTTGCCCGCAACACCCTGAAGTTGATGGACTACTACCGCCCGGGCTTCCACCCCTGGCAGCATCAGGTGATCCACAGCTACCCGGTGTGGATCAAGACCTTCGAGGAAACCGGCGACCCCATGCGCGCCGGCGATGCGCTGTTCCAGGCCGCGCACTGAGCCTCTGCCGCACGAGCACCCTGCTCTCAAGCGTCGCACCTGCTGGCTGAGACCGGCAACCGTTCGACACTCCACTTGTTCAGGCCACCTTCGGGTGGCCTTCTTTTTGGGCGGATGCTGGAGCTGACGCCAGAGCGATGCCAACGTGACGCGCTGCACGCCATAGGCCGGCCCCAACACGCGCATGCCTTGCCACGCAGGCCCGCAAGCCTGAAGATGAGGCCAACACAGGAGCACGGCCATGGCCATTTCGGTGTTCGACCTTTTCAAGGTGGGGATTGGCCCCTCCAGCTCGCACACGGTGGGCCCCATGCGGGCGGCACGCTTGTTTGCCCTGCGCCTGCAGCATGAGGGACGGCTGCCCCAGGTGGCGCGGGTGAGTGCTGAGTTGCTGGGCTCGCTGGGCGCCACCGGCCGAGGCCATGGCAGCGACCGCGCCGTGCAGTTAGGCTGGATGGGGCACGAACCCGACACCGTGGCCCTGGAGGGCATCGAGGGATGGCTGCAATCCGTGCGCACCACGCAGCGGCTGACGCTGCTGGGGCTGCACGAGGTGGCGTTCGATCCGGCCCGGGACCTGGTGCTGGATGGCCGCCGGCGCCTGCCGTTTCACCCCAATGCGATGACGCTGAGTGCCTGGGACGCTGACGGCCACGCGGTGCTGCACGAGACCTGGTATTCGGTGGGTGGGGGCTTCGTGGTGTCTCAGGCCGTGGCCGACGATGCCCACCGACAAGCCGAGGTGGCCCCGGGCCTGGACGCCCTGCCCCTGCCCTTCCACAGCGCGGCGGAGCTGCTGGGCCTGTGCCAGCAGCATGGGCTGACGGTGGCCGAGGTGATGCGGCACAACGAAACCCACTGGCGCCCGGCCGAGGCCACGGCGGCCGGGCTGGCCCGCATCTGGCACGCCATGCAGGCCTGCGTGGAGCGCGGCTGCACCACCGATGGTGTGTTGCCTGGCGGCTTCAAGGTGCAGCGACGCGCGCCGCTGGTGTACCGCCGCCTGAGCGCCACGCATGGCCACGCGGCCGACCCCTTGGCCCTGATGGACTGGGTGACGCTCTACGCGCTGGCCGTGAACGAAGAAAATGCGGCCGGCGGCCGGGTGGTGACCGCCCCCACCAATGGCGCGGCCGGCATCGTGCCTGCCGTGCTGCACCATGCCATGCGCCACCTGCCCAACCCCAGCGACGAGCGCGTGGAGGTGTTCTTGCTGACGGCCGCCGCCGTGGGCCTGCTGTGCAAAGAAAATGCCTCGATCTCGGGCGCCGAAGTGGGCTGCCAGGGCGAGGTGGGCGTGGCCTGCGCCATGGCCGCCGCCGGTCTGTGCGCCGTGATGGGGGGTACACCCGCCCAGGTGGAAAACGCGGCCGAGATTGGCCTGGAGCACCACCTGGGGCTGACCTGCGACCCGGTCGGCGGGCTGGTGCAGATTCCCTGCATCGAGCGCAATGCCGTCGGGGCGGTTCAGGCCATCCACGCCGCACGCCTGGCCTTGCTGGGCAATGGGCAGCACCGCGTCAGCCTGGATCAGGTGATCCGCACCATGCGCCAGACGGGGGCCGACATGCACACCAAGTACAAGGAAACCTCGTTGGGCGGATTGGCCGTGAGCATCGTGGCCTGCTGAAGGCCGCCCTGGGGCTCAGCGACGGACGATGGCCACCAGGGTGCGCCAGATGAGCCAGAGGTCCAGCCCCACGGACGACCGGTCCACATACTGCGCCGCCAGCGCCAGCTTGTGGGGCAGCACCTCGTGGATGTAGGCCTGCTCGGGGTCGGCTGCACGGGCCAGCACGGCGCTCTCGTCCCGGTATTCGATGGACGCGATGTCGGTGATGCCGGGGCGCACGGACAGCACTTTGTCGCGCAGCTCGGCCGGGTAGTGCGCCACGTAGCGCGGCACCTCGGGGCGCGGCCCCACCAGGCTCATGTCGCCCAGCCACACGTCCAGCAACTGGGGCAATTCATCGAGCTTAGAGGCCCGCAAGAAGCCGCCCACGCGCGTGATGCGCCGGTCGGCCCCCACGGTGATCTGCAAGCCCTGCCCAGCCGGCTCATGCCGCATGGTGCGGAACTTGTGGATGCGAAACGGCCGCCCAAAACGCCCCACGCGCTCTTGCCGGAACATGACTGGCCCGGGGGAGTCGAGCTTGATCAGCACGGCGATCAGCAGCAGCAGCGGGGCCAGCGCCAGCAGGCCCAGCGACGACAGCAGCAGATCGAACAAGCGCTTGGCCATGGTGGGCAGCCGATCAACCCGTGGTCTGATCAGGCGCGGCCAAAGGCCTTGCGCACCGAGGCCACCACGCGGTCCACATCGGCATCCGTCATGCGGGTGTACAGCGGCAGGCTCACCATGCGCTCGTACGCGCGCTGGCTGTGCGGGAACTGCTCGGGCTTGAGCTCATAGCGATCACGCCAGTAGGGGTGCAGGTGCAGCGGGATGTAGTGCACGCTCACGCCAATGCCATCGGCAAACAGTTGCTCGATGAGCTGATCCCGGGTGATGGAGGCTTCGTCGCTCAAGCGCACCACATAGAGGTGCCAGGCGTGCAGGTCGCCGGCATGCACGGGCCGCGGGGGCAACACGAGCGGCAGGTCGGCCAGCGCCGCATCAAAGCGCTGGGCCAGGTGTTCGCGCTGGCGCTGGAAGCCGCCAATGCGCTGCAACTGGTGCAAGCCCAGCGCGGCGGCAATGTCCGTCAGGTTGTACTTGAAGCCGGGCGCCACGATCTCGTAGTACCAGCTGGGCACCTTGGCCGTGAAGCGGTCAAAAGCATCGCGGTTGATGCCATGCAGGCGCATGACCTTGGCGCGCGCGGCCAGTTCGGCGTTGCGCGTGACCAGCATGCCACCCTCGCCCGTGGTCATGGTCTTGTTGGCGTAGAAGCTGAAGACGATGGCATCGCTGTCATGCAGACCGATGAGCTTGCCGCGCCAGGTGGTGGGCAAGGCGTGCGCCGCATCTTCCACCACCCTCACGCCGTGCTTTTGCGCAATGGCCTGCACCGCGTCCATGTCCACCGCCAGGCCGGCGTAGTGCACCGGCATGATGGCCTTGGTCTTGGGCGTGATGGCGGCTTCGAGCTGGGCCAGATCGATGTTGAGCGTGGCGGGGTCGATGTCCACCAGCTTGACGTCGGCACCCAGGTAGCGCACCACCTCGGCGGTGGCTGTGAAGGTGTGCGTGGTGGTGATGACCTCGTCGCCCGGGCCGATGCCCAGGGCTTCGAGCGCCAGGTGCAGGCCGGCCGTGGCCGAGTTGACGGCGATGCAGTGCAGTCCCTCATCTTGGCCTTGGCTCAAATAGGCCGCAAACGCCTCTTCGAATTTGCGCGCCTTGGGGCCGGTCGTCACCCAGCCAGAACGCAGGGTGTCAACCACCTCGGCGATTTCTTCATCACCGATCTCGGGCAGGGCAAAGGGCAGGAAAGGCAGTTTCGGTTCAGCGCTCATGGGGCACTCGTTTCATCGTCATCGGGTCAATCGGCCAAAGGCGGGGTCGGGGCGGCCACGCACCAGCACGTCCCACCAGCCGCGCAGCGAGCCCAGGCCGTAGCCCAGGTGGTAAGCGGCGATCACGGCAGGCAAGTGACGTCGCAAATCGGCCCCGGACTCGTCGGCGATGCGGTGGCTGATGGCGCACACGGCGGCTGCGTACACACTGCTCAGGCCCAGCAAACCGGCGGCGCCCAGCGTCATGAAGCACGACGCCACAGAAGGCCACGGCCCGTCGGCCACACCCGTCATCACGGCCACGGCCATCAGCACGCCCAGCACGGTCGTGAGCAGTGCCCCCAGCAACGCCGCCACAAAGACACCCGGAATCAGGTGCCGCAAGGCCGCCGCCTGCCCGTGCTTTTTCATCACGAAGGGCTTCCAGTAGCCGTACTGGCGGTACTGGCGGAACACATCGGCCTTGCTGGCGCGCGGCCAGTAGGTGGAGCGGATGCTGGCCGACTGCCACACACGCCCGCCACCCCGGAGGATGCGCAGGTTGTGCTCATCGTCCTGGTTGCGCACCAGTTGTTCATCGAAGCCGCCAAAGCGCTCGAAGGTCTCGCGCGGCCAGGCACCCAGGTACACGGTGTCTACCGGGCCTTCATAGGCCAGATCGCGCGACAGCGCGCCACCCGCCACCCAGCGCGACTGGAACGCCGCCGCCACGGCGCGTTGCACCACGGCCTGCGGGCCCTCGGCGCCCTGCGCGCGCCAGGGGCCGCCCACGTTGTCGGCGCCCGTGCGCTTCCAGGTGGCCAGGCACTGGGCGACGTAATCGGGCGCGTACACGGTGTGCACATCCATGCGCACGATGAAGCGCCCTTGGGCTGCCTCGATGCAGCGGTTCAAGCCGGTCGACACAATGCGGCCCGGGTTGTCGATCATGCGAAAGCGCGCATCCTGCTGGCACCAGGCGGCCAAGCGCTCGCGCGTGCCGTCGTCGCTCATGCCATCGGCCATCAGCACCTCCAGCGTCCAGCCTTCGGGCACCTGCTGCTGGGCCACGCTGGCACAGAAGGCCTGGATATGATCGCGCTCGTTGCGGCACGGCACGATGACCGTCACGGTGGATGTCGTCATGACAAGACCTCAGCGCTGTGCAGGACGGCGTCGGGCCAAGCGTGGCACCACCGGGTGCAGCAGCCCCTGGTAGAGGCGCCACATGGCGTCCATCTGGCCCCGGCGTGAGGCATCGCGCTCGATGCGCTCGCGGTTGCTCTGGCCCATGCTGAGTCGCACCTCGGCCTGATCAAGTGCGGTGATCAGCGCCTGCAGCAGCGCGGTCTCGTCGCGCGCAGGCACCAGCCAGCCCCCTTGCCCCGGGGTGATCCATTGCCGGTTGGCAGGCAGGTCAGACGCGATGATGGGCAGGCCGCAGGCCATCGATTCCAGCACCGACACGGAGGTGGCATCGCTGCTGGGCACCGACACCGACACGCGGCTGCGCTGTAGCGCCTCGACCATGGCCTGGTCGCCCACGCGGCCCACAAAATCCACATGGCTCTGAACACCCAGTTGCTGGGCCAGGGCTTGCAACTCGGCCGCCTGGGGGCCACCGCCCAACAAGCACAAACGCGCCTGCGCGTCGGGCCGTTGCTGCACCAGGCGGGCAAAGGCCTTGATCAGCACGTCGATGTTGTAGTTGGGCTCCCAGCTGCGTAGGCTGAGCACCTGAAAGCCCGGCGCCGCCTCGCCGGGCACGAAGCGGTCGGTGTCGGCCCCCCACAAGATCTGGTGGCAAGGCGCACCCGGGTGGTAGCGCCCGATCTCGTCGAGCATGTCCATCGAGTCGGCCGTGATCAGGTCGGCGTGGTGCAGCGACCAGCCCACCACCGCGCGCATCAGGCGGCTTTCACGCGGGGTCACGAGGATGTCGCTGCCCCAGGCGGTCAGCACCTTGGGCAACTTCAATCCGCACGCGGCCGCCCACAAGCCATACGACGTGACGTAATGCCCATGCACCAACGTGGGCTGAAAGCGCTGCATCAGCTCGCGGCTGACGCGGCGCACCTCAGGCAGGGCGGCAAACCAGGAGAGCTTGTCGCTGCCCGGCCGCAGGGTGATGACCTCGTCGGCCCCCGGCACCTCGCCCGGGTTGCGGGTCACGACCACGGCCCGCGCACCACGCTCCACGGTGGCGGCCACCCAGCGGCGGGTGTGCACGCTGGCGGCATCGGCAAAGTACAGCACGCGAAGCGCTTGGCCACTCATGCTCATGCCCCCTCCTGGGTGCCCAGGGCACGGCGCAGGTGGTCTTGCCCGGCCCACTGGGCGTACACAGCGTGCAGCTCAGGATGGCGCTGCAGCAGGGCGCGGTCCATGCGGCGGGTGTCGCCAATCACCTCAGCTGGCTTGCCGAGGGCCTGCGGGCCCACGATGGCGAAATCTGGCACCACGCCGGACACGAAGCTGTAGGCCTGCACGATCACGCCCTTGCCGATCTGGCTGCCTGGCGCGATCACGCTGTGCGGACCGATGAAGCTGTAGGCCCCGATGCGGGTGGCCTGGCGCACATAACCCACCGGGTTGGGATCCTGGATGTAACGCCGCCCCATGATGCGCACCGCGCGGTGGCTGGAGTGGCTGAGGATGGCCACATGGCTGGTGATCTGCACCCCCTCTTCCAGCACCAGGCCATTGGAGCCATCCAGCCGGTTGAAATGGCCCACGAACACGTGGTCGTGCATCTGCAGGCCCTCGCGCCCCTCGACACAGGTGTGTGAGCTGACGCGGGTGTGCGCGCACCACTGGCCGTTGGCATTGCGCCAGCCATAAATGATGCGCGGCCCCTGAAACACAGAGGCCAAACGCGCCACGGGGTGGATCACGAAACGGCGGAAAAACGACATGGTCGGGCGGTGAAGTGCCGTGATTGTCTCCGCAAGTGTGGTGCCGTCCGCGCACAAGCGCACGAATCAGCGCGAAAAATCACCCTGCCCCCCCTACCCGAACGGTGTACAGGGATTGACGCCGCCTCTAGGATTCGCCCATCCCGTCATCGACACCCAGATCGCGAGTCCACCATGAACAAAATCCTCAGCACCCTGACCCTGGTTCTGGCCGCCCACGGCGCTCACGCCAGCCTGACCGTGTCAGCGCCTTCCGTGCTGAATTTTCAAGGCTATGACAGCACCCCGGCCAGCTTCACGGGCACCCTGAGCCAGGGCGTGACCGGCACGCTGATGGCCACGCAAGCCGGCACGATCAGCTTCACCTACCTGGGCAAGGAAGTCTGGAACACCACACGCTTTTCGTTCAACGGCCAGAACCTGAGCGACAACACCCGCGAAGGTGCCACCAGCTTGCTGGGCACCACGCTGAGCGCGAAAATTGGCGCCGGCAAGGTCAACTTCAGCTTTTCGGACGTGACCCGGGGCGTGACCTTCGGCAACGGCAGCCTGGGCGCGATGATGTTCGCCTCCAATGTGAACACGAGCCGCTTTGGTGCCTTCGACTTCGTCGTGGGGTTCAACGACAAGGGCATCGTGAACGATCCGCGTGACAGCGACTTTGACGACATGGTCATGGGCATCAAGTTCACGCCCGCCGTGACCCCGGCCATCCCCGAGCCCAGCACCTACGCCCTGATGGCCCTGGGCCTGCTGGGTGTGGCGGTGGCGGCTCGCCGTCAGCGCGCCTGACGCCACAAGGCCTGCCAGGGCAGGCCCGCCTCACGCAAGAACAGGTGGGTGCCCACCAAGATGGCCAGCACATAACCTGACGTGCTGGCCGCCGCAGCCCCCAGGCTGCCCCATGGCGGGATCAGCCACCACCCCGCCAGCACGCTGACACCCAGCGACAGCCCGGCCACCATGCCGGACAGATGCGGGCGCCCCAGGTGATTGGTGTAGAACGCCGACAGGCTGGACGCCGCCGCATAGGCGGCCACACCGGGCAACAGCGCAGCCAGCGGCCACAACGATGCGCGGTAGGCCTCGCCCATCACCCAGGGCACGGCCCAGAAGGCCAGGGCCCACAACACGGGCGCGGCCACCACCGTCACCAGCACATTGAAACGCACGGCACGCAAGGTGTCGAAGGCGGCCTGGGCCCGATCAGGGGCGCCGATGCGCGCATAAAGGGACATGGTGACGGCCGACGACACCAGCCACAGCAACTCCGCCACCTGGATGGCCACGGAGTAGGTGCCGACCGACGCCAGGCCGTGAAAGTGCTCCACCAGGAACAGGGACGCCCGGTAGTTGAGCAGGCTGACCAGGTTGGTGATCCCGATGACGGCCACAAACTGCCACTCGTGCCGCCAGCGTGGATGGGTGGCGGCAGGCTGTTGCAGCCCCAGATCGCGCTGGGTGGCATCCCGCAAGGACCAGAACGCCGTCAGCACGCCCACCAGGGCCTTGGCACTGACCCAGGCGATGAGCACACCCAGCACCACCGGCCCCACGCGCTGGGTGCCGTCCACCAGCCAGAAGGCGCCTCCGAGGCCTGCCAGGACCAGCGCCGGCTGCGCCACCTGGGCCACATTGATGGGCAGCATGCGCCCTTGCCCCAGCCACAGCCCTGTGGCCGTGGGCACCAGCAGCAAAAAGGGAGCGGCCAAGGCCTGCAGCCACAACTGGCTGTAGGGCATCTGATCTGCCGCCCAAGACCAGGCCAGCATGCCCACCGACGCCAGCAGGCCCAGCCCCACCGCCGCACGCAACACCCCCAACAACATGGGCCGAGCCCGCGTGACCGGGGTGTTTGCCTCTTGCGACAGGCGGCGCGCCAACCACAAACCCAGCCCCGAAAACAGGGTGAGCATGGCCGACTCGACCGCCATGAACAGGGCAAACGCGCCCTGCACCACCGGCCCCTGCCGCGCCACCACCACCGTGATGGCCAGCCCAAGGCCCACCATCAGGAGCTTGGCAAACAGATTGCCCAGCGCGGAGCTGGGAACGGGCAGGCGATCGAACATGTTCACCATTGTCGCCCACTGTTTCATACAATTGAGGGTTTGGCCGACCTGAACCCGTAGCCGTCATGAGCAACCCCCCCACCCCCGCGACGCCCGATTCCACCCCCGATACCGTGGTGGACACCAACAAACTGGTGGCCGAACGCCGCGAGAAACTGGCCGCCATCCGGGCCCAGGGTGTGGCCTTCCCCAACGATTTCAAGCCGGCCGACCGCGCGCACCCCCTGCACGCAGCCCATGACAACACCGAGCCCGAGGCGCTGGAAGCCCAGGGCATCCGGGTCAGCGTGGGCGGTCGACTGATGCTCAAGCGCGTCATGGGCAAGGCCTGCTTCGGCACCCTGCAAGACGCCACGGGCCGCATCCAGGTGTACGTGACGCTGGACAACGTCGGCGCCGACACCCTGAACGCCTTCAAGCACTGGGACCTGGGCGACATCCTGGGTGCCGAAGGCACGCTGTTCAAGACCAAGACGGGCGAGCTGTCGATCAAGTGCACCAGCATCCGCCTGCTGACCAAGGCCCTGCGTCCCTTGCCTGACAAGTTCCACGGCATGACCGACCAGGAGCAGAAGTACCGTCAGCGCTACGTCGACCTGATCGTTGACGAGCACTCACGCGGCCGCTTCATCGCCCGCAGCAAGGCGATTGCCTCCATCCGCGCCTTCATGGTCGACAACGGCTTCCTGGAAGTCGAAACGCCCATGATGCACCCCATCCCGGGTGGTGCCAACGCCAAGCCCTTCATCACCCACCACAATGCGCTGGACCAGGAAATGTTCCTGCGCATCGCGCCTGAGCTGTACCTCAAGCGCCTGGTGGTCGGTGGCTTCGAGCGCGTGTTCGAGATCAACCGCAACTTCCGCAACGAAGGCGTGTCGGTCCGTCACAACCCCGAATTCACGATGATGGAGTTCTACGCAGCCTGGTGGAACCACCGCGACCTGATGGACTTCACCGAAAGCATCCTGCGCCATGCAGCCATCGCTGCGGTGGGCACCGCCAAGCTCACCTATGGCGGCAAGGAGGTCGATCTCGAGTCCCCCTTCCAGCGCCTGACGGTGCGCGAATCACTGATTCAAGTGGCCGGCCTGACGCCCGAAGAGGCCGATGACGCCGCCGTGCTGCACGACAAGCTCAAGCACCTGGGCGAAGAGCCGCCCGCCCGCTGTAGCCTGGCCGAACTGCAGTTCGCCATGTTTGAAGCCGCCGTCGAAGAAAAACTCTGGCAGCCCACCTTCATCATCGACTACCCCGTCGAGGTGAGCCCGCTGGCCCGCGCGTCTGACAACAACCCCAGCATCACCGAGCGCTTCGAGCTGTTCATCACCGGCCGCGAATACGGCAACGGCTTCAGCGAGCTGAACGACCCCGAAGAACAGGCCGCGCGCTTCCAGGCCCAGGCCGACGCCAAGGATGCCGGCGATGAAGAAGCCATGTACTTCGATGCCGACTACATCCGCGCGCTCGAATACGGCCTGCCCCCCACTGGCGGCTGCGGCATCGGCATCGACCGCCTGATGATGCTGCTGACCGATGCGCCCAACATCCGTGATGTGATCCTGTTCCCGGCGCTGCGTCGGGAGGCCTGAGGCCGCGTTCAGGTGCCAGGTTTAAACAGACCCTGGCACCAAGCCCATCGGCCACGGCGCATGATCACCTTGTTGCCGCACGATGTCCTGCAAGGCACTTTGCAGCAACTCCTCAACCACCGGGTGATAAAAGGGCAGCGACAGCATCGACCGTGCCGTTTCGCCGCGCTGCACGGCCCAGGCCAACAGGTGCGCCAGATGCTCACCGCGCACACCCACCATCGCGGCGCCGAGCAAGCGCCCGCTAGCTCGGTCAGCGTAGACGCGCAAAACACCCCCAGCCCCACCCAGAATCCGAGAGCGGCCATTGGCCTCGCCACGGGCGGTTCCCACCAGCGTGCCATCGGTCGGCAGGCGATCCCAACGCTCGCCCACGCTGACCACATCGGGGCACTTCTCGAAACCTCCCTAACCGTTGTCGCCCGTGAGCCGGCATGATGGCGCCCATGAGCACATCGCGCATCAAGCCCTCGTCCTTCTGGCGCTCTCAGCCCGGCGCTGACCTGTT
>JBKBMV010000016.1:0-74861 GCA_046295615.1 Aquabacterium sp.
TTCGACAGGCTGGGTGTACCCAGGCTCTCCTGACCTCAAACTCTCGAACCGCCCGGTGCGGACCCGCATGCCGGGTGGTGTGGCAGGGGTGCCTCCGAGAATGAAGGCCCCCTATGCCGATTCTCGTGCGCCCCTGCTTGGATTCTTGCATTCACTGGCCATCGTTCGTGTATTGTGCAAAGCTGATACAGCCCACCCGCACCAGTGCATCTTTCGGAGTCGGACATGAGTACCTCGCCTCAATCCCGTCGTGGCAAAGCCCAGCCTGCCGTTGACGATGTCTCGTCTGCGGGCGACGAAGGGCATATCAACCACGGTCGTGTCATCAAGAAGTACCCCAATCGACGCCTGTACGACACCCGCACCAGCAGCTACATCACCTTGACCGAGGTGAAGGATCTGGTCATGGCCTGTGAGCCGTTTGTGGTGCTGGACGCCAAAACGGGCGAAGACCTGACCCGCAGCATCCTGTTGCAGATCATCCTGGAAGAAGAAACCGCCGGGATGCCGATGTTCTCCACCCAGTCGCTCGCGCAGATCATTCGGTTCTATGGGCACACCATGCAGGGCATGATGGGCAATTACCTGGAAAAGAACATCCAGTCCTTCATCGACCTGCAATCCAAGCTGGCCGAGAACTCAGTCAAGAACCTGCAGCACAACCCCATGCATAACCTGATGGGCAACTACCTGGAGCAGTCCCAGAAGCTGTTTTCCCAGATGCAGGAGCAGATGAGCAAGCAGGCCGAAACGCTGATGAGCAATTTCACGCCCCGGCCCAAGGACGACTGACGGTCGGCTGTCCGTCACGCCGGCTTGTTGGCACCCTCGGTGAGTGGCGCCACTCAGTGCCCTTGGGTTGGACGCAATTGCGCACTCAGGGCGGGCCAGATGTTGTCCAGCATCACTGGGTGAGCCTTGGCCAGCGGGTGAATGCCATCAGACTGGAACCAGTCTCGCGCATCGGCTCGATCGGCAACCCCTTGCAACAGGAATGGCACCAGCGGCACCCCCGTGGCTTGGGCTACCTTCTGGAAGGTGTTGGAGAAATCTGCTGCGTATCGCCGGCCGTAGTTGGGGGGCAACTGCATGCCCACCAGCAGCACCTGAGCCCCATTTTTTTGGGCCAGTTCAACCATCCCCTTCAAGTTGGCCTCGGTCGTCTTGAGTGACCAGCCGCGCAAGGCGTCGTTGCCGCCCAGTTCAATGATCACATGGCTGGGTCGGTGGGTGTTCAGCAAGGCCGGCAGGCGGCTGAGTCCGCCGGCCGTGGTTTCTCCGCTGATGCTGCCATTGATGACCTCTGCCGTGATGCGCTGACTGCGCAGGCGCTGCTCCAGCAAGGCCACCCAACCGGTGCCGCGTGCGATGCCGTACTCGGCCGACAGGCTGTCGCCCACGACCAGGATGCGTGCGGGTGTCGCCCCCGTGCGAGTGGCGGGCGTTTGAGCCGCTGCACGTCCTGCGCCCAGCAGCCAGGCAGAAAAACCCAGCGCACCCAACCCCCAGCTGCGTCGCGTACAGTGCATCAATCTCCAGTCCTTTCCACCTCGTGACCGGCCCATGGACCAGACCCTTGCCGTTACCTCGAATCCAACACCCTCCGCCGCAGCATCCTCGGCGCCAGCGCTGGCGCTGGATGTCCGGGGGGTTCGCAAGGTCGTTGCCGACAGCGGGGGGCCTTTGACCATTCTGCATGAGGTCGATCTGCAAGTGGCCCGTGGGGAATCTTTGGCCATCGTGGGCGCCTCGGGCTCAGGCAAAAGTACCTTGCTGTCGCTGCTGGCCGGTCTGGATACCCCCAGTGGTGGCGACGTGTTGCTGTGTGGGCAGTCCCTCTTTTCCGTGGGTGAAGATCAGCGTGCCGCGCATCGTGCGCGGCACGTCGGCTTCGTGTTCCAGAGCTTTCAGCTGATTGGCCACCTCAGCGCGCTGGAGAATGTGATGTTGCCGCTGGAGTTGATGGGCGACCGTGAGGCCCGGGCCAAGGCCCAGGCCATGCTCGGGCGCGTGGGGCTGGCCGAGCGCACCAACCACAAGCCGGTGTTGCTGTCTGGGGGTGAGCAGCAGCGCGTGGCCCTGGCCCGGGCGTTCGTGGTGGGCCCCGAAGTGCTGATGGCCGATGAGCCCACCGGCAGCCTGGATCACGCCACGGGTCAGGCCGTCATGGATCTGATGTTCGAGCTCAACCGTGAAAATGGCACCACGCTGATTCTGGTGACCCATGATCCCCAGATCGCGGCGCGATGCGATCGCACCGTGCGCATTCAGGCAGGGCGCCTCAGCGGTTAGGATTCGGGGCATGAGCCTCAAACCCCTGTTCGGCTTCCATGCCGTCACCGTGCGACTGAAGGTCGCCCCGCAAAGCATCCGCGAACTTCATGTGGATGCCACCCGCCGCGATCAGCGGATGAGACAGTTCCTGGCGCGCGCTGAAGAGGCGGGCGTCACCCTGGTGCTCAGCGACGACGAGCGCCTGTCCAAACTGTGCGGCACGCACCGACATCAGGGCGTGGTCGCTCGGGTGGAGTCCTTGCCGCAAGCCCATTCGCTGGATGACCTGCTGGATGGTTTGCAAGAGCCCCCACTGCTGCTGGTGCTCGATGGCATCACCGACCCGCACAACCTGGGTGCCTGCTTGCGGGTGGCCGATGGGGCAGGGGCTCACGCCGTGATTGCCCCCAAAGACCACGCCGTGGGCATCAATGCCACCGTGGCCAAGGTGGCCAGCGGTGCGGCTGAAACCATGCCGTACTTCATGGTCACCAACTTGGCGCGTACCCTGGGTGAACTCAAAGAGCGCGACATCTGGGTCACGGGCACGTCTGACGATGCGCCCTCCAGCGTGTTCGAGGCCGATTTCAAAACACCGTCGGCCCTGGTCCTGGGGGCCGAAGGCGCCGGCATGCGACAACTCACCCGCAAGCACTGCGATGCGCTGGTCTCCATCCCCATGATGGGCGCCGTTGAAAGCCTGAATGTGTCGGTCGCCAGTGGCGTGTGCCTCTACGAGGCCCGCCGTCAGCGCCTGTTCAAGCGGGACTGAACCTTCATCGCCCAGGCGCTCAGCGCCAAGGCCACGGTCATCCAGGCCAACGACAGCCAATGCAAGTCGGTGTAATGGTGGTGGGTGAGCACCCAGCTACCGCCAGAGGCCCCCACCGCGTGGCCCAGGTAAATGGCCGAGGTGTTCAAGGCCATGAGCGCAGGGGCCAGCCTGGGAGAGATCCCGCCCAGGCGGGCCTGCTGGCCTGAGTTGGTGGCGAACCCACTCAATGCCCATGGCACCAGCACCATCGCCAGCCCCAGCAGGCTGTGGGCCATGGGCCACAACAACAGACTGACGGCCATCATGGCCAGCGTCAATGTCACGGCCTGAGCGGCGCCCATGCGATCAATGACCCGGTTCAGGATCACGTTGCCAGCCAGGGCCAGGGTGCCAAACCAGGCAAACATCAGGCTGATCTGCTCGGTCGAGGCGTCAAACACGTTCTTGTAATAGGGCGCGGCATAGGCCAAGAGGCTGAACTGACCTGCACTTTGGCAGGCGGTCACCGCCACCAGGGCCACCAGCAGCGGCGACCTCAAAACCTTGCCCCAAGATCGCCACGACAGGGCAGGCGGGCGCAGTCCGCCCGGCACTGTGCGCCACACCAGCCAGGCGGCCGCCAAAGAGCCACCCGCCACCAGCAGCATGGCGATTCGCCAGCCCAGGGTCTCACCCACCCAGGCGGCCAGCGGCATGCCCGCCACGGAGGCCAGCGACCAGCCCATGAACACAAAGGTGATGTGACGCCCGCGGTGCGCCGGCGTGCTCATGAAGCCGATGGTGGCGGCGGCTTGCGGCGTGAACACCGCGGCGGACAGCACGGTGAGTGCCCGGATGGGCCACAGCCAGTCGTAGCTGGGCGCTGCGGCGCTCAAGGCATGACCGGCGGCGTACCACACCATGGCCAGGGCCAGGAGCTTGCGCCGATCCATGCGCGCCACCAGTGTGGCCAGCACAGGGGCGCCCACCCCCATCATCAAGGCCGCGATGGCCAACAGTTTGCCGGCCTTGGCCACCGTGATGGACAAGGACACGGTGAGGTCGTTGAGCGTCCCGCCCACGACCATGACGCCACAGCCGATCATGAAGTTGCCCGCCAGCAGCGCCCACGATGTGGCCCGCATGCTGTCGCGGCTCAGGGTGCGTTCAGCCTCCACGATGCGTCAGCGGTGAACTTTCAGCGCCTCGGGGTTGACAATGTTGCTGGGGTTGCCGGCCAGGTAGTTCAGCAGGTTGTCAAAGGCCGCGCTGAACATGGTGTCGTAGTTGTTCAACTCCACAAAACCGATGTGCGGGGTGCACACCGCATTCTCGAGTCTCAGCAGCGGGTGGCCTTGCAAAATGGGTTCGCTCTCAAACACATCCACGGCGGCCATCCCCGGGCGGCCACGGTTCAAGGCCGCCACCAGGGCACCTTCTTCGATCAACTCGGCGCGAGACGTGTTCACCAGCAGCGACGTGGGTTTCATGCGGCTCAGGTCATCGCTGGTGATGACGCCGCGGGTGTCATCGCTCAGTCGCAAATGCAGGCTCAGCACATCGGCGGCAGCGAAGAACGCTTCGCGGGACGGTGCGGCAATATGCCCGTCTGTCGATGCCGCAGCCCGAGACGCGTCGCTGCCCCACACCACCACGTGCATGCCAAAAGCCTTGCCATAGCTGGCCACACGTCGGCCCACCCGGCCATACCCCCACACACCCAGGGTCTTGCCCTGCAAGGTCAGCCCCAGACCGAAATTGGTGGGCATCGATGCCGATTTCAGGCCCGATTGCTGCCACGCACCGTGCTTGAGATTGCCGATGTACTGGGGCAAGCGTCGCATGGCCGCCATCACCAGCGCCCAGGTCAGTTCCGCCGTGACCACCGGATCGCTGCAGCCTTCGGCCACGGCAATGCCCTGGCGGGTGCACGCCTCAATGTCAATGTGGCTGCCAACAGGGCCCGTCTGACAAATCAGGCGCAGCTTCGGCAATTTTTCCAGCAGGGCCTTGGGGAAGTGCGTGCGCTCGCGGATCAGGACCAGAGCCTCGGCGTCACGCAGGCGCACGGCCAGTTGCCCGATGCCTTTGACGGTGTTGGTGAACACCTTGGCAGACAGGCCGTCCAGTTTCGCAGCGGACGGCAGCTTGCGGACGGCGTCCTGATAGTCGTCCAGAATGATGATGTTCATGGGAGGGTCAACAGTCAGCCCCCCATTGTGCAACGCCTGTCGGCTTTGTGCCGACAAGGTGCATCACCAAGTCGTGACGTGGGCGTGACGACGGTCAGTTTGTTTGAATGATCGCACCGGGAAGTGATCGTCCAGGTGATCGATGCGCAACTGGGCTTCAATCTGCCCTCGGTGCATGGCCACCGCTGTGAACACATCGGCACGCAGGTGCCACAGTTCGCGCAGCGAGCGAGCCTTTTCGATCTGGTCTCTCACATGATCAGCATGCGCCGATTGCAGATCCCACAGGGCATTGCGGAACTCCACACGCACCTGATTCATGGGGCTGAGTGCGGGCTCCAGGCCGGTCTCGTCGTCCAGGTCCCACAGCCATTGCCAGGCGGCACCCACCCAGCGGCGCCATGCGGGCTGGTTGCGAAAGAACAGGGCCGGCGGGGACGTTTCCTGGCGACGAGATTCGGACAGGGGCCCATCGGCGTCGCGAGACGAATGGGCAGAGGGCTCGGTGTGGCGAGCTTGTGGACCGTCTGAGAGAAAAAAACGCGCCATGACAACCTCGGAGTGACAGCGCCACATCCGTGGCGTTGCAAGAGGTATCGGCAGCGCAGTGAGAGTCTTGAGCGGGCTGGGGTCGGCGATTCAGGCCGCCGCAGGCATGGGCGTCAGCCATTGCACGGCCTGGGCCGCAGCATGGTGGTGTTTTTTGGCATTGTGAAAAGTCTCACGCGCGCACGACTCGCAACAGCCGCAGCAGGTGGAAACGCCTGTGTCGGCTTGCAGATGCTCGAAAGACATGCATCCCTGCTGCACATGGCGAGAAATGTCCTTGTCCGACACTCGATGACACACACACACAATCATTCGGGGCTCCAGAGGCGAGTTGCATGCATTCTCTAATAGGAATGATTCGCATGCAACTCCCATCTGGGTGCCCCTGAGCACAGCAAGGAGACTGACGCCTCACGCGTCGGGCGAACCCATGATGGACTGCAGGTAGTTCTGCTCGCCGACCTTGCCCACCAACTCGATCTGGGTTTCGAGGAAATCGATGTGCTCTTCGGTGTCGTCCAGGATCATTTGCAGCAGGTCACGTGACACGTAATCACGAACCGACTCGCAGTGCGCGATCCCGTCCTTGATGGTGGCCTGGGCCGTCGTTTCCAGCTTCAGATCACACGCCAGGATTTCGGGCACCGACTCGCCAATCAGCAGTTTGCCCAGATCCTGCAAATTGGGCAGCCCATCCAAGGAGAAGATGCGCTCCATCAACTTGTCGGCGTGTTTCATCTCGCCGATGGATTCTTCGTACTCCTTCTTGGCCAGCTTGTCGAAGCCCCAGTGCTTCAACATGCGGTAGTGCAGAAAGTACTGGTTGGTGGCCGTCAGCTCGTTCTTGAGTTGAGCGTTCAGGTGCTGGATGACGATGGGGTCGCCTTTCATGGTGTGTCCTTTCTGGCGTGGGGTTGTCGCTGTCAGAGGGTTTGCACATTGTGGTGCATCTTCACGCACCAGGGCGGAGTTTTGTAGCTCAGTGGCGATGGCGGCGGCTCATCAGCTATAATCCTAAGGTTTACCCGCAACCACCCCCCCGCCTAGCGAAACCCGACCGTTTCCTGAACCGGACTCGATCTGTCACGCCCGCGTTCGTGCACCTGCATGGTGTGCGCTGCACGTCGTACAGGGCCAGCTGGGCGCGCACAACAAACGGAGAAATAACCCGTGCTGCCCGTTCTGCCCCAAGCTCTTCTGGCCCTTGCAGACGGCACGGTCTTCGTAGGCACCTCGATCGGCGCCGCCGGTCATGCCGTTGGTGAAGTCGTATTCAACACCTCCATCACCGGTTACCAAGAGATCCTCACCGACCCGAGCTACTGCCGGCAGATCGTCACCCTGACGTATCCGCACATCGGCAACTACGGCGTCAACGGTGAAGACATCGAGGCCTCGAAGATCCATGCCGCTGGTCTGATCATCAAGGATCTGCCCATCCGCACATCCAACTTCCGTCAGACCCGCACCCTCTCGCAGTACCTGCAAGACGAAGGCACGGTCGGCATCGCCAACATCGACACCCGCCAACTGACCCGCATTCTGCGCACCAAGGGTGCACAGAATGGCTGCATCGTGGCACTGGCCGCCGGTCAAGCGGTCACCGATGCCGTGATCGCCGATGCCGTGGCCAAGGCGAAAGCCGCTCCGAGCATGGCCGGGCAGGATCTGGCGCAGGTGGTCACCCGCACAGACGTGGCGGTGTGGGACGAGACCGAGTGGAAGCTGGCCAACCCGGAGTTGGGTGGCAAGCCTGGCTTCGGCAAGCAAACCGCCCCGACGTTCCACGTTGTGGCCTACGACTTTGGTGTGAAGCGCAACATCCTGCGCATGCTGGCCGAGCGTGGCTGCAAGGTCACCGTGGTGCCCGCCAAGACGCCGGCCGCCGAGGTGCTCAAGCACAACCCGGATGGCATCTTCCTGTCCAACGGCCCCGGGGACCCGGAGCCCTGCGACTACGCCATCGCCGCCGCCAAGGAACTGATCGAAACCGGCATCCCGACCTTCGGCATCTGCCTGGGTCACCAGATCATGGCCCTGGCCTCAGGCGCCAAGACCTACAAGATGCCTTTTGGTCACCACGGTGGCAACCACCCCGTGAAAGACCTGGACACCGGCCGCGTCAGCATCACCAGCCAGAACCACGGTTTTGCGGTGGACACCAAGACGCTGCCCGCCAACCTGCGCGCCACGCACATCTCGCTGTTCGACGGCACGCTGCAAGGCCTGGCCCGCACCGACAAGCCCGCGTTCTGCTTCCAGGGTCATCCGGAAGCCTCGCCTGGACCGCACGACATCAGCTATCTGTTCGACCGCTTCGTGTCGCTCATGACCACTGCACAAGCGGAGAAGAAGAATGCCTAAGCGCACCGACATCAAGAGCATCCTCATCATTGGCGCCGGCCCGATCATCATCGGCCAGGCCTGTGAATTCGACTACTCCGGCGCCCAGGCTTGCAAGGCCCTGCGCGAAGAGGGCTACAAGGTCATCCTGGTCAACAGCAACCCGGCGACCATCATGACGGACCCGAACACGGCGGACGTCACCTACATCGAGCCCATCACCTGGCAGGTGGTCGAGCGCATCATCGCCAAGGAGCGCCCTGACGCGATCCTGCCAACCATGGGCGGCCAGACCGCGCTGAACTGCGCGCTCGACCTGCATCGCCATGGCGTGCTGGACAAGTACAAGGTCGAGATGATCGGCGCCAACGAGCACGCGATCGAGAAGGCCGAAGACCGCCAGAAGTTCAAGGAAGCCATGACCAAGATCGGTCTGGAATCCGCCAAGTCGGGCATCGCCCACTCGATGGAAGAAGCCTGGGCTGTGCAAAAGCGCATCCAGGCCGAGATCGGCGGCTCGGGCTTCCCCATGGTGATCCGCCCCAGCTTCACGCTGGGCGGCACGGGTGGCGGCATCGCCTACAACCCCGAAGAGTTCGAAGAGATCTGCAAGCGCGGTCTGGACCTGTCGCCGACCAAAGAACTGCTGATCGAAGAGTCGCTGATCGGCTGGAAAGAGTACGAAATGGAAGTGGTCCGCGACAAGGCGGACAACTGCATCATCGTGTGCTCGATCGAGAACCTGGACCCGATGGGCATCCACACCGGTGATTCGATCACCGTGGCCCCGGCTCAAACGCTCACCGACCGCGAATACCAGCTGCTGCGCAACGCTTCGATCGCCATCCTGCGCGAAATCGGCGTGGAAACCGGCGGCTCCAACGTGCAGTTCTCGATCAATCCCGAGAACGGTCGCATGATCGTGATCGAGATGAACCCTCGTGTGTCGCGCTCGTCGGCCCTGGCCTCCAAGGCCACGGGCTTCCCGATCGCCAAGATCGCTGCCAAGCTGTCGGTCGGCTACACGCTGGATGAGCTCAAGAACGACATCACCGGCGGTGCCACCCCGGCTTCGTTCGAGCCCTCGATCGACTACGTCGTCACCAAGATCCCTCGTTTCGCTTTCGAGAAGTTCCCGGCTGCTGACTCCCGCCTGACCACGCAGATGAAGTCGGTGGGCGAGGTGATGGCCATGGGCCGCACCTTCCAGGAATCGTTCCAGAAGGCCCTGCGTGGCCTGGAAACCGGCATCGACGGCCTGACCGAGATCAGCACCGACCGCGAAGAAATCATCCAGGAGATTGGCGAGCCTGGTCCTGAGCGCATCCGTTTCCTGGGCGATGCCTTCCGCATTGGTATGAGTCTGGACGAGGTCTTTGAAGAAACCCGCATCGACCCCTGGTTCCTCGCTCAGATCGAAGACATTGTTCGCACCGAAGCCGACGTCAAGACCCGGAAACTGGAGTCTCTGACCGCGGCCGAGCTGCGTTACTTGAAGAAAAAAGGCTTCTCGGATCGTCGCCTCGCCAAGCTGATGGGCACTGACCAGCACGCCGTGCGCAAGGCCCGTCACGCTCTGGGCGTACGCCCGGTCTACAAGCGCGTCGACACCTGCGCGGCCGAGTTCGCTACGCAGACTGCCTATATGTACTCGTGCTACGAGAACGAAGGCGGCGAGTGCGAAGCCGAACCGACGGACAAGAAGAAGATCATGGTGCTGGGCGGTGGCCCGAACCGCATCGGCCAGGGCATCGAGTTTGACTACTGCTGCGTCCATGCAGCACTGGCCATGCGCGAAGACGGCTACGAGACCATCATGGTCAACTGCAACCCCGAGACCGTCTCGACTGACTACGACACCTCCGACCGTCTGTACTTCGAGCCCGTGACGCTTGAAGACGTGCTCGAGATCGTCGACAAGGAAAAGCCGGTGGGCGTGATCGTGCAGTACGGCGGTCAAACGCCGCTCAAGCTCGCGCTGGATTTGGAAGCCAACGGCGTGCCCATCATCGGCACCACGCCTGACAGCATCGACATCGCCGAAGACCGTGAGCGCTTCCAGGCCCTGCTGCACAAGCTGGGTCTGAAGCAGCCGCCCAACCGCACGGCCCGCAACGAAGAAGACGCCATCAAGCTGGCCAACGAGATCGGCTACCCCCTGGTGGTGCGCCCTTCGTATGTGCTGGGTGGCCGCGCCATGGAAATCGTCCATGGCGACAAGGACCTCGAGCGCTACATGCGTGAAGCCGTGCGGGTGTCCGAGAAGTCGCCCGTGCTGCTCGACCGCTTCCTGAACGACGCCGTCGAAGTCGACGTGGACTGCGTCAGCGATGGCACCGATGTGATGATCGGTGGCATCATGGAGCACATCGAACAAGCGGGTGTTCACTCCGGTGACTCGGCCTGCTCGTTGCCTCCGTACACCCTGAGCGCCGAGCTGCAAGACGAGCTGCGCCGCCAGACCGCGCTGATGGCCAAGGCCCTCAACGTGGTCGGCCTCATGAACGTGCAGTTCGCCATCCAGGGCGACGTTACCAAGGGCCTGAACGACGCCACCGTCTACGTGCTGGAAGTGAACCCACGCGCCTCGCGCACCGTGCCTTATGTGTCCAAGGCCACGGGGCAGCCGCTGGCCAAGATCGCCGCGCGCTGCATGGCTGGCCAGAAGCTCAAGGACCAGAAGTCGCCAGACGGCAAGGCCCCGCGCGAAGTCGTGCCGCCTTACTTCACCGTCAAGGAAGCCGTCTTCCCGTTCAACAAGTTCCCCGGCGTGGACCCCATCCTCGGTCCGGAAATGCGTTCGACCGGCGAGGTCATGGGCGTGGGCGAAACCTTCGGCGAAGCCATGCTGAAGTCGCAGTTGGGCGCCGGTTCGCGCCTGCCGACCAAGGGCACGGTCTGCATCTCCGTCAAGGACGGCGACAAGGAGCGTGCTGTGGCTGTGGCCAAGGACCTCGTGGCCCTGGGCTTCAGCGTCGTGGCTACCAAGGGCACGGCGGCCGCCATCGCGGAAGCGGGCGTGCCGGTCAAGCCGGTGAACAAGGTCAAGGACGGCCGCCCGCACATCGCGGACGCCATCAAAGCCGGTGAAATCCAGCTGGTGTTCACCACAGTGGACGAGACCCGCACCGCCATTGCCGACTCGCGCAGCATCCGCCAGGCAGCCCTGGCCAACCGCGTCACCTACTACACCACCATGGCCGGCTGCGAAGCTGCCGTCGAGGCGCTCAAGCACCAGGATGACCTGGTGGTGTACTCGGTGCAGGAACTGCACGCCAAACTGCACTAAACTCCGCACCAACGAGCGGAGAGCCCAGGCCCTCCGCTGATGCGAACCAGAGGGCCGCGCCCGGCCACCATCCTTCGGGATGGCCTACCGGGGGCGGCTCTCGTTCATTCAAGAGATTCTTTTCAAGCGAGACAAAGTCATGTCGACCATTCCTTTGACCAAGCGTGGTGCCGAAATGCTCAAAGACGAGCTGCACCGTCTGAAGCATGTGGAGCGTCCTGCTGTGGTCAATGCCATCGCCGAAGCGCGCGCCCAGGGCGACCTGTCCGAGAACGCAGAGTACGACGCCGCCAAGGACAAGCAGGGCTTCATCGAAGGCCGCATCATGGAGATCGAAGGTAAGTTGGCGGCTGCTCAGATCATCGATCCCTCATCGCTGGACGCCGGTGGCCGGGTGGTGTTTGGCGCCACGGTGGAGTTGGAAGATGAAGACAGTGGCGAAGTCGTGACCTACCAGATCGTGGGCGAGGATGAAGCCGACATCAAGCAAGGCCTCTTGTCGATCAACTCGCCAATTGCCCGCGCCCTGATTGGCAAGGAAGCCGGTGATGTTGCCACTTTCCAGGCGCCGGGCGGCACCCGGAACTACGAAATCATGTCGGTGCGCTACGTGTGACGAGCGCCACCATGCAGTCCCCAGGCCGGCTGAGTCGCTGGCAAGCCTGGCTTGCCACCCTGTGGGCGGGTGCGGTGGTGGTCGTCGGTGGACTGGCCGCGCCGGCCTTGTTCTTGGTATTGCCCCGCGAGTTGGCGGGCTCCGGGGCAGGGCGCATCTTTCACCTTGAAGCACAGCTCAGCCTGTTCATGGCCGTGCTGATCTTCGTGATGGAGCGCCGTCGTGTGCGCGACGCCGTCGAATCTGGCGCCCAGCAATCGGCCATGTCGGCCACCTTGCTGATGACGCTCGTGGTGCTGTTTTTGACCATTTTGGGTCAGCATGTGCTGCATCCGATGATCCAGGCGGCGCGACAAGGGTCGCCATCCGGCTTGTCGTTTGCAGCGTTGCACGGCCTGTCCGCCGCGCTGTACTGGATCAAAGCCCTCATCTTGCTGGTGATGTCCTGGCGGCTCATGGCCGCCCTGTCGCCAACACCAGCGCAGCATCTCTCGGCGTGAGTGGCCCATCCGATGGCCCTGGGGATGTGGTCGGGCCATCGAACGATACCCTGGCAGTCAGCCGCTCTTTTTCTTGCTGCTCAAACGTGGTTTAGCGCGCTTGACCAGGCCGCCAGCGGTCACGCGCTGATTGCCCAGCACCTTGACCTTCTTGATCTCCGGGCGACGCGTGCCGCTCTTGGAGAACTTGAGGATCTTCACCTCGCGGGGGGGCGCGCCACGGCCTTCACGCGTGGTGTCGGCAGTGTCTTTCTCGGGGATCGGACGCCACAGCACCAGAAGCTTGCCGATGTGCTGGATCGGGGCGGCGTTCAACTGGTCGCACAATTGCGCGAAGATGGCCTCGCGCGCGGCGCGATCGTCGCCGAGCACGCGAACCTTGATCAGCCCGTGGGCCTTCAAGGCGGAGTCGGTTTCTTTCACAACGGCAGGCGTCAAGCCGTCGTTGCCAATCATGACAACGGGGTCCAGGTGGTGCGCATCGGCGCGGTGTGCACGGCGCTCGGCCGTGGTCAGTTCAATTGCAGGCATCCCTCTATTATCGAGCCATGAAAGTCCAGACGAAAAGCAAAAAGGTGAATAAGGCCTGGTTGAATGACCATGTCACTGATCCTTACGTGCGCCAGGCGCAAAAAGAGGGCTACCGGTCGCGTGCCGCCTACAAGCTCAAAGAGATCGACGAAACCTTCAAGTTGATCCATCCGGGGCAGCTGGTGGTCGACCTGGGGGCGGTGCCTGGTGCCTGGAGCCAGTACATCCGTCGAAAGTTCGCGCCGAAGGAGGCGGGGGCGGGTGGTGCAGCGTCGGGTGCCCTCAACGGCACCATCATTGCGCTGGATCTGCTGGAGTTCGAGCCCATCGAGGGAGTTGAGTTCATCCAGGGCGACTTCACCGAGCAAAGCGTGCTGGACCAGCTGGAGGCCGCGGTCGGGGGGCGCCCCGTGGATGTGGTGGTGTCGGACATGGCCCCCAATTTGTCAGGCATTGCCGACACCGATGCCGCCCGGATTGCCTATCTGATCGAGTTGGCGGTTGATTTTGCAGTTCACCATCTGAAAAAAGATGGTGCTTTGGTGTGCAAGGTCTTCCACGGTGGCGGCTACGAGGAGTCGGTGGCACGCTTTCGTGAGCACTTCAGGGCGGTCAAGGTCATCAAGCCCAAAGCCTCGCGCGACCGATCCTCCGAGACGTTTTTGGTGGGGATCGGGCTCAAAAACGTGACAAAACCATGAGCCACCTCAGCAAAGCGGCTCTGAAATGCAGAAATCCGGGGCTTCAAAGGGGATTGACAAAAAGCGCAGCGCCCTTGTCTGTTCTAGAATGATCCCCACATACCGCGAAAACCAATAGGCTTGTTCGCATGACAGCACGATGGTTTTTTGTGAATCCCGTAGCGGTGTGGTGATGCATCCAGCATCAGCCGAGGCGGGTGGGTTTGGGTTGAAGGAGACGCGGTGAACAATCAATGGTTCTCTAAAGTGGCGGTCTGGCTGGTGGTGGCACTGGTGTTGTTCACCGTGTTCAAGCAGTTCGACCGTGCCAGCGTGGGCGCAGGCCAGATGGCTTATTCGGACTTCCTTGAAGAGGTTCGCGCCAAACGCATCAAAAGCGTGACGCTGCAAGAGAGCCCGGGCGGCACCGAGATTGTGGCCGTCACCACCGACGACCGTCGTGTGCGCAGCACCGCTACCTACATGGACCGTGGCCTGATCGGCGACCTGATCGACAACGGCGTCAAGTTCGACGTCAAGCCCCGTGAAGAGCCGTCGCTGCTCATGAGCATCCTGGTGTCCTGGGGCCCCATGCTGCTGTTGATCGGTGTCTGGATCTACTTCATGCGCCAGATGCAAGGCGGCGGCAAGGGCGGCGCATTCAGCTTCGGCAAAAGCAAGGCCCGGATGCTGGACGAGAACAACAACAACATCACCTTCGCCGACGTGGCAGGCTGCGACGAGGCCAAGGAAGAGGTCAAAGAGTTGGTGGACTTCCTGCGTGATCCGCAGAAGTTTCAGAAACTCGGCGGCCGCATTCCCCGTGGCGTGTTGATGGTCGGCCCTCCGGGCACCGGTAAGACGCTGCTGGCCAAGTCCATCGCGGGCGAAGCCAAGGTGCCGTTCTTCACCATCTCGGGCTCTGACTTCGTCGAGATGTTCGTGGGTGTGGGCGCGGCCCGCGTGCGCGACATGTTCGAACAGGCCAAGAAGAACGCCCCATGCATCATCTTCATCGACGAAATTGACGCCGTGGGGCGCCATCGTGGCGCTGGCCTGGGTGGCGGTAACGACGAGCGCGAGCAAACGCTCAACCAGATGCTGGTGGAAATGGATGGTTTCGAAACCAACCTTGGTGTGATCGTGATTGCCGCGACCAACCGCCCGGACATCCTGGATCCGGCTCTGCTGCGCCCCGGTCGTTTCGACCGTCAGGTGTACGTGACCCTGCCTGACGTGCGTGGTCGCGAGCAGATCCTGAACGTGCACATGCGCAAGGTGCCGGTGGGTCAAGACGTGCGCGCCGACATTCTGGCCCGTGGCACGCCTGGATTCTCAGGTGCCGATCTGGCCAACCTGGTCAACGAAGCGGCCTTGTTCGCAGCTCGCCGCAATGGCCGCGTGGTCGAGATGAGCGACTTCGAGAAGGCCAAGGACAAGATCATGATGGGCCCCGAGCGCAAGTCCATGATCATGCCCGAGGAAGAGCGCAAGAACACTGCCTATCACGAAGCCGGTCACGCCCTGGTGGCGCGCCTGCTGCCCAAGACCGATCCCGTGCACAAGGTCACCATCATCCCGCGCGGTCGCGCCCTGGGTGTGACCATGCAGCTACCTGAAGGTGATCGCTACAGCATGGACAAGAAGCGCATGCTGGATACCATCGCGGTGCTGTTCGGTGGCCGGATTGCCGAAGAAGTGTTCATGAATCAGATGACCACAGGTGCATCGAACGACTTCGAGCGCGCCACGGCCATCGCCCGTGACATGGTCACCCGCTATGGCATGACGGAAGAGTTGGGCCCAATGGTGTACGCCGACAACGAAGGCGAAGTGTTCCTGGGGCGCTCGATCACCAAGACCAACAACATGTCTGAAGAAACCATGCAGAAGGTGGAAAAGATGATCCGCAAGATCATCGATGAGCAGTACGCGATTGCCCGCAAGCTGATCGAGGACAACCAGGACAAGATGCACGCCATGGCCAAGGCACTCCTGGAGTGGGAAACCATTGATGCCGAGCAGATCGACGACATCATGAGCGGTCGTGAGCCCCGTCCACCCAAGGACTGGACGCCTCCGAGCAACCGCTCGAGCGGTGGCGGTGGTGGCAAACCTTCGGTCAGCACGGATGGTGCGCCGGCGGCAGTCTGACCAGCGCGTCAACCATGGATCATGCGGGGCTTCGGCCCCGCTTTGCTTTTCAGCGACACAGGAGCATGCTCAGATGCACACCGAATGGCAGACACGGCGTTTTCGCCTCGATCTTCGGCAGCCCAAGGTCATGGGCATCGTGAATGTCACGCCGGATTCGTTCTCGGATGGTGGTCACTACTCGCAAGCCCATCTGGCCCTGCGGCATTGCGAGCAGCTCTTGTCCGAGGGCGCTGACATCCTGGACATCGGCGGCGAATCCAGTCGGCCTGGCGCCCCCAGTCTCAGCGTGGAGGAGGAATGGTCCCGGTTGGCCCCCGTGCTGTCCGAGGCTGTGGCCTTGGGCGTCCCCATCTCGGTCGACACCTGCAAGGCAGAAATCATGCGTCGTGCTTTGGATGTCGGGGTGGACATCATCAACGACATCCGCGCCCTGACCGCGGCGGGGGCTTTGTCGGCGGTGTCCGCCGTCGCCGGGGTGGGGGTGTGCCTCATGCACATGCGCGGCGACCCGGCCACCATGCAGCAGTCGATCCAGTACGACGACGTTGTCGATGAGGTGTGTGCGTTCCTGGCAGATCGCGCTCAGGCTGTCCGTCAGGCCGGCATCGGGGCGTCGCAGATCATGCTGGACCCGGGCATCGGCTTTGGTAAGACGCCTGAGCAGAACATGCGCTTGCAGCAGCGACAGGCGGATGTGTTGCAACTGGGCTATCCCGTGCTGGTGGGCTGGTCACGCAAGTCCACCCTGGGGGTGATCACTGGGCGCGAGGTGGGTGAGCGGCTGCCGGCCAGCCTGGCAGCCGCCTTGGCCGGCGTCGCCGCGGGCGCCAGTGTGGTGCGGGTGCATGATGTGGCGGCCACGGTGGACGCCTTGAAGGTCTGGCAGGCCTTGCGCTGAAGGATAATTTGCCACCCCATCCAGACCGGATCACGACATGAGCAGACGTTACTTTGGCACCGACGGCATTCGCGGCACCGTGGGCCAACCCCCCATCACTCCCGATTTCGTATTGCGCTTGGGGCATGCTGTGGGGCAGGTGTTACGTCAAACCGAGTCTCGCCCCACGGTGTTGATCGGCAAGGACACCCGGATTTCTGGCTACATGCTGGAATCAGCGCTGGAGGCCGGCTTTGCCTCGGCAGGCGTGGATGTGGTGCTGACCGGCCCCTTGCCCACCCCTGGCGTGGCCTACCTGACCCGGGCCCTGCGGCTCAGCCTGGGGGTGGTCATCAGTGCTTCGCACAATCCATTTGCAGACAACGGCATCAAGTTTTTTTCGGCCGACGGCGAAAAGCTGCCGGACAGCTGGGAGCTGGCTGTCGAGGCCGCGCTCCTGGATGAGCCCCGGTGGGTCGATTCGGCTGGCCTGGGGCGTGCCCGCCGCCTGGAGGATGCCCGAGGCCGCTACATCGAGTTCTGCAAGAGCACCTTCGCATCGCAGCTGTCGCTCAAAGGCTTGAAGCTGGTGCTGGATGCCGCTCACGGTGCGGCCTACCAGGTGGCCCCGCATGTGTTCCATGAACTGGGGGCCGAGGTGGTCTCCATCGGATGTGCCCCCGACGGCTTCAACATCAATGAAGGCGTGGGGGCCACGCATCCCGAGGCGTTGCAGGCTGCGGTTCGGGCGCATGGTGCCCACTACGGTATTGCGCTGGATGGCGACGCAGACCGCCTGCAGATGGTGGATGCCGACGGGCGCTTGTTCAATGGCGATGAACTGCTCTACGTGATGACAGCGGACCGACTGGCGCAGGGGCAGGCCGTCCCTGGCGTCGTGGGCACGCTGATGACCAACATGGCAGTCGAGAAGGCTCTGGCAGACCTTGGCGTGCAACTGGTGCGCGCCAAGGTGGGTGACCGCTATGTGCTGGAAGAGCTGCAAGCCCGAGGCTGGTGCCTGGGAGGGGAGGGCTCTGGCCACCTGTTGGCGCTGGATCGTCACACCACCGGTGATGGCCTGGTCAGTGCCTTGCAAGTGCTGCAAGCAGTGGTGGCTCAACAACGCAGCCTGTCAGAGGCACTGGCTCACGTCACGCTGTATCCGCAAACCTTGATCAACGTGCGTCTGCCGCCGGGATTCGCTTGGGCAGACCACGCGCCTTTGGCTCAAGCCCGCGAGGCCGTGCAAGCCCGCCTGGGTGATCAAGGCCGAATTTTGATTCGCGCATCAGGCACTGAGCCCGTGTTGCGGGTGATGGTAGAAGCCGCAGACGCCTCGTTGGCGGCCTCCTGTGCCCAGGCCATGGCTGACAGCCTGCCTCGTGCCTGAGCAAAGTGAGTAGCGCAGGGGGTGTGACGGTCAGGCCGTCCTGCCCCCTGAGCTGGTTGCTTCACTTCTTCTTGGGCGGCACCGACACGGCGTCGATGATGTGCAACACGCCGTTGCCGGTCTGGATGTCGCCCTTGATCACCAGGCCTTCGTCCACCGTCAGGAACTCGCCCGCCTTGGACAGCGGCAGCTTGGTGTCCGCCAACGTGGTCATGGTGGTGTTGCCTTGAATGCTGGCTTGCGTGTGCACGCCGGCCACCACGTGGTGCTTCAGAACGGCTTGCAGTTCAGCCGGGTTCTTGCTCAGCGCTTCCAGCGTGGCTGCGGGCAGGGCCTTGAAGGCTGCGTTGGTAGGCGCAAACACGGTCAAAGGTGTGCTGCCGTTCAAGGCGTCCTGCAGGCCGGCTTGCTGCACCAATTGGTTGAACGTGCTCAACTCGGCGTCTTGCTGGGCGGCAGCGGCCAGGGTAGCGGGCTGGCTGGGGGCCTGGGTCGAGGCACAACCCGAGATCGCCAGCAGGGTGGCCAGAACGGTGGCGCTCAGTGCGCGATGCGAAATGTGGCGAAAGGTCATGAATTCTCCTGATAGAAGCTCCAGGACATGAGGAGCGTTCGAGAACGATAGAAATGTCATGTGACAATCCGGTGACGCATTCGTGACAGATCCGCCTTTTGGCTCATGGTTTGGCCTTTTGTGCCCTCTGTGACAACAGGGTGCCGGCCTGTCACATTCGCGTCATAAACCCTTTTTACAGTCCGACTGCTCTCAACTGATCTGTCTGTTGACAAGAAAGGCGTTCACATGTTCTTCAAGATGATCCGCATCGCCGCTGCTGCTGCTGCCACCGTTGCTGCCCTGTCTGGCGCCGTCATGGCCCAGAGCGTCACGGGCGCTGGCGCTACGTTCCCCGCTCCTCTTTATGCCAAGTGGGCGTCGGCTTACAACGCTGCCTCAGGGGTGCGCATCAACTATCAATCGGTGGGCTCGGGTGCTGGTCTGCGTCAGATTCGCGGCAAGACCGTCGACTTCGGCGCCTCCGACATGCCTTTGAAGGACGACGAACTGGCCAAGGATGGCTTGATGCAGTTCCCCACCGTGATCGGTGGTGTGGTGCCGGTGGTGAACATCCGTGGCGTGCAGCCAGGTCAGCTGCGTCTGACCGGCGAGTTGCTGGGCGACATCTACCTGGGCAAGGTCACGCGCTGGAACGATGCCGCCATCCGCGCCCTGAACCCTGGCGTGGCGCTGCCTGACGCTGCCATTGCCCCCGTGCGCCGCGCTGACGGTTCGGGCACCACCTTCATCTTCACCAACTATCTGTCGAAGGTGAACGCCGAGTGGAAGTCCAAGGTGGGTGAGGGCACTGCCGTGAACTGGCCTGCCGGTGCTGGTGGCAAGGGCAATGAAGGTGTCTCGGCCTTCGTGATGCGCCTGCCCAACTCGATTGGTTACGTCGAGTACGCCTACGCCAAGCAAAACAAGATGGTGCACGTGCAAATGCGCAACGCCGCTGGTACGTTCGTGCAGCCCAGCGACGACGCCTTCAAGGCAGCTGCCGCCGGTGCGCAATGGGACAAGTCGTTCTACCAGATCCTGACGAACCAGAGCGGCAAGGACACCTGGCCCATCAGCGGCGCCACCTTCATCATGATGCACCTCAAGCAGGACAAGCCTGCTCAAGCCGCCGGTTCTTTGAAGTTCTTTGATTGGGCCTTTGTGAACGGAGACAAGGCTGCTGAAGAACTGGCTTACGTGCCGCTGCCCGCTTCCGTGAAGGATCTGGTGCGCAAAGAGTGGACCAAAATCACTGACGCCTCCGGCAAGCCGATTTCGTACAAGTGATCAACATTTGTAGGGCTTGACTCAAGAAATCGGGTCCTGGTGCGCCAGTGACCCGGTTTTTTGTTCAAGGAACCTGCGAAGGCTCATCACCTGCCGAAGTTTCAACGTTAGAGGCCGTCAATGACTGCGATCCTGCCCACAGACGTCGGTGACCCCGATGCCCCTCTCAACCGAGACGTACAACGCCGTCCCATGACAAACCCTCCACCAAGAAAAGTCAACGCGCCGTGGGCTGATGCCCTGTTCGCTTTTTTGACCAAAGCAGCAGCCGTTGTGACCTTGCTGCTGCTGTTTGGCATCATCGCCTCCTTGGTCGTGGGTGCATGGCCAGCCATCCAGGAGTACGGCATCAGCTTCTTGTGGCGCAGTGAGTGGGATCCTGTGCAGGACCAGTACGGTGGTCTGGTCATGATCTATGGCACGTTGATGACCTCGTTCATCGCCTTGCTGATCGCCGTGCCGGTGAGCTTCGGCATCGCCTTGTTTTTGACCGAGTTGTCGCCCAAATGGCTGCGTCGGCCGTTGGGTATCGCCATCGAATTGTTGGCTGCCGTGCCTTCGATCGTGTACGGCATGTGGGGTTTGCTGGTGTTCGGGCCGATTCTGGCTACCTACGTTCAGCAACCGCTTCAAAGCGCCACGGAGGGCGTGCCCTACCTGTCGGCGCTGTTTGCAGGCCCGCCGGTGGGTATCGGCATTTTGTCCGCCGGCATCATTCTGGCCATCATGGTCATCCCGTTCATCGCGTCGGTGATGCGCGACGTGTTCGAGGTGACCCCGCCACTGCTCAAAGAGTCTGCCTATGGGCTGGGTTCGACCACCTGGGAGGTGGTCTGGAAGGTGGTGCTGCCTTACACCAAGACCGGTGTGGTTGGCGGCATCATGCTAGGTCTGGGGCGAGCCTTGGGCGAAACCATGGCCGTCACCTTCGTGATCGGCAACATGAACCAGTTGGACAACTTGTCTTTGTTTGAAGCAGCCAACAGCATCACATCAGCCCTGGCCAACGAATTCGCCGAGGCCAATGTGGGCTTGCACCAGGCCTCGCTGATTTACCTCGGCTTGGTGCTGTTCTTCATCACATTCTGCGTGCTGGCGCTGTCCAAGGTGCTGCTGGCTCAATTGAAGAAATCGGAAGGAGCGCGTTCATGAGCGCCGAGTTGCATCTTCAACGTGTCCGGATGCACGCATCCCGCAAACGGATCAACTTCATCGCGCTCACGCTGTCCCTGGCAGCGATGGCCTTCGGTCTGGTGTGGCTGATCTGGATCTTGTTCGAAACCGTTCGCCTGGGGGTTGACGGTTTGGTGCTGGCCACGTTCACTCAGTCGACGCCTGCGCCCATGGAAGATGGCGGACTGGCAAATGCGATTGTCGGTTCGTTGATCATGGTTGGCCTGGCGACTTTGGTAGGTACCCCGGTCGGCATCTTGGCCGGCGTGTATCTGGCCGAGTATGGTCAGTACGGCTGGTTGGGCAGTGTCACGCGTTTCATCAACGACATCCTGCTGTCGGCCCCCTCCATCGTGGTGGGCCTGTTCATCTACTCAGTGGTTGTCGCCAAGACGCTGACGTTTTCTGGTTGGGCTGGGGTGCTGGCACTGGCGCTGATTGTGGTGCCGGTGGTCATCCGTACTACCGAGAACATGCTGATGCTGATCCCGGCCGCCTTGCGTGAGGCCGCTTACGCCCTGGGCACGCCCAAGTGGAAGGTGATCCTGAGCATCACCTTGAAGTCGGCCCGCGCGGGTGTGATCACCGGCATCTTGCTGGCGGTGGCTCGGATTGCAGGTGAAACGGCCCCGCTGCTGTTCACGGCACTGTCCAACCAGTTCTGGAGTACGGACCTCAATGCGCCGATGGCCAGCTTGCCAGTCACCATCTTCAAGTTTGCGATGAGCCCGTTCGAAAACTGGCAGAAGCTGGCGTGGGCAGGCGTGTTCCTGATCACACTGGGTGTTCTGGCTCTGAACATCATCGCCCGTACCCTGTTCCGTCAGCGTTGATCGCTCGACAAGCTCAATTCATCGGAGATCCTGATCATGGATGCCAAGGTTTCTAACAACACCTCCAGCAAGATCAAGCTGGCCGTGCGTGACTTGAACTTCTTCTACGGCAAGTTCCACGCGTTGAAGAACATCAACCTCGAACTGCCCGAGAACAAGGTCACGGCCTTCATCGGCCCATCGGGTTGCGGCAAGTCCACGCTGCTGCGCACCTTCAACCGCATGTTCGAGCTCTATCCCGAGCAACGAGCCGAAGGTCAGATCCTCCTGGATGGCCAGGACATCCTCAAGTCGAAGGAAGATGTCTCGCTGATCCGCGCCAAGGTGGGCATGGTCTTCCAGAAGCCCACGCCGTTCCCGATGTCCATCTACGAAAACATCGCCTTTGGTGTGCGTCTGTTCGAGAAACTGTCGCGCAGCGAGATGGATGAGCGTGTGGAGTGGGCCCTGAAAAAGGCCGCCTTGTGGAACGAGGTGAAAGACAAGCTCAACCAGAGCGGCGCCAGCCTCTCGGGTGGTCAGCAGCAACGTCTGTGCATTGCGCGCGGCATTGCGATCAAGCCCGAAGTGCTGCTGCTGGACGAGCCATGCTCGGCTCTGGACCCGATCTCGACCGGCAAGATCGAAGAGCTCATCCATGAACTCAAGAACGACTACACCGTGCTGATCGTGACCCACAACATGCAGCAGGCTGCACGTTGCTCCGACTACACGGCCTACATGTACCTGGGTGACTTGATTGAGTTCGGTGCCACCACCGACATCTTCATGAAGCCCAAGCGCACCGAGACCGAAGACTACATCACCGGCCGTTTTGGTTGATGGCTCCTGATTTGACCTTGCAACACCCGACAACAAGACTACGGAGTAGCCCATGACCGACAAGCACCTTTCCAGTCAGTTCGATGCCGAACTCAGCGGCGTGTCCACGCGCGTGCTGGAGATGGGTGGGCTGGTGGAATCTCAAATCGCCCAGGCCATCTATGCGCTGACCCACTTCAGCGGTGAGGTGGCCACGCAGGTCATCGCCACCGAGGCCCGCGTCAACGCGATGGAGATGGAGATCGACGCTGATCTGTCCACCATCATTGCGCGCCGTCAGCCCACGGCCCGTGACCTGCGCCTGCTGATTGCCATCTCCAAGACCATCGGTAACCTGGAGCGCGTGGGGGATGAGGCCGCCCGCATTGCACGCACCGTGCAGCGTTTGATCAACACGGGGGTGTCCAGCCGCCTGCGTCTGCCGGTCAATGACGTGTCCTTCGAGGCTGATCTGGCCACGGACTCGCTGCGTCGTTCGCTGGATGCGTTCGCCCGACTGGATACTCAAGCTGCCGTCGAGGTCATCAAGGGTGACAACGAGATCGACGCCGAGTTTGACGGCCTGATGCGCAAGCTCATCACCTACATGATGGAAGACCCGCGCACCATCTCGGCCTCGATCGACCTGGTGTTTGTGGCCAAGGCCATCGAGCGCGTGGGTGATCACGCCAAGAACCTGGCCGAGCAGGTGATCTACATCGTCAAGGGGGCCGACGTGCGTCACAACACGCCCGAGGCCGTCGAGAACATCATCAAGTAAGTGTCAGGAGTCCTCCATGAGCCGCGTGCTTGTCGTGGAAGATGAAATGGCGATCGCCGAGTTGATCGCCTTGAACCTGCGTCATGCGGGTTTCGACGTGACGGTCACGCATGACGCTGAGCGTGCGCAGGAAGCGATTGATCGCGTCCTGCCCGATCTGGTCCTGCTGGACTGGATGCTGCCCGGCCAGTCGGGTCTGGCCCTGGCCAAGCGCTGGCGTGCCGCCCAACGCACCCGGGATCTGCCCATCATCATGCTCACGGCCCGTGCCGAAGAGGTGGACAAGGTGGCGGGCCTGGATGCGGGCGCCGACGACTACCTGACCAAGCCGTTTTCGACCCACGAGTTGATGGCCCGTGTACGGGCGGTGCTGCGTCGCAAGGCGCCTCAGGCGTTGGATTCGGCCGTGGAAGTGGCCGGTTTGCGTCTGGATCCAGCCACGCGCCGTGTCAGCCGTGGCGATCAAGAGATCAAGATCGGTCCGACCGAGTTCAAGCTGCTGCACTTTTTCATGACCCACCCGGAGCGTGTTCACAGCCGTGCACAACTGCTGGACCGGGTGTGGGGCGACCACGTTTTCATCGAGGAACGCACGGTCGATGTGCATGTCAAGCGTTTGCGTGAAGCACTGCAGCCTGTGCAGCGTTCGCAGCTGATCGAGACTGTTCGCGGTGCGGGCTATCGGCTCACCCAGCAGGTCAGCGACGCGGTGGCTTGAGCCCCGGTCGTTCTGACCATCACGGACTGGTATGGTTGAATCCAATTCCTCCTGGGTGTGGTCCCGTGTGGGGTCGCGCTTGCTGTCGGCGATGGCTGGCGGTCTGCTGGGGTGGGCCCTGGGTCTCTGGTTGGACTATCCGGTGACCCTCGCTTGTGCTGGCGCGGGCATGGCTGTGCTGGCATTGTCGGTGGCTGACACCCTCAAAGGCCATGATCTGCTGGATTGGCTGCGCAATCCGGATGCCGAGCCCCCGGTCTTGCCGGGCCTGTGGGGTGAGGTGGCGCATCGCATTCGTCGGGTGGTGATTCAGCGCAATCAGGCCATCCAGGATGAGCGCGCTCGTCTGGATCAGTTCCTCTCAGCGATGGAGGTGTCGCCCAACGGCGTGATGCTGCTGGATGCCAGCGAACACATCACCTGGATGAGTTCAGTCGCGGCAGATCACTTTGGCCTGGATGCGCAACGCGATTTGCAGCAGCGCATCACCAACCTGGTTCGCTACCCGGCGTTTGTTCAGTATCTGGCGGCGGGTGACTACCGCGACCCCGTGAAGTGTGTGGTGGCGCGGGGTAGCTTGACCCACCTTCAGGTTCAGGTGCGTGAGTACGGTGACGGGCTCAAGCTCGTGGTCTCTCAAGACATTTCGGAACGTGAACGGTCTGACACCATGCGTCGGGATTTCGTGGCCAACGTGTCACACGAGATCCGCACGCCATTGACGGTGTTGAGCGGTTTCATTGAAACCATGGGCTCCTTGAACCTGACTGAGGTGGAGCGCCGGCGGGTGATCGAATTGATGGCACAACAGGCCTCCCGCATGCAGACCCTGGTGGCCGATTTGCTGACCTTGGCCCAGATCGAGGGCAGCCCCCGCCCAGCCGCAGACAAGTGGTGCTCGCTGGATGCGATGCTGCGCCGTATTCAAGACGATGCCGTGGCCTTGTCGGCTGGTCGTCATCGGCTCAGCTTCCATTTCAACGACGCGTCGGGGCATTCCGTGTCGGGCGTGGAGACAGAATGGCTCAGCGGCATGAGCAACCTGGTGTCCAATGCCATCCGCTACACCCCCGAGGGTGGCGAGGTGGTGGTGAGCTGGGTGGCCCGCCCCGATGGTGGGGGTGAGTTCCGCGTGCGGGACTCCGGCATTGGCATCGATCCGGAGCACATCCCGAGGTTGACCGAGCGTTTTTACCGTGTGGATGGCAGCCGCTCTCGCGACACCGGCGGCACCGGCTTGGGCTTGTCCATCGTCAAGCACGTGATCCAACGCCACGGTGGTGACCTGCGCATCACCAGTGAACTGGGCAAGGGGTCAACCTTCAGCCTGGTGATTCCGGCGACGCGGATCAAGGCAGGTGCTGCCGCCCTGCAGCCCACTCATTGACCAGATACCTGCATGAGGGCGGTTTCCGCTGGTTGAGTGGTTGCTGCCGGGACGCTTGAACTCAGGGCGCTGACGCCCGGCGGTACAGCACCAACTTTTCGGAGTTGCGGGTGCGTTGGTTGAAAATGCCTTGCTGGGTCCAGCCCGGGATGGCTTTGGCGGTGCCTTGTGCTGGCAATCGTTGCACCAGCCACTGGCACGAGGGGCGTCCGTCCAGGGCCGTGGGGCGGCCGTCCACGCGGTGCTCGCCAAAATAGGCCAGCGCGGTGACGATGGCCGCTGGTGCCCCGGGCGCGCAAACGTCTGCGCCACGCGGCAGTTGGCTGCCCACACGCTCGATCAACAGGCGGTGACTACGCCCCTGGTCCAGCACGGGCAGGAACAAGGTCAACAGCAGCAGCCACACCAAGGTGACCCCGCTGGCGGGCAGCACCAGACTCTTCCACAGTGCATGGCTGCGGCGTGCCGTGCGCCAACGCACCAGGGCCAGCCATGCCAGGGTGCCCAAGGCAGCCAGCACCAGCGCCAGCACGGAGAACTCAGCGTCGTAGCCCGGCACACGCTTGGCCAGATTGGCGGCCAGGCGCTGAGGCGTGCCGGTGTGCATGGCGCTGTAAGCCACCCAGATCAAAAGCGCCGCCAGGCTGAAGAACAGGACCGAGAACCAGTCAATGGCTGCGCCCAGGCCCCGCAGCAGGATGGGCAAGGCAAATGAGGCCAGCACAGCCAGTGCAGGCAGGGCCATGAGTAGGGCTTGTTGATCCGACCCCATCAACCACGAGGCCAGGGCAATGGCCACAAACATCAGCGTGGGCACTGCCATGTGACGACGGGGCAGTTGCCGGCGCCAATGCCACCAGGTCAGCACCGCCAATGGCAGGGCAGGCCAGGTGAACCACAGCACCAATTCCAGGAACTCAACCACCGAGACGGAACTGGACAGCTTCCAGGACCAGCGTCCGCTGTCCAGGGCCATCAGCGAGAGGATGGTGGCGGCGGCCAGCGCCATGGCCACGAGGATGAAGGCCATGTGGTGCCGGCGGTGCGGGTGCTGCGAACGCCAGCACACCAGCAAGCCCATGCAGCCCAGGACTTGCGCCACCGTGGGGCTGCCGCTGCTGGCCAGGATGGGAAGGCTGATCACCGCAGCCCAGGCGGCTTGCCGCGGGTGTTGATCCAGGGCCGCCAAACCGTACAGAAACCCAGCAGCTCCCAGCAGTTGCAACAACTCCGGGGTGGTTTCGTGGCCCATCTGCAGCAGGCCCAGGGTGGCGATCAGGGCCAGCAGCGCGCCATCAGCCATGGCCCGTGCGTAGTCCTTGGGCTGGGCTTCGCCCCCAAACGCCAGTGGCAAAGGACGGGCTGATTCGGTTTGGGCCAGGTGGTAGGTGGCGTACCACGTCAGCGCCAGCACCAGGACCAGCACCAGGGCAAACGGAATGCGTGCGGCCAGCGCCGGCTCCAGCCAGCCTTGGGTCAGCCAGATGAAGGCGCCGCCCAGCCAGTAAGGCAGGACGCCCCCTGAGGTGGGCGCCACGCCGCCAATGTGGAGGTTGAACCAGCTGGCATCGCCCAGGGCCAGGCTCCACATTTGCCCGAACGAGGCCATGTCGGCGTTCTTCCAGGGGTCGCGCCCAAACACACCGGGCAGCACATACGCGGCACACAACAAGAGCAGAGCCCAGCGAGGCAGTGGCTGAACCGATTTCTGGGTGACCAGCGCGGGCGAGGCCTTGGCGCGAACGGTGTCCTGTGGCATGGAGCGTGGTGAGGGCTCAGGGGCAGAGCAGGGATGGGACTCGAAAAAGCAAAAGGGCAGCCGATGCTGCCCTTTCGATCACAAGTTGCATCAGCCTGGCGATGGTGCGGCAGGCCGAGCCGCAGATCACTTGCGGAACTGGGCGAACTTGTTGCGGAACTTCTCGACGCGACCACCCAGGGTGTCCACACTCTTTTGCTGGCCGGTGTAGAAGGCGTGGGATTCGGACGAGGTTTCCAGCTTGAACAGGGGCAGTTCACGTCCGTCTTCCATCTTGATCGTCTCCTTGGTGGGAGCGCAAGAACGGGTGACGAACTTGAAGCCGTTGGATTGGTCCACGAAGCAAACTTCGCGGTAGTTGGGGTGAATACCTTCTTTGGGCATGACTGGAACCTCTTGCTGTGTGCCATATCGGGAGCCACCAGGCCCCATGCCTGGCACTTTCCGACAGCCGGAAAACCTGCGATTATATATTCAAGCCAGACTGAAACGCAAAAGGCAGCCGCTGGGGTTGCCTTTTGTGTGAAGTCCACCAAGCCGAGCTACTGGGAGTATCAGCCGCCACGACGCATCATGTCGAAGAAATCGTGGTTGTTCTTGGTGGACTTCATTTTGTCGAGCACGAACTCCATCGCCTCGATCTCGTCCATGGGATACAGCAGCTTGCGCAGAATCCAGCTCTTTTGCAGGATTTCGGGCTTGAGCAGCAGTTCTTCGCGACGTGTACCCGAACGGTTGATCAGGATCGAGGGATACACGCGCTTTTCAGCCATGCGACGATCCAGGTGGATTTCGCAGTTGCCGGTGCCCTTGAACTCTTCGTAGATCACTTCGTCCATGCGGCTGCCGGTATCCACCAGGGCAGTGCCAATGATGGTCAGCGAGCCGCCTTCTTCCACGTTGCGGGCGGCGCCAAAGAAGCGCTTGGGGCGCTGCAGCGCGTTGGCATCCACACCGCCGGTCAGCACCTTGCCGGAACTGGGCAGCACGTTGTTGTAGGCGCGGGCCAGACGGGTGATCGAATCCAGCAGGATGACCACATCCTTCTTGAGCTCCACCAGGCGCTTGGCGCGCTCAATCACCATCTCTGCCACTTGCACGTGACGCTGGGCGGGTTCGTCGAAGGTCGAGCTGATGACTTCGCCACGCACGGTGCGTTGCATTTCAGTCACTTCTTCCGGGCGCTCGTCCACCAGCAGCACGATCAAGTGCACATCCGGGTGGTTGGCCACCAGGGCGTGCGCCAGGTTTTTCATCATCACGGTCTTGCCGCTCTTGGGCGGGGCGACCAGCAGTGCGCGTTGACCTTTGCCGATGGGGGCGATCAGGTCGATGATGCGGCTGGTGATGTTGTCGTCGTTGCTCTTGACGGTCTCGCGCTCCAGCTTGAACTGCTCGTCAGGGAAGAGGGGCGTGAGGTTCTCGAACATCAGCTTGTTTTTGCTGACTTCGGGGGGCAGGCCGTTGACGCGGTCGACCTTGACCAGGGCAAAGTAGCGCTCGCCGTCCTTGGGCACGCGCACTTCGCCTTCGATCATGTCGCCGGTGTGCAGGTTGAAGCGGCGAACCTGGCTGGGCGACAGGTAGATGTCGTCGGTGCTGGCCAGGAAGCTGGTGTCCAGCGAGCGCAGGAAGCCGAAGCCGTCGGGCAGCACTTCGAGGACGCCGTCGCCGAAGACTTGCTCGCCCGCCTTGGCGCGCTTTTTCATGATTGCAAACATCAGCTCTTGCTTGCGCATGCGAGCGACGTTTTCAATCTCCAGGCCTTCAGCCATCTCAACCAGTTTGGAGATGTGAAGGGCCTTCAGTTCGGAAAGATGCATGGATGGGTACCCTGATCAAACGCGCAAGCGCCGGGCAAAGACAGACCAGCTGACGGGCAGCGCGAAAAGCGGATGAACTGTCTGGGGGAGGGGATGCCTGGGGGCCGCTGCTGGAGAGGCAGCTCACAACCTGTGCTGAGACGAGTTGTAGAGGGTGTTGGCCAACCTGAAACCCAGGCTGGCCACTCGGCCGTCATCTGTCAGGCATTGCAACAGACGACGGACCATTATAGGCGCGGAAAAGCGCCGAAAATCACAGGTTGCCGTCGATGAAGGCCACCAATTGAGCCTTGGACAGCGCGCCGACCTTCGTGGCGAGGTTCTGGCCGCCCTTGAACAACATCAGCGTGGGGATGCCACGGATGCCGTACTTGGCGGGCACGTCGCGGTTCTGGTCGACGTTCATCTTGGCGATCTGCAGCTTGCCCTCATAGTCTTTGGCCACCTCATCCAGGATGGGGGCGATCATTTTGCAGGGGCCACACCACTCTGCCCAGTAGTCCACCAGCACGGGCTGGGCAGACTTGAGAACGTCGGCTTCGAAAGACGCGTCGGTGATGTGTTTGATCAGTTCGCTGCTCATGGAAAATCCTTCAGGATGCCAGCGCCTTGCGGCAGTAGTTCGTAGACACTGGGGTTTACCAGATTCTGACACAGATGAGCCGACCTCCTGTGCACGGCCAGAGAGACCTTGATCAATGACGTTGATAGCAGAAACCTTGGGGGCCTCGGCGTTGTCGCCTGAGCCCTGGGTATGGCCTCGTGGGGTTGATGCCCGTCAACACTGGGCAGCCTGGGCCCGCGACGCCGCCCAATGGCTGAGTCAGCAGGGCGCTGATCCCCGTCAGGCCATGGTGGTCGTGCCGGTGGGGGCCCTGTTGCCCTTGGTGCGTCTGGCGTGGTCCGACTCGGTGGGTGGGTGGTTGCCGATCATCGACACCATCGCCGGTTTGGTGCAGCAGCATGCCTGGCGCCATGTGCCATCCGCTCCAGATGTTGGGCAGGAGTCCTATCCGGCACTGACGCTGGATGCGGTGGTGGATCGACTGGCCGTGCATGCTGCGTTGCGAGGCTTGCCGTGGGTGCGTGCCTGGGATCGGAGCCAACCGCGTGCGTTGCGTTTTGCCATCGAACAGGTGGTGGCGATGGGGCATGGCTGGTGGCGGCGGCTGCAGGCGTGCCCCCCCTCCGACCGCGATGTCTTGATGGCCGACTGGTTGGCCGAGTTGCCCATGCCCGGCCAGCAGCCAGATCAGGAGAGCGGCACGCCTGGACAGCTGGAGCGCTGGTTGATGGCCTGGGGTTTGCGCTGGACGCTGCATCAGGCCAGGCAGGGGTGCGCGTCGGATGTGCTGTTTGAGCTGCGTCCCTCGGCCTGGTTGATCGTCACCGCCGGGCAAGCGGTGTTGCCTGGCAGCGAGGGCGCCTTGACGCTGGCAGTGGCGCAGCGCGCTGCTCGCGGTGATGGGCCTGGGTACCCGGCTCTGCCTTGTCGTTGGTGGGCGGCGACTGCGGAGCCCAACCCGCTGGCGCTAGCACCATCCATCGCGTCTGCCACCGATCTGGAGGATGAGGCGCGGATGACGGCGTCTCAGATTCTGCATCTGGTGGCCCAAAGCCGATCCACCACACGTGCGGCCGAAGAGGATGAACCAATGGCCACGACCCGGGTGGAGCCGGTGGCCTTGATCGCGCTGGATCGCGGCGTGGTGCGGCGCGTACGCGCCTTGCTGGATGAGCGTGGTGTGCTGGTGGCAGATGAAACGGGCTGGAAGCTGTCGACCACCCGCGCGGCAGCCGTGTTGAGTCGAACCATGAGTGCAGCCAACCCACGCGCCAGCACCGATGAGGTGCTGGATTGGCTGAAGTCAGCCTGGGTGACGCCACCAGGCGGGGTGGACGCGGTGGCCGCGCTGGAACACTGGTGCCGGCGGCGCGGGGTGCTGAGTTTGTGGGGTGCCACCTCGGGCGCGTCGCCGTTGGCCGGCCCGGCTGCAGCGCTGGAGCTGGTGGCGTGGGCCCAGCAGGCACTGGCGCCATTGAGTGCCTTGTGGTCTCAGGGCCGAGCCCCCTTGAGCCAGTGGCTGAGCGCCTTGCGTGATGCCCTGCAGGCCTCCCAGTCCTGGACGGCCCTCCAGGCTGACCCGGCAGGGCAGCAGGCAATTGACATCCTGCGTATGGACGATGACGAGCCCGGCGCTGACCAAGGGGCCTGGCAAGGATTGATCGAAACCACGCGCATGGATGGTCGCGCCGCGCTGGCCTGGCTCCAGGAGTTGCTGGAGGGCGCGGTGTTTCGGCCCACAGTGCCGCCCGGCACGGTGCCGGATGTGGTGGTGACCACCCTGGCTCGTGCCGCGCTCAGGCCATTTCTGGCCGTGGTGATGCCCGGGGCAGACGTCCGCCAGTTGGGGGGGCTGCCCGTCAGGCAGGGGTGGTTGAGCCAGGTACAGCGGGAGCGGATGGGGCTAGGCACGGCCCAGGATCAGCAGCAGGCGCAATGGGAGGCCTTTGAGTTGGTGATGTGTGCTCCGGCCATCGTCTGTCTGCACCGTCAGGATCACGACGGTGAACTGCTCTCGGCCAGTCCCTGGCTGGAGCGGTGGCAGGCGCGTCATGGCCAGGCCTGGCAGCCAGCGGCCGATGACCGACGGGAGCGGCACTTGAATCTGGCGCCTGTCAGCCGGCCAGCACCACAGGTGCACCAGCATCTGTCGCTGGTGGAGCCTCGCATGACGGCCACCCGCTACGAAGCGTTGAGGCAGTGCCCTTATCAGTTCTTTGCCAAGGCCATCCTGGCCCTGGAAGAGGCCGAGGAGCTGGAAGAGGGGGTGGATGGGGCCGATTACGGCAACGTGCTGCACCTGATCCTGCAGCGGTTCCATGAGCAGCGCGATCAGCAGCGAACCCAGCGCAGCCTGGAGCAGGAGCTGACGGCCTGGATGGATGCTGCCCAGCATGTCATGGAGTCAGAAGGCATGGCGCATGAGGCTAACCGGCCTTTCTTTCGGCCTTACCAGCAGCAGCTGGAGCGGTTGGCGTGGGCCTACCTGTCGTGGTTGCTGCCGCACGAGCGTGAAGGCTGGTCGGTGAAACACATGGAGTTCCAGGCGCGGCAGACGGTGGTCGTGGGCGACCAGGTGAATGATCCTGGGGGCGAGCCCCAGGCTTTGGTGCTGGAAGGGCGGCTGGACCGGATGGATGTCCGACACCGTACCGGCACGGGTCAGGAGCGCCATGTCATCGACTACAAGAGCGGTCAGCTGGATCAGCTCAAGAAGAAGCTGAAGACGCCGCTGGAGGACACCCAGTTGCTGTTCTATGCCTTGCTGGGGGGGGAACCGGAAGGGCTGCAGGCCAGTTACCTTCACCTGGGCAAGGACAGCAGCAGCAAGGCCGAGGCTGGTGCGATGAAAGCCACGTTGCTGACGCATGACGAGGTGAGTGACCACGCCGACCGCTTGCTGGAGGGCTTGGTGCACGACTGGCAGCGAATCCGCCAGGGGCATGGTTTGGCGGCATTGGGAGAGGGCGCCACCTGCACCCATTGCCGCTACCGCGGTTTGTGCCGACAGGATGATTGGAGCGCGCCATGAGCCATGCGGCCTACTGGATCAACGGGCAGCCGGCTGAGCCGGCCACCTTTTACGAATGGGCTTGTGACCCCGGGCGCAGCGTGGTGGTGGAGGCTTGTGCCGGGGCGGGCAAAACCTGGATGCTGGTGTCCCGCATCTTGCGGGCCTTGCTGGACGGGGTGCCACCAGAGCAGATATTGGCCATCACCTTCACCCGCAAGGCGGCTGGCGAGATGCGCGAACGCCTGCGTGAGTGGCTGGAGGAGCTGTCTACAGCGTCGGCGGAGCATCAGGTCGAACAGCTGCTGCTGCGCGGTGTGTCACCAGAAGATGTCCCCCGCATGCGGGAAGTGCTGGGGGCCTTGCAGACCCAGTGGCTGTCGGGCGGGCAAGGGGTGGGCCTGTACACCATCCACAGCTGGTTTGCCCAGTTGGTGAAGGCCGCGCCCCTGGAGGTGCTGGCCGAATTGGGGCTGCCGCCCGAACTGGCTCTGCTGGAAGATGTGGACGAGTTGTGGGATGAGCTGTGGGCGCGCTTGTTGAAGCGTATCGACCAATACGCGCACAGCAAGGACGTGGGGGAGTCTGCCTACGCCACGTCGTTTGACATGATGCTGCGCGAGGTCGGGGCGCACAACCTGGCGGAATGGCTGCGCGCGTCGCTGAACCAGCGCACCGAGATCTCGCTGGCGGCTGGCGCCGGGGTGCTCATCCACAGCGTGCCCAGCGCACAACGGTGGCATGAGGATTGGGCCGCCTGGGAGCGTCCTGAGCAGGCCTTGGCCGATCCTGCGCTGCTGCAGCGCTTCAAGGCCTTGGCCTCATCGCTGGGGGGCTTGACTGATCGGGTCAAGGCGCAATCGGCGGCACAGGGGCTGGTTCAGGCCCTGGAGGAGCAGGATCTGAGCCGTCGCGCCACCCTGTTGTGCAAATCCTTGCTGACCGACGACGGCACCCCCAGGAAACAGCTGATCAAGACGCCAGACCAGGCGCCCGAGCTGGCCTGGGCGCAAGAGTGGCTGGTATCGCTGGGGCAGGCGCTGCAGCAGCAGGCGGCCCATGAGCACCACGTGCACATGGTGCTTTTGTCACAGTTGCTGTTCACCGAGTACGCCCGTCTCAAACAAGAGCGCGGCCTGTGCGACATGAGCGATCTGGAAATGGCGGCATCGCGCCTGCTGTCGGATCCGGTGCTGTCCGGGTGGGTGCAAGAGCGGCTCGACACCCGCATACGCCTGTTGCTGATGGACGAGTTTCAGGACACCAGCCCCCTGCAATGGCAGGCTTTGCGCACCTGGTTATCGGCTTATGCCGGGGCGGGCGGCGGCCGCAGTGGGCAAGCCCCGCTGACGGTATTTCTGGTGGGCGATCCCAAGCAAAGCATCTACCGTTTTCGCCGGGCCGACCCTCGTGTCTTTGCGGCCGCGCGCTCGTTTGTCATCGAGACCCTGGGGGGCGCCTTGCTGGCGTGCGACCACACGCGTCGCAATGCCACTGCGGTGATCGAGGCCTTGAATCAGGTCATGCTGCCAGCTGCCCAAGAGGGGCTGATGACGGGTTACCGGGCGCACACCACCGAAGCCACGGAAACTGGCCAGGTGAGGGTGCTGGCGATGGCGCAAGCCTCCGAGAGCAGCGCTGACGCTGGGGAAGAGGCCGCACCTATCGGCCATGACGGCTGGCGCGACAGCCTGACCGAGCCCCGAGTGCTGAGGCTGGCCGGGGCTCGAGAGCTGGAGGCCGAGCAGGTGGCAAAAGCGGTGGTCAGCCTGCTGCGGGGCGCGCCCGAGGGGGGCGGCGCTCCCGCCATCGAGGCCAAAGACATTTTTGTGCTGGCCCGCAAACGTGCTCCACTGCTGGAAGTGGCGCGGGCCCTCGAGCGCCATGGCATCGCCCACCAGGCGCCCAGCGACACCTTGCTGGCCGAGGTGCCGGAGGTGCGTGATGTGCTGGCCTTGATGGATGTGCTGGTGTCACCCCAGCACGACCTGTCTTTGGCGCAGGCGCTCAAGAGCGCCTTTTTCGAGGCCTCGGATGAGGATTTGATGGTGCTGGCAGAGCAGGCCCGTCTCGGTCGCACATCGTGGTGGCAAGCCTTGATGAGCCCGGAGGCGTCGACCAGCGTCGACATTCGGCCAGCCCTGAAGGCAGCCCGAACATGCTTGACGCAGTGGGCAGCCCTGGCGCAGGTCTTGCCCCCGCATGATCTGCTGTCACGGGTGGTGCACGACGCCGACCTGCGTGCGCGGCTGGTGGCCCGTGTGCCCCGCAGTCGCCGCGCACAAGCCGTGATGCATGTGGAGGCCCTGCTGCAGGCGGCTTTGGCCATGGACGCGGGACGTGATGCCACCCCCTACCGGTTCATTCGGGCCCTGCGCCGATCGACGGTGAAGGTGCCAGCCCGCGCTGCCAGCGATGCGGTTCAGTTGCTGACCATCCACGGCGCCAAGGGCCTCGAGGCCAAGGTGGTGTTTCTGGTGGACACCCAGCCCACCCGCACGCAGTCCGACACGTATGCCCTGGCGGTGGACTGGCCTCAGCACCTGTCGCACCCCGCGTGCGTCGCGTTTGTGCGCTCGGCCACTCGGCCACCGCCATCGCTGATCGACCTGATGAACACCGAACAGCACGAGCAGCTGCGGGAGCATTTCAACGCCCTGTATGTGGCCATGACACGCGCCAAGGAGCAGTTGATCATCAGCCGGGCCCCATGGGGCCGCTCGGCCGATGCCTCACCCCACACATGGTGGCAGCGCATGGTGCACAGCGGGGCCATCCAGCCCGATGTGGTCTGGGAGCCGGACGTGTCGGTCACGGAGGCGCATGGAGGCACCGGGAAAGCGGTTCAGGCCGAAACCCTGGTGTGGTCTGATTTGCCGGATGTGCCGCGGCGTCCTGCCCTGCGAGCAACGATGGCGGACGAGGGGGACGAGGGGCATCTCAAAGCCCTGGGCGAGACGGTGCACCGTGCGCTGGAGTGGTTGACTACGCTGCCCGTGTCGGCGCGACGCGAGGCCGTGGTAAGCCAAGCCGTTCAACAGGCCGCCCAGGCCTGTGGCTTGCCGCAGGCCCTGCGCGCCCAGGCTCGGGCCCAGGTTGGGCGGGTGCTGCATGCGCCGGCCCTGCAGCCCTGGCTGGACCCATCGCAATGTCTGTGGGCCGGCAATGAGGTGGCGCTGTACCACCAGGGTGAACTGCTGCGCCTGGATCGGCTGGTGGCCAAGGCGCAGGACGGTGCGCGCCAATGGTGGGTGATTGATTACAAGCTCGGCCATCGACCACAAGCCCAGGAGACTTATCGGCAGCAGTTGCGGCGGTATGTGGCGGCGGTGAGCGCCTTGCAACCCGGTGAGCTGGTGCGCGCTGCATTCATCACAGGGCAGGGTGAATGGGTGCCCTGGGAGGACTAAAAGACGAATTGGGGGGCAAAAGCCCTGATTTGGCGGTATTCGGTCACGCCTTCCATGGTGTGCAATGCATTTGTAACAGCGGGTTGCGTCCGGACAATCCGTGATGTGCCTTCGAGGACCGCCCCTTGTCACAAGCCATGGCCCTGCCGCCCAACACCACGCCCACCACTGCGCCCCGATTGATCGGGCGCTTTGAGCTGCGTCAGATGATTGGCCGCAGCCATGCGTCCAGCACCTGGTTGGCCCATGATCCCCGCCTGGAGCAGGACCTGTTGTTGTGCGTGCCTCGGGCGCTGCCCACCACCAACAGCGAGCGGGATGCCTGGACCCAAGACGTGCTGTCGGCCACACGGCTGAAGCATCCTCGCCTGGCCGAGGTGATTGAAATCGGCGTTCACGAAGGCTGGCCCTTCGTGGCCTGTCAGCGCAATGGGCCCACCCTGCAGGAGCGCGTCATCGCCGGCTCGCCCTTGACCCCGGTGGAGGTGGCCCAACTCACGGTGGATGTGCTGGAGGCCATGGCCTACGCCCATGAAGCCGGCGTGGCCCACCGCGATCTGGGCTTGCACAACATCACCCTGGACAGCCAGGGCCATGCCCAGATGGCGGGGCTGGCCGTGGGCCTGGAGCCCTTGAGCCCCAACCAGGCCACTCGCCCGCTCAGAAACCGGCAGGAAGCCCGAGAGGCCGCAGAGCGAGACCTGTTGATGGTGGGGCTGTTGATGTACCGGCTACTGGTCAACCAACCGCCCCTGGACGAGCCCGATCTGGGGCGCGCGGCCAAACGGGTGGGCGCTGAAATCGTGCGCCTGCCCTGGACCACGCCGCACCCCGTGCCGGACACTCTGCGCTCCATCGTCAATCGGGCCACCGATCGGCAACAGCGACAGCGTTACTTGAACGCGCGCACCTTGTTGAGCGCATTGCAGGGATGGATCAAGACCAACTCTGACGAGGGTGGTGGCCCCTTGCTCTTGCTGCTGGATCGCTTGAACTCGGTGGGCACCTTGCCGGGTCGATCAGGCACCGAGCGCGCGCTGGTGGCGTCTTTGTCGCAAGAAACCCTGCGGGTGGACGACTTTGTCGACATTATCGTCAGGAACCCCGCACTGGTGTGGGAGATGCTGCGATCGGTCAACACGGCGGGGTACCAAAGCCGCAGCGCGGACGAGGGCACGACCACGTTGTCGCGCGCAATCATGTTGCTGGGTCAAAACGGTATTCGCAAGGTGGCGGGCGTCTTGCGCCCCTGGCCGGGTGTGCTGGCGGCACAGCAAAGCCGCTCTGCGGATGAGGGCGCCGCCTGCATTGCTGCCTTGGACCGTGAACTCTGGCTGTGCAGCCTGGCGGGGCACATCGCGCGGCTCATGGCGCCGTTTTCCATCCATGATGAAGAGGCGGCGGCCGTGGCCATGTCCCAGCGTCTGGGGTGGTTGCTGGTGCTGTACCACTTTCCCGACGAGGCCGCCCAGATCCAGCGCCTGATGCAACCTGGACCGCCGGCCACACCTGGCGGTGCGCCGACCCCTGGGATGAACCTGGAGGCCGCGTGTGGCGCTGTGCTGGGCATCAATCTGGACGACCTGAGCGCAGCGGTGCTCAAGCACTGGGGTCTGCACGAGCGTCTGATCAAGGCGGCGCGGCCCCTGCCGCTGGGCACCCCGGTACGCAACCCCACCACCCCGGAAGAAACCGTGCGGGTGGTGGCCAGCCTGGGCAATGAACTGGCCAACTGCCAACGACTGCCCCTAGAGAAGCAGCCTGCCGCCATCCACCAGACGTATCTGCGTTATGTCAGGGCTCTGCAGTTGACGCCCAAAGAGTGCATGATCACCCTGGATCATGCGGTGCGCTTGCTGGACGGCCGCCAGACCGATCCCGAGGTGGCAGCCCAGCGAGCCGCGGCCCGCGCCGCTGCCAAGGCTGCTGCTGAGGGGCAGACGCCACCAGGCTCAGCCGCCGCGAAGCCGACCGCCTGAAACGGTCAGGGGCAGTTCAGCGCTTGAGGGCCAGCGCGCACTCGCGCACCAGGTCGGGCCCCTTGTAAATCAAGCCCGTGTAGATCTGTACCAGATCCGCACCGGCGTCCAGCTTGCTGCGCGCGTCGGCGGCGTTCATCACGCCACCCACACCGATGATGGGGTACCGGGTGCCCAAGGCAGCTCGCAGTTGGCGAATCACCTGGTTGCTGGCTTGCAGCACCGGGGCACCGCTGAGGCCGCCAGTTTCCTCGGCATGGGGCAGGCCCTTAACGGCATCCCGTGACAGGGTGGTGTTGGTCGCGATCACGCCGTCAATGCCGTTCTTCTCGAGGGTGGTGGCGATCACGCCAACCTGGGCTTCATCCAGATCGGGCGCGATCTTGACGAACATGGGCACCGTGCGGCCATACTGCTGGATGAGTTGCTGGCGGCGCTCTTGCAGGGTGCCGAGCAGGGCGTCCAGCGCCTCATCGCTTTGCAGCGTGCGCAGGTTCTTGGTGTTGGGGCTGGAGATGTTGACCACCACGTAATCCGCGTGGGGATACACGCCGTCCAGGCAGATCAGGTAGTCGTCCACTGCGTTCTCGATGGGCGTGGCCGCGTTCTTGCCAATGTTCAGGCCCAGGATGCCGCCATTGGCACGGAACTTGGCTTGCTTGACGTTGGCCAGAAAGCTGTCCAGGCCCTCGTTGTTGAAACCCAGGCGGTTGATCAGGGCGTTGGCCTGCGGCAGCCGGAACATGCGCGGCTTGGGGTTGCCCGGCTGGCCCTTGGGCGTGACCGTGCCCACCTCGACAAAACCGAAACCCATGGCGCCCAGACCATCGATCACGCGGCCGTTCTTGTCCAGCCCGGCGGCCATGCCAATGCGGTTGGGGAAGCGCAGGCCGGCCACCTCCACCGGGTCGTCCACGCGGCGTGCGCCCCACAGGCAGGCCAGGGGGGTGTTCTGGAACTGGGCCAGGGCACCGATGGTCAGGTCGTGGGCGGTTTCCGGGTCCAGATTGAACAGGATGGACTTGGGGAGTGCGTAAGGAATCAGGGCCATGGCCGTGTGGATCAGTGCAGGGCAGGTAACCAAGTATTGTCGCGCATTCGGCGACCAAGGCCTGTGGCAAACTGCGCCCCCGCTGTGTGTGCGACTCTCGACGAGGTAATCGCTTGGACAAAATCCTGATGCAAATTGCGGCCGAACTGAAGGTGCGGCCAGCCCAAGTCAATGCAGCCGTGGAGTTGCTGGATGGGGGAGCCACGGTGCCCTTCATCGCCCGCTATCGCAAAGAGGCCACCGACGGCCTGGACGACACGCAACTGCGCGATCTGGAGGCCCGACTGGGCTACCTGCGCGAGTTGGAAGACCGCCGTGCTGCCGTGCTGAAAAGCATCGACGAGCAAGGCAAGCTGACGTCCGAACTGCGGGCCGCCATCGAGGCCGCACCCACCAAGCAAGAGCTGGAAGACCTGTACCTTCCGTACAAGCCCAAGCGCCGCACCAAGGGGATGATCGCCCGCGAGGCGGGCCTGGGACCCTTGGCCGACAAGCTGTTTGCCGACCCCTCACTGGACCCTGTGGCCGAGGCCGCTGCCTTCATCAATGCCGAAGGCGGCTTTGCCGATGCCCTGGCTGTGCTGGATGGCGTGCGCGACATCCTGTCGGAGCGCTGGGCCGAAGATGCGGCCCTGGTGGGCAAGATGCGCGACTGGCTTTGGGAAGAGGGGCTGTTAAAGTCCAAGCTGATGGACGGCAAGGACGAGCACAACCCGGACGTGGCGAAGTTCCGCGATTACTTCGACTACGACGAGCCCATCCGCACGGTGCCGTCTCACCGGGCACTGGCGGTGTTTCGCGGGCGTGCGCAAGAGATTCTGGACGCCAAGCTGGTGCTGGATGAAGAGGTGGTGCCGGGGCAACCGACCTTGGCCGAAGGGCGCATCGCCCACTACCTGGGCTGGCGCCATGCCAAGCGCCCCTCAGACGAACTGATCCGCAAGACCATCGCCTGGACATGGAAGGTCAAGCTCTCGCTGAGTCTGGAGCGCGATCTGTTTGCCCGCCTGCGCGAGCAGGCCGAGGCCACCGCCATCAAGGTGTTTGCCGAAAACCTGCGCGATCTGCTGCTGGCCGCGCCGGCCGGCAAGCGCGTGGTGATGGGCCTGGACCCGGGCATCCGCACCGGAGTGAAGGTGGCCGTGGTGAGCGACACCGGCAAGGTGCTGGACACCAGCACGGTGTATCCGCACGAGCCCAAGCGAGACTGGGAAGGCAGCATCCACACCTTGGGTCGGCTGTGCGCCCAGCATGGCGTGAGCCTGATCGCCATCGGCAACGGCACGGCCAGCCGCGAAACCGACAAGCTGGCGGCCGACCTGATCAAGCGCATCCAGCAGATGGCACCGGGTACGCCCATCGAAAAGGTGGTGGTGAGCGAGGCCGGAGCCTCGGTGTATTCGGCGTCCGAGTTCGCCAGCAAGGAGCTGCCCGAGCTGGACGTGAGCCTGCGCGGCGCCGTGTCGATTGCCCGCCGTGTGCAAGACCCGCTGGCCGAGCTGGTGAAGATCGACCCCAAGAGCATTGGCGTGGGCCAGTACCAGCACGACGTCAACCAGAGCGAGCTGGCTCGCACGCTGGATGCCGTGGTGGAAGACTGTGTGAACTCGGTGGGCGTGGACCTGAACACTGCCTCGGCGCCGCTGCTGGCGCGGGTCTCAGGCCTGAACACAGCCGTGGCCAACAGCATCGTGCGCTGGCGTGATGCCAATGGCGCCTTCCGCAATCGCAAGCAGTTGATGGACGTGGCCGGCCTGGGTGCCAAGACCTTCGAGCTGGCGGCAGGCTTTCTGCGCATTCGCGATGGTGACAACCCGCTGGACCTGAGCGGGGTACACCCCGAAACCTACCCCGTGGTCGAAAAGATGATCGCCTTCACCGGCAAGCCGATTGGCGAGCTGATGGGCCGCAGCGATGTATTGCGCACCCTCAAGCCGGAGGCCTTTGCCGACGAGCGTTTTGGGGTCATCACCGTCAAGGACATCCTGGCCGAGCTGGAAAAACCCGGCCGCGACCCGCGCCCCGACTTCAAGGTGGCCCGCTTCAACGATGGCGTGGAAGACATCAAGGACCTGAAGGAAGGGATGGTGCTGGAGGGCACGGTGAGCAACGTGGCCCAGTTTGGCGCCTTCGTGGACCTGGGCGTGCACCAGGATGGCCTGGTGCACGTGAGCCAGTTGGCCAACAAGTTCGTCAGCGACGCCCGCGAGGTGGTCAAGACCGGCGATATCGTGAAGGTGAAGGTGCTGGAGGTGGACCTGGCCCGCAAGCGCATCTCGCTGACCATGAAGATGGACGCGCCCACAGGCGCCAAGGCACCCGGGGCAGGGCGGGACAACAGCTTCAAGCCCGCGGCGCGCAACGAACGCATGGGTGGTGCAGGGCGCGGTGCGGCGGCCCAGCCCGCGCAAGGGCAGTCTGCGATGGCGGCAGCGTTTGCGAAGCTGCAGACCAAGCGCTGAGCACGACCTCATCCCAGGGTGCCCATGTCAACTCGCCGCTTCAGCCTGACGCGCCGCCAAATGCTGCTGCGCGTTCAGGGGCGGCTTCAGGATGACGGCTTCCCGCGTCTTCAGATGTCACTGCTCGTGGTGCTGACAGGCGGTTTTGGTCTGCTGTCATCGTTCGGTTTGTTGCAGGCCGGGCTGGCCAGCATGGCACTGCGGTACCCATCGGCGCTGGCACTGGCGTATGTCTTTTTCTTGCTGCTGCTGTGGATGTGGTTGCGCTGGCGTGGCGACGACGTCAGACACCTGGCAGACATGGCTGGTCAGACACTCAGCAGCCCCAACAATTGTGGAAGCCATACAGCCAGGACCCCATTTGAGAGCGGCGAAGGCGGTGAATTTGCGGGAGGTGGTGCCTCAGGCTCGTTCGATACAGGCACCGCAGGCTGGAGACCCGATTCATCGGACTTGTCAGGTATCGACAACCCGCCAACGCAGGCGATCAGCGATGCGGCTTCCGCAGTCGGTGAGGCCGATGAACTGGCCATTCCCTTGGCGGTCGTCCTATTGACGGCCGGGTTGGCTTTGGCCGTGCTTTATGTGGTGTACATCGCGCCTGCGCTGATGGCGGAGTTGTTGGTTGATGGCGCCTTGTCATATGTACTGTTCCGGCGCCTTCGTCATGAAGAGCAACGCCACTGGCTGAGCAGCGCCGTGCGCCACACGTGGCTTCCCTTCTTGTTGACGGGGTTGTTCCTCTGCGCTGCAGGGGCTGGGTTGGCGTGGTTTGCGCCAGGGGCTGAATCCGTTGGTGACGTGATCAGCCATGCAACATCGCATCGGTCCTGAGCTCTCCTGGCGTCTAGGGTGCCGCACGGCTGTCTGCCTGATCTGGCAGCTTGACCGTGCCTACAAACCCAGGAGAATCCGTTGAAACGCGTGATCATGTACACGCTGATCGGCGGGGCCGTGTTCTACGCCCACGCCCGCATCAGCTTTTCCGAGCCCAAGGTCATGAACTGGCTCATGTCGCACTCCACCCGAGCCATGTCTGGCGACAGCACGGCCTGTGACGATTACACGGACGACGTTGACGTGGTTCTGACAGCATCCGGCCGAAGCGGACGCTGGGAGGTGGAGGGCGGCAAGAACGAGTTGTGTGGCTATCTGCGACAAGCCGCCGCCTTCACCGTGTTGCAGGCCCAGGTTGAGACCCGGTATGAGGACATCGAGATCCAGCCTGCCAGTTTCCCGTGGATGGCCGCCAGCGTCAGCTACACCCAGGTCACGAATGTGCGCGCGGGTGGGCTTCCGCCCGTGACGATCGAAACCGTGGACACGCTGACGCTGCGCCGAGGTCTCACGGGCTTGAAGATCGGTGCTGTCGAGTCAGAGTCCACGGGTGGCCTGTGACCATAGCGGTTGAGCCTACCGGCGTGCCTCGCGCAGCAAGCGCATGCCATTGGCCACCACCAGCAGGCTGGCCCCCACATCCGCAAACACCGCCATCCACAACGTGGCCAGCCCCGCCAGCGACAGGCCCAGAAACACAGCCTTGATGCCCAGGGCCAGGGCGATGTTCTGCACCAGCATGCGGTGGGTCGCCTGGCTGAGTCGGATGAAGCGGGCAATCTTGCGTGGGTCGTCGTCCATGATGGCCACGTCGGCGGTTTCGAGGGCGGTGGCCGTGCCCGCCGCGCCCATGGCCAGGCCGATGTCCGCACGCGCCAAGGCCGGGCCGTCGTTCACGCCATCGCCCACCATGGCCACTGGGCCGTGGGTCGATTGAAGTGATTCCACCGCGCGCAGCTTGTCTTCGGGCATCAGCGGCCCACGCGCGTCCTTGATGCCCAGTTGCGCCGCGATGTGGCGCGCCGTCTGGACGTTGTCGCCAGTGAGCATGACCGGTGTCACACCCAGGGCTTGGAGCTGCACTACCGCCTCGCGGCTGTCGGGCCGAAGCGCGTCCGACACGGCCAGCACCCCCAGCACGGCGTGATCGTCCATCAGCGCGAACACCGTCTTGCCCTGGTCCGCCAGCTCAGTCATCTGTGCCTGGGTGGTGGCGTCCGCCAGGCCTCGGGCGCTCAGCAAGCCCAGGTTGCCCAAGGCGACCTGGCGCGGGCCAGCATCGGTGTGCACCACGGCGATCACGCCCTGGCCGGGTAAGTTCTTGAAGGCCTCCACGCGCCACAAGGGCTGCTGAGCGGCGTGGGGCTGACTGCGCCACGCGGCCACCACGGCGCGGGCCACGGGGTGGGTGCTTTGCGCATCCAGCGACGCTGCCAGGCGCAAGACCTCGTCAACCGGGGTGCCGGGTCGGCCCACCACATCGCTGAGCATGGGCCGCCCTTGGGTGAGCGTGCCCGTCTTGTCGAGCGCCACGGCGCGGATCAGGCGCCCACCTTCCAGAAACACCCCACCCTTGATGAGGATGCCCTGACGCGCCGCAGCCGCCAGGCCCGACACCACGGTGACCGGCGTGGACACCACCAGGGCACAAGGGCATGCAATCACCAGCATCACCAGGGCCTGGTACAGCCAGCTTTGCCACGGGTCACCCGTCACCACGGGCCCCAGCACCGCCACTGACACCGCCAGCAGCACCACTGCGGGGGTGTACACCCGGGCAAAGCGGTCCACAAAGCGTTGGGTGGGAGCCCGTTGTGATTGGGCCTGCTGGATGGCGTCGGCCATGCGCGCCATGGTGCTGCGTGCTGCCGTGGCCGTCACCAAGGCTTCTAGCAGCCCGTCTGACACCACAGTGCCGGCGTACAGCACGTCGCCAGCGCGCTTGTCCACCGGCAGGCTTTCGCCCGTGATGGGCGATTGGTCGACGGCCGCCTGGCCAGACACCACCCGGGCGTCCAGCGGCACCCGTTCGCCCGCACGGACGCGGATGGTCTGTCCTGCCTGCACGTCAGCGGCGGGCGTGAGCGTCCAGTCGTCTGCCACCGCGTGGCTATGGTCATGGCCATGACCTGCGGCCGACGATGACGACTTCACCCACGCGGTGTCGGGAGCGTAGGCGGCCAGCGACTGCACGGCCTTGCGTGCGCGCTCCAGCGAGAGGGCTTCAATGGCTTCAGCCAGAGCGAAGAGAAAGACCACCATGGCGGCCTCGCCCCACTGACCGATGACCATGGCACCCGCCACGGCCAGGGTCATCAGGAAGTAGATGTTCAACGTGAAATGCCGCAACGCAATCCAGCCCTTGCGCAGGGTGGGCAGCCCGGCCAAGGCCAGCGACAGCAGTGCCAACACCACCACGGGCGCACCACCTTCGTGGCCGGTGGCCCACGCCATGCCTTCTGCCCCTGCCGCGCACAGGCCCGCCGCACCCAAGGCCAACTTGGTGCGCAGTGGCAAGGCGGGCGGGAGAGGGGTGGGACGGGCCCCCGCCTCCAGCAGACGTGGCGCCATGCCCAATTCGGTCAGGGCCAACTCCAGCGCGCCGGTGTCATTCAGCCGGTGGTGGATGGTGAGTTCGCGGTCCAGCAGGTTGAAGTCCAGTTGCACCACGCCGGCCATGGGCTCGATCGTCTGGCGGATCAGGCGCTCTTCGGTGGGGCAATCCATCTGATCGATGCGGTAACGGACCGACGCGCAATCGAGCGGCGTACCGCGCGATGCCGGGCGAGGCTGGCTCAAGCCCTCCGGGACGCAGCAATCGTCGTGATGCTCATGCCGGTGGCTGTGGGGCGCTTCCGCGCTGGCCGTGGGCGCCGGCAATGGGGGCTGTCCCATCGGTCCCACGGCCCGTATGGGAATGATCTTGCGGGTGGGGCGGGGTTCGGTCGTCACAGCCTTGATTGTGACACCAAGGTGTTGGCTCTTGGCCAGTACAGGCTGCGCTATCCTCAGCGCATGAAGGCTTTGCACATCCACGTGGGCGCACGCGCGCGCCAGCACATCGAACGGCACGGGCTTCAGCCTGATGACATTCGCCTGGTGCCTGCGGCCGCAGGGGGCCCCAAGGGATTGATGCTGATGCATCTGGATCAGCACCTGTTTGGGTACTGGTTGCCGCAGTCTCGACACGACGTGCATCTGGTGGGCGCGTCGATTGGCGCGTGGCGCATGGCCACGGCAGCCATGCCTGATGCCGCAGCGGCATTCGCAGCCCTGGCCCATGGATACATCCATCAGCACATCGAGCCGGAGCCCGGCCGCCGCTTTCCGTCGGCGGCGCGCATCACAGCCGGTTTCACAGAGACATTGCAGGCATTTTTTGGAGAGTCCGTACCAGGCTTGCTGGCCCACCCCCGGTTCAGGCTGCATGTGCTGACCTCCCGGGGCCGGCAGGTGCTGCACCGAGGCACCCCGGCACGCACGGCCCTGGGATTTGCGGGGCTGGCCATGAGCAACACCCTCAGCCGCAAAGCCGTGGGCGCGTTTCTGGAGCGCACGGTGTTTTCTGCGCAAGGGGTGCACCCGCCGGTGCCGCTGAACGACCTGCCCACCCGCCATGTGCCCTTGACCGCCGACAACTTCATGCCGGCCATGCTGGCCTCGTGCACCATACCCTTCATGCTGGAGGCGGTGAACGACATCCCGGGCGCACCGCCCGGTGCCCATTGGGATGGTGGGCTGGTGGACTATCACTTTCATTGGCCTTACGCCCAGATGAGCGAAGGCCTGGTGCTGTACCCGCACTTTCAGCGGCAGGTGGTGCCCGGGTGGCTGGACAAGGGCCTGCGCTGGCGGCACCGCGCCACCCCCTGGTTGAGCAATCTGATTGTGCTGGCGCCCAACCCGGAGTGGGTGCGCACCCTGCCAGGCGGCAAGCTGCCCGACCGCAGCGATTTCAAGGCCTTGCCACCCCCGCAACGCATGAAAGTGTGGACGCAGGCGGTCGAGCGCTCGCGGCAGTTGTCGGACGAGTGGCAGCAGTGGCTGGCCCAGGGCTGCCCGGCGGAGGCCCTTCAGCCCCTGTGATGGGGGCAGCTTGGCTACACTGTGGGCATGGATCCAGTCAGCAGCCTGCTCCTGATCGCCGTCCTGATCGCGGCCAGCGCCTTCTTTTCCCTGACCGAATTGTCGGTGGCGGCATCGCGCCGCATCCGGCTCAAACAAATGGCCGACCAGGGTGACGCCCGAGCCTTGCATGTGATCGCCATCCAGGATGAACCTGGGGACTTTTTTACCGGTATGCAGATCGGCATGAACGTGGTGGCCATCCTGGGTGGGGTGGTGGGTGAGGGGGCCTTCGCCCCCTTGATCGCACCCTGGCTGGCGGGCTGGCTGGCCACCGATCAGGTGTCCACCATCAGCAGTGTGCTGTCGTTCGTGCTGGTGACCAGTCTGTTCGTGCTGCTGGCCGATTTGTTCCCCAAGCGGCTGGGCATGACCGCGCCCGAGCAGATCGCCGTGAAAGTGGTGGGACCCATGCACGGTTTGCTGGCCTTGGCCAAACCCGTGGTCTGGCTGTTCAAGCGCATGACGGATGGCTTGTTCAAACTGCTGGGCATCTCTGATCGGCGCGACGATGCCATCACCCCGGATGACATCCTGGCCATGGCCCAGGCCGGGGCGGACGCCGGGGTGCTGCGCGAGCGCGAGCACCTGGTGATCGAGAACGTGATGGAGTTGGAAAGCCGCGTGGTGACCATGGCCATGACGCCCCGCGATCGCGTGGTGCACCTGTTCATGGACGACAGCGAAGCGCTGATCCGCGCCAAGATCGACCAGCATCCGCACTCCACCTACCTGGTCTGCCAGGGCGACATCGACCACGTGGTGGGCTACCTGGATTCCAAAGACCTGCTCAACCGCATCATCAACAACCAGAGCATCAGCCTGCAGGCCGAGGGGCTGATCAAGAAGGCGCTGATCGTGCCTGACAGGCTCAACCTGTCAGAGATGCTGGGCCAGTTCCGTCAGGCCTACGAAGACTTTGCTGTGGTGGTGAACGAGTACGGACTGGTGGTTGGCATCATCACGCTGAACGACGTGATGAACACGGTGATGGGCAGCCTGATAGCCCCGGTGGATGAAGACCTGATCGTGCAGCGTGATGCCGATTCATGGCTGATCGATGGCGTCACGCCCATTCCGGATGTGCTGCGTGCCCTGGATCTGGACAGCCTGCCTCAGCAGGACGAGTACGAAACCCTGGCGGGCTTCATGATGGTGATGCTGCGCCGCATCCCGAAGCGCACCGACAGCGTCACCCTCGGCGGTTATCGCTTTGAAGTGATGGACGTGGACAGCCACAAGATCGACCAGGTGATGGTCACGCGCCATCACGAGGGTCAGGATGTGTCGGAGGGAGAGGGTGCCCTGGCGACGCCCGACGCTCACATCGACGCCAGCAACAAGGCTCGGTAATCGTCTTCGGTGGCGATGCGCGGGTTGGTCTTGTGGCAATGGTCGGCCATCGCACCCTGGATGATCTTGTCAAACCAGTCGGTTTGAACGCCCATCTCGGCCAGGCCCTTGGGCAAGCCCAGTCTGGCGTTCAGGTCGCGCAGCGCCTGCGGGATGTCGGCGCCTGAACTCAAGCCCATCACCCGGGCCATACGCTCCAGGCGACGGTCTTTCTGCATCGATTCGGCCTGGGCATTGAAGCTCACCACGGCGGGCAGGAACATCGCGTTCAAGGTGCCATGGTGCAGTTTGGGGTTCACGCCACCCAGGCTGTGGCTGAGGCTGTGCACCGCGCCCAGCCCTTTCTGAAACGCCATGGCGCCCTGCATGGAGGCACTCATCATGTTCAGCCGTGCCTCGCGGTCGCTGCCATCGCGCGTGGCGCGCTCGATGTGGTGCCAGGCGCGTTCCAGGCCGTCCAGCGCAATGCCGTCGGCCGGCGGGTTGAAGGCCGGCGCCATGAAGGTTTCCATACAGTGGGCGATGGCATCCATGCCCGTGGCGGCCGTCAGGGCAGGCGGCAGGCCCAAGGTCAGATCCGGATCGCAGATGGCGGCCTTGGGCATCAGGTTCCACGAATGGAAGCCCAGCTTGCGGCCATCGTCCACGATGACGATGGCGCCCCGTGCGACCTCGCTGCCTGTGCCAGCCGTGGTGGGCACAGCAATCAACGGTGCCACCTTGGGGGTGATCTTGGTAGAGCCACCTTCAATCGTGGCGTAGGTTTTCAACGGGCCCTCGTGGGTGGCCATGATGGCCAGGCCTTTGGCCAGATCGATGCTGGAGCCGCCGCCCACGGCCACCAGGCCATCGCAGCGGCCAGCGTCCCAGGCCACCAGGGCAGCGCGTACCGAGGCTTCGGTCGGGTTGGGCGGGGTTTGATCAAACACCGTGACGGGCAGATCGCCCAAGGCATCCAGTGCGGGCTGCAACACGCCGGCGGCGCGCACGCCTGCATCTGTTACCACCAGTGGGCGCTGGATGCCTACCCGGGCGCATTCGTCGGCCAGCAGGCGGATGGCGCCGTGTTCGAACTGGATCTGGGTCAGGTAAAGGATCGTGGCCATGGTGTGAACGTGGGCTCCAGGAGCGTTTGCCGTGGTGATCCTCCTACTGTAACAACCCCACCCCGATCCTCGACGCCCCCCTCAAGTGAGGGAATCCCCGAGTTTGTCGAGGGTCTGTCGTGCCAAGACGCCTGCTCTGTCATACCATACGCACCCAAGCATGAAACGAGCGTTTGAAACGTTCGTACCGAGGAGACGAGATCCCATGGCCAGCGCCGGCGCACGCCTGTCACCTGCAGACACCAAAACCCGCATCCTGGATGCGGCGGAGTCGCTGTTTGTGCAAGGGGGCTTCGAGTCCATGTCCATGCGCCAGATCACCAGCGCTGCAGGCGTCAATCTGGCCGCGGCCAATTACCACTTTGGCAGCAAAGACGCGCTGATCCAGGCTGTGCTCGCGCGCCAGCTGGACCCCCTCAACGAGCACCGGCTCACGATGTTGGACGCGCTGGAAAAGCACCTGGGCGAGCGCATGAAGTGCGAGCACGTGCTGGTGGCCATGTTTTTGCCGGCTGTGCGCATGGGTCGTGGCCAGTCTGAGGCAGCGCGCCGCTACCTGCATTTTCTGGGGCGGGCGTACACGGATCCGTCGCCCGTGGTGCGCGAGTTCATCGACACGCATTACGTGCAAACCTTGGCGCGCTTTTTTTTCGCGTTTCAGCGCACTTTGCCCGACCTGACCCGTGAAGACCTGGGCTTCAGGCTGAACTTCGCCATGGGCGCTCTGGCCGGTGTGCTGGCTGGCGGCAATACCCAGCGCCTGATCCGCGAGTTCACGCAAGGGCAGGGCGATCACGAAGCCATGATCCTGTCGCGCCTGGTGTCGCTCATGGTGGCCGCCTTGCGCGCGCCATTGCCGGGGCCCCAAGAAACTCATCTCATCGACGAGATCGTGCAACTGCCGGGCATGGCCACCTTGGGGCTACGGCCCGACGATGAGGCCATCGATCCGGCTGAGCCCGCCTCATTGACCACCTGATTTGCCGTGTGATGCCGATGGGCATCACGTTTGTTCCACCGGGTCGCCGGCACTGTTCACGTCCACGGCCCAGATACATTGAGAGAGACGCATGAAAGACGGTTACCTGGACTTCGCCAACTCGCCCGTGGGCGCCAAGCTCATCAATGCCTTGGGCCTGCCCAAGCCCATGCCCCTGGAGCGCTACAAGCCCGGTCAACCTGTCATCAAGGGCACGGTGTTGCTCGGCGGCGGTGGTGAACCCCAGTTGTTGCCCACCCTGGCGTCGATTTTCAAGAATCTCGGCGCACAGACCCTGGTGCATGAGCGCCTGCCTCAATGGGTGGCGGTAGCCAATCAGGCAGGCCTGACCACCGGCCGCTGGGGTGGCAATGGTCAGCCGGGCGAGAAGGTGAAGGCCCTGGTGTTCGACGCCACGGGCCTGGAAGACAGCACTCAATCGGATGCACTGTACTGGTTCTTCCACGATGCCGCTCGCTCCTTGCTGCCCTGTGGCCGCGTGGTGGTCATCGGCCGCCCGCCCGAAGGTTGCGCATCGCACCGTAAGGCCACCGTCCAGCGCTCGCTGGAGGGCTTGACCCGTTCGCTGGGCAAGGAGCTCAAGAAGGGCAGCAATGCTCAGCTCGTGTACGTGGCCGAGGGGGCCGAAGGCAACCTTGAATCCACCTTGCGCTTCCTGCTGTCGCCCAAGTCGGCCTATGTGTCGGGGCAGGTGATCCGCGTCGGTCAATCCGTGGGCAGCCTGGTCACGCCGGCCGACTGGAACCTGCCTCTGGCGGGCAAGAAAGTGCTGGTCACGGGTGCATCGCGGGGCATTGGCGAGGCCATCGCCGAGGTCATGGTGCGTGATGGTGCACAGGTGATTTGCCTGGACGTGCCGCAGGCCCAGGCCCCGCTGGAAGCCGTGGCCAAGCGTCTGGGCGGTAAGGCCATTGCCCTGGACATTGGCTCCGCCGATGCACCCGCCAAACTGGTGGAGGCCGCCAAGGCCGATGGTGGCTGGGATGTGATCGTGCACAACGCCGGCATCACCCGTGACAAAACCATCGCCAACATGAAAGAGCACCTGTGGCAGTTGACGGTCAACGTCAATCTGTCCACCCAGGAACGCATCAACGAAGCCCTGCTCGAGAGCGGTGCCCTCAACGCCGGTGGTCGCATTGTGTGCGTGTCGTCCATTTCGGGCATCGCGGGCAACATGGGCCAAACCAACTACGCGCTGTCCAAGGCCGGCGTGATTGGCATGGTGCAGTCAACCGCCCCGATCTTTGCTGCCAAGGGCATCACCATCAACGCTGTGGCGCCCGGGTTCATCGAAACGCAGATGACGGCGGCCATTCCCTTTGCCATCCGCGAAGCCGGTCGCCGCATGAACTCCATGAGCCAAGGTGGTCAGCCGGTGGATGTGGCCGAAGCCATTGCCTGGTTTGCCAGCCCCGCGTCCAGCGGGCTGACCGGCAACGTGATTCGTGTGTGTGGTCAGAGCCTGATCGGCGCATGAGCTAGGCCGCGACCCCATGAAGACGATCACCGTTCACAAACTGCCCAGCTCGATCTCGTTGAGCCTGGGGGCCTTGCGCTCCAGCAGCAAGAAGAACGTTGCTGTCGATGCGCTGCCTGAGGTCACGTATGTGCGGCCCCAGGTGCAGATCAATGGCAAGCACGTGGCTGCTTACTCGCGGGTGTGTGGTTTCACGCAGGCACACGGCGTGCCCATCACCTATCTGTTCACGCAGGTGTTTCCGCTGGCCATGATGCTGTTTGGCAGCAAGGTATGCCCCTGGCCAGCCATGGGCATCGTGCACCTGTCCAACCGCATCCAGCAACTCGCGCGGCTGGAAGTGGGCGACACTTTGCGCCTGGAGATGAGCACGGGCGCCCTGTCGGCCCATGACAAGGGTCAAGTGTTCATGCTGCACTTCAGAGCCTATCGAGGCGACCAGCTGGTGTGGGTCAATGACATGACCGCGCTGCGCATGGGTGTACGCAATCCGCGTGGGCCCAAGTACGAGAGCCAGCTCAACGACGCCCCCCCCTTGTCGCATCAGGCCGATTTCTTTGCCGCCGCGGGCATCGGGCGGCGCTATGGCCGGGTATCGGGCGACATCAACCCCATCCACCTCACCGCGCTGACCGCCAAACTGCTGGGCTTCCGCAAAGCCATCGCCCACGGCATGTGGACCAAGGCCCGTGCGCTGGCCACCCTCATGCCGCGTGAGGCGGTCAGCCAAGCCGAGGTGATTGTCGATTTCAAGACCCCCCTGTTCTTGCCCGCCAAGGCATCACTGTGGAGCGCCCGCCAGGAGCACGGCGCCACCTTCGAGGTGCGCAATGCCAAAGGCGACAAGCCTCATCTGCGCGGGCGCGTGATCTGCTGAACACGCCGAGCACCTTCACACCAACACCAACATCTACACAAGGACACCCACATGAACACCATCCGCCGCGTGGCCATCATCGGGGGCAACCGCATTCCCTTTGCCCGTTCCAACACTGTCTACTCGCACGTGTCCAACCAGGACATGCTGACGGCCACCTTGCAAGGTCTGGTCGATCGCTTCAACCTGCACGGCCAGCGCCTGGGCGATGTGGCCGCGGGTGCGGTGATGAAACACTCACGTGATTTCAACCTGGTGCGCGAATCGGTGTTGTCGACCACCTTGTCGCCCCAGACCCCGGCGTATGACCTGCAGCAGGCTTGTGGTACGGGCCTGGAAGCGGTCATGCTGGTGGCCAACAAGATCGCGCTCGGTCACATCGAGTGCGGCATTGGCGGTGGCGTGGACACCACCTCGGACGCGCCCATTGGCGTGAACGAGAAGATGCGCAAGATCCTGCTGGAAGCCAACCGGGGCAAGTCCACCGGCGAGCAGCTCAAGACCCTGGCCAAGATCCGGCCCTCGATGCTGGTCAAGCCTGCCATTCCCAAGAACGGCGAGCCCCGCACTGGCTACTCAATGGGCGAGCATGCCGAGTTGATGGCGCGCGAGTGGGGCATCCCCCGTGAAGAGCAAGATCAACTGGCGCTCCTGTCACACCAGAACATGGCCCGCGCCTACAAAGAAGGCTTCTTCGCCGACCTGATGACCCCCTTCAAGGGCGTGAGCAAGGACAACAACCTGCGCGAAGGCCTGACCATCGAGAAGCTGCGTTCGCTCAAGCCGTGCTTTGACAAGAGGATCGCGCCCGGCCAGGGCACCCTGACCCCGGGTAACTCGACCCCGCTGACCGACGGCGCCTCGGCCGTGTTGCTGGGCTCCGAGGAATGGGCCAAGGCCAACAACCTGCCGGTGCTGGCCTACATCACCTTCAGCGAAGTGGCGGCGGTGGACTTCTTCGGCCCCGAGAAGGAAGGCCTGCTGATGGCGCCAGCCTACGCCGTGCCGCGCATGCTGGCCCGTGCTGGCATCAGCCTGCAAGACTTCGACTTCTATGAGATCCACGAAGCGTTTGCCGCCCAGGTGCTGTGCACGCTGAAGGCCTGGGAAGACGCCAAGTACTGCAAGAACAAGCTGGGCCTGGACAAGCCGCTGGGCTCGATCGACCGCAGCAAGCTGAACGTCAATGGCTCGTCACTGGCGGCGGGCCATCCGTTCGCGGCCACGGGTGGTCGCATCGTGGCCTCACTGGCCAAGATGCTGGCTCAGAAGGGCTCGGGCCGTGGCCTGATCTCCATCTGTGCCGCCGGCGGTCAGGGCGTGGTGGCCATCCTGGAACGCTGAGCGGTTTCACCCTGCGCAGCGTGAGGGTGCGCAGGGTTGTTAGACTCGGAATTTGAGACAAACAACCGGTGCACGTGGAGTTGCCACCGGTACACGAGGAGATCTGATGAGCCAAACCGCTGCCGTTCAACCGGGCATGTCCATCGTCAATCCTGACGGAACCACCAACCGCATCTGGTTGTCGTCTTATGTCAAGGGTGTGCCCCACGACATCGACGCCAACAAGTACCGTTCGCTGGGGCAGTACTTCGACGAGTGCATCAATAAGTTCCGTCATCGGCCCGGCTTCGTCAGCATCGGCACCGAGATGAGCAACGATCGCCTGGATCGGCTCGTCAACGCGTTCGCAGCCTGGCTGCAAAGCCAGGGTGTCAAGAAGGGTGACCGGGTGGCCATCATGCTGCCCAACACCTTCCAGTACCCCGTGTGTTTGTTTGCCGTGCTCAAGCTGGGCGCGGTGGTGGTGAACATCAACCCCCTCTACACCGCCCGTGAGTTGGCCCACGCCCTCAACGACAGTGGTGCTGAAACCATCATCGTGATGGAAACCTTCGCCAAGACGCTGCAAGAGGCGATGGCAGGCTCCAAGCTCAAGCGCATCGTGCTGACCCAGATCGGCGATCTGCTGTCGGATGGCGTGATCAACGCCAAGGGCCGACTGCTGAACTTTGTGTTGAAGAACGTGCAAAAGATGGTGCCGGCCTACAGCCTGCCCGGTGCGTTCTGGATGCGCAGTGTGTTGAAGGAAGGAGCCCGCCTGAAGTTCAAGGCCGCCGATGTGACGCCGGACGATCTGGCCTTCCTGCAGTACACCGGCGGCACCACCGGGGTTTCCAAGGGCGCCATGCTGACCCACCGCAACGTGCTGGCCAACTGCCAGCAGGCGCTGGCGTTCGCCGAAGGCCAGTTGACGGATGAAACCGAGACCGTGGTCACGCTCATTCCGATGTACCACATCTTCTCCCTGACGGTGAACTGCCTGATCTTCATGGCCCTGGGCGGTCGCAACATCCTGGTGGCGAACCCGCGCGACACCAAACGCGTGATGATGATCCTGAAGAAGGAGCGCTTCTCGGGCATCACAGGCGTGAACACGCTGTTTGCGTCGTTCCTGGAAGACCCCGCCTTTGCCAAGCTCGACTTCTCCAAGCTGAAGTTGCCCATCGCCGGCGGCATGGCCTTGATGCGCAGCACTGCCGAGCGCTGGAACCAGGTCACCGGTTGCCCGATCGTGGAAGGCTACGGCCTGACCGAGTGCTCGCCCATCGTGTCCCAAGCCCCGGTGGACCTGAGCAAGCCTCGCCCGGTCTTCACCGGCTCCATCGGTGTGCCTGTGCCCTCCACCGAGGTGCGCATACGTCGCGATGACGGCAGCTGGGCCAACATCGGCGAGCCGGGTGAACTGTGCGTGCGCGGCCCGCAGGTGATGAAGGGCTACTGGAACCGTCCTGAAGAAACCGCCAAGGTCATCGACAGCGAAGGCTGGCTGGCCACGGGCGACATCGCGGTGATGGATGAGAAGGGCTTCCTGAAGATCGTGGACCGCAAGAAAGACATGATCCTGGTGTCGGGCTTCAACGTCTACCCCAACGAGATCGAAGACGTGGTGGCCATGCACCCCGACGTCAAGGAGGTGGCCGCCGTGGGTGTGCCGGATGAGGTGGCTGGTGAGCGCGTGAAGGTCATCGTCGTACCGCGCAATCCTGGCCTGACCAAGGAAGCGATCATCGAGCACTGCCGCAAGAACCTGACGGGCTACAAGATCCCGCGCATCGTCGAGTTCCGCACCGAAGAGCTGCCCAAGACCCCGGTGGGCAAGATCCTGCGCCGCGAACTGCGCTGATCAAGGGCGCTGCGGCATGTCGTTTCGCTTTCAGCACCGCCTTCGGGTTCGGTGGGCGGAGGTGGATGCCCAGAAGGTGGTCTTCAACGGGCATTACCTCACCTACCTGGACGTGGCCGCCACCGAATACTGGCGCCACGCCGGCTTGCCGTACCCCGACCCGTGGCGTGCGCTGAACAGCGACATTTACGTGCGGCGCAACGCGCTGAACTATCACGCCCCCGCCTTGCTGGACGACCGTCTGGCCATCGGGGTGCGCCTGCAGGCGCTGGGCAACACTTCATTGACCTTGGCCTGGGAGGTGCGCCGTGATGGCCTGCTGCTGGTGGATGGAGAAGTGGTTTATGTCTGTGTGAACTTGGAGTGCGGGCGCCCCCATCCCGTGCCCGCTGAGGCACGCCAGCAGCTGGAGGCGTTCGAGGCCGGCCAGCCCGTCTGGCTGGATGCGGTGGGCGATTGGTCGGCCGTGGGCGGTGCGGCGGCCGAGGTGCGCCGGCAGGTCTTCATTCAAGAGCAGGGCATTGCCGAGGCGGACGAGTGGGACGAGGATGACGCCCGGGCCTGGCATGTGGTGGTTCACAACCTGTCAGGCTGGCCGGCCGCGACGGGCCGCCTGATCCCGGGTGAGCACCCGTCTGAGGCGCGCGTTGGTCGCATGGCAGTGCAACGCTGCGCTCGTGGCATTGGCCTGGGCCGCCGGGTACTGGACACGCTCATTGAGTTGGCACGGCAGCAGGGGCGCCCTCGCCTGAGCCTTCATGCCCAGTTGAGCGCCCAACCGCTATATGCCGCAGCAGGCTTTGAGCCTGTCGGAGAGGTCTTTGACGAGGTGGGCATTCCCCACCAGAAAATGGTGCTCACGCTTTGAGCAGCTTGAGCACCGGAGCCTTGATCAGGTTGCGGGTACGGCTACGCTTCATGGGGGGTAGCACATGATTGTCTTGCTCTGACACCTCCGAGCTTTCAAAAACCTCTTCCGGTTTGTCAGCAGGCACCTGAGCCAGCTCGGGCAGTGACGCTTGCAGGCGGGCCACATCGGCCTCGGCCATGCTGTGGCGAGGTGGCCAGTTCTTGAGCGTGACCCGGCGCAACAGCGCCATCCCGCTGGCTGTGAATGTGCGCTCGAACACGTGCGTGACCAGGCGCTTGTGTTGGCGCTCGGTGATCACGATGGTGGAGCAGCGCGTGCCGTAACTGCCATCGGGCGAACGGATGAAGCACGACGACAGCAGTCGTTCCCACTCTGGCGGCACACCCGTGTGGGGCAGGTGACTGTCGGCGGCCTGCTCCGGGTTGGCCAGCGCGTCCATCAGGCGCAGTGCCATGGCATCCACCTCGGTCTGGGTGGCCAGGGCCGATTTCAGCTGCGCCTTGAGTTGCTGCACCTTGGGCCAGGGCGTGTTCAGTTGTGCGTTGGACAGACCAAAAATACCTTTTTGCAGGCGCTCGGGGTACAGCCGACGGTTGTTGATCCAGAAGCACTCGGCCTGCGCAAAATCCAGCGCGATCATGTTGAAGCCGTTGTAGCCCGACATGGCCAGCCGTGGCCACAGCGTGGCCATCCCCACATCACCCCGCAACCATTGCGGCACGATGTCACCGCGCGAGGGGGCCAGCGGATCGTTGTCGGCCGGGTTGCGGATGTTGGTCACCAAACCCAAACGGCCATAGGCGGTCAGACCCAGCCAGGTACCACCGGACGACAAATCGCGCCCACCAAGAATCGCGGGGCCACCCCCATCAGGCTGCCACCAGCCCAGGCGAGCTGCCTGACGATCGAAGAACTCGTCGCGGTTGGCGGCCAGCACAAAGGGAAAGCGGGCGTGTTGGTCGAGGGCAAAGGCTACAAGACACATGGTGGTCTCCTCGCAGATCAGACCTCGGTGGGGCCAGAACAGGGCTGGGCGTTGGTCGGGTGCAGATCAGGGGCCAGCACCCCGACGAAGCGTTCGGTATGACGTGGCCCCAACACGGGGCCCGAGATCGGGGTCATGGCAGTCATCAAGGCCGCTTCAAAATCAGAGCCCAAGCCATCCGGGTGTTCGTAGATTTCCATCCAGGTGACCACGCCGTCGGCGCTGGACTCATCCACACGACGCATCAGCCGGCAGGCCAGCCCGGGCCAAGTGCGCTGCAACGCCATTTGCGCAGCCTGCACAAGGCCGGGCCATTGCAGCGACTCGGCCGCCGGCAGCTTGTAGTAGATGAACAGGTGGGGCAGGGGGCTCAATGCGTTACCTTCTTCGGGCCAAGTTCGCCGGCTGGGCCAGATGCAGCGACCAAGCCGGCAAAGCCTGCGGGTAGCGCAGTCCGCAGGCATGGGTGAAGACTAGCCCAATTTGTGCCGCGCAACATTCTGCGACACGCCACAAACTCGCGCGGGCGGGCGAAATGCCGTTAAGGATTGAACGCCCCACGCGAACGGTTACAAAATGCCAGGGGCGGGGGCGCTCAGGCTTCCGTGGTGGGCACCTCGTAGGGCAAGGCCAGTCGCTGCAGCACCGGGCCTGGCGCGCCATCCGGGCCGCCCGCCTGCAAGCCCGCGTCCATGGCCGCCAGCTTCAACTCCACCAAGGCGTGCCAGGTGCCGGAGCCATCAGGCTGGGGCGCCGCGCACACCACCATGCCCGCAGGTTGGCCGGGGTCACGGTCGCTGAACACCTCCTGGCCTGCCGCCACGTCGGCCGCGGCGGCCAGCAAGAACAGGCGCCGCTTGGTCGTGCCTCGGTATTGGCTGCGAGCCACCACCTCCTGCCCGGGGTAACAACCTTTCTGGAAGTTCACGCCGCCAATCAACTCCAGGTTCACCATCTGGGGCACAAACTGATCCACCGTGGGGGCCGTGATGCGCGGCACACCCGTCAGCACCAGCAACCACGACCACTGTGCCGCCTCCACGCGCGGCCCTTCGGCCAAGCGGGCATCCAACTCGTCCGTGGGCCAGATCGCCCAAGCCAGGCGACTGCCCGTGCCGGTGCGAGGCTGGCCGGGCACCGGTGCCAGCGACGCGGCCCAGGGCAGGGCCGAGGTGTCCACCGTGGCCTCGGGCAACACGCCCCCCACCACGGTCATGCGGTCACTGAGATCGGTCAGCGTGCATTTGGCCCGCAACACAAACATGCGCAGGCGCTTGAGGGTGGCCGGCAGCACGCTGGCATCCATGACCAACCAGAAGCGGTCAGGCGCCGTGCGCCACACCCACAAACTGGCCAACATGCGCCCCTTGGGCGAGCAGTAGGCCGCCAGAGCAGGCTGGTTCAGGGCCAGGTGCACCATGTCCTGGCTGAGTTGTCCATGCAGGAAGGTGGCCGCGTCGTCGCCAACGGCTTCCACCACGCCAAAGCCGGGCGCCAGGGTCAGCCCCTGCCATCCCGAGGTATCCATGAGCTGAGGTATCGTCATGTGCTGATTATGATCAACCCTGTGAGCAGCCATCTTTCATCCCCCTTCAAATCCACAGCGTTCGTCCGGCAACAGGGCGGCGCCGTGGCGCTTGTGCTGAGCCTTCTGGCGATCACGCTGGTGGTGCTGGCCGCCTTGGGCTGGTGGTGGCTCAGCAAGCCCTTGCCCTTGCGCGACAACCAGCCCGTCGACTACGCCGTGGAGCAGGGCGCCACGGCCCGTACGATTGCACGCGGATGGGTGGAGGCGGGGGTGGAGGCGCCAGACTGGTTGCTCTACCAATGGTTTCGGTGGTCAGGGCAGGCCCGGCAGATCCGCGCCGGCAGCTATGAGCTGGAGCCCGGTGGGTCGGCCCGTGACCTGCTGCGCATGATGGTGCGGGGCGACGAGCGCCTGTCCACCGTGCGGCTGATCGAGGGGTGGACGTTCGCGCAATGGCGTGCCGAGTTGGCGAAGGCAGAGTCGTTGCGGCCCACCACCGCCGGCCTGTCGGCCGACGAGATCATGGCGCAGCTGGGGCGTCCGGGCGTGCCGGCCGAGGGGCGATTCTTCCCGGATACCTATGCCTACGCCAAGGGCTCAACCGATCTGGCCGTGATGCGCCGTGCGCTGCAGGCCATGGATCAACGCCTGGCCGATGCCTGGGCGCAACGGGCCGACAACGTGCCCCTGCGCTCGATGGACGAGGCCCTCATCCTGGCGTCGATTGTCGAGAAGGAAACCGGCATGGAGGCCGATCGCACCCTGGTGGCCGGTGTGTTTGCCAATCGCTTGCGCATCGGCATGCGGCTGCAGACCGACCCCACGGTCATCTACGGGCTGGGTGAGCGCTTTGATGGCAACCTGCGCAAGATCGATCTGCAAACCGACACGCCGTTCAACACCTACACGCGCGCCGGCCTGCCCCCCACGCCCATCTCGATGCCCGGCAAGGCGTCGTTGTTGGCCGCTGTGCGGCCCGCAGACACCCCGGCGCTGTACTTCGTGGCACGGGGCGACGGCAGCAGTGTCTTCAGTGCAACGCTGGACGAGCACAATCGGGCCGTGAACCGCTATCAACGACAACAGGCATCGCGCGCACCATGAGCTTGGATCCATCCTCCAGCCCAGGCCGTTTCATCACGGTCGAGGGCATCGACGGTGCGGGCAAAACCACCCACATCCAGGCTCTGGAAGAGGCCTGGCGCGCGGCCGGGCACGACGTCGTCCGCACCCGTGAGCCCGGTGGCACGCCGCTGGCCGAGCGCCTGCGCGAGATGCTGTTGCACGACCCGATGGACGCCCTGACCGAGAGCCTGCTGGTGTTTGCCGCCCGCCGGGATCACCTGAGCACGGTGATCGAGCCGGCGCTGGCACGTGGCGCCTGGGTGCTGTGTGACCGATTCACGGATGCCACCTTTGCCTACCAAGGCGGCGGCCGAGGTTTTGATGTGCGCGTGCTGCAACAGCTGGAGCAGTGGGTGCAGGGCACTCGGCAGCCTGATCTGACGCTGCTGTTCGATGTGCCGCCGGAGGTGGCGGCGGAGCGCCTGCGTCATGCGCGGCAGCCCGACCGGTTCGAGCAACAAGACAGCGCATTCTTCGAGCGCGTGCGTGACGCCTATCGCCAGCGGCATGAGCAGGCGCCCCATCGTTTCGCACTGATCAACGCCCACCAAACCCCTGAGCAGGTGCGTGCCGATGTGCTGACAGCCGTGCGCGAGCGAGGCCTGCTGTGAGCGCGGATACCGCCACCCCGTTGCCAGATTGGTTGCAGGCGCCCCTTCAACAGGCGCTGGCGCAGGCCCAGGGCCATGCGTTTTTGGTGCACGGAGCACCGGGCAGCGGTCAGTTCGAGTTGTCTCTGGCCCTGGCGCAGGCCTGGCTGTGTGAGGCCCCGACCGACTCGGCCAGCAAGGCATGGCGGCCCGCTTGCGGTCGCTGCGTGTCGTGCCACCTGGTACAAGCGCGGGCTCACCCAGACCTGATGGTGCTGCTGCCCGAGGCGCTGGAGCTGGCCTTGGGCTGGCGCAGTGCGCCGGAAGATGACCCGGACAAAACCAGCAAGACCCGCAAGCCCAGCCAGGAGCTCAAAGTCGAGGCCATCCGGCAGGCGGTGGCGTTTTCGCAGCACACATCGTCCAGAGGCCGCTGCAAGGTCATCGTCATCCACCCGGCGGAGCGCATGAACACCGTGTCGGGCAACACCTTGCTCAAAACACTGGAAGAACCCCCGGGGGTGGTGCGCTTCGTGTTGTCGGCGCAGGGCTCGGTGGATGCCATCCTGCCCACAATCCGCAGTCGGTGCCAGTTGTGGCATCTGGCCCCGGCCGATGCAGCCTCGGCCGCCGCCTGGCTGCAAAGTCAGATCGCGGGGCTCAGCACCGAGGATGCCCAGATCTTGTTGCAAGCCTCGGGGCATCAGCCCTGGACGGCGCTGGAGCGTCACCAGCAGGGCCTGACAGCGGCGGCCTGGCGCGCCTTGCCTCAGCGCCTGGCCCAGGGCGATGCGTCGGTGCTGTCCGGCATGCCGGTGCCTTTGGTAATCCAGACCCTGATCAAGCTGTGTCAGGACCTGAGCGCCGTGGCGGCGGGTGGGGCGCCGCGCTACTTCCCGGCCGAAGGGCTGCCACCCGCACCGGCCCTGACCGCCCTGGTGAATTGGCACAAGCAACTCATGCAGGCGGCGCGGCATGCCGAGCACCCCTGGCATCTGCCCTTGAGGCTGGAGAGCCTGGCGGATCAGGCAGCACAGGTGCTGCGACGCAGCAAACATCGAGCGTCCGCCTGACCACGGGTTGACCCTCGAAAACAGCCTGTGAGTGGATGTAAAGCCCCCCGGGAATGGGGGCTAGTTCACACCCCAACAGGGGATGCGCGCGATAAACTCCCAAGACGATGAGTGAGTTTCAGACAACCGCATTACCTTCCGCCTTTGCTGGCGTCGCACCAGGCAAGCTGTCAGCCAACATGGGCGGCAGCACCGGCGGCGGAACGTCTGCTACCGCATCACGCCCCAGCGTGATCCAGCTGGTGTTTCGTGAAAAAGGTGCGCTGTATGCGGCCTACATCCCCGCGTTCACCGACGGGGGCTTGTTCGTGCCCACCACCCGCGACTACCGCCTGGGCGACGACATCTACCTCTTGCTGTCGCTGCCCGACGATGCGCAGCGCTACCCGGTGGCCGGCAAGATCGCCTGGATCACCCCGGCCAATGCCTCGGCGGGCCGCACCCAGGGCGTGGGCGTGAAGTTTCCTGCCGACGAAAAGACCCGCCTGCTGCGATTGAAGATCGAGCAGATCCTGGGCACGAACATTTCCTCCAGCAAGCCAACGCAGACACTTTGAGGCAAGATGGCGCCCCGTTGGTCGTTCAGGACCAGCGTGTGGGTCACCTTGTCTGATGGGTGCTTTTGACTGTTGAGTGTGCGTCTGCGCTGCCCCGTGCCATGTTCGTTGATTCTCATTGCCACCTGAATTTTCCGGATTACACCGAGCGTCTGCCGGAGGTACAAGCCGAGATGGCCGCTGCGGGTGTGCACAGCGCCCTGTGCATCAGCACCCAGATGGAGACGTTTCCTGCCGTGCACGCCTTGGCCGTGGCGCACAACAACCTGTGGGCCACAGTGGGCGTGCACCCCGATAACGAAGATGTACAAGAGCCGACCTTGGATGATCTGGTCCGTTTGGCTGCCTTGCCCAAAGTGGTGGGCATTGGCGAAACCGGCCTGGATTACTACCGCCTGGAAGGACGCTCGGTGGCTGACATGGAATGGCAACGCGAGCGCTTTAGGGTGCACATCCGTGCGGCCCGCCATACCGGGCTGCCGCTGGTGATCCACACCCGCTCTTCAGCCGAGGACACCCTGGCCGTGCTCAAAGAAGAAGGCCAAGGCCAGGTGCGCGGCGTGTTCCATTGTTTCACCGAATCCGAAGCCGTGGCGCGCGAGGCCCTGGACATGGGCTTTTACATCTCGTTTTCTGGCATCTTGACCTTCAAGAATGCCCAGGCACTGCGCGATGTGGCGGCCTTCGTGCCGATGGATCGGTGCTTGATCGAGACCGACAGCCCCTACCTGGCGCCCGTGCCACATCGGGGCAAGACCAATACCCCTGCTTATGTGGCGCATGTAGCGGCGCAACTGGCCGCCATCAAGGGCCTGCCGGTGGACGAGGTGGGACGCATCACGACGCGCAACTTCGAGGATTTGTTCTCGATGGTGCGTGCGCACTGAGGGTTAGCACACCCCCGTGCGGAAGACCTTGTCAGACAATTTCTGACAGGCGGTTTGGTTGTTCGGCGACTTTTGCCGACCAGCGATGAAGCCTACAGTCAGGTCATCGATTGGATGCAATGCACACCGGAGGTCCTCATGCAAAAGCAAAGTCTGTACGCCAACCCGTTCGCCCTGATGATGGACCCTCAGGCGGTTCTGCAAGCCATGGAGCGCTCCGAGCGCCTCAACCGCCTTCAAAGCCGTGTGTGTCGTCCTTTGGACAAGCCGCTGATTCCCCTGGTGCAGGGTGATCGTGATGCCTTCGATGAGTCGGTGGATGCCGCTGACGACGAGTCCGAGATCAGCGACCGCTGAGCCTGTTTTCAGGCGCGCCCCGCCTGTATGGGCTGGGCTGTGCCACTGCAATGAACGACTTTTGCTTGCGGCAAAAGCGTGTTGTTCGACCCGCCTCTGGCGGGTCTTTTTTTGCCCCTCATCGAAGCCAGCGGCGCTCCAGTCGTCGGCCAGCCCATGACAGGCCCAGGCAGAGCAGGGCGTAGATCAGCCCCACGAACAGGTAAGCCTCGAACTGATGAGGGCGCCAGATGGGGTCGCCGGCCATCGTGAGCGACAGGCCACCGGTCAACTCATGCAAGCCCACGACCACCACCAGGGATGTGTCTTTCAGCAGCCCGATGGCGTGGCCTGTCATGCCGGGCAGGGCGATGCGCAAGGCCTGGGGCAGCACAATACGACGCTGAATGCCCCAGTAGCCCAGGCCCAAGACCGTGCCCGCTTCCACTTGCTCGTCAGCCACCGATTGCAGGCCACCACGCAGCACCTCGGCCAGGTAGGCCGATGAAAACAGCAGCAAGGCCAAGCCTGCACGCATGAACACCGAGGGGGTGTACGCCTCTGGCAAGACCAGGGGCAGGGCCAGCACGCAGGCCAGCAACAGCGTGATCAACGGCACACCCCGGATCACCTCGATCCACGCGGTGGCCAGCATGCCCAGCAGCCCTCGCTGTTGCCGCGCCAACGCCAGCAGCACGGCCACCGGCCAGGATAACCACCACGCCCCCAGAAACAAGAGCAGGGTCAGTGGCATACCGCCCCAGTCGGCACTGGGCACCACAGGCAGCCCGGCCACGCCGCCATGCATCAACAGCCCTGACACGGGCAGCCACACCACGCCGGCCAAGGTCCAGGCGCGAAGGCGCCATGGCGCGGGCACCAGGGCCCCAACGCCGAGCATCGTCAACGACAGGCCGACCATCAGCAAGGGCCGCCAGCCCTGGCCATCGGGGTAGTGCCCCATGAGGATGGGCCAGGCCTTGGCGGGCACCACGCCCCAGCAGGCGCCAGACACCCCGGCCTGCGCCAGGGCCTGACAGGCATCGGCATGGGCTTGCCAGACGGCGTTCACCACCCCCCACTGCAGCAGGTGCCACAGCGCCCAGAGCAGCACGGCCACGCCACCCAGGTTGATCACCCCACGCCACATGCGCATCATGAGGCGGGGCCTTTCAAGGCCTGCTGCCGGTTGAGCCAGTTCATCAGCACGCTGGTGAGCAAGGATAGCAGCAGGTAGGTGCCCATCATGATCAGCAGGCACGACAGCACCTGCCCCGTCTGGTTGATCGTGGTGTTGCTGATCGACACCAGATCTGGGTAGCCTATGGCCACGGCCAGGCTGGAGTTCTTGACCAGGTTCAGGTACTGATTGGTGGCGCCCGGGATGATGCTGCGCAGCGCTTGGGGCAAGAGCACCCGTGTGATCTGCTGCCAGCGTGTGGCTCCCAGGGTGTCGGCAGCCTCCATCAGGGACGCCGGCACGGCATCCAGGCCCGAGCGGATGATCTCAGCCAGGAAGGCGCTGGTGTACACCGACAAGGCCAGCCACAGGGCCAGAAACTCCGGGCTGACGGCCGCACCACCGATGACGTTGAAGGGGCCTTGCGCCGGTATCGACCACAGCAGCCCTAGGGCCTGGGTCAGAGCGCCGTCGTCGTGAGCACTCGGCATGGGCCAGGGAAACGACAAGCCCCCTTTGCTCAGCCACCATCCGGGCAGAATTTCCCAGGCCTCCATCGTGTCGGGCAGGGCCTCGATGATGAGCGCGTACCAAATCAGCAACTGAAGCAGCAGCGGCACATTGCGCACCAGTTCGATCACCGTGCGCGCCATGCTGCGCCACACCGGGGTGCCGTAGCGGTAGAGCAGGGCCAGCATCAAGGCCAGCAGGGTGCACAGCACCAGGCCTGGCAGCGCTACGCGCAGGGTGTTGCCCAACCCCACCACCATGGCCCACCACAGCGGCTGGTCTGGCGTGTAGGCCAGCACACCGGTTTCGCCGATGTCGAAGCCGGCCGGCTGGAAAAGAAAATCCCACATGCCGAGCGCGATGTCTGTGTCAGCGGAAGGGCGGGGCGATCATCAAGCCACCATCGCGCCACAGGCGGTTGGCACCCCGTGCCAAACCCAGGGCGGAGCCCTTACCCACGTTGCGATCGAACACCTCGCCATAGTGGCCCACGGCCTGGATGGCGCGTTGAGCCCAGGCTGCGTCCAGGCCCAGGTGTCGGCCCAGATCCTCGCCACGACCCAACAGGCGCAGGCCAGCAGGGTTGTCGCCGCGCCATGAGGCCGCCTGGGCTTGCGTGATGCCCAACTCTTCCGCTTCCAGCAGGGCGAACACCGTCCACTTCACGATGGCCAGCCATTGGTCGTCGCCACGGCGCACCATGGGGCCCAGGGGCTCTTTCGAGATCAGGTCTGGCAGGATGAGGTAATCGTCAGGCTTGGGGGCTTCGCGGTTTCGCACGCTGGCCAGGGCCGAGACGTCGCCGGTGTAGGCCTGGCAGCGGCCCGAGAACAGGGCTTTGAAGGCAGCTTCGTAGCTGTCAAACACCACGGGTTTGATGTTGAGTTGGTGCTGGCGCGAGAAATCCGTCAGGTTGCGTTCGCTGGTGGTGCCCGATTGCACGCACACCTGGGCACCTTTGAGGTCGGTGGCGCGCTGCACCTTGAACCGTTTGGCCACCAGAAAACCCTGGCCATCGTGGTACGTGACCGCGGTGAAGTGAAAACCCAGCGAGGCATCGCGGCTGAGCGTCCACGAGGTGTTGCGCGACAACAGGTCCACCTGGCCGTTTTGCAGCGCCAGGAAACGTTGTTGAGCGTTCAGGGGCACAAAACGCACTTTGTCGGGGCTTTTCAACACGGCCGCGGCCACGGCGCGGCAGACGTCCACATCCAGGCCAGACCAGCGGTTCTTGCTGTCAGGTGCCGAGAAGCCGGCCACACCGGTGCTGACGCCACACAACAGTTGGCCGCGTTGGCGGATGGTGTCGAGCGTCGAGCCCGCCGTGACTGATGGGATGACGGACACCAAAACGGTGAAGACGGCCAGGCAACGGGTCAATGCTGTCATGGGGTGTGGCGAAGGATGGATGAGAGCACGGGTGACAGACACGCACAAGCCGTTCCAGGGGCTTGGCTCGGTCACAACCATACCACCAACACACTTGCGACGATGTATATTATGTCAACTCACAAAGACACGCGGCGCCCACTCACAGCAGACACCACCCGCACGCCCAGAACTCAAGGCGTGCTCCTCTGGCATAGCGCCCCCTCTGCCTTGGTCAGGTGCGGCACCAAGGTGGGCCCCATGGCTCTCAGGATTTGCACAGGCAAGCCCGAGGTGAACCGGTAGCGCGCGGCATCTGGCCCCACCACATAAGCCGTGATGGTTCCGAAATGCCGGGGTCCCAGGTAAAACACGAACGTGGCTGTGCGGTTCAAGGACACAGTGGGTTTGCCGCGCACCACAATCCGGTTGTCTCCGGTGCCGGTTTTACCGCCCACGGCCAGAACGCCACCTTGCCCGTCGGCAAACGCGCCAGACAAACGCCGGGCTGTCCCGCGCTCAACCACCTCAGACAACGCGCCTTTGAGTGCGCGGGCCACCTCAGGGGCCATCACCTGTTCGCTCACGCCCGCTTGTTGTGCAAACGCCGTCTCATAAGGCGTACCTTCTGCGAAACGCACGGCATCGATGCGCCGCGTGCTCCACCGCTGGCCGTCGTTGACGATGATGCCCATGAGTTCGGCCAAGGCGGCCGGTCGATCACCCGAGCTGCCCAGGGCCGTGGCCAGGGACGGCACCAGGCTGGGGAATGGGTAGCCCAGGCGGCTCCACCGCCGGTGAATCTCCAGAAAAGCCTCGACTTCCAGCATGGTGTAGATGCGGCTGTCGCGGGCTTCCTTGGCCCGGGTCTGGAACAACCATCTGTAGACCTCTTGACGCTGCGTGGCGCTGTCCCGCAAGGCGTCCGCCAGCGTGGCCTGAGGCTTGGACAGGCGGTACGCCACCACCCACAATTCCAACGGGTGAACGCGCGCGATGTAGCCCCGATCCGGCAAGCCAAATGCCTCAGGTGCGTAGCGCTGGTGCAGTTGCTGTGCGCGCGCGGCACTGATGGCGTCTTTGCCCAGTCGCAGGTTCAAAAAGGCCTGCAAGGCTTCGGGCGTGCCCTGAGGCTCGATGTACCTGAACACCGCTGCCAGCCTGTCGGCCGTGGGCCGCAGCCCCTCAAACAGGCTGTCACGCATGTCTTCGGCCGACCGCCCGTCTGTTTTGCGCCAGAAGCGCCGCACAAAGGTCTGCCCTTCCCGATCGGCAAACTTCGCCAGGTATTCGCGCCGCCGAGGGTCTCGGTCATCGCCCAGCAAGGTGGCCACGCTGCCAGGGGTCTGGTGGATCACGTGTCGAACGATCTCCCGCATCAGCCGCACGAACGGCAGGTTGATCGAGGCCTGCAGCGCTTCACGCAAGGTGGGGTTGCGGGCATCGTCTTCATCATTGAAGTTGCCGAACACGTGCAGCCCGCCCCCGGTGAAGAACGATTCAGCGGGGCTGGCCGAGTAGCGACGATCCAAGGCCGCCTCGAGCATGCGCGGAAGACTGCGATCTTCTGCTTGACGCAGGTACTGGATGGCCCACCGTGTGAGCTCATCACGAGCATCCACCGGGATGGCCTTCAGCGCCTCGTCGTCTTGAGGTGACAGCTTGTGGTGCAACTCGGCCACCAACTCCAGGTAGGTGGTCAGCACGCGCAGCTTGGCGGTAGAGCCCAACTCCAACTTGCTGCCTTCGTTGATGTCCAGCGCCTGGCGGCTGGTATCGGTTTGGACCCGCACCTTGTTGCCCTCAGGCGTGCGCTCCAGCAGGGTGAAGCTGTAGTGCACGTCTTTCAGGCGATTGGGCGACAGCAGGCGATCACCCAGCAAGCCATGGGTGCGGGCAAAGGCTGGGTCGTCCAGTTGGCTGAGGAAGGCGTTGACCTCGGCTTGCAAGTCGGCATGAAGCGAGGCATCCATCCGGGCGTCCAGCCGATCCAGGTTGTACAACGAGGTGTTCAGCAGCCTGGCCAGTCGAACGCGGACCAGGCTGCTGCCTTTGTCGGCCTGCACCGGTTGCAGGGGCGGATTGCTGCGCATGTCCCGGAACCGGAGCCGTTGGGGCAGCGCTGCATCACGCCACTCGGCGGTGATGATGCCCTGCTCTGTCATCAGCCGCAGGTACGCCGAGGTGGTCTCTTCCAGGTCCTGACGGCCTTGGCCCAGATACCAGGAGGGGCGGCGATGCGCAATCATCAACGCCACCACTTGCCGCAATGCTTGCCCTTGCTCCAGACGCTGAACACCGGAGGCTTGCAAGGGTTGCGACAGGCGCTGGTTGATCTGCTGGAAATCAGAACCGAACCACGCCCAGAGGCCGTCACCGATGCCATGCACCTCACCATGACGCGGCGCCGCCGACAGCGGCACGGTGTTGAGGTAATCCAGCACCAGTTGGCGCCGGGCGGGCAGCGTGACTTCACCGTCCAGGTAGGCCCGCACGGCGGCCGAGGCCATCTGGCGGATTTTCTCGGGGCCGTTGTGGGTGATGCCTTGCGGAGAATGCCGGTACTTCTCGATCTGGGTGGCCAGGGTGCTGCCACCGGGTGTGTCCAGGTCGTCAGAGATGACCTGTGCCGCCTGCCCCACCGCTGCGCGTGCAAAACGCACCCAATCCACGGCCGGATTCATGTAGGGGCGCGATTCATCCAGCAGATGTCGGTTTTCGATGAACAGCAAGCCTTGCCAGATCATAGGCGGAATGTCGCCGAAGGCTGCATATGCACGGTACGGGTAGCGGAAGCGGTACAGCTCTTCACCACGGCAATCAAACACCGTCAGGCCCGCTTGTGCCTTTTCCTTGTACGGCAAGAACATGCCGCGATCGACGTGGCGAGTCAGGGCGTCGTTGAGACGCACTTGCTCAGTCAAATAGAAGCGCTGCTGCTTCAACTGCTCGGTGAACAGAGGCAGCGCGGTGTAGCCCAGGCGTTCGTCAAACGGACCATGCTGCGGAAAGCGGATCTGATCGCTGGGGCCAGGTGCGACGCGGTAGTCAAACTCGCCCGCGTAACGAGCCAGGTGCCGCGCTTGCCACTTGGAGGTCTCCAGCTCATTCATCAGCCACCAGCCCCCTGCCACCAGGAGGCACAAGAGAACTCCGCCCACCCACCACCGCACATGGCGGAAGCGTGGCGGAGGCGGCTCAGAAACGGCCTGTTGTTGCTCAGACGCGGCGACGTCGGTCGGCGGCGGGATTTCTGACAGCATGCAGGCGGCAATTCTTGATGGATGTGGAAATTATCAGCTTGCCACAGTTCCCTGACAGGATCAGGGTAAGCGCCAAGTGTGGCGCAAACCGCAACGACAACACGATCCGTTACGATCCTTGGAGCATGGCGAACGGACTCAAGCGCATCGACAACACGGACACCGAGGTGGACATCCGCGCCATTGACGATCTGTTGGCTCGCGGTCTGACCTTGTTGCGATTGCCCGCCGCGCTGGAGCGACGGTTCCTGCACGACCACACGTCGCGCCGGATGCGGCTGATGATGGGCAGTGGCGTGCTGGTGTCCTTCATGTTCAACTGGCTGTTGGTGGCTGATGCCGTGATGATTCCGGATCAGTTCGACCAGGCCCTGAAGCTTCGACTGCTGGTCTTCACCCCCCTGGTGCTGTTGGGCCTGCTGCTGGTGAGTCGCATGCCCTCGACCACCGTGCGCGAAGGCATGATCTTTGTCAGCAGCCTGCTGGCGGTGGGTGTCAACGTGCACCTGTGCATGAGCAGCCAGGCCCCCACGGCTGGGCCTTACCTGGTCAGCCTGGCCAGCATCGTGGTGTTCAGCAACACCGTGGCTCGTGTGCGTTTCGGCTTGGCTGCACTCCTGGATCTGATCGCGTTCGCGCTGTTCGTCTGGGCGGCCATGAGCATCCCTTCAGCGCCGTTCGAAGTCATGCTGCCGGCAGGCGTGCTATTGCTGTCGCTGAGTGTGTTCACCCTGTATGGTTGTTTCTCGCTGGAGATGGAAGAGCGCCGCACCTGGCTGATTCGGCTTCGTGAGCAACGCATGCGTGAAGCGCTGGTCGAGGCCAACGAGCGCCTGGAGCAAGCCTCCCGGCATGACGCGCTGACCGATCTTCCCAATCGGCACCATTTTGAAGATGCCATGGCCACGGCCTGGAGTCAGGCGCAGCAGCGGTCTCAGCCAGTGTCGATGGTGTTGCTGGATGTGGATCGCCTCCAGCGCTACAACAACCGCATGGGGCAGGCCGAGGGTGATGCCTGTCTGCGCTTGCTGGCGGCCACCTTGAAGCGTTGCAACACCCAAGGTCAAGCCTTCATTGCCCGATATGGCGGTGAAGAGTTCGCCCTGTTGCTGCAGGGGGTGTCCGTTCATGAGGCAGCGGCCTTGGCGCAGCGCATCAGGCAAGCTGGGGCTAAGCCAGGATAAGGGGAAAGTTAGCACATAAGCCAGTTTCGCCTGTTTGACAGCCTTGTTTATGCTCTAGTTGCATATGCGACCCTAGGCGCTACCGGAGCGTGTCGGGCCAGACTGGGTGGCCAACTTGGCTCGCTGTGCGGCCTCTTGGAAGATCGCCTCTTTCAGCCACGGCTCGCGCGCACGCTTGAGATCCAGATGGTAGTTGCCGAACCTTTTGATGCAAGTGGTCATGTAGGGGCTGAGGTACTGGACATCGGAGACATCGCCCTCTTCCCCCTCGTCCTGAAGCCCCTGTAGGACGCGCATCATGTCCACGGTGTTTTGCAGAATGACCGCCGAGGCCACCAGGTCAATGTATCGGAGACGCTTTTGCTGCTCGCCGGGATCGTTCTCGGTGATGACATCGCCGCCGAAGTTGAGCCACTTGGTGAACGCGTGATAGGACTCGATCTTGTTGGTGGTGGCGCTGACTTCCTGCCGCATTTCCTTGCTGGAAATCCATTTGAGCAGGTAGATGGTGCGCAGCACGCGCCCCAGCTCACGGGCGGCGGCAAACAGCCTGTTGTGCCGCCCCTCGTGGCTGAGCTTGCGCAGCAGGACGGGAGACGCGATTTTCCCGGCCTGGATGGAGATGGCGACCTGCATCAGATCTCGCCAGTGGTCCTCGATGATCTTCCAGTCCACCGTGTCCGTGAACAGCCTGTCGATGTGCTTGTACTTGACCCCCTTGCTGGATCGGTAGAACCGCAGATCCTTCCAGTTTCGAATGCGTGGCATCAACTGAATGCCCAGCAGGTGCGTGAACGCAAACACGGTCTCGGATTGGCCGTGGGTGTCTGAGTACACCGCGTCTGCCTGCACGGAAAGCCCAGCCTTCATCAAGCCTTCGATCACATAGACGGCCTCCAGCACACCTGGTGGAATGAAGTGGCGGAACACGGCGATGTAGTTGTCCGCCACATGGCGATAGGCCACCGCACCCATCCGCTTGTAGCGAAAGTGCATGCCGACCAGCAGGTTCTGATCGTAGAAGTCGTACTGGGTGCCATCGGCGGCCACCTTCTTGCCATCGCCCCACATCTTTGGCAGATCCAGGCGCAGGTACAACTCCGTCAAATCACGGCAAGCATCATCGAGCTGGTCCAGGCTGATGTGCCGTTGGTTGGCATAGGACAACTGGTGCGGCGTGACGCCATTTGAGAGATGGCGTGCAGCCTGGGTGGGGCCAAGGTTGCATCCCATGGCGAAGACGGTCAGCACATACCGCTCGCGGGCCTGCCGCAGTTTGGGATCGTCACCAGACAATGGGCCAAAGTGCCGCGTGAACCCGGTCCAGTGCTCGATGTTGGCCAGGATGTCCAAGAGGTTGCGGGTCGGCGAGCGGCTTTCAATGGTGGCCTGCAGGGCAATGGCCGTTACCGGAACCTCTCGCGCAATGACCTTGCGCAGGGTCGGTTCGCCATTGCTGCCGATCACCACATCACCGGCATGCTTGGGGAATGCCTGATCGACCTCCCTTGCCGTTTCCTCCAGCGACGTGCGCAACTCCTCAACGAATGCCCGTGCATTGCTGGCAAGCCCCAGCCTGTCGCAATAGTCGTCCAGGCGTTCTTGGCACTGGTCCCATGTGAGCAGTTGCTGGCGGTAATCGGCAAAGGCCTCAGAGCCCTCGATACAGACATCCCCACACCGCAAGTCGCTGCACAGGTGGCTGAAAACGCAGACCTCCAGGAACCTACGATTGGTGGGATGGCCCAGGCCATGAGAGCGGCGAACCAGTTTGCGCCAGCGCTCGGATGCAAAAGACAGATCCACATCGTCTTCAATCCACTCGGCCTTGCGCTGTTCATTGGCAATGACCACATCCAAGGCCTTAAGAAGGCGCTTGTCTTGCGTGGCGGAGTGAAACTGCAAGGCATGCACCATCCTGAACATCGCGGGCCGCCATGAGCTGAAAGGCTTCCAGATCAGCGGCAGATGGTTATGCCCACTCCACACGCGGATGGCTTCGCAGTTGGCGCGCAGCTCGTCAACGGTGCCGTCTGGCGCCAGCAACTGCCTGACCTTCTGGCCGGTGGTCGCACAATCGTAGTCTTCGGCCAGGATGTCCAGCACGTCCTCCAAGGTGGCGACCAGAGACTCGCTCAACTCGCGTTGCCGAGCTTGGATGGCCTGCAGCTCTTCCCGTGCCCGCTTGTGCACGACACCAATGCGACGTATGAACATTTCAGCAACGTCGTCCCGTGCGCGCACACGCATCTGGCGAATCAAGGACAGGATCAGGGTGTAGCGCTTGGCGGGCACGAAGTCCCGCATGTCGGCCGCATCGAGGACCGAAGCCCGCTCGGCCATGTGCTTGAGCTTGGTGGCTGGGACAGCGTTGAGCAGGTCGTCACAGCTGGGCAGCGTATCGAGCCACCTCACTTGATCCAACAGCATCTCCAAATGCCCCTTGGATGTTTTCTTGGCCGCCTTCTTGAGTTGGTTGAAAAGTGTTCGCCGGATGGGCAGATCGGTGACAAGCAGCTTGTCCAGCCACTGCCGCTGGCTTGGCGTCAACTGCTTGTCGATGGACTGGTGCAGCGCAGTTTGGACGGCCGCATGCACCTCTTCGGCGATGTCATCGAGCGTGCTGAATGCGGGGAGTTCATGGCCGTGACGGATCAGGTCTTCGATGACACAGTTGATGATGTCCACACGGGTCTCAACAACCTCGGCGGCTTTTCTGGCGAAGGAGACGGCCAGGGGGCGTGTCAGCGCGTCCGTATAGGGCGTGACGCCCAGCACCTGACGGATGACCTTATGATGGCGATACAGGGCTGTGGGGCCAGCATAGGCGATGGCTTGCGTGGGCAACATCCCAAGCGATGCCGAGATGTGCTCGACGACCTCCGAAGGAATCACATCGGTGGACGGGAAGTACCGGAGAAACTGAAAGCATTTGAGCTGGACCAGCAAAGCCAGGCGACTGCCGGGTGTGCGTGCGAATCTGGATACCCATTCGATCTCGTCTTGCCTTGGCGTAAACGATGCCTGAATGTCCTTGAGCGTCAGCACCCGAGGGAATCTTGGATAAGCGGTGCGTTCAATAGAAGCCATGGTGGATTACACGCTCTGAAATCCCTCGATTTTGGCGTGTGCCATGGAGAAGTCGGCCGAGCAGCAAGTCTTCAGCCTTGCAATATTCATCTGAAGCCCGGCACCAGCACCGCCACGGTGCGTCACCCACGCCGTTCATCTCCAGTGAAGCAACACCAAATCGCCCACCGAACGGTGAAGAGAAGGACAATGCAGTACCGATCACATCGTCAGAAGCCGAGAAGCCCTGCGCTTGTAGTTGTGCTGCGGCCCTTGTGTCTTAGATGCGTGCAGTCGGCGTTGACCAGCTCGATCATCTGCTGGCGAAACTCCGACGGGTAAGGGGGGTTCTGGGCATGGCGGACAGATCCTAAGTCAAACGAGAATGTGCCACGGAACCAGGTTAACTCCAGGCAAACGATTCAAAACCAAACCCCCCACAACCCCAGCTTTTTAGCAGGTATCGGGTGGTGGATGGATTTTTTCAGAGGGATGACCTATGGGCACTTCGCAAAACCCCATTTCCGAGAGCTGAACCGGCATGAGGGCGCTCGCGTCGTTCAGTTCGGGGTTCTCGGTGCCGCTCAGGCCCCGTCATCGCAGCCTTGGCGGGCGCCCGA
>JBKBMV010000017.1:0-66183 GCA_046295615.1 Aquabacterium sp.
GAATTTCTTGGCCAGCACGGTGGTGATGGCAGCCGTCAGGGTGGTCTTGCCGTGGTCAACGTGACCGATGGTGCCCACGTTCACGTGCGGCTTGGTCCGTTCGAACTTTTCCTTGGACATGATTCTCGCTCCTAGCGATCCTGAAGTGAGCCGATGGATGAAAAGGTGTGGTGCCCATGGGCAGGATCGAACTGCCGACCTCTCCCTTACCAAGGGAGTGCTCTACCACTGAGCCACATGGGCATCGACACGGGTTTGAGCACTGCGCTGTTGCGCTCAAACCGGTGCCGACCGGGCGTACACCCTGACGCGAAGACCGCGACTCTACCACACGGAATGTGTCAGTTCCTTGACCTTGGAGCGGGAGACGGGAATCGAACCCGCGTCATTAGCTTGGAAGGCTAAGGTTCTACCATTGAACTACTCCCGCCCGGGAGTGATCCACATTCCTGACTTCGCTGACCGCCCGGCGACTGAACGCCAAGCACCCAACGATGAATAGGGTTGCCTGGTGGAGGAGGCTGGATTCGAACCAGCGTAGGCGTAAGCCAACAGATTTACAGTCTGCCCCCTTTAGCCACTCGGGCACCCCTCCAAGGCAAGCCCTAGACTTTAGCACAGCTTTCAAGCGCCACTCCAATTCGTTGCGAAAAAACTGTGGGGCGCACGCCTCAGTTTGGCAGGGCCGCCCCTCTTCTGGGGGAGATCAGGGTGAGACACCCTGCCATTCGCCAGGCGCCACGGCGATACTCTCGGCCGGTCCAACTGTGCGTTGGCCAGTTCATCACAGCATGGTTTTCTGGGAGTGATCATGTCTTTGCTTCGCGTGTTCGCGTGTGGCGTCGCCGTGTCGGCGCTGTGTTCGGTGCCGGTGTCGGCTCAGCAGGTGGAGGACGGTCTTCGTCTGCGTCCGCTCCTGGGCATTGGCTTCAGTTGGGGGGGCGACACGATCACGCCAGTGACGATCACGCCCCAAGGGTCCACGGTTCAATATGAAGAAAAGGTCAAAGCTGGCTCGGGCATTGACTTGCGGGCCGGGGTCGAGCTGGGCTTCGCGCGCTCACCCTACTCGGTGCAACTGGCGGTGGCCTTCCAGAGCGATGGCGTGACCGGTGTTGACAATGATTCACTGGAGTTCCGTCGCATCCCTGTCGAAGCCGTGCTGCACTGGCGCGCAACAGACCGCTTTCGCGTCGGATTCGGTGTGCGCAAGGCGCTCTACTCGACGTTCAGAACAAACGATGCCACCTGCAGCGAGATCGACGAGGCGTTGCGATACCTTTGCGGCGGCCGGGTGACGTACAAGGGATCGGTCGGGGCCATCGTGGAAGCCGAGTACTTGCTGACACCCCAATGGGGCGTTCGGGCTCGTTATGTGACGGAGCGGTACAAGGTTGACAAGGTCGACGAGGACTATGTCTTCGTTCCCAGCAAAGAAAAGATCCGTGGCGACCACTTCGGGCTCATGAGCGTCTGGTACCTGCGCTGACCGTCAAGCCTCTTCGCAGGCTTCAGCGGCGCAGGAACGGCGCCTCGATCCAGCGCCATGACAGCCAGGCCATCACGATGGTGAGCCCGGTGGCCATGAGCACCCCCACCCACGGTTGCCAGGCGAACACGCCCAGGGCCACCGTGGCCTGAACGAGCGGAAAGTGCCATAGGTAGAGGCCGTAAGACAGGTCGTGGCGCGGTTGCAGTCGGGTGGCGTGGGGACACCCCAACCCCACGGTCATGACCACCGCCGTCAGACCCAGCGGGGCCAGCACGTCCCACACGTCCGGACCCAGGTTGGGGTGCTGGTCGTACAGGGTCACCAGCACCATGATCAACAGCCCCGCCAGCCCCAGCTGAGCCGACCAGGGGCGCCAGCGCGCACGCTCGCACCAGGCCCAGGCACCCGCCAGGAAGTACATGAGCTGGCCTGGCATCTGTTTGGCCAATTCATGACCGATGGGGCGCCCCGACTGCACGGCCCAATCTGTGAAGAACACCCACCAGGCGGCCGAGGCCACGTAGCCCAAAGCGAGCACGGGGCTGGCGCCCCAGCGACGCACGGCCCACCCCACCACGGGCACCACGGCGTAGAACATCAGCTCGACCTTGATCGTCCACAGCGATCCATTGACCACGCCGGCCACCGGCTGGGCGTCGAACAGTCCAGGCAAGCCGGGCTGAAGAAAATTCAGGAAGAGCAGGTTGGCCGCCACATAACGCCACCAGGCTGGATCGGTGAGGTAGGCCCACCACCCCAGGCTGGACAGCACACCACCACCCAGCGCGCACAGCATCACCACAGCCACATAGGCCGGCAGGATGCGGCGCAAGCGGCGCTCCAGGTAGTCGCGCCACTGGGGCCGCTGCATCCAGCTGGCAAAGACCAGGTGCCCACTGAGGATGAAAAAGATGGGAAGCCCCCACTGAGTGGGCAACCAGCCCAGGGCCGAGCGCAGCAGGGCCTCGCCGCTGAGCTCGACCACGTGCAGCACCGCCACCAGCGCGGCTGCCAGCAGGCGCAGGACATCGAAGTTGTTGTGGCGGCTCATGGGCTGGACCGCCAGGGCTTGAGCAGCACAGCCACCCCGGCCAGACACAGTGCACCCGCCAGAGTGGCCCAGGCCAGGCGGGGCCAGGGCGCCATCGGCAGGGCCTGGATGAGGGCGCCGCCCACGGCCAATGGCAGCAAGGCCACACACAGCAATCGGGCTGCGCCCACATGGGGCCACAAGCGGTTGAGGTGGAGCATGCACAGGCAGGTCATGCCCACCCCCACCAGGGTGGCGGCTGCCAGGCCCATCAAGCCAAAGGCCCAGGCCAGCAAGGGCATGGCCACGGCGTGCGCCCCACTGCCGATGAAGTCGCAGAAAAAGGGCAGGCGCGTGTCGCCTTGGGCGTGGCTGTAGCGGGCCAGGATGGCGTTCCAGCCTGCGATGACCAGGGCCACGGCATACCAGCCCAGCAAGGGCCCCAGGCGTTCGGTACCTTCCACGCCCGGGAACAGCAAGGCCACGATGGCTGGCGCGGACAGCAGCAGGCCCAGGGCCGCCGGGGTGGTGATGACGGTGGTGGCAGCCAAGCCCTGGCGCAGCAAGGCCAGGCGGGCGGTCTGTTCACCACGGGCCATCAGGCCGAGCACCACCTGGCACACCGCAGTGAGGGCCACCAGCGGCAGGTTGGCCAGCTTGCGGGCCAGGTTGAGCAGGGTGATGACCCCTTCACCCAGGTAGGAGGCCACGACACGTTCCAGCAGGGTCACCCCCTGCCCCAGCAGGGCGCTGCCGAGCAAGGGCGTGATCTGGCGACCGAGTTGTCGCATCGAGGCGCTGGACCAGCGCCAGTGGCGCCAGGGCAGGCCGATGCGGTGGACAGCAGGCCACAAGAGCAGCGCTGCCAGCAGGGCTCCGCCCACGAAACTCCAGGCCACGGCCGTTTCGGTGGCGCTGGGGCCCATCCAGGCCAGGCAGGCCACGGCGGGCAGGTTGTACGCCAGCGATGCCATGCCGGGCAGGATGTATCGCCCCTCGGCGTGCAGGGGCACGGACCACCAGCCTTGAAGGACGAAAAGGGGCAGCGTCCAGGCCAGCACAGCGAAGGCCTCGGCGGCCGTCTGCAGATGGCTGGCGCCCAGGCCGGGGCCAATGCCCTGCGTGATGGGGCCACGCAGCCCCCAGACCAGGATTGCCAGGGCGACACCCACGAGCAACAAGCCGGCGGTCAGGCGCGCCAGTTCGGCGGGCCGCTGATCGTGGCTGAGGCGCTGCCAATGCGCCATGGCGGCCGACGAGAGCAGGCCATTGCCGATCATCATGCGCACGGCCTCAGGCACGAACAAGGCCACCAGGAAGGCATCGGTGCGGGCACCCGCTCCCCATTGGGCCACCAGCAGCCATTCACGACCCAGACCCGCCACAAGGCCCGCCACGGTGACGAGCGTGAGTGCCCCGGAGGCGCCCAGCATGGAGGGCCGCCTCAGTGCAGGAAGGCAAACAGGCTGCGCCCACCCACCTTGTAATTGAGGTTGCGGCAGCGCTGACCCACCGGTTTGGCGCTCTGGCCGGCCACGATGGTGTAGGGCTCGACACGCTTGCTGACCGTGGTGTTGGCCGAGACCACCGCCCCCTCGCCGATGTAGGCGCCCTGGATGAGCATGGCGCGCGAGGTGATCCAGGCCCAGTCTTCGATGGTGATGGGCTCGGACACGGACCAGAACTCCGGGGCCTGCAAGTCGTGCCCGCCACCGATGATCAGCACATGGGAAGCGATGGTGACATGGTTGCCGATGGTCAGACCCGAGCGGGCATCGATCTGGCAGTGCCAGCCGATGCAGGTGTCATCGCCAATGACCAGGCTTTCCATGCCCAGCACCTCGGTGTTGCGCCAGATGGAAGAGCCCTTGCCGATCTTGGCCCCGCCCAGGCGCAGCCAGTTGACGCGCAGGGTGTGGCTGGGGATCTTGTTGATGAGCATGTTGTAGATCTGCTCCCACACACGGCGCATGCGGTCGACCACGGTGGGCCAGTTCTTGCCGTAGTCGGGCAGCTTGCGGCCAGGCACCTCGTCGAACATGGTCTCGAAGAGGCGGCGGGCCAAGGGGTGGCTGATGCGCTTGCGGATGTCGAGGCAGCAGATCTGAACCACGGTGTCATCGGGGCCCCGGCCCTGGCTTTCGAACAGGATGTCGTGGGCCAGGCACCAATCGTACGCGGCTTGCAACTCGGGTTCAGTGACACCGAGGCGGGCCGCATAGTCGCCCAGGCGGGCGCGCGCGTTGTGGCTGTGAAGGATGCGGTGTTTCATGGCGAACGAGGCGTGGGCAAAGACAGTGAGCGGCCTGAGCCGGCTTCAGGCATGGCATTCGGGCCGGGATCGGGCCCCTGGCCCGCCGACTGACGCGTGTAATGCAGGCTCAGGGCCATGACCAACCAGAACAGGGCGATCAGCACCTGCGTGAAGCTGAAGTAGTGATCGATGAACCCTGTGAACAACGCTGCAAGCACCGTGCCCACGGTGGCGATGTGCATGGCGTTGTGAGGCCCGATGTGCTGGAAAGAGCCCCTGAGGCGCACCTCGCGCCACCAGGCCACGGTGATCAGGATGAACAACACCATGCCGGGCAGGCCCAGCTTGAACCAGTAGTTGAGCCAGAGATTGGAGATGCCGTAGACGTCTTTCTCAGGGGACGAGGCCGGGGTGTCGGCCCCGAAGCCCAGACCAAAGGGGTAGCGCCACGCGTTCTCGGGGAAGCGCTTGTACTCTTCCAGGCGCACACCGGTGCTGATGTCGTTGCTGGAGAACAGCGACATGAATCGCTTCTGGGCGGGCTCGTAGGCCATGACGAAGATGATGGCGAGGATCACCCCCAGCACCATGCCTCGGCCCGCGTACGGCGCACGCTTGAGCGCAAGCCAACCCACCAAAACACCGATGGCCAGCAAGGCACCCCGCGAGCCGCAGAACACGATGCCCGCCAAGGCCGTCAGGGCCACGAACCAGCCGAGTGCACGGCGCCAGCCCTGGTGGGCCACGCCATAAAACAGGCCCAGGGGCGCGGCCAGCAACAAAGCCCCACCGGTGGAGTTGGGGTGCACCCAGGGTGACGCCATGCGACCCGGATCCGCGCCGAAGATGTCGGCGATGGCAGCCGTGTTGGCGTACTGCATGGTGGTGAGGAAGGGCACCATCAGGCGGGCGTCGCGGCCCGCAAAGAAAAAGCCCAAGGAGATGCAACTGAGGGCCGCAAAGCCGATGAGCAGGCACAGCAGCACCTGCTCGCGCTCTTTGGCGGTGGGGGCCAGCAGGGGCAGCAGGGCCAGGGGCGACACATTGAGCAGGTAGCGCACCCAGTTGACGGGGGGGATGCCCTCCCAGGGCACCAGCACGGCGCCCATGACCAGGGGCACCACGGTCCAGGCCAGGAAATAGGCGGCCTTGCGCTCGGTGGGACCCAGGGTGATGCCAGGCAGGCGTCCCGTGAGCCAGCTCCAGGCCACGCCGACCCAGGTGAGGGCCAGCAGGGCCTCGGAGGTGGTGATGCGCACGCCAAGGGTGACCGTCATCCAGGGCATGGCGGGCGCCAACAGGCAGAACATCAGTAAGCCGCGCAGCGGGCGTGTGACCACGAACAGCAATGCCGCCAGGGCCACCATGGCCACCCCTGCCAGCACGGGGCTGGTGAGCACCATGAGCGCGGCAAACACGACGCCCAGGCCCACGGGCAGGAGCAGGGACGAAGGCGCGGCCAGCATCAGGCGAGCTCCACCGTCGGCGTGTGGCGCACGCTGGCGTAGACCCGCTCGAGGTGCTCGGCCACGGTGGCCCAGTCGAAGGTGCTGCGCACCATCTGGCGGGCGGCGTCACCCAGGGCCCGGGCCTGTTGAGGGGTCGATAACACGTGCAGCAAGGCCTGCGCAAACGCAGGCGCATCATCGGCGGCCAAGGCCTGCACGCCGGGCCGCACCGGCAGACCCGAGAGCCCCTCTCGGGTGGAGACCACAGGCAAGCCAGCCGCCATGGCTTCCAGCACCTTGAGCTTGGAGCCACCACCGGCCCGCAGTGGCGCCATGAACACCGCACTGTGGCGCTGGACCTCGGACAGGTCGGGCACATAGCCGCGCCACTCGATGCGGGCATCGGCAAAGCGCGTGGCCCAGCTGGCGGGCATGCCATGGCCGCAGATGCAGAAGCGCACATCAGGGGCCTGGGCCCACACCTTCGGTGCGATGTCGGTGAGCGCCCACTCGACGGCATCGACATTGGGCGCGTACTCGTAGTTGCCCAGGAAGAGCACGCGGCGAGCGCTCACATCCGGCTGCACGCCCGCGAACGCGCGGGTGTCCACCCCATTGCTGACGACGTGTGTGGGACGCCCGCCGATGGCATGCAGTTGCTGGGCATCGGCCTCGGTGACGGCGATGATGGCCGTGGCCTGCGACAGCACCTGACGCTCCCAGCGTCGGGCACGGCGCTGGTCCAGGGCCGCCAGGCCCCGGGCCCAACCCGGCCACTTGCCGTAGGTGGCCGCCCCCAGCTCGGACTCAACGTTGTGCTCGGTCAGCACGAAGGGCTGCCGATGACGACGCAGGGCACGTGCAAAGGGCTCGAAACCGTAGCTGTGTTCGATCTGGACGATGTCCCAGGGTCGGGACGTGAGCAGGTGCTCGAAGCGCGTGGCCAGCGCCGGCGCGTGGCCATTGACCGAGGTGAGCAGGGGCAGGCCCGAGGTGGCCGCCCGCCACAGGGTGACGGGGTGCTTGAGCGGACGACGCGGCAAGACGATGAGCTCGTCGCACAGCGCGCCCAGCACGCGGCGGGTGGCCTCGTCAGCCGGGGTCTTGGACTGCACCAGCAGGGTGATGCGGTGGCCGCGGGCGGCCATCTCGCGGATGAGGTGGTACTGGCGCGCCTTGCCCCCGCTGGTGACGGGCCAGGGCAGGTAAGGCAGCGTCCAGAGGATGCGCAAGGGGGTCATGCCATCACCAGGATCTGCAAGCCGGTGCGGACCGGCACGCGCCACTGCCCATCAGACGCTTTCAAGCGCTGTTGCTGTCCAGTCAAGGGCTGGTGCAGGGTGGCCTGACCGCTGGCGGTGGCCGCGATGCGCACCTCGGCGGCCTTCTCGGCCCACACCATCCACAAGCGGGTGCCGTCCGGGCGCTTCCAGCCGATGCTGACCAAGCCCTCGGGCGAGGCGCCCTGCACCGCCGGTGGGGTGTCGGGCTCCAGCCGGGGGCCGCAGGTGGCCAGAAAACGCTTGAGAGCATGGAAGACGGGCTTGGGCTCGCCGTTGAGGCGCACCAGGCCGTAGTGCTGATCGCGCTGGGTGGCTCGGCTGTCCAGGTCGGTGAGGGTGAAGAGGAAGATGCGGTCGTAATCCATCGCGGCCATCAGGGCCAGGCGCTTGATGGTGAGATCGGCCTGGCCGTCTTCACCCACGATGGGCTGCTCTTCCTTGGGCCCTTGGTAGCTGGACCAGCCCCATTCGGTGGCCCAGATCTGCTTGACGCCTGCTGCGCGCAACCACTGGTGGGCGGGCTGCACCCGCTTGACGAAATCGCGGGCGTCGGCCTCCGAGCCCTCGGCCCGCGCCGTGTAGGGGTGGTACGGCACGATGACATCAAGGTTGAAGGCGCCCAGTCGACCCAGCTTTTCGATCATGAGACCGCTGCCATCGCCCATCTCGCTGAAGTAGGCCATGCCGGCCATGGCGATGGGTTTGCCGGGCACGGTGGCACGCAGGCTCTGCACCGAGGTGAGCAGCATGCGGCCATAGCCTTCGGGGTCGGGCTTGGGTGCCCAGAAGCCCAGGATGTTGGGCTCGTTCCAGACCTGCCACACGTCGACCTGCGGATAGCGCTTGGCCAGCATGGTCAGGCGCTGCGCAAACAGGCGCGGATCGCGGGGCGGGAACTTGTCGAAGTAGCGCTCGTAGCGATCGCCCTTCTCGACCGTGGACGCGTAACGGGGCGTGCCCACCAGGTAGGCAATGCTTTTGAAGCCCTGGTCGGCGACGAGCTTCATCATGCGGTCGATGGCCTGGAGCTCGAACTGACCAGGCTTGGGCTCCAACAGCATCCAGTGCAGGCCGATGCGCACCCACTCCAGATCCAGCTCTTTGATGACGCGCGCATGGCGGGCGGCCACCTCGGGCGGAAACCACTGGAACTGCACATTCAGGCCCAGGAAATCCTTCCACACCACCGGGCGCATGGGGCGCAGCACCTGATCGGGCAGTCGCCCGAAGGGCCAGTTCAGGGCCTGGGCAGGCAGGCTGCTCAGCGCCAGGCCGGCGGCTGCAGCCTGCACCCACTGTCGACGCGGCATCGTTGAGCTCATGGCAGGCTTCCTCAGGCGGTGCGCTGGGGCGCGGTGGCGCGGGCGGGCGCAGGGCGTGGCGCCCTGGCCTGCACCAGGCGCTGAAAATACGCGGCAAAGGCCTCGCCCGTGCGGGGCCACAGACGGGCTTCGGCCACCTGGTTGGCGGCGGCCGTGCAGGCCTGCAGGCGACCAGGCTCGGCCACCAGTGTGTGCAGGGCCTGGGTCAAGGCCGCCACATCGCCCTGGGGATACGACAGACCATTACCCTGGCTGATTTCTTCGGCAAAGGCCCGAGCGTCGGACGTGATCACGGCGCGACCGCAAGCGATGGCCCAGGCCAGAGCCCCGCTGGTGCCGCGCATCTGCCCCAGCAGGGAGAGCTTGCGTGACTCGCGGTAAGGCAGCACCATGATGTGGTGACGCTGGATGAGGCCCGCGATGAAGGCCTCGTCTACGTCCAGATCCCAATGGACCACCTCGGTGAGGCCCTGACGGGCCACGCGGTCTCGCAGCTCATCGAGGTAGCTGCGCGCCCCGCCGAAGGCGATGTCCGGGGCCGTGCCGCCGGCAATGGTCAGGCTGATCTGGTCTTGCCACTCGGGATGACGCCTGCGAAGTTCGCCCACGGCGTCCACCAGGTCTTCGATGCCCTTGCCCTGGTAGATGTAGCCGAAGTACAGCAGCTTGATGGGCGGCGAGGGTGGCAAGGGCATGAAGGGCAGCGACAGCACGCCGTGGGGAATGACCGTCACGGCCGGGGCCGGACGACGCATGCGCCGCGCCAGGGCCTCGCCCCCGGTGCGGGTGAGGGTGACCACGCCGTCCAGGCGGCGCACCAGTTGCCGCTCACGCCACAGCGTGTGCGGATCGCACAGCACCGCCGCGACCTTGGACACCCAGGAGGGCAGCAACGGCAGGCGATCGATGGCCCGCCAAAGCGCACTGACCGGACGCCACACGATGCGCTCCGGATCGTGCACCGTGGCCGAGAGCGCGGGGCGCTGAGGCAACTCGGCCAGCGCCGACATCAGAAAGAACTCACCCTGGCGCCCACCACCCAGTTCGGCATGGACCACATCCACGCCCGTCCATTGGCGCTCGGCCACCCAGGCTCGGGCCTCGGTCAGGCTGGCCGGCAAGGGTTGGCCCTTGAGCGGGCAGATCACCTCAACGCCAGCACCACGGGCCGCATGTATCCAGTGGGCGGCGTAATCGGCAATGCCCGTGCGCTCAGGCGGCAGCGGAGACAGCAAAACCACTCGCACGCGACACCTCAACGCTGCAGGAAGCGCATCACCTTGGCAGGCACCTCGTAGCGGCGGCGATTCAGGATGATGCCGTCCACGCGACGGAAAGCGGTACGCAGCATGCCCAGGGCGTTCTCGACCACGGGCACCAGGCTGGTTCGAGCCTCGACCACGAGCACGATGAGGTCGGCCTCGCGCAGGCGCATGAAGGCCGACTGGCTGGCCATCATGTTCGAGCCATTGAGCAAGATGACCTCGCCCGGGTGGCGCTGCACCGTCTCGGGGTTGACACGCACGGTCAGGCCCATGGCCTTGAGTTGCAGCACCAGGTGCATGATCAGGAAGCTGACGCCCTCGCCCTTGCGGGACGAGGCCAGGCCCAGGGTGAGGCCCTTCTCGCGGATCTGGTCCATGGGCAGGGTGCCCACCACCCGCAGCAGGCTGGCGTGGAACTCGTTGTCTTCTTCACCGGGCTTGACGTCCTTGATGCTGCTCCACAGCGGCACGCCAAAGCGGGTCTGCATGCGACCGCCATCGTGGATGCGCTGGTCCATCAAGGCGCTGAGGTAAATGGCCAGCAGGCCCACCATTCCACCGGCCGGCAAGGCCAGCATCAGCAGCAGCAGGCTCTTGGGGCTGGAGCGGCTGGGGCTGAACGAAGCCTGCTGCACCACTGCGATGTTGTTGATGCGGTTGTCGTCCAGGGCCTGGTCGATGCGGGCTTTCTCCAGGCTGTCGAGGTAGAGCAGACGGCTGCGCTCGGCCACCTGCAAGGCTTGCTCCAGTCGCGCCAGCTCGGGCTCTTGATTGAGCACCTGACGACGGGCCGCACTCAGGGTCTCCAGCTCGCGCTCATACGAGGCGATCATCGAACGCAGTTCTTGCAGGCGCAGCGACTTTTCAAGGCGGTTGCGCTCCATCAACACGCCCAGCTCGTTGGGGCTGCGGCGCTCGGCGCGCTGGGTGTTGCGCTCTTCGCTCTTGAGTTGCGCCTCGACCGCCGCGATGCTCTCGTTGAGCGAGTTCAGCACCGGGGCACCCTCCTTGTACACGCGCAGGGCATCGGTGCGCTGGCGCTTGAGGTCGGCCAGCTGAGCGCTCAGGGCCAGGTAGGACGGGCTGAGACCCACCTCGCGCTCGGACACCACCTCGGGGTTCATGCGTTTGACGCGGTCGGCCGCGTAGGCCACCCCCTGCTCGATGGCGGACTTCTCGGCCTTGGCCTCGGCCTGCTGGTCCCGCAGGTCGTTGATGCGGCGCGTCAGCGAGGTCAGGCGCTCCTGGGCGCTGATGCCATCGATCTGAACCAGACGCGTGCGCATCTGCTCCTTCAGCGACTCGATCTGTTGATCGGTGTCCCGCACCTTGCCGTCATAAAAAGGCACCAGGCTCTTGCGGCCCAGGACCATGGTGCGCTCATCGGTGTAGGCCTTGATCCAGGTCTGCATGACGCGCTGCGCCGTCCGGGGGTCATCCCACGTGAAGCTCAGCTCCATCACGTTGGAGCCCACACCATGCGTGACGCTGAACTTCTTGGCCAGCTTTTTCGCCAGACGCTCTTCGGGCGACTGGTCTTCGCTCAGCCCCAGCATCACGGTGACGCTGCGCACGCCTTCGATCACCGTCAGCAAGGCGCCCTTGACCTTGGCCTTGAGCACCTGCTTCCAGCCCTGGGGGGAAGGCATGCGGGAGAGTTCGTCCATGTACAGCCGCGCCACCTGCATGACCACGGGCTGGCCGGTCAGCATCTTCTCCTCATCGATGATGGGATCGCGCTGGGTGGCATAGGGGGTGTAGGCCTGGCGCTCGCCCACGTCCAGGGGCACGGTCACGTTCTCGCGCCCCGGGCGCACCAGCAGCCGCGCCTCGGAGGTGTAGCTGGGCGGCCAGAAGAAGGCCCCGGCGGTGATCAACAGGGCCGTGACCAACAGCGCCACCAGGAAGGTGCGCCGAAAGATGTAATACAGGCGAACGATGTCGCGGAACGAACGGATCTCGATCATGGTGGCGAGGCCTTCTCTTTACTTCACGCGGGTCTCGCCCCAGCTGTAGCCGATGCCCAGCGAGCGTGAGAATGGCAGCAGCTGATTGATGTAGACCTCGACCCCATCGCCGGCATTGCCCGCCGCCGACTTGGGCACGAAGAGGATGTCGCCACGCCGGAAGGGCATGGTGGCCACCCCGCCGGCCACGGGCGACAGCAGGTTACTCATGTTGATGAAATAGAGCTGATAGCGCTGCTGCGCATCGAGGCGCAGCAAAGCGATGTGGGTGGGGTCGGCCGAGGGCAGCAGCCCACCCACGGCAAACAGCCCCTGCTGCAGCGTGGCCACGGCTGTCACCTCGAAGGCCGTGGGGTTGCGCACCGCACCCCCAATGACGACACGGCTGCTGGGCGAGCTGGTGATGTTGACCGTGACGCCCGGCTGCCGGAACACCGGGGCCAGGCGCTCACCCAGCTCGGCGGCCAGCTCGTCGGGCGTCTTGCCCGAGGCCTGTACGCGGCCCACGTGACGGAAGGAGATGCTGCCATCCGGACGCACCACGTAGAGCTGGGTCTGACTGTCTTCGACCAGGTTACGCAAATCGAGCGTGGCCTCGGCCGCATCGCGGGTGATGCGCAAGGTGTCACCCGGCTGGATGCGTGTGGGCTCGGCGGCCATGGTCTCGATGTCCTGCGCGGTGAGGTAGCGCACCTCGCCCGAGGGCTTGAGGTTGCCCATGGGCGTGCAGGCGCTCAGCACAAGACAGGTCAGAAGCAGAACGAGGCGTTGCATGGTGGACGGCGGAGGGGCAACAGCTGGCGGCAAAAAGGCGGCAAAGGGGCGGCTCAGAGCCGCCAGGGTGAACAAGCAGGGCCGACGGCGGCCCGATGTTCGCACGGATGGCGGGCATCGCAGCCCCGACGCAACACATCGGTTCGCACGATACGACAGACCTGCCCAGGGCAGGCGCTTTCACAAGGACTGGTCGGTACGCATGTCATGAGCACCCTCCATCACGCGGCGGCGCCACTGCAGGTAGGCCGACTTCATGCGGGCGCGCCGAGGCCGATGCACCCAAGGCACACCAAACTTGCTGAAGAACCGGAACATGCTCTTGAGGTGGGTCTGCCCCGACTTGGACCAGATGCCTGCCTGGCTGTGGCGCTGGTGCTCATGCACCAGCTCGACCTCGGGCACGCCCATGACCTGCCAGCCGTGCACCCACATGCGGGCACACAGATCCACCTCTTCGAAGTAGAGGAAGTAGCCCTCATCCATGCGGCCCACCGCCTCAAAGGCGCTGCGACGCACCACGAACCCGGTGCCCATCACCCAGTCGGCCTGGAAGGGGGGCCCGCTCCAGTTGCGCTTGAGCAGGTGGGAGTTGGAGAGGCGCCGCATTGGGGGCAACATCCCCAGTGGCGTGCGCCGCGCCACAATGTCCAGCAGCGAATAGAAGCGGCGAGCGGAGTACTGCAGCGTGCCATCGGGGTTGATCAGCTTGAGGCCGGCCACGCCCAGATCCGGTGTGGTGGCGAACAGGCGCCGGACCACATCGGCCTTGTTATGCTGGAAGTAGGTGTCGGGGTTGAGCACCAGCACCAGGGGGGTGCTCAAGGCCGCCACACCGATATTGACCCCGGCCCCGAAGCCCCCGTTGCGATCAGACTGGATCAGCCGAACGCCTTCAGGCAGGCTCTGCGCCAGCCGCGCCCCCGAGCCATCGGGCGAGAGGTTGTCGACCACACAGATGTGGCGGGCCTCGGCGATGCCCTGTTCCAGCAGCGAGGCCACGCAGTTGAGCGTCAAAGCCTCGGTGTTGTAGTTGACGATGGTCACCCCCAGGGCCGGCAGGGCATCGTCTGCAGCGCGGACGGTCGAAGGCCAGGACATGGGGATTTTCAGGCGCAAAAGGCCTAGCGGGTCAATGGGGAATACCAGTGTAAAACCCTGACCTCCATTCGTCTGTGTCCGAACACCCCTCAAAAGCGGGTGCACATTGTGCAAAACCACCCGAATGCGTGGAAAGCATCACAGACCAACAGGGCGCAGACCCTGTTGGATACGGGCACTTGCACGGATGTCGTTGGATGCGCCCTGGTTTGGCGCATCACCCCCAGGACCAGTTGAGCAGGACATGATGTGAGCGCAAAAACGCCTGCGCCTGGCCGAAGTGACCGCAGCCTACAAACGGGGTCGGACCCCGGGTGGCCGACAGCGGCGAGGGATGGTTGCTGTGCAGCACGAGCAGGTCGTTGGGCGCCTGCCCCGACCCGGCGCGCGCGGCTTCGAGCAGGGGCGCCTTGCGCTGCGCATGCGCGCCCCACAGCATCACCACGCGAGGGCCGGCATCGGCCACCACGGCCTGCGCCAGCGCGTCGGTCAGCGCCTCCCAGCCCCAGCCCGCATGGCTGGCCGCCTGAGCGGCCTCGACCGTGAGTACGGTGTTGAGCAGCAGCACGCCCTGGCGTGCCCAGGCGTCCAGGCAGCCATGCACGGGGGGCGGCAGGCCCAGGTCGCGCTGCACCTCTTTGCGGATGTTGCGCAGGCTGGGCGGGATGGCCACACCCGGTCGCACCGAGAAGGCCAGGCCATGGGCCTGACCTGGCCCGTGGTACGGATCCTGCCCCAGGATGAGCACCTTGACCTCGGCGCGGCGCGTGAGGTGCAGCGCGTGGAAAACGTCATCGGGGTAGATGACGGCCCCAGCCGCCCGGGCCGCGTCGACCCGGGCGATCAGGGCCTGGCCCGTGGGGCTGCGGCGGAAGGCGTCGGTCAGCGGCCGCCAGTCGGCGGGCACGGCATCGAACAGCTCGCCGAGCGGACGTGACAGCGCTGGCGCCGGTTCGGCGAAAAGGTCCTGCACGCCGACGGTCAGTTGAACAGCTGCGCCAGCGCCAGGCCCGGATCGGGCTGGCGCATGAAGGCCTCGCCCACCAGGAAGGCGTGCACGTCGGCATCACGCATGCGCTGCACGTCCGCCGGGCCCAGGATGCCGGACTCGGTCACCAGCAGGCGGTCGGCCGGCACGCGCGGCAGCAGGCCCAGGGTGGTGTCGAGCGTGACCTCGAAGGTGCGCAGGTTGCGGTTGTTGATGCCGACCAGCGGGGTCTTGAGCTTGAGTGCACGGTCCAGCTCCTCGCCGTCGTGCACCTCCACCAGCACGGCCATGCCCAGCTCGTGCGCCAGGGCTTCGAGGTCGCGCATCTGGGCATCGTCCAGACAGGCGGCGATCAGCAGGATGCAGTCGGCGCCCATGGCGCGGGCGTCGTACACCTGGAAGGCGTCGACCATGAAGTCCTTGCGCAGCACGGGCAGGCTGCAGGCCTCGCGGGCTTGCTTCAAGTAGGCCTCGGCGCCCTGGAAGAAGCGCTCGTCCGTCAACACGCTCAGGCAGGCGGCGCCGTGCTGGGCATAGCTGCGGGCGATGTCGGCCGGCACGAAGTGCTCGCGCAGAACGCCCTTGCTGGGGCTGGCCTTCTTGACCTCGGCGATGACGGCGGCCCGGCCGGCAGCGATCTTGGCGCGCAGGGCGCCCACGAAGTCACGCACGTCGTTCAGCTCGCGGTTGCGTTGCTCGGCCTGAGCGCGCACCTCGGCGAGCGAACGGGTGGTCAGCGCCAGCGCGATCTCTTCGTGCTTGACGGCGACGATCTTTTGCAGGATGTCGGACATGGGGGCCCTCGGGCGGTGTCAGGGGGTCTCAGGGACGTAGGCGACCATCAGCCTTGGGCGGCGGCCAGGCGCTGCGTGGTCTGCACGAACTGCTCCAGCTTCTCGGCGGCCCGGCCCGAGGCCAGGGCCTCGCGGGCCTGCTCGACGCCATCGGCCAGCGTGTGGGCCACATCGGCAGCGTACAGCGCGGCCCCGGCGTTGAGCAGCACGATGTCACGCGCCGGGCCAGGTTCATTGGCCAGCACGCGGCGCAGCACGGCCAGCGACATCTCGCGGGTCTGGGCCTTGAGCATGGAGCCATCGTGCTCGCCGATGCCGAACTGGCTGGGGTGGATGCGGTACTCGCGCACCTCGCCGTCTTTGAGCTCGGCCACCAGGGTCTCGCCGTTGAGGGTGATTTCATCCAGGCCGTCGCTGCCGTGCACGACGAGCACATGGCTCGAGCCAAGGCGCTGCAGCACGCGGGCCATGATGCCCACCAGGTCCGGGTGGAAGACGCCCATGAGCTGGTTGGGCGCGCCCGCCGGGTTGGTCAACGGCCCGAGGATGTTGAAGAGGGTGCGCACGCCCAGCTCTTTGCGCACCGGCGCGGCGTGCTTCATGGCGCCGTGGTGGTTGGGCGCGAACATGAAGCCGATGCCAGTATCAAGCAGGGCCTGGGCCACGTTCGCGGGCTGCAGGTTGATGCCCACGCCCAGGGCTTCGAGCACGTCGGCGCTGCCGGTGGACGAGGACACCGAACGCCCGCCGTGCTTGGCCACGCGGGCCCCGGCAGCCGCGGCCACGAACATGGCCGTGGTGCTGATGTTGAAGGTGTGGGCGCCGTCGCCACCGGTGCCGCACAGGTCGACCAGGTGCGCCTTGTCATCGACCTGCACCGGCGTGGCGAACTCGCGCATGACCTGGGCGGCCGCGGTGATCTCGCCCACGGTCTCTTTCTTGACGCGCAGCCCGGTGATGAGCGCGGCCATGACCACGGGGGACATCTCACCCGTCATGATGCGGCGCATCAGGCCCAGCATCTCGTCGTGGAAGATCTCGCGGTGCTCGATGACGCGCTGCAGGGCTTGCTGGTCGGTGATCTGGCTCATGACAAGGGCCTCACATCTTCAGGAAGTTGGCCAGCATGGCGTGGCCGTGCTCGGTCAGGATGGACTCGGGGTGGAACTGCACGCCCTCCAGGGGCGCGAAGCTGGGGTCGGTCAGCGGGCCCTTGTGGCGCACGCCCATGATCTCGCCGTCTTCGGTGGTGGCCGAGATGTGCAGGCACTCGGGCAGCGTGGCGCGCTCGATGGCCAGCGAGTGGTAGCGGATCACGGTGAACTGCCTGGGCAGGCCGGCGAAGACGCCCTGCTCGTCGGTGGTGATGACGCTGGTCTTGCCGTGCATCTGTTCGCGGGCGCGGATCACCTTGCCGCCCAGGGCGGCGCCGATGCTCTGGTGGCCCAGGCACACGCCCAGGATGGGCAGCTGGCCGGTGAAGCGCTGCAGCGCGGGCACGCACACACCAGCTTCGGCGGGCGAGCAGGGGCCGGGCGAGAGCACCAGGCGGTCGGGCTTCATGGCGGCGATCTCGTCGAGGGTGACCTCATCGTTGCGCACCACCTTGACCTCTTCACCCAGCTCGCAGAAGTACTGCACCAGGTTGAAGGTGAAGCTGTCGTAGTTGTCGATCATCAGCAGCATGACGCGTTCCTCGAAGCAGCCGGGGGCACTCTGGCGCCCCGTGTCATGACATGGGTATGTCGTTGTTCATGACGTTCCGGGCTGGTGTTTTACCAGACCCGACGCCCCTGGGCGTGGACCCTTCGTCTGGGCAGCGCCGCAGGGGAGGGTGGCGCGCAGGGTCGTTCAGTCAGGCGATGGCGTCACCGCCACCAACGGTGGCCCCGAAGTGAGCGGGTGGTCATGACTGAAGCTTGCTGCATGATCGCATTCTATGTCAGCCCCGAACGCCGTGCCCCGCCCCGCCACCGATGGCCCCGCCCCCACCCTGCTGGGGCTGGAGGTGATGCGCTTTCTGTGTGCGCTGGCGGTGCTGTTGTGGCATTACCAGCACTTCTATGTCGTGGGGCCCGCCACGACGGCATTGGTGCATGACCCGGTCGTGCAGCCCTGGTCCGCCTGGCTGGCACCCTTTTACGGCCATGGCTGGTTGGGCGTGCAGGCCTTCTGGGCCCTCTCAGGCTTCATCTTCTTCTGGAAGTACGGTCAAGCGGCGGCCGAGGGGCGGGTGGCGGCCGGGCGCTTCGCGTGGCTGCGCTTTTCACGGCTGTACCCCCTGCACCTGCTCACGCTGCTGGCCATGCTGCCCCTGATCGCCTGGTACCGCGCCCAGACGGGGCAGGACTATGTGTACGCCCACAACACGGTCGAGAACTTCGTGTTGCAGCTCTTCCTGGCCAGCGACTGGGCCGGGCGCAGCGAGTGGTCGTTCAATGGCCCGATCTGGAGCATCTCGATCGAGGTGCTGGCCTATGCCGTGTTTTACCTGTTGTGCCGGCTGGGCTGGGTGCGGCCCTGGCAGATCGGGGTGGTGATCGTGGCCATGGGCGCGGTATACGCGCTCAAGCTCACGGCACACCCCCTGGTGCTGTGCCTGTTTTTCTTCTACCTGGGCGGCCTGACCCACGCGGTGTGGCACTGGGCCCGCCAGACCGGTGATCGTTGGCAACTGTCATTCAACGCCCTGGTGCTGGCCGGGCTGGTGAGCAGCACGGCCCTGGCGGCCCTGGGGCTGCTGCGCCCCATGTTCTACATGGCCGCCCTAGCGCCCTTGGGCATGCTGGCCTTGCTGGCGGTGGTGCACCCACGCTCCAGCCGCACGGCCAGATGGCTGAGCACCCTGGGCCACACCACCTATGCCAGCTACCTGCTGCACTTTCCGCTGCAGTTGTTGGTGGCCAACCTCAGCGGGGCTGACCCTTCCCGCCTACCACTGCACTCGCCCTGGTGGCTGCTGGGCTACCTGGGCGTGACCTTCGGGCTGGCGGTGCTCACCTATCGGTGGTTCGAGGCCCCCGCCCAGCGCTGGTTGCGGGCCTGGTCAGAGCGGGGTCGTCGCAGCGCTTGAGGCCGGGCTGGCAGCGGGCGCAGGCGTAGGGCTCGCGTCCAAGGCATCCCCCTGCGGCTCGCGCTGGGTCTGCAGCCACTGGGTGGCGGTGGCCACATCCAGGGGCTTGGCGTACAGGTAGCCCTGCAGGGTGTCGCAACCAGCGTCGCGGGCCGCCTGGGCGTGCTCGGGCGTTTCCACCCCTTCGGCCACCACGTCCAATTTCAGAGCCGTCGCCAGATCACAGATGGCCCGCACCACCGCCACCGCCTCGGCCGCCGGCATCGGGTCCACCAGGCTGCGATCGATCTTCACCGTCTGCAGAGGCAGACTGCGCAACATGTTGAGCGACGAGAAACCGGTGCCGAAGTCATCCAGCGCCACCACCACGCCCTGCTCTCGCAGCTGGTGGATGTGGGCGAGGGCCTGGTCCATGTGGGTCACGGCCGCCGACTCGGTGATCTCCAGCGTGATGGCCGAGGGCGGCAGCCCATGCCCTTGCAGCGTCTCCATAACCTTGGACGGAAAACTGGCCTCCAGCAACTGCACGGGAGACACGTTCACCGCCACCGGTACGATGTGCAAGCCAGCGCGGGCCCACGCGGCCTGCTGCCGGCAGGCCTGCTCCAGAATCTGGGCACCCAAGGGCACGATCAACCCGGTGCGCTCGGCCGCCGGGATGAAATCCATGGGATTGACACGGCCCACCCCGGGTCGGTCCCAGCGCACCAAGGCCTCGAAACCCACCAACCCGCCCTGGCGGGCCGACACCTTGGGCTGGTAGACCAGCGAGAACTCGCCGTTCTGCAAGCCGCTGCGCAAGGCCTGTTCGGCATTGAAGAACGAGGTCATGTCCTGCTTGATCTGGTCGGCGGCAAACTGCACCGCCGTGCCGGGCAAGCGCTTGGCCTCGTGCACCGCCGCGTGGGCCGCCTGCAGCAAGGCGGCCGGGCTGACCCCCGACGCCGGGAAGGTGGCCACCCCCATGGACACATCGATGTAGAAGCGGTGCTCACCCACCGGCAGGGGCTCGCTGAGCATCTGCCGAACGACTTGGGCCAACTCGGAGGCCGCTTTGGCCGGATCGCCCCGAGCGGGTGCCAGCAGGGCAAACTCGTCTTCGCCCAGGCGCATCACCTCGGCACGGTCCTTCATGGCCTGCTGCAAGGCCCGGGCGACGCCCTGCAACACGGCGTCGCCCACGGCGTGGCCGTGGGCCTCGTTGAAGAACTTGAAACGGTCCAGGTCCAGCAACAAGAGCACGAAGCCTTCGCCACCGGGATCCTCACAATCGGCGGCCAGACGCTCCAGCAGTGCCTCTCGATTGGGCAGCCCCGTCAGGCTGTCGTGTCGCTCGCGCCAGGCCAGGGCCTGGGCGGCCGCCTGCTGCTCGGTTTCGTCCGACACCACCACCTGCAGCGCACGGTGGCCATCCCAATCCACGGGCCAGGCTTTGTAGCGCAGGAACAGCGGGCGGCCGTCCAGCGATTGGCGCTGGCCCGACCACTCGGCCTGCTCGACCTGGCCGCGCAAGACTCGGTTGGTGTGGGCCGTGGCTTCCTGCCGGTCGGCCTCGGGCACGGTGCGCTGCACCCACTCAGGCGAAAAAATCTCGGGGGCCTGAGACACCGCATCCATGCCAAAGATGCGCCTGAACGCCGGGTTGGCATACGCCACCTGCCCCAAGCGCACCACGGCCACGCCCTGGTGGGCCCGCTCGGTCAGCGCGAAAAAACGGTCCTTCAGCCGATTGGCGCGGGCGGTGGAGCGCAGCATGGCCGCATACACCAAGGCCAGAGCCAGACTGATGCGCAAGACCGCGCCCACTGCCATCTGGATCGGAACAGCCTCGTCCCCCCACACCACGAAGGGAAAGTGGTTCAAGCCAATGAGGATGAGCAACGCGCCCACCGTGCGACCCGACGCGCCGAAGGACCACAGCCAGCGGCAGATCATCACGCCCGCGGCCGTGTTCATCAAGGCGAACCCACCTTGGGCCACCCGGCTGTCGATGGCCAGCAGCACCGAGGCCAGCACCAGCTGGGACACGAACAACCACGGCCCCAATCGGGGGGGCCATCGGCGACGAGACAAGTGCGCCGCCCCCGCCACCAGCAAAGTCAGGGTGCCGGCGGCCACCAGCACCAGCCCCATGAAACCCAGCGCCCGCCAAGCGGGCTCGGGTTGCAGCCAGGCCCAGTAGGCGAACGGGTTGACGCAATACAGCAGGTGCGCCGCCCCCAGCAGACCGGCGAAAATCAGCGAGCGGTTCTTGTGCCAGACCAGCAGCAGGGTGCTGCCGGAAGCCAGCATGACGGCGATGTAGAGGATGTAGGGGTACAGCACGCAACACCCACGCGACCCTGGAGGGGCCACGCGAGGGCTCCAGCATCAGGCCGACAGCGCGCCCTGGGCATGGGTGAAATCCCCAGGCCGGCCGGCAAGATTGCCGGATTCCCCTGACCGCTCGGCGCTTAAGCGCTCAAAGCCCCTGCTCGACCAGCTCGGCCGCGCGCACCACGGCGCGGGCCTTGGCCTCGGTCTCTTTCCATTCGAGTTCGGGCACCGAGTCGGCCACCACGCCAGCACCGGCCTGCACGTACAGGGTCTGGTCCTTGATGACGCCGGTACGGATGGCGATGGCCACGTCCATGTCGCCCGCGAAGCTGAGGTAGCCCACGGCGCCGCCGTAGACACCGCGCTGCACGGGCTCCAGTTCGTCGATGATCTCCATGGCACGGATCTTGGGTGCGCCGCTGAGCGTGCCCGCCGGGAAGCTGGCGCGCAGCACGTCGAGCGCGCTCATGCCGTCTTTCAGCGTGCCTTCGACGTTGCTGACGATGTGCATGACGTGCGAGTAGCGCTCGATGCCGAAGGCCTCGGTCACCTTCACCGTGCCCGTCTTGGCGATGCGGCCGATGTCGTTGCGCGCCAGGTCGATCAGCATGACGTGCTCGGCGCGCTCCTTCGGGTCGGCCAGCAGCTCTTGCTCATTGGCTACATCGGCCTCGGGCGTGGCGCCGCGCGGACGCGTGCCGGCGATCGGGCGGATGGTGACCGTCTCGCCGCCGTCGGCGTTCTTCTCCTGGCGGACCAGGATCTCGGGGCTGGAGCCCACGACATGGTGATCGCCCATGTCGTAGTAGTACATGTAGGGGCTCGGGTTGAGCGAGCGCAGCGCGCGGTACAGCGTCAGCGGCGAGGCGGTGAAGCGCTTTTGCAGGCGCTGGCCGATCACGACCTGCATGCAGTCGCCCGCGGCGATGTAGTCCTTGCAGCGCAGCACCGCGGCCTCGAAGTCGGCCTTGGCGAAGTGGCGCTCGACCGGGAAGGACTCGGTGGGCACCACGGGCGGCACGGGCACGACAGCGTTCAGGCGCGATTGCAGCTCGGCCAGGCGGTCAACGGCGCGATCGTAGGCGGCGGGCTGGGCCGGGTCGGCGTAGACGATGAGGAACAGGCGGTCGGCCAGGTTGTCGATGACGGCCAGCTCTTCGCACTGCAGCAGCAGGATGTCGGGTGTGCCGATGCCGCCCGGCTTGTGCGTTCTGGCCAGGCGCGGCTCGATGTGGCGCACGGTGTCGTAGCCGAAGTAACCGGCCAGACCACCGCAAAAGCGCGGCAGACCCTGGGGCACGGCGGCCTTGAAACGCGCCTGATAGGCCTCGATGAAGTCCAGCGGGTTGGCTTCGTGGGTTTCGACCACGGCCCCGTCGGTGACGACCTCGATGTGGCGGCCCGTGGCGCGCACCAGGGTGCGGGCCGGCAGGCCCACGAAGGAGTAACGCCCGAAGCGCTCGCCACCCACCACGGATTCGAGCAGGAAGCTCAAAGGCTGCCCCTGCGTGAGCTTGAGGTAGAGCGACAGCGGGGTGTCGAGGTCGGCCAGGGCCTGGGCGACCAGGGGGATGCGGTTGTGGCCGGCGGCGGCCAGGGAATCGAATTCAGCGCGGGTGATCATGGTGATGGGCCTCCAGCCCGGGGCGGCCTGAGCGGCCACCCACCTGGTGTCTCGGATGCAAGACCCGCGGTGTGTCACGTTCGCTTACGGTTTGACGCCACGCACGGGCCGTCTCAAGGCTGCGGGCCGCCTATGATCGCGGCACACGCACCTTGCACGGTTCAAGCCATCACCGCCAGGGCCAGGCCCCCCGGTCGTGGGCACCTCGGGTCTGTTTACGTGGGACAAACATGAACTCAGTGTAGCAGGGGCCCGCCCAGGCACAGGGGTCTGTCACCGCTTCACCCCGAACAAGGGCAAACCCAGGTGGCAGCCCCAGCGCGTCGCACAACAATCCCTGGTCCGGACCCGCCCGTGACCGGGCTGCGCAGTCATTTGTGGATCGACATGAGTTTTGCATTGATCAAGGGGCGCCTGTCGGGCCCCACCACCCTCACCCGGCGGATGCTGACCGGCCTGACCCTGGCTGCAGGCCTGGGCCTGAGCAGCGCAGCAGGGGCCGTGGGCGCCGACTCGGTGGGCGTGAGCTACCCCAGCACCATCCGGGTGGAGGGGCAAACGCTGACGCTCAATGGCTCCGGGGTGGCCTACCGCGCGCTGGCCAAGCTCTACACCGTGGGCCTGTACCTGCCGGCCAAGACCAGCGACGCCAAGGTGGTGCTGGACATGAGCACGCCCCGGCAGCTGCGCTTCGTGATGCTGCAGGGCCTGCGGGTGGACGAGATCGGCAAGATCATCACCCGGGGCATCGAGCTCAACAGCTCGCGCCCGGAGTTCTTCAAGCTCATCCCCTCCATCCGCGCCATGGGGGAGCAGTTTGCCGGCATCAAGCGTCTGAACGCCGGGGATGTGTTCGTGATCGAGCACGTGCCTCAACGCGGCACCTTGTTCATCGTGAACGGCCAGCCGGCCGGCCTGCCGATTGAGGAGCCCTTGTTCTATCCCGCCATCCTGCGCACCTGGCTGGGCCCCAAGCCCGTCACGCAAGACCTCAAGACGGCCTTGCTGGATCAGCAGCCCACGGGCGTGCTGGACGCACTGGAGTGAGCGGGGGGCGCGAACCAACGCGCCCAATCCACCCCATCCAGTCGTGGCACATGGGCCAGGGCGGGCACCTCGGTGATGGGGTGACCGTGGTTGTAGCCATAGGTGACCAGCAGCACCTCGCAGCCCGCAGCCCGCGCCGCCTGGGCGTCGTTGCTGGAGTCACCCACCATCAAGGTGCGTGAGGGGCTGACGCCCAGGGCCTCGCAGGTTTTGATCAAGGGCAGCGGGTCGGGCTTCTTGCGCTCGAAGGCGTCGCCCCCGAACACGTGCTGAAAGAGGCCCCGCAAGCCCTTGAGGGCCAGCAACTGCTCGGCAAACGCCGTGGGCTTGTTGGTCAGGCAAGCCAGAGGCACGCCCAGCGCGCGCAATTGCTGCAGGCCATCGGCCACCCCCTCAAACACATCGGCGTGTTGCCCGTTGAGGCGTTCGTAATGGCCTTTGTAGAAGGCCCAGGCCTCGGGCACGGCCTCGCGGGCTTCGGCTGCATCGTCGGGCAGGCCCCAGGCGTGCGCCAGGCTGCGCCGCAGCAGGTCGTCGGTGCCCTTGCCCACCACCTGGGCGACGAAAGCACGGTCCACCCGGGCCAGCTCGACAGGGTGACACCCCATGTCGGCCAGTGTGTGCTGCAGCACCACCACGAAATCGCCCAGGGTGTCCACCATCGTGCCATCGAGGTCGATGATGGCGGCTTGGAACAACGGCGCGTCAGCAGTCGTCACGAGAAAGGGGTTCACCATGGGTACACAGGCAGAGGATTCACGAACGGGCCAGAGCATGCCACAGCCCCACGCGTCCTCTACCCCTGCGAACCTCACTTGCGGGTGATGATCTCGCGGTGCATGGGCGCCAGGCGGGCCAGCATGCCGTTCTGCGCCGCAAACGGGATGTTCTTCGCGTCCATGCTCTCCTGCAGCACTTCGACCAGGGCATTGAAGTCACCCTTGCCGATGTTCATGCCGGCGTGGGCAGGCCCCATGGGCGCCCCACGATAGGTGCACGGCCCACCGGCCTCCTGGCACAGCTGCTCCGTCAACTGGGTGACCAGGCGCTCGCGGTTGGTGTTCTTGAAAAACGGCGCCATGCGGGGATCAACCTGAAGCCGCTGGACGAAGTCTTCCATCACGGCACGAATGCCTTCTTTCTGGCCCCAGGCCTGGTAAACGGCGTCGTTGGCCGGAGCGGTTTGGGCATGGACGGCAGGGCTCCAGGCCAGGGTGAGGGCTGCCGCGATGGTAAAGATGTGGCGCATCATGAGGTGTTCCTTGAGGGTGAGAGATCAAGCGTCTGAGCCGAGTCGATCAGAACGCGAACTGAGCAGAGAGGTAGCCGCCGGTCTGCCGGCGTGGCTGCACGGCCGGTGCGATGCGACCGAGGTCCACATACGCCGCGGTCAATGAAAAGTTCTTGGTGGGCGCCCAGGCGACGAACACGTCAAACCAGTCGTCTTCCTTGAGCGCGCCGGTGCCCAGCACCGAGCGGTTGAGGTTGTCCGGTTTGAAGCGGTACTCAGCCCCCACGACCACGTTCTTGCTCAGGAGCTTGGCCACGGAGAACTCGGGCTGCAGTTGGTGGCTGCTGGCTTGAGCGCCGCCAAAACCCAGCAGACCACCCTGGTTGGCCTTGGTCCACCGAAGGGTGGCATTGACGAGCACGCCCTGCCCCAAGAACAGCTTGGTGGCACTGGCGTAGACATCGGTGCCCGAGCGCTTGGCGCCCAGGGGGCCAAACAGGGTCGGCCCCAGGTCGCCCGCATCGGTGCGTTTGTGCTGCAAGCCCACGGCCACCTGCGGCATCCAGGTGTCGCTGTCGAGCACGGCATCGCCTGCCACGCGCACCTTCAGGCCCACGATGTCTTGCTTGAGGTGCAAGCCCGGCAGGCCCAGGGGCGCCAGGTTGTCGCGGGCATCGAAGTTCTGGTGAGCCAACGACAGCTCCACACGGTCCCGAATGCCGATGGCTACGCCATAGGTGCGCAAGGCGTAGTCCTGGGTGTTGACGGCGGTGACAAAGCCGGTGCCGCCCACCTCGCCGTCGGTGGCGTAGCTGCCGATCACCGCCCAGGGGGTCAAGCCGCCGCCGGCGGCGCCCTCGATCGTGCTGACACCACCGGTCAGCAGCAGCTTGCCGCGATCAGCCTGGGCCGTCGCGGCCCAGCACACCATGCTGGCGCACACCAGCGTAGACCAAAGTGGAAGTCGTGAACCTTGTTGCATGCAGGGTCTCCATCGTGAATGAACGGGAGTCCCCACTTACGCACCCAGATGCCCACTGGATGCAGCGCGATCGTCATGACGGGGATGGGCCCCGGCCTGACCCGTCAACCATTGCTGGCCGCCATCACCTCGGACAAATCGGTCAGGGCTTGCAGCACCTTCTCGATGCCATCCTTACGCAGGGTGTGCATGCCGCCGGCCAGGGCCGTTTGCAGGATCTCGGCGGCCGAGGCCCGATGGCGGATGAGGTGGCGGGCGGCGGCGGCCACCAGCAGTTCGTGCACGCCCAGACGGCCCTGGTAGCCGTGGTGGTGGCAATGGTTGCACCCCGGCCCCCGTGGCGCATCCACTGCGCAGGTGTTCATGGGCCATGGCCTCCAGCTCCTCGGGGGTGGCCGGGCGGCGCTCGCTGCACTGCGTGCACACGCGCCGAACCAGGCGCTGGGCCAGCACGTCCAGCAGGGAGTCCGAGAAGTTGAACGGGGCCAGCCCGATTTCCAGCAACCGGGTGATGCTTTCGGCGGCCGAGTTGGTGTGCAGGGTCGCGAGCACCAGGTGGCCGGTCAACGAGGCCTCGATGGCGCGGTTGGCCGTCTCTGCATCGCGCATTTCACCGATCATGATGACGTCGGGGTCGGCGCGCAGGAAGGTGCGCATCGCAGCCGCGAAGGACCAGCCGATGCGGGCATTGACCTGCACCTGGCACAGGCCCGGCTGGGTGATCTCGATGGGGTCTTCGGCCGTCCAGATCTTGGTGCCCCCTGGTTGAGTTCACGCAGCACCGAATGCAAGGTGGTGGTCTTGCCGCAGCCCGTGGGGCCGCAGATGAGGATGAGCCCATAGGGCTTGTGGATGCGCTCCTTCAGCGTGACGAGGTTGGCCGGGCTCAGGCCAATGCCATCAATGGGCAGGGGGCGAGCACCCGACAGCAAGCGCAGCACAACCTGCTCCACACCATGCGCCGTGGGCACGGTCACCACGCGCAGCTCCATAGGCAGGTCGCCAAACCGCGAGAAGTCGATCTTGCCGTCCTGGGGTTTTTGCCGCTCGGCGATGCCCAGATCCGACATGATCTTGATGCGCGCCACCAGGGCCGAGCGGTAATGGGCCGGCAGTTCCAGAGCGGCACCAACAGGCCGTCGATGCGAAAGCGGATACGCACAGCGGTGTGCGGGCCATCGCTTTCGATGTGGATGTCGGAGGCCGTGCGCTCGATGGCGTCGGCAATCACCGTGTTGACCAACTTGACCAGGGTGCTGCTGGATTCGGAGATCACCTCCTGCGATGCGGGCCCCAGCACCTCGGACTGGCTGGGGATCTCGCCCGCCAGCACGGCTGCCAGTTGGTGCACGTCGGTGGTCTCGCCGCTGCCCTGACGGCGCAGTTTGAGGCTCAGGTGTCGGTCTTGCAAAATTGCCACACCCCCGATGAATACGGGGATGTTCGCGCAATTGGGGGGGTGGCAATTTTGCAAGGCCGACCAAAGAAAAAGCCGATCAGGTTGCCCTGATCGGCCAGATTCAGGTCGAGACCTGACGCGCTGTGAATTGTCCTTCCTGGGTTTGTGATGCGTTTATGCCAGCCTGTGGTTGGTGTTTCTCGTCGTGTCGACCGCCGCACAGCTTCGTCCGTCAACAGTCAAAACTATAGATTCGGACTGGTGCCGACCGGCCCCCTCTGAAGGGGGGACAGGATGTAAGCAATCGCAAGCTCATCCCGCATCGTGCGGGTCTTCTGATCTACATCAAACCATGTGGGCGCCTGGCGGCTCGCAACAGTGCCTTGGCGGCACAAGGCTGGGCGAATGCCCCCCCGCTCGACACAGTCAGGCCCCACGCACCTGGCCATCGGCGGCCAGGTCATTTCACTGGAGACCTGTAATGAACACACTCGCACGTTCGGCCGACTGGTCGGACAAACGCTACCTCTGGCTGCTCAGCCCAGCCATCCCCCTCATCGGGCTCGTGAGCCTGGTGGCCTTCCAGCAAACCGGGCACAGCCTGTGGCTGGCGGTGTTTCCGCTGGTGGTGCACGCGCTGGTGCCGGTGCTGGACTGGCTGTTTGGCGAAGACTTCAGCAACCCGCCGGAATCGGTCGTGGCCCAGCTGGATGGCGATTTCTTCTACCGCGCCCTGCTGTGGCTGTTCATCCCCTTCCAGTTTGCCGGCACGATCATGGGCGCCTGGCTGGCCGCCACGCACGATCTGGCCTGGTACGAGATGATCGGCCTGGTCATGGGCGTGGGCGGCTTCAATGGCATCGGCATTGCCACCGCGCATGAGCTGGGCCACAAGAAAGAGTCTCTGGACCGCTGGTTGGGCAAGCTGACGCTGGCGCCCTCGGCCTACGGCCACTTCTATGTGGAGCACAACCGTGGCCACCACAAGCGCGTGGCCACGCCGGAAGATCCGGCCAGCTCGCGCCTGGGCGAAGGCTTCTGGCGCTTTCTGCCACGCACCGTGATCGGCAGCCTGCGCTCGGCCTGGGAGCTGGAGCGCGAACGCCTGAACCGCCAGGGCAAGTCGGTCTGGAGCCTGTCGAACGACAACCTGCAGGCCTGGGCGATGACGCTGGTGCTGTTTGGCGGGCTGGTGGCCTGGCTGGGCCCAGTCGTGCTGCCCTTCCTGATCCTGCAAGCCATCTACGGCGCCTCACTGCTCGAGGTGGTGAACTACGTCGAGCACTACGGCCTGCTGCGCCAGAAGCTGCCCGATGGCCGCTACCAGCGTTGCGAGCCCGAGCACTCGTGGAACAGCAACCACATCGTGGGCAACATCCTGCTGTACCACCTGCAACGCCACTCGGATCACCACGCGCATCCCACGCGCCGCTACCAGGCCCTGCGCCACTTTGAAGATGCGCCGCAACTGCCCTCTGGCTACGCGCTGATGATCACCGTGGCCTACTTCCCGCCGCTGTGGTTTGCGCTGATGAACAAGCGCGTGGTGCAGCACTACAAGGGCGACCTGAGCCGCGCCAACATCCACCCGGCCGCTCGCGCCAAGATCCTGGCGAAGTACGGCCGCCCTGGCGCGCAATGAACGAGGGCAACACCATGAGCAACACCCCTTCATCCCCGGCGGGCACCGCCCAATGGCAATGCGGCAGCTGCAGCTTCATCTATGACGAAGCCCAGGGCTGGCCTGCCGAGGGCATCGCCCCAGGCACCCCCTGGGCGCAGGTGCCTGACGACTGGCGCTGCCCGGATTGCTCGTCCTCCAAGGACGACTTTGTGGCACTGGATTGAGTGCCAGGCCGCTCAGGCCTTCAGACCTGAGCGGCCGTTCCAACCATGACAAAGGGCGCCTGAGGCGCCCTTGGTGCTTGGTGCGTTCTACTGTGTGCTGGTGTCGATGGGCTGTGGCTCAGCGCAGGCTGGTGCGGGCCATCGCCTGCTCACCGGCCAGGTTCAAACCAGAGACCGAAGCACCAGCCCCCGGTACACCCGCCAGCTTGCCCGTGCACTTGCCGAACACGTAGTCGGCTTCCTTGACCGAGCGGGTTTCCAGCCAGTAGCGCCAGGTGCTCTTGGGCCAGATGGCGAAGTTGATGCCCTCGGCGGTCTGGTACCAGCTCTTGCAACCCGAGCTCCACACGGTGCCCTTGAGTGCCTGTGTCATCTCACCCAGAAAGCGGGTCATGGCCTCGGGCTTCACATCGATGTAGTCCGCGCCCTTTTGCTTGACCAACTGGATGCACTGGATGATGTAGTCCACCTGCGCTTCGATCATGAAGATGATCGAGTTGTGACCCAGGCCCGTGTGCGGCCCCACCAGCTGGTACATGTTGGGGTAGTTCGCCGTGGTGATGCCGTAGTACGAGGTGGGGCTGACCTTCCAGTCTTCCTGCACCGTGTGGCCGTTGCGACCGCGCAGCTCGAAGTTCTTCATGTAGATGCGCGGGTCGACGATGAAGCCGGTGCCCAGGATCACGCAGTCGAGCTTGCGTTCCTTGCCGTCCTTGGTGACGATACCGTCTTCGGTGAAGTGCGAGATGTTGTCCGTCACCAGCTCCACGTTGGGCCGGTTGAAGGTGGGATACCACTTGTTGGAAATCAGGATGCGCTTGCAGCCCAGGGTGTAGTCGGGCGTGAGCTTCTTGACCAGGTCTGGGTCCTTCACCTGGTAGCTGATGAATTTTTTCAGCAGGCCTTCGCCGATGCGGGCCATCCAGGGGTTGAGGATGGGCCACAGGCGCGACTCGTTGGTCCAGTAGCAGCGCCAGCGGTGCAGGGTCTGCGTGAAGGGCAAGGCCTTGAACATGGCTTTGCGGAAGGCCGAGTACTTGCGCTCATCACGCGGGATGACCCAGGCCGGTGTGCGCTGGAACACATGCATCTGCCCCACCTTGGGCGCGATCTCGGGCACATACTGGATGGCCGAGCCGCCGGTGCCGATGGAGGCCACCTTCTTGCCGGTCAGGTCGTAGGCGTGGTCCCACTCGGCCGAGTGCATGACCTTGCCCTTGAACTGGTCCAGCCCCTTGATGTCGGGGATGGATGGCACGTGCAGCGGGCCCGAGGCCAGCACCCAGTGGCGGGCGATGATGGTCTCGCCACCCTTGGTCTTGATCACCCACTTGCCAATGCCGTCGTTGAACACGGCGCTGTCGACCTCCTGGTTGAAGAGAATCTTCTCGCGCAGCTTGTACTTCTTGACGGTGTCGAGGATGTACTGCTGGATCTCGTGCCAGGGGGCGTAGCGCTTGGACCAGTCGTGCTTGGTCTCGAACGAGAACGAGTACATGTGCGACTGCACGTCGCAGGCGGCGCCGGGGTAGTGGTTGTCGCGCCAGGCGCCGCCGACCTCGCCTTTTTTCTCCAGGATGAGGTAATCGTTCATGCCATGCTTTTGCAGCTGGATGGCCATGGCCAGGCCACCGAAGCCAGCGCCGGCGATGGCCACTTCCACGTGACGAACATTCTGGGTGGGGGGGTTGGTTGGGCTCATGGGCTCCTCGCAGGGGTCTTGTGGGTTGATGGGGCCGCCCGTGGTGCTGTGATGCCGGGCGGTGTCTCCTGATGTGAGTCATGGTGCCCGGCCGATGCCTGCCCGACCATGCTAGATTCGACCTCTGATTGATCGTTTCGGCCAACTTGGGGGTTAACACCCCCGGTCGGGCGCCAACTCGTTGACAAATATCAAATGAGCACCCGTTCGGTCCTCGGGCTGATCTACCTCGTGCAAGGCCTCAAGCAGCTGGGCGAGCACCCGGAGGCGGTGCTCGCACGCCATGGCCTGAGCCTGGACAAGCTCGACCCCAGCACCCGCATTGAACGCAGTCGCGAGTTGCGCATCTATGCCGACCTGGCCGAGTCCATCCGCGACCCGCTGATTGGTCTGCGCCTGGGTGGCTTCTATGGTCTGGCGGGCTACGGCCCCCTGGTGATGCTGCTGATGACCTGCGGCAGTGCGTACGAGGCCATCCAGACCGGCATCCGCTACCAGCGGCTGACCTACCTGTTTGGCAGCCTGCGCTTCGAGCCGGGCGACAAGCTCAGCGCCCTGGTGCTCAGCCCCATGGCCATGGAGGCCCGGGCCTTCCGCTTCCGGGTGGATGGCGAGATCTCGGGCACCTACAAGATGGTGCGCGACATGCAGGTGGGCCTGGGGCTGGACATCCACGCCGAGCGCATCGACATCCCCTACCCGCGCCCGCCCGAGGCGCTGGAGTACGAACGCTACTTTGGCTGCCCCGTGCGCTTTGGCGAGGCCGAGGCTCGGTTCTGGATCCGCAATGAGCACCTGCAGCTCAAGCTGCCCTCGGCCGACCCGAACGCGCACGCCATGTACCGCGCCATGTGCGATCAGCAGCTGGTGGCCCAGGAAGCCAGCAGCGAAACCCTGAAAGACCGGGTGCTGACGCACCTGGGCCTGTTCAGTGGCAGCTACCCGGGCGCAGAAGAGGTTGCCAAGGCCTTGGGCCTGTCAGAGCGCTCGCTGCGCCGGCAACTGGGTGACGAAGGCTGCAACTTTCGTGACCTGCTGGCCGAAGCCCGTTACGCCAAGGCCAGGCACCTGCTGCAACACACAGCCCTGCCGATCGAATCCATCGCCGACCAACTGGGCTACGCCGAATCGGCGGCCTTCATCCACGCCTTCCGCCGCTGGGCCGGTGTGACACCGGGTGAGTTTCGCGGGCGCTGAGGCGCCGAACCGAGCCCATCTGCTTTCCTGTTTCTCACAGACGACTGACGTCGTCCGCTTCACGGTTGCATCCTTTCATGACTTACTGCGCCATTGACTTCGGCACCTCCAACTCGGCGATTGCCATCCCCCGTGGGGAGGGCTCGGGCATGCGGCTCGTGCCCCTGGAGGGCGAACACCTGACCATGCCCACGGCGGTGTTCTACGCCACCGACCGCCATGACCTGCCACCCACCGCCGTGCCCGGCCCCACGCTGGACGACGCACTGCCGCGCTGCCACGGCCGTGCGGCCGTCCAGGCCTACATCGACGGCTATGAGGGCCGCCTGATGCGCTCGATGAAGAGCGTGCTGGGCACGGCCCTGGCCGACCAGACCACCGAAGTGGGCCAGGGCCATGGGGTGAAGTACCTGGACATCATCAGCGCCTACCTGCGCCACCTGCGCCTGAAGGCCGAGCAGGCCGGTGGCCAGCCTCTGAGCCGTGTGGTGATGGGGCGGCCCGTGTTCTTCGTGGATGACGACCCGGTGCGTGATGCCGCGGCCCAGGCCTCGCTGGAAGCCGCTGCCCGCAGCGTGGGTTTCGATGAGGTGGCGTTTCAGTTCGAGCCCATCGCAGCGGCGTTCGACCACGAGCAGCACGTGGCCACCGAGCAGACCGTGCTGGTGGCCGACATCGGCGGCGGCACGTCTGACTTCTCGGTGGTTCGGGTGGGGCCGCAGCGTGCCGCCCGGCTGGAACGCCGCGACGACATCCTGGCCAACCACGGTGTGCACATCGCCGGCACCGACTTCGACCGCCACCTCTCGCTGCGCAGCATCATGCCCACCCTGGGCCTGGGCAGCTTCGGGCCCAGCGTGGGCGGGCAAGCCCCGCGCCCGGTGCCCAGCCGCGTGTACTTCGACCTGGCCACCTGGCACCTGATCAACACCGTCTACCAACCGGCCCGCGCCGCCGAGTTGCGTGGCATGGCCGACTTCTATGGCAACCCGCAGCACCACATCCGACTGATGAAGGTGGTCAAAGACCGCCTGGGCCACGCCCTGGTGGGGCTGGCCGAAGCCGCCAAGATCGACACCGCCGAGGGGCAGGACACCACCCTGCTGCTGGACCTCATCGACCCAGGCTTGCGCGCCGACTTGCGGGGCGCCGACGCCGAACAGGCACTGGATGTCGACCTGCAACGCATCGTGCAGTGCGCGCACGAGACCGTGCGCCTGGCCGGCCTGCGCGACGATCAGATCGACGCGCTGTACTTCACGGGCGGCTCAACCGGGCTGCTGGCCCTCACGCAGCGACTGCAGGCGGCGTTTCCGCATGCGGCGGGTGTGCGGGGCGACCGGCTGGCGTCGGTGGCCACGGGCCTAGGGCTGCACGCGGGGCGGCTGTTTGGCTGATCAGGTCTGACGCGGCGGCGGCAGCAGCGCCACCGCCCCCTCAGCCATCGGACGCTCAGAGCCGTCGCAACCGCTCCAGCGCCTGCTCCAGCGTGGTGGCCGACTTGGCAAAGCAGAAGCGGATCACCCCCTCATCCCGCCCATCGGGGTAGAAGGCTGACAGGGGGATGGCCGCCACGCCATGCTCGCGCGTGAGGCGCTCGACAAACGCTTGATCGCCCTCGTCGCTCAGCGCGGCATAACGCACGCACTGGAAGTAGGTGCCCTGGCAGGGCAAGAGCTCAAACGGCGAGCTGGCCAGCGCCTGCCGGAAGATGTCGCGCTTGCCCTGGTACAGCGCACGCAATTGCTCATACCAACCGGGTTTCGCCATGAAGCGCGCCAGCGCCACCTGCGACGGTGTGTGCACGGTGAACACGTTGAACTGGTGCACCTTGCGGAACTCGGCCATCAGGGCCTTCGGGGCCAGCGCGTAGCCGATCTTCCAGCCCGTGATGTGGTACGTCTTGCCAAAGCTGGACACCACCACCGCGCGCTCGGCCAAGGCTGGGTAGCGCAGCACGCTCTCGTGGCGCAGACCGTCGAACACCATGTGCTCATAGACCTCGTCGGACAACAGCACGATGTTCGTGTCCTTCACCAACGCGGCGAGGGCCGCCATGTCATCGGCCGTCCACACCGCGCCCGTGGGGTTATGCGGGCTGTTGAGGATGATCATGCGGGTGCGTGGCGTGATCAGCCGGGCCACCTGGGCCCAGTCAGGCCGGTAACTGGGTGCCGGCAGGTCGGCATAGACCATGCGGCCACCTTGAAGCGCCACCGAGGGGCCGTAGCTGTCGTACACCGGCGCGAACGCGATCACCTCGTCACCCGGATGCACCAGGGCGGCGATGGCCGTGAACAGGGCCTGCGTGGCACCAGCCGTGACCGTGATCTCGTCACCAGCGTCGTAGTCCGCCCCGTACAGAGCCTGCACCTTCTGGGCGATGGCCTCGCGCAGCATGGGCAGACCCGTCATGGGCGCGTACTGGTTATGGCCTTCACGGGCGGCCTCGCCCAACAGGGCCAGCAGCTCGGCCGGTGCGTCGAAGTCAGGAAAGCCTTGCGACAGGTTGATGGCGCCGTGCTGCTGCGCCAGGGCCGACATCACGGTGAAGATGGTGGTACCCACCTGCGGCAGGCGAGAGGTGATGGACAGGGGTGTGCTGGGCATGGTGTGCCAAGGATAGCGGGGACGCGACCGCCGGTGTCAGCAAACGTTGCCACACCTCCCCAAGCGGCCGGCACAGCCAGACCAGCTCCGCCCCCCACCACCAACCCGAGTCAAAGCGGGGGCATCTTGAGACTTGCCTCACCATGGTCTCGGTGGTGGTGCGACCATGCCATCACCCTTCAACACGACACGACACGACACGAGGCCTCCATGCTTGACGACCCACGTTGCTGCGGCAGCGGCACCTGCATCATCGACGACCAAGGGCTGTGCTGGTGCGGCCAGCGCTGGGATGGCGAAACGATGGTGGGGCCTGGCTCAGTGTGTCTGCCGGCGTCCGCACCGGCGGCGGAGGCCCGGGCATCCAACGAGGACACCGTGCCGTCGTCATGAATGAGCTCAGCGCCGACGGGGCTCAGCAACCTTGACCTGGCACAAGCTTTGCTGCGTTGCCCTGTGACGGAGTAGAAGCGTTCAGCCTGGTGCACACGCTGGTGCACGGGCCCTGACCAGGGGCCTCAGGTGGGGAATTGCTCCATGCAGAGGCCGCGTTGACGCGCGGCCGCATCGAGTGTGTCCCCAACCCTGAAGGTGCCGTCATGTTTCGCTTCATCACCCGCCGACTCTTCTCTCGCCATGTGCTGGCGGCCGCCACGGCCGTCATCACCGGCGCCCATGTGCCCCAAGCGCTGGCGCAGCCCGTCGAAAAGCTCACGTTCCTCACCAGCTGGTACGCCCAGGCCGAGCACGGTGGCTTCTACCAGGCCCTGGCCACCGGCTTGTACAAGCAAGCGGGGCTGGATGTGACGATCAAAATGGGGGGGCCACAGGTCAATGGCATGCAACTGCTGGCCGCAGGCGCTGCCGATCTGATCATCGGTTATGACTTCCAGGTGCTGTCGGGCATCGAGCGCGGCGTGCCCACCGTGACCGTGGCCGCCAGCTTCCAGAAAGACCTGCAGGGCATGCTGACGCACGCCGATGTGAAGTCGCTGGCCGATGTGAAGAACAAGACCATCCTGGTGGCCAACAACAACCGCACCAGCTGGTGGCCGTGGCTGAAGGCCAAGTACGACCTGAGCGATGCCCAGGCACGGCCCTACACCTTCAACCTGCAGCCCTTCTTTGCCGACACCAACGTGGTGCAGCAGGCCTACCCCTCGTCCGAGCCCTTCCAGGCCCAACAGCGGGGCGTGCCCACCAAGTTCTTCCTGTTTGCCGATGACGGCTACCCGCCCTATGGCACCACCATCGTCACCACACAGGCCCTGCTGAAGGCCAAGCCGGATGTGGTCAAGCGCTTCGTGGAAGCCTCGATGAAGGGCTGGGTCAGCTACCTGAAGGACCCGGCACCCGCCAACGCCCTCATCAAGAAGGACAACCCCAACATGACGGACGCGCAGATCGCCTTTGGCATCAGCCAGCTCAAGGCGCTGAAGGTGCTGGACAGCGGCGATGCGGCCAAGAGCGGCGTGGGCACGATGACGGAGGCCCGCTGGAAGGCCACCCGCGATTACATGGTCAAGGAAGGGCTGCTGAAAGCAGATACCCCCTGGCAACAAGCCTTCACGCTGGACATCGTTCGGCAGATCAAGGTGATGCCCTGATCAGGCGGGCTGTCGCCTAAGGGGGGCGGCACTCGTGGCATGCTAGACACCCGGGCCTTGAGCCCGGTGTCTGACATCGCCCCTTTACATGACGATCTGCTCTGTCCGTATCCCTGGTGTTCTTGCGCGGCTGCCTGGCCGCAGCCTGCCGTGGCTGGCCGCCTTGGTGCTGGCTGGTTGCGCCTCTCAAGCGCCGCTGACAACGCCTGAACCGCCCCCCGCGCCAACGGCCGCCACCCCCGCCCTGGTAGACACCCCCGCACTGACGCGCGCGACCCGAACCTTGTCTGACGAAGGCTTTCAGCGCTGGGTGCAGGCCTTCAGGGCAGACGCTCAAGCCCAGGGCATCAGCGAGGCCACACTCCGCAGCACGCTGGATCCGGTACGGCTGCAGAGTCGCATCATTCAGAACGATCGCAACCAGAGCGAGTACGTGCGTCCGGTGTGGGCTTACCTGGACACGGCCGTGTCCGCGCAACGCGTCCGCATGGGGCGCAGCCGATTGACCGAGCTGCAGACCGCCGGCGTGTTCGGCAGCGATGCCGCCCGGGTGCCTGACGCCATCCTCGTGGCCATCTGGGGCATGGAGACCAGCTACGGGAGCCACCTCGGCTCGATGCGTGTGATGGATGCCTTGGCCACCCTGGCCTACGAGGGGCGCCGCGAAGCCTGGGCCCGGGGCGAGTTGTTGGCGGCGCTGAGACTGGTGGAGCAAGGCGAGGTGTCGGCCGAGCAACTGGTGGGCTCGTGGGCGGGCGCCATGGGGCAGACCCAGTTCATGCCCAGCACCTACCTGGCCCACGCGGTCGATGGTGATGGCGACGGACGCCGCGACCTGTGGAGCAGCGTGCCCGATGCCCTGGCGTCGACGGCCCACTACCTGCGTCAGTCGGGCTGGCGGGCCGAGGAGCCTTGCCTGACCGAGGTGGCGCTGCCGCCCGGCTTTGACCCGGCCCTGGCCGAGTCCGACATCCGCCGCCCCAGTGGCGCCTGGGCCGAGGCGGGCGTGCGCCCCATCGACCCCGCCAGCCCCATGCCCGCCCTGCAGGCCGCCAGCATCTTGCTGCCCGCCGGACTGCAAGGCCCGGCCTTCATGGTGGGCGACAACTTCCGCGCCGTGCTGCGCTACAACATGGCCAACAGCTACGCGCTGGCCGTGTGCCTGCTGGCCCGACAGATGGAGGGCGGCCCCGGCGTGCTGACCGCCTGGCCACGCCACCAACAGTTGCTGACCCGACAGGACATCATCACGGTGCAAACCACGCTCAACCGCCTGGGCTTCCTGGCCGGTGAGCCCGATGGCGTGGCTGGCCCCGCCACGCGACGCGCCTTGCGGGCCTGGCAGCGCACGCAAGGCCTGCCGGCGGATGGGTTTGTGAGTGCAGAGGTGTTAGCGCGCATGAGCAGCACGGGGGTCGTGCGATGAGCATCACCGTCAGCGAAGAACTCAAGGCCTACATCGACCCACTCACCCCAGAAGAGCACGAGGCGCTGGAGCGCAGCCTGCTGGCCGAAGGCTGCCGTGATGCGCTGGTGCTGTGGGGTAATCTGCTGATCGATGGGCACAACCGCTATGGCATCTGCCAGAAGCACGGCATCCCGTTCCAGACGGTGCAGCATCCGCACTTCAAGACCATGGACGATGTGCACCTGTGGATGATCGATCAGCACCTGGGGCGGCGCAGTGTGTCGGACTTCCAGCGTGGTGTGCTGGCCCTGCGCAAGCGCGAAATCCTGGCTCAGCGTCAGGCTGCTGCGGCGGCGTCCAGCAGCCCGGATCCAGCCCACGCGTCGGCGGCAGAGGCAGCGCCTGCGGTCGAGAGCATGGCCATCACCACCACCCCGCTGAAGAGCCGCGCCGACATCGCGCGTGCGGCGCGCTTGAGCGCCAACCAGGTGGTGCTGATTGAGAAGATCCAGACTCAGGCGGTGCCTGAACTGGTGGACGCCGTCAAACAAGGCACGATCAGCATCAACGCGGCGGCCGCCGTGGCCAGCCTGCCCGCCGAGGAGCAAAAAGCGGCCGCCATCGCGGGCAAGGACGAGTTGAAGCAGGCGGCCAAGCGGGTGCGCGAGGTCAAACGCAAAGCCAAACCGCCGGTGGAGGCCGTCACGGCCGACGAGCCCACCTCAGCCGCCCTGGGCCCCACCGACGAGCTGCAGGCCCTGCGCCAACGAGTGGCCGAGCTGACCGCCGAGAACGAGCATCTGCGCGCCCAACTGGCCCTGCTGCGGGCCACGGCCTGATGATCGCGCTGAGAACCCAGGGCGCCCTCAGCGCTCAGCGCCGCGTCAATCCGCCAGTTGAGCCCGCATGGCGTCGATGACGGCCTTGTAATCGGGCTGGCCGAAGATGGCGGAGCCAGCCACGAAGGTGTCGGCGCCTGCATCGGCCACCCGGCGGATGTTGTCGACCTTGATGCCACCGTCCACCTCCAGGCGGATGTCGCGTCCCGAGGCATCGATGATCTTGCGCACCTTCTCGGCCTTGCGCAGCGTGCTGTCGATGAAGCTCTGCCCACCGAAGCCAGGGTTCACGCTCATGAGCAGCACCACATCGACCTTGTCGATCACCCACTCCAGCACGTCCACCGGCGAAGCGGGGTTGAACACGAGGCCGGCCTGGATGCCTTCGGCCTTGATCAGCTGCAGGGTGCGGTCCACATGGGTGGATGCATCCGGGTGGAAGGTGACGATGTCGGCGCCCGACTTGGCAAAGGCCGTGGCCAGGGCATCGACCGGCTGCACCATCAGGTGCACGTCGATGGGCACCTGGGTGCCATCAGCTTTGACCGCATGCTTGCGCAGCGCCTGGCACACCATGGGCCCGAACGTGAGGTTGGGCACGTAGTGGTTGTCCATCACGTCGAAGTGGATCCAGTCCGCACCGGCGTCGATCACGTGGCGCACCTCCTCGCCCAGGCGGGCAAAGTCGGCCGAGAGGATGCTGGGGGCGATGCGGAAGGTGCGGGACATGGTGGGGCGTGAAAAGCGCCGGCAAAGCGGCCAAGCCCTCATTGTAGGAAAACCCGCCTCCACCGGCAGGGGGCAGGCGGGTTCCCGATGCCCGACGGGGCTCAATAACCCTGGGTGCTCTTGGGCACGATCCAGGGCAGGTAGCGCGATTTGCGCTGACGAGCCACACAACGGCGTGCGGTGCGCGGATCGGGGTCGTTCTTGTCGACGGTGTAGGCCACCCATTCGGCATGGCGGTCCGTGAACTCCAGTGTCGAGTAACCGTAGCGGCTGCTGTCAAAGTACTGGATGTGCGGGTTGTTGACCCGAACAGCCGCGGGCGCCAGCCCCTGCAGCAGGATGGCGCGTTGTGTCGCATCCAGTTGCGCACCCAGCATCTCACCCAGGTTGGCCGACGTGACGGAGGGCGTCATGAACTCCACGCCCACGAAGTTGTCCACGGCCAGGGGGTTGCTGTTGCCAAAGTCGTGCTTGATGTGGCTGCTCATGTAGGTGTGCAGGTCGCCCGTGGCCACCACAAAGTCTTTGACCTGCGCCTCGCGCAGTGCGCTGGTCAGCGCCCGGCGCTCGGCCACGAAACCATCCCAGGCATCGATGTTCAGCGGCGTGATCTGCTTGCCCAGGAAGGTGATGGACAGGCGGCTGAAGAAGGTCTGGTTGCCCATCAGCTTCCAGGCCGCGCGCGATTGCGTCAGACCCTCGATGAGCCAATCGCGCTGACGATCACCCAGCATGGTCTGCGTCGGAGCGTTGTACTTGGTACAGCCCAGGGGCACATAGCGCTGGAACACATCGCCTTCGCCGCAGGCGTGCGCACTGCGGTAGCTGCGGCTGTCGATCATGAACAGGTCCAGGAAGCGACCGAACTGAAACCGCCGGTACTGCGTGAGGGCCTCATGCGGGTGCGAGGCGATCGGGTTGAAGTTGACGCGCGCCGGCACGTACTCCGACCACGCACGCTGAGAATCCAGGCGCAACTGCCTCAGCAAGGCCGGGCTGTTGCCGTACTGTGGGTCGGTGGTGTAGGGGTGATCGGGGGCGCCGAGCGTGTCGCGGGCGTAGTCCCAATAGCAGTCGTTGGCGGTTTCATGGTCGTCGGGCACACAGATGAAGGTGTGGCGCTCCATGGCCTGCTGCAGCAGGGGGTCGCTGCGATAGCGGCGGTAGATGAACCGGTAGTCTTCCAGATCCAGCGCCACGGTGCCACCAGAGGGCAGGACCATGGTGCGGTCCTCGAAGGGCAAACTCTGAAAGCGCGGGTCACCGGCCGTTTCATAGATGAAGTCGCCCAGGTGCAGCACGTAGTCGATGCTGTCGTCGGCCGCCAGGTGGCCCAGGGCACCGTAGTAGCCGTTGGTATAGTCCTGACAGGTCAACAAGCCCAGCTTGAGGCTGCGCAAGGCGTTGCCATCTTGCGGCAGCGTGCGGCAGCGCCCGGTGCGGCTGACGGTGCCGTCATAGATGAAGCGATAGAAGTACGGGCCGCCCGACTGGGTTTCCGGCAACTGGCCATTGAGGTCGACCTTGATGGTGTGGTCCCGCTCGGCGTTGATCTGGTGGGGCTCGATCCGGGCCTGCAGCAGCAGGGTCTGAAAACCCGCATCCAGCGCCACCTGCAGGAAGAGCGCCTGCCCCGGACGCACGGCCTCGGCGCGGATGTGCGTCCACAGCATCACGCCGGTGGCGCTGGGGTCACCCGAGGCCACCGACAGATCGAACACACGGGGCGCATCGTGGCGCAAGCCGGTGGTGTCCAGCGGTTCACGTCCCAGGCTCAACCATTCGACCGCCTGGGCATGCCAGGTGATCAACAAACCGCCGGTGGCCACGCCCGCAGCAGACAAGAAACGACGACGATCCATGACACGACTCCATGTGCCTTGCGTGCTGCGCCTGAAGCTCGGCACAGGTGACTGAAGCACCACAGTGTGCCGAGGGCTCATGACATCCCCATGAAACGGCGGGATATGGCGGCTGCGCCATCCAGCGCAAATGCCTAGAATGCACCGCATGAGCCAAGCCCAATTCAGCTGCTCGGTGCAGCCTCGCTACCTGGATGAACAGAGCAATCCTGCGGCCGATGAGTATGCGTTCGCCTACACGGTCACCATCGTCAACAGCGGTGATGTGGCGGCGCAGCTGATCGGGCGTCAATGGATCATCACCAACGCCACCGGCAAGGTGCAAGAGGTACGTGGACTGGGCGTGGTCGGCCAGCAGCCATTCCTTCGGCCCGGTGAGCGATTCGAGTACACGAGCTGGACACAGTTGGACACCCCCCATGGCGTGATGGAGGGTTGTTACTTCTGCATGACTGAAGACGCCCAAGCGTTTGAGGCGCCCATCCCGGCCTTCGTGCTCGGGCACGCCCAGGCCCTGCATTGAGCATGGGGATCACCTCGCGCCTGTGGAGCCCACTGACCCGTCAGGCCTGGTGGCCCCGGCCGGGCAATGGCTTCGCGCTGGAAGCCTTCCTGGACGAGGCCGAACGTTGCGACTGCGCCGTCGAGCGCCACGTGTGGCTCATCCGGCTGATCGACTGGATACGCCGTGGCGAGCCCTTGTCCGGCACCCAGCTGGTGCTGCGTCAACTGCAGGCCCAACCAGAACGTCGCGCCAAGGTGGTGGGCTTGCTGGCCCAGTTCTGGCGCGATGTGGACGTGGCGGCCTTGCTGGCCGACTATGGCTTTTCGCCGCGTACGTCCTTCCTCAATGAACTGGGCGAACGGCTGCGCCGCCGCGTGCTGCCCCTGAGCCCAGAGACCCACGACCTGGGGCAACTCTTCCACCTGCTGTTTGATGGTGCGGATGACCTGGCCTGGCTGCAAGCCCTGGACGACGCCACCCTGGTCAGCCTGGGCGAGTTGTGGACGGAGGTGATCGTTCAGGCCTATGCACAGGGCGCCGGGCATGATCGCGCCCACCGCTCGCTGACCTGGCGTAGCCCCTTCTTTGACGCCATGTTCTACTTGGCCACGCAAGTGCGGGCTGCGGGCTTTTCCACGCAGTTTCGTTCGCGCATGGGCGTGCGACTGGATGCCGACTTCGAGGTGGAAGTGCTGGCCGCCGAGCGACGCTCACACGACGAAAGCGTGCGCCAGGCCTTTCGCCAACTCGGCCATGTGACCGAGCGGGTGCATGAGATGGCGCTGGCCCACCTGGAGGCCGGTGGCGAGGCCGGTCGCTGGCCCGCTCCGATGCTGCAAGAGGCCCAGTACCTGCGCCTGCTGCTGGACCGCTGCGCCGAGGGCGCGCGCGGCCTGCATGGCCACCTGGAAGAGCACGGCATCTCGGTCGACCTGGTTTTTCAGATCGACCAGCTCTGCGAACGCTGTCGCCGCATCGAAATGCTGCTGGATGTGGTGCTGGCCCCGCGACCGGGCCCCGCCATCCGTCATCTGATGATCGAGTTGGTGGCGGTGGGCGCCAGCCGACGCAGCGTGCGGGCCCTGTTCCGCCAACACACCTCGCAGCTGGCACGCAAGGTGGCCGAACGCAGCGCTGAAACGGGTGAGCACTACATCACCCGAGACCGCAGCGACTACTTCACCATGCTGCGGCGCGCCCTGGGCGGCGGAGCTGTGATGTCGCTCACCACCTTGCTGAAGTTCTGGATTGGCGGTTGGGCCGCCTCACCGTTCTGGCTGGGCATGGCGGCCGGTCTCAACTACGCCAGCAGCTTTGTGCTGATCCAGTTGCTGCACTTCACCGTGGCCACCAAACAGCCGGCCATGACGGCCCCGGCGATGGCCGCCAAATTGGCCGATGTGCAGGAAGACCGGGCGGTGGAAGGCTTTGTGGACGAGGTGGCCAACCTCATCCGCTCGCAGATGGCGGGCATCGTGGGCAACATGGCGGCGGTGGCACCGCTGGTGCTGGGCGTGCAGCTGCTGGGGTGGTGGTGGGCGGGCGCCCCGGTGGTGGACGCCGACACGGCCCGCTATGTGCTGAAGAACCTGACCTTGCTGGGCCCCACCCTGTTCTTTGCGGCCTTCACAGGGGTGCTGCTGTTCACGTCCAGCATGATCGCAGGCTGGGCCGAGAACGCCTTTGTGCTGCACCGGCTGGACAGCGCCATGCAATGGAACCCGCGCATCCGCGCCTGGCTGGGCGTGGCACGCACGGCCAAATGGGCGCGGTGGTGGCGACAGAACATCTCCGGATTGGCGGCCAACATCTCTCTGGGCCTGATGCTGGGGCTGGTGCCCGTGGTGGCGGGCTTCCTGGCCCTGCCGCTGGACGTGCGCCACGTGACGCTGTCCACCGGCCAGGTGGCCGCCACCCTGGGCGCCCTGGGCTGGGAGGTGCTGCGCGAACCTGCCTTCTGGTGGTGCGTCGTGGCCCTGCCGCTGACGGGGGCGCTGAATGTGGGCGTGAGTTTCGTGCTGGCCCTGCGCGTGGCCGTGCGCTCGCGCGGCGTGAAGGTCAAAGACCGGAGCCGGCTGCGGGTCGCCATCTGGACCCGGGTGCGGCGTCAACCCTTGAGCTTCGTCTTGCCGCCCCGGTCGGCCCCGTTGGCCGCACCGGCCTCTGAAGGCTCTGCCAGCGCCGCCGATGCGGAGGAACCGCCCTCGGCACCCGGTGGAGACGAAGGAAGGCGGTCTTGAGGAGGGTGCTCCTCATCCACCAGGGGTTCGCCCCGGCGCCGCCCTGAGAACATCGTCCACCAGACGAGGAGCAGCAGCACGCCCAGCGCGGCCATGGCTTCAAGCACAATCAACCACATGATGTTTCACGGTGTGTTCAAAAAACCGGCGCGGCCCTGGGCCCGCTGGATGGCCTGGGGCCTGATTGTAGGAAGCCTGGCTGGGTGCGGCAGCCTGATGCCCCCATTGCCGGCACCGCAATGGCCTCGTGCCCCGACGAAGCCAGCCCCTGCCCCCACACCCTCTGCCGCGCCAGCCCCTGTGCCCGACGGCAGCGTGACGCGCCCCAAATCGCGCTGGAGCCCCGCCACCTGGCAAGACCTGCCCGGTTGGACGGACGACACGGTGAGCGAGTGGTGGCCCGCGCTGTACCGGGGCTGTGCCCGCCCCATGCACACCGACTGGACGGCCTTGTGCCTGGAAGTGCGTCGCCTGGGGCCCGCCTGGGGGCGACAGGTGGGTGATGTGTTCGTGCGCCAATGGCTGCAGAGTCAGATGTCGCCCTGGCGTGTCAGCGCGCTGGACACCGCCACCCCGGGCACCGGGCTGCTGACCGGGTACTTTGAACCCCTGCTGGAGGGCCGTCGTCGGCCCACCGGACGTTACGTGCACCCGCTGTACGGCGCGCCTACCGATCTGAGCAGCCGCCGACCTCATTACACCCGGGCCGAAATCGAGACCCTGCCGCAAGCCCGCGCCACCGTGCAGGGGCGCGAGCTGCTGTACCTGGCCGACCCGCTGGATGTGTTGCTGATCCAGGTGCAGGGCTCAGGCCGCGTCAGGCTGCAAGACGAGCTCGATGCGCAGGGGCAGCCCCGCACGGTGCGCTTGGCCTTCGCCGGCCACAACGACCAACCCTATGTGTCGGTGGCGCGCTGGTTGGTGGATCAGGGCGCCTTCACGCTGGATCAGGCCTCCTGGCCCGCCATCCGCCAGTGGGCGGACCAGAACCCGTCGCGGGTGGCCGAGATGATGCGTGCCAACCCGCGCATGGTGTACTTCCGCGAAGAGGTGCTGCGCGATCCCGAGCTTGGCCCTGCGGGCGCCCAAGGCATCCCGCTGACCCCCCTGCGGTCGATCGCCGTGGACCGCGACAGCATCCCCCTGGGCACCCCGGTGTGGCTGGACAGCACCCACCCTCAGGCCTGGTCGGCCAACGGCAACGCGGCCCGCCCACTGCGGCGGCTGGTGATGGCGCAAGATGTGGGCGGCGCCATCCTGGGCGCAGTGCGGGCCGACTTTTTCTGGGGCTGGGGCGACGAGGCCCTGGCCTCGGCGGGGCGCACCAAGCAGCCGCTGGCCCTGTGGGCCCTGTGGCCAGCCGGACAGGTGCCGCCCGCACAGGCGCGCTGAGCCCGGTGACACGGCCCTGAAGGCACCATGAGCGGTGCCTGACAGAACCATGAACGCCAGATGACAGCGATCAGTGCGCCTGATCAGTAGGTCTTGTAAGGCAGGAACTTGCCCGACATGACGATGCTCACGCGGTCGCCAGCGGGATTGGGCTCGCGCTGCAGGTCCATCTTGAAGTCGATGGCGCTCATGATGCCGTCGCCAAACTCTTCATGGATCAGGGCCTTGAAGGTGGTGCCGTAAACGCTGACCAGTTCGTAGAAGCGATAGATCAGCGGGTCGGTGGGCACGCTGGTGGGCAGCGAGCCTTTGTAGGGCACTTCCTGCAGCCACAGGCGGGCCTCGGCGGGCAGGTCGAAGATGTCGCCCACGATGGCAGCTTGCTCGGGCGTCAAGGTCATCTGACCCAGGCAGGCGGCCGTCACCCACTCTTTGCTCAGACCCACCTTGGCGGCCACGTCGGCCCACTTGATGCCCTTCTTGACCTTGGCTTCGATGATCAGGTCGGTCACGTCTTCACGGTTCATGGTTGCGCTCCTTCAAAAAACTCACTTGAATTGACGGTCCGATTCCGCAATCGGCACGTCGTTGATCGAGGCCTCGCGGCGGGCCATCAGGCCGCGCTCGTCAAAGGTCCAGTTCTCGTTGCCATACGCCCGCCACCACTGGCCAGTGTCGTCGTGGTACTCGTACTCAAAGCACACCGAGATGCGGTTGCCATGAAAGGCGAACAGGCGCTTTTTCAGCCGGTACTCATGCTCCTTGGCCCACTTGCGCGTCAGGAAGGCCTTGATGGCTTCGCGCCCGGTGAAGAACTCGCTGCGGTTGCGCCACCACGAGTCCTCGGTGTAGGCGGCGGCACAGCGCTCCGGGTCTTTGCTGTTCCAGGCGTCTTCGGCCATCTGCACCTTCAAACGCGCGGTTTCTTCGGTGAACGGGGGCAAGGGAGGGCGGCTCACGGTGATGGGTCTCGCGGTGACGGGTTCGACCATGCTCGGCACGGACATGGCGGCGGGCATGGGCAGTGGGCAATCCAGGGTGTTGCTCATGACAGGGCTCTTGCGCAATCAGCAGTGGGCTTGACGTCCGGCACCGCTCAGGCGGCGGCCGCATCCGAGACCACCTTCGGGGCCACCCCGGCTTGCAGACCGGGTCGCACTTCGGGCGGGTGCGCGGGCGCACGGCCATGGCTGAGCTCTTTCGAGCGCGCCACCAGAAAGTCCACCAGGTGGTTGCGCAAGGGATAGAACTGTGGGTCGTGATGCAGCCCGGCGCGGGTGCGGTCACGCGGCAGGGTGTTGACCACGATCTCGGCCACACGGGCCTGGGGGCCATTGCTCATCAGCAGGATCTTGTCAGCCAGCAGGATGGCTTCGTCCACATCGTGGGTGATCATGAACACCGTCTGCTGCGTCTCGGCGCAGATGCGCAGCAGCTCATCCTGGATGGTGCCTCGCGTCAGCGCATCCAGCGCGCCGAACGGCTCGTCCAGCAGCAGCATCTTGGGCTCGATGGCAAAGGCCCGCGCGATGCCCACGCGCTGTTTCATGCCGCCCGACAGCTGTGAGGGCTTCTTGTCGATGGCGTGGCTCAAGCCCACGAGCTGCACGTACTTCTCGACGTGGGCGTTGAGCTCGGCCTTGCTCTTGTCCGGCCACTTCGAGCGCACGGCAAACGCGATGTTCTGCCGCACCGTGAGCCAGGGCATCAGCGCATGGCCCTGGAAGACCACCCCGCGCTCCAGGCCCGGGGCCGACACCTCGCGGCCATCCATGAACACATGGCCTTGCGACGATTGCTCCAGGCCCGCCAGCGTGTTGAGGATGGTCGTCTTGCCGCAACCCGAGTGGCCGATGATGCAGACGAACTCACCGCGCTGGATCTGGAAGTTGACGCTGTCGAACACGGGCTCGGTAGCGCCGGGGTAGGTCTTGCCCAGGTCCTGCACCTGCAGGTAGGGACGGGGGGCGTCAGTCAACATAGGTCACCGCCTTTTGCAGTCGGCCAAAGCTCAGGTCCAGCAGCATGCCGACCAGACCGATCATCAGGATCGCGAAGATCACATTGGGCAGCGAGAGGTTGTTCCACTCGTTCCACACGAAGTAGCCGATGCCCGTGCCACCCACCAGCATCTCGGCAGCCACGATGACCAGCCAGGCGATGCCCATGCTGATGCGCATGCCCGTCAGGATGGTGGGGGCTGCGGCCGGCAAGATCACTTCAAAGGCCGTGCGCCAGCGAGACACCTCCAGCGTGCGGGCCACGTTCAGCCAATCCCTGCGCACACTGGCTACCCCAAAGGCGGTGTTGATCAGCATGGGCCAGACCGAGCAGATGAAGATCACGAAGATGCCCGAGGTGGTCGAGTCCTTGATGGTGTAGAGGGCCAGGGGCATCCACGCCAGGGGCGAGATGGGTTTGAGCACCTGGATGAACGGGTCGAGGGCCCGGTAGATCAAGGGCGACATGCCGATGACGAAGCCCAGCGGGATGGCCACGGCCATGGCGATCAGGTAGCCCAGCGCCACCCGGCCCAATGAATAGGCCAGCTGGATGCCGATGCCCTTGTCGTTCGGCCCGTTGTCATAAAACGGGTCGGTGAGGTGACCCCACACCACCGAGCCCATCTGGGCCAGGGTGGGGAAGCCTGAGCCACCGCCGCCCCCTTCGGCTGAAGGGTCCTTGCCCATCAGTTGCAGATACTCGATCTGCTCGGGCGTCAGGTTGGCGGCCACCGATGCTTTGGGCAGCGTGGCCAGGTGCCAGACGGCCAGGATGACACCGAGGATGAGCAGCGACAGGATCGCCGCCTTGGTGCGCTCGCTGCGCCACCAGGGAGTGGTGATGCTCATGATGACCTCAGGTGCGCTTGATGGCGAAGCTGTTGACGTAGGCGTCGGGCTTGGACGGATCGAAGGTCTTGCCCATCACCTTGAAGCTGGGGTAAGCCCCCTCGGGCGCGGTCTCGCCCAGGGCCTTCATGTGCTTCTTGGCATCGGTCAGCAAGAACACCTGTTCTGCGATCTGCTTGTAGTTCACGTCGCCCTTCACATAGCCCCAGCGCTTCATCTGCGTGAGCATCCACACCGCCATCGACTGCCAGGGGATCGGGTTGAAATCCGCCCGGTCGGGCACATTCAGCACATTGCCCAGACCGTCGGCGTAGCGACCGGTCAGCACCTGGCGAACCACCGCTTCCGGCTGATTGAGGTACTGCGTGGGCGAGATCACCTTGGCGATGAGCTCGCGGTTCTTGGGCTGGCGCGCCATGGCGGCCGCCGTCAACACAGCGCGGAACAGCGCTGCGAAGGTGTTGGGGTTTTGCTGGATGAACTCGCTGCTGGTGCCGAAAGCGCAGCAGGGGTGACCATCCCACAGCTCTTTGGTGAGGATGTGGATGAAGCCGATTTCTTCAAACACTGCCCGCTGATTGAAGGGATCGGGGCCCAGGTAGCCATCGATGTTGCCGGCGCGCAGGTTGGCCACCATCTCGGGCGGCGGCACCACGCGGATCTGGATGTCGCGGTCCGGATCCAGACCCGCTTCGGCCACGTAGTAACGAAGCAGGAAGTTGTGCATCGAGTACTCGAACGGCACCGCAAACTTGAAGCCCTTCCATTGCTTCGGATCGCGCTTGTCCTTGTGCTTGACGTGCAGGGTGATGGCCTGGCCGTTGGTGTTCTGGATGGTCGCCACATTCATGGGCTTGGGGTTGGAACCCAGGCCCATGCTGATGGCCAAAGGCATCGGCGACAGGAAGTGCGTGGCGTCGTACTCCTTGTTGATCATCTTGTCGCGGATCAGCGCCCAACCCGCCGTCTTGATGACACTGACGTTCAGGCCCTGCTTGCGGTAGAAGCCCAAAGGGTGGGCCATGATCAGCGGCGTGGCGCAGGTGATGGGGATGAAGCCGATCTTCAGATCCTTCTTCTCCAGCGGGGCGGCCTCTTGCGCCATGGCCTCCAGGGCCGTCAGCGGCATCACGCTGGAGATGGCCGCCATGGCCGTGCCCTTGCCCACCGCGCGCAGGAAGCGACGACGCTGGTCGTCCTGCGGGAACAGGGCCTTCATCATGCTGGCCTGGATGAACTCGCGGGCGTAGGTCTGGAAGTCTTCGGTCTCGCTGCGGCGCTGCAGCTCCTGCACCGCCTGCTCACGCGCCAGGGCAGCGTTGTGCTCTTCCGGGCTGTGGTCTTGCCCACAAGCGCAGCGCATGCGCAGGGGGCGGTCGGCGTCGAAGGGATCGAAGTAGCTTGACATGCGGGACTCCTGGTGCGCACCGGTGGGTGCAGGACAGCGATGGGTTCACTGTAGGAATCCGCGCCGTTGGGCGCCATCACGGATCGGGTGATTTGTTTGTAGGGGTGGCACTACACGCGCGCCACCTTCGCCTTATCAGGCGACGTTTCGGGCGGGCTCCTCATACCCCCCCGACAGCAGGGCGTACTTCACGCGCACATCGCCCCCCTGGTACAGCACACGCGGCTCAGTGGCTCGGGTGCGGTCGGTGGCAAAGCCAGCGAGGGAATCAATCACGTAGTCGTCAAAGAAAGCAATGATGTCCGGGTCGTTGAGCGCAGGTTCGTCCCACGCCTCTCTGAGCAACAAATCAAAGCCTATGAGCGTGCGCTTGTCTTGCGACAGCACCCTCTGGCTGTCGTCCATGAACTGCTGGTCATAGGCACGCATGTCTTTCAGCAGGCTGCCATCCGACGAGGGCATGGTGTTGACCGTCGCACGCGCCATCACCTCTTGTTCACGAAGTTGTGCTGCCCGATGGCGGCATTGACGCGCCTCGGTCAAATAGGCGTCACGCTGCTGGCTGTCCAGTGTGTTGGCCGCAGCGTTGAACAGAAACGACGCCTTGATCTCCAACGAAGAGGCCTCGCTGGACACCGCATCCAGCCGGGCCTGCTTGACAGCCCGCTCTCGCCCCCACTGCGCCTCCATCACCGACAGCCGCTGCGCAGTCATGTCTTGTCGACCAGCCTCAGCGGCTTGACGCTTGCGCCCGATGTCCATGATGCGCCAGCGGAAGTACAACTTCATGTGCGCAGACACCATCGTGCCAATGGGGGCCGGGCCCTGACGCACGGCTTTCATGTAGTGGTTGAAGCGGCGAATGAGGGTGTTGCGTGTGTTTTTGTCTGCTTGTGCCGCAGGAAAAAAATCAAGGTAAACCGCCAAGTCAGATGGATTGTTTGATTGCTGCAAAGTGGCAATCGGGCGAAGAGGCACACCAGCCCGATATGCCTCGTCATACATGGCTTGCAACGGTATCGCGCTGAGCATGCCAAACGGGTTGGCCAGTCGCCCCCCTTCACCCGGACGGTAACCCCCCCCAACATTGGAGTGCACGCCGGGATACACCACTTCCACCACGTTCGATGTGTAGCGCCCGTCTTGCAAGACCGTATCCAGGGGAAAGGAGTTTCGGATCTCGTGGGCGGCCACGTGGTGGATGCACCGCTCAGCCATGGCGGGAATGCGAAGATCAGAGGCCCACGCTGCGTGACCATCAGCCTCGGAAGCGATCAACACAGGCAGGGGTTTGAGCACCGGCCCCAAACCTGGAATCTTTCCGAGAACGTGCCCCGCCACCGAAGCTTCACGCTGATACTTGCGCGCTGCAGTGGGAATGCCGACCGACGCCACGGTATCGAACAAGCCCATGAAGTAGAGCCGAATGGGATACTGCCCCTTGGTGAACACCCAGCCCTGGCCTTGCCGTTGACACGCGGCCTGAAGCTTGACGGCAAAGGCGCGAGCCAGGGCCGCCCCACGCGAGAAGCCAAACACCGCCACATTGATCATGCAGATCTTGTTGACCGGGTTGCTGGCCCGCGCAGCGGCTTTCGCGATCTGCTCTTCCAGCCGGGCCCAGGCCCAATCCAGCCGGGCTTGTCCGCCCCAGGCCACAGCGGCTTTCCAGTCGCCACCTTCATCACCGATTTCTCGGAAAGGGGTACCGATGCCAGGGATGTAGAACGTCAACAGTCCAGCGTCCGGGTTGTCCGTCGGCATAGCCCGATACAAACGAGCCACGTTGCTGTGTTCATGGGTAGGCCGATCAATCTTTTCGTTGTTGCCTGTGCCATCAAAGTAAAACGTCAACCAGAGCGATTGCTGGCAGTTGGCCCTAGGCGTTGGATGGCTGGCGGGGCGCACTGCTTGGCGGCTGCTTGCTCGCTGGGCATCTGCCTTGATGGACTCAAGCGCGCTCGTTTGTGCCTTGGGAACAGGCCCTGGTCCTGTTGGAGCCTGTGGAAAGTGCGCCAAGACAGTGGTGCTTGGAGTACTCATGGTTTGGCCCCCTGCTGCAAGGCAGACCGTTTCAGTCGCGGCTTGGGGTAGTCAGCGGCGACTTCCACCTGGACGGTGTTATCAGGGTAGAAGTGCACCACGAAAATGGTTGGATCTTTGGGGATGGGCCCCACCAAATCGACTTCCATTTGGTGAGTTTCAGACTGACGGAAGATCTTTCCCGTTCGAAGATCTCCTTCTACCCCATAAGTCCACTCCACAGATACCTTCACGGGCAACTCCTGATCCGGTCGAAGAACGATGCAGCAGGTTGTTTTTCCGCCGCCTGTGTTGTCTTCACTGATTAGCACGTTGCTGCCGCCTTGACCATTCACGCTGAACCCATCGATATAGCGATTGGTGTAGTTGTAGCCCGTGATGCCCAGCATTTTCTTTTGCTCAGCCTGGCAGCCCGTGAGCACACCCGCCATCAGCAGCAAGGTCAGTAGTTTTTTGATCATGTCGGGTCTGCAGTTATTGGGTTTGTTCTCAAGATGCGCGACTTAGGATAGTCAGCAGCGACTTCCACCTGCACGGTGTTGTCAGGGTAAAAATGCACCACGAAAATGGTGGGATCTTTGGGGATGGGCCCTACCAAATCGACTTCCATTTGGTGATTTTCAGACTGACGGAAGATCTTTCCCGTTCGAAGATCTCCTTCCACCCCATAAGTCCACTCCACAAATACCTTCACGGGCAACTCCTGATCCACTCGAAGAACAATGCAGCAGGCCTCCCCCGAACCAATCGTAAGAGCTCTGATGTTTGTGCCGCCTTGACCATTTACGCTGAACCCATCGATATAGCGATTGGTGTAGTTGTAGCCCGTGATGCCCAGCATCGTTCTCTGCTGCGCCTGCTGACACGAGGACAGCAGCAAGGCAGCGAAGCCGGCCAGCAGCATCGTCAGAGCACACCGCATCACATCGCCCCGATGGCGGCCAGCAAGGTTTGACCCTGCGATCGGGCCCGATCAACGACCCCCAGCCACTCCGGTTGTTGATGCCAGTCATGGCCCAACTCAGCGGCGATGCGCAAGGCCAAGGCATGATCGTGAGGCGCGCTGAAGCCAGCGTCCATCGCCCAATCGATCTGACCGCAGGCCAGTGCATGGCGCCGCTCGGGCAACACAGCCTCCAAAGCCCCTGGATACTCTTCTCGACAAATGCCCAGCACGGCGTCTGCTTCCCCTAGGTCCAGCAAGCGATCGCAAGTGGGCTGGTTCAACTTGAGATCGATGGACTCAGCCTCAGGGTTGAAGCACAGGGGCGTGTGAGCAACGACACAGGCTTCTCCATCGCGCGCGAGAAAGAGACTGGACGTGAAATGGCCGAGAAGCGGCTTTACATCTGGGTGCTGGTGTTCAGTCAACTGCTGAAGCGCCCACCAAATGCGTGCATCCCACCACCGAAACAGCATCACATCGCCGTCGGGCAACGCTGCCCGAACACACCGGCGCAGGGACGCCTCCAAAGCCTGCGCGTCCAGGCTGGAAGACACAAAAAACATGGCAGGCTCGTCAGCTGGCTGATTCAGCCACAAGCGCTCAATGACAACAGGGCAGTGCGAAGGGCCGAGCTGGATCAATCGCGGCGCCACGGCCAGCGCGTCTTCATCGGTGGTGCGGTGGGTCAGCAAATTGACACATGGACTGCACCGATCCAGTAACTGCCGGGTTGTTGACGCCAACACGGCTGCAGCATCCACGACGGCCCACGCATGATGGCCTGTACCCCACTGATTTTCAAGCCAGGAGGTCCACATCGATCGTGTAACGTGCTCGGCCATGTTGTTCATTCCTTGGCAAACGCGCTGGCGCTGGCACGCGCGGCCAGCAGGCACGAGACGCAGATGCTGCCAGGCATCTGAGGCATGGCCCACGACTGGGTACCCGGCCCCACCATCGACTTCTTCCCCGCCTTGATGGTCAGCGTACCCGGGCACTGTACGGTCAGCTGCCCGCCTTCGATGACGATGCTGGCGCCACCGCTGACGGCCAGCACCACCTTCTTGGCCGCTGCGAGGTTGATCACCCCGCTGGCCGTCTTCAACTCCAGCCGCTGCTTGGCCGCGATCTGCGCAGGCCCGGCCTGAGCCTGCAAGTCCACCGGGCCGCTGGCCGCGATCAGCGTGAGGCCCTTGCCTGCGGCCTGGCCATCTGGGGCATTGCCCGGCTGAATCGCCCCGGCCAGCACGCCAATGGCCTGGCCGGTGTGGATGCGCGCCTGCCCGCCGATGGCCCAGTGGGTGTCTTCACCCGTGGCCACGGTGGTGGTGTCGCCGCTGCTGAGGTGGATGTCTTGCCCGGCGGTCAGGCCGATGCCTGCCTTGCCCACGATGGCGATGTCGGGGTCGGCGGTGTGGGGCACCTTGTCTTGGCCGGTGGCCGTGTTCTTGTCGGCCGCGTCGGCCGTGGCGTTGGGCAGGCTGGTGGTGCTGACCATGCCGCTGAGGCTCTTGGTGAGCGCCGCAGCCGGGGCCAGGGTGTCGTCCAGCGTGCTTTGGCCTTTGGCATGGCTGCCTTGGGCGGCGGCCACGGCCACCGTTTGGTGCGTGGTGGCGGCCTGCCCGAAGGTGCTGGCCAGTTGCTGCATCTGTTTGGCCAGGGCGATGCCGGCGGCGTTGTCGCCTGCGCCTTCAGCGGTTTGGCCCAGGCCGTTTCTGAGGCCATAGGTGCTGAGCATGACGCCGCGCACGGCGCGCAGACCGCCCCAGGCGTCGGTGCGCAGCTCCAGCCCCAGGCCCCGGAAGCTGCCTCGGTGGTTGTCGGCCTGGTGCAGCAGGTGGCCCATGCTCAGCCAGGTCTGGTGCTGGCTGCTGTGCAGGTGCACGCGGCCCTGGCTGGGGGTGTCGTCCAGCACGAGCTGGTTGGCCCCGTGGCCACCAAACTCTTTGCTCTTGACGCCGCTGAGTGCGGCGGCGTTAGCCTGGCCATCTTGGCCCGGCTGGGCTGCCCCCGGGGCGCCACCGTGCCAGGCAGGGCTGTGGCCGCCCGTGCCGCTGGCGATGCGGTTGCCCTGGGCGCTGGGGCGGTGGTCGGTGGAGCTGTTGAACGGGCTGGTGTCGTGGGCGGCAGGTTGGCCCCCCGGGGTGCGGGGGATACCGCCATCGCCTTGGCCGTTGTACAGGCTGGCCTGCACGTAGGGCAGGTCCATGTCGTGGTTGATGAAGCCCACCAGCACTTCTTGCCCGATGCGGGGGATGAACTGCTGGCCCATGCCTGCGCCGCTGTGGGCCTGCACCACGCGCAGCCAGCAGCTGTGGTCGCTTTGTGCGCGCTGGGGCGGGGCGTAGGGGTTGGCCTGCCAATGAAAGCGCACCTTCACACGGCCTTGGCCGTCGGTGTGCAGCTCTTCTGCTCCTTGAGCAAAAGGTTGCCCGTCGGGCCCCACCACGATGGCGGTTTGGAAGCCCAAGGCGGTAGGGCGGGGGCGGGGCCTCAGGCCGGTGTCGTCCAGCAGCACGGGGCGCCAGGGCACGTTGCGGCGCAGGGCTTGGAAGGCGCAGGCGTAGCCGGTGGTGCGGGCCTGGGCGATCAGGGGTTGCAGGTCGGCGCTGGGGGGACGACGGCTGGCCGCTGTGTTCAAGCCCATGCCCATGCCCGTGTGGTGAAGCACGTCGGTACCCGTGTCGGCCGCCGCAGGCAGGGCGGGCAGCAGGGGCCAGTCCTCGTCCAGCGGATCACCACCCTGGCCATCCACTCGACCATCCAGCCGGGCCACCGCCGCTTGCAGCTCTTTGGGCAGGTTGTTGATGCCCACGGCCTGTACGTGGGTGAACAGAAAGCGCCGGACTTCGGGGTCGCTGTTGCCGGTGGGGGCACCCCCGGGCAGATCCATGTCCAGATCCAGCCCAAGATCCATGCCCCATGGGCCCTCCAGGGTGGATTGCGTGACCTCGGCCCAGGTGCCGGCGCGCAGGGTGCGCACGCTGCCGCGCCCCAGCCAGCTTTTGTAGCGGGCCTCGCGGGCTTCTTGCAGCCACGTGGCGCAGGCCTGGGGGTTGGCGCCCAGGGCGGCCAGGCTGTGGTGGGGGTCGTAGCTGCTCAGCCAGTGCTGCAGGCTGCGGGCCTCGGGGCCGCCCCATTGGTGGTGGGTGGGCACCTCGGCGTGGATGACCTGCTGGGCATCGCTGTCCCAGCCCACGACCACGGTGCTGGTGGGGCCCAACTGGCGCACCGCGCCCAGGGCCTGGATGCTGTCTTGCACCTCCTGGCTGCTGCTGCGGTGGTAGCGGATGCCGCGCCCGCCCAGGTCGCTGGCGCTGCTGGGGTCTTCGGGCTGGGCGGCGCTGCTGGCAAACAGCACCAGGGTATGGCCACCGGGAGCCTGGGGGTCGTCGGCCGGGGCTTCTTCCACGCGCCAGCCCATGCCTTCTTCGGCCAGCAGGCGCTGCACGAAGGCCAGGTCTGTCTCTCGGTATTGCACGCAATAGGGGCGCTGGCCGCCAAAGCGGGCGTACAGGCCACCACGCACATGGGCGGGCACGTCTGCATCCCAGCGCCAGGCGGCGATGGCCTGGTGGTCGGCGAAGACGTCGTCAACGATCTCAATGATGGAGCGCTCTTGCCAAATCCGGCTGGCCAGGGTGGCGTTGAGCAGGGCCGGCCAGGGCTGCACGCACAGGCGGTAGCGGGCCAGGCCGCCATCGGCATCCAGCGCGCTGGCGCTGGTGATGTAGCCACTGCGGTGGCTGCGCCGGCCGTCGGCCAGGGTGATGCCCAATCGCACAGGCCGGCCATGCAGGGCCTTGAGGGGCAGGTCCGCCCGCAGCGACAGCACCTGCAGTTCCAGCACGAAGGGTTCTGACAGGGCTTCGTGCAACACAAAGCGCTCGACCATCAGGTCGCTCAGCGCGTCTTGAAACGCCTCATCCGAGGCCCCCGAGCCCACCGCTTCCAGCTGGTACAGCCGAGTCTCGCTCAGCCATTGCAGCCATGGCGCCAACAATGCGTGCGCCAGCATGCCGCTCAAGGGCTGCGGTGTGCTCATGGGTCTTCCTGCGTTGGTGTTTTGAACGCACGAAGTCTAGGGGCCGCGCCTAGCTAGGCCCTACCCTCCGGGGAGGGGAAGTTGCTACTGGATGCAACAAAGCTTCAGCTCACACCACCAGCACGTGCTGCTTGACCGCGTACAGCGCCAGCTCCACGTCATTGCGCACGCCGGTTTTCTCCAGGATGCGGGCGCGGTAAGTGGACACGGTGTTGGGCGACAGGTGCAGGCTTGGGGCGATCTGGCCCACACTTTGGCCCTCGGCCAGCAGGCGGAACACCTGGTGCTCGCGTTGCGACAGTGCTTCATGCGGTGGGCGTTCGGCGACCTCGCTGATGGAGGTGGCCAGCAGCTCGGCCACGGTGGGCGTGAGGTAGGCGCCGCCTGCAGCCACCTTGCGAATGGCCGCCACCATGTCGTCAGGATCAGCGCTTTTGTTCAGGTAGGCCTGGGCCCCTGCCCTCAGGCAGCGCACGGCAAACTGCCGATCGGGATAGGTGCTGAGCATGACCACGCCCAGCTTGGGGTACTCGGCCTTGATCTGTTTGAGCACGTCCAGGCCATCTCGGCCGGGCAGGGCGATGTCCAGCATCACCACATCCAGTCCCGGCCCATCCACGTGATCCATCCAGGCGCGGATGAGGCGCAGGGCGTCGGCGCCATCGGGGGACTCGTCCACCACCTGAATGCCCTCGACATCGGCCAGCACCTGGCGCAAGCCCTGGCGCACGATGACGTGATCATCGACCAGCAAGACCTTGATCATGACGCAGACTCCTTGTAGCCCAGGGTGGGGCGGCGCGACGCCAACGGGCTGGTGGGGCGCAGGGGCATGCTCAGGATGACCTGGGTGCCCTGGCCGGGCTGGCTGTCGATTTGCACCCAGCCGCCGAAATGGCCCGCGCGCTCACGCATGCCCATGACCCCGAAGGCGTCGTGTGATTCGAAGGCGCTGGGCGGTGCGCCCTTGCCGTTGTCGCGCACCAGCAGCGTCAGCTCGCCCGCCGTGGCGCGGATGCGGATGCACACGCGCGACGCCTGGGCATGCCGCGCCACGTTGCTGAGCATCTCCTGGAAGATGCGGAACACGGCCGTGGCCAGGGGGCCGTCGGGCGAGGGCAGGCTGGCCGGCACGTCGATGCTGACCTCGCAGGGCAGCTCGCTGCTGTCCATGAAGTCCTGCACCTGCCACTCCAGCGTGGCCCACAGGCCCTGGTGATCCAGGATGGAGGGGCGCAGGTCGGTGATGATGCGGCCCACATTGGTGACAGCGTTGTCGATCAGCCCGCGCATGTTCTGGCATTTGCATCGCAGCTCAGGTTGACTGTCCAGCCGCTTTTCCAGCCAGCTGAGGTCCATCTTCATGCCCACCAGCAGGCTGCCCAGCTCGTCGTGGATCTCGCGGGCGATGCGGGTGCGCTCGCCTTCGCGCACACGCTCCAGGTGGGCCTGCAGTTCGCGCAGCTGGTTGAGGGCCTGGCTCAGGGCCTGGGTGCGCTCGGTGACGCGCCGCTCCAGCGTTTCATTGGCCTGCCGCAGCAACTGCTCCTGGCGTCGGCGTTCACTGATGTCGACAAACGTGACCACGGCGCCCAGCACCTGGCCACCATCGAGGATGGGATAGGAGGTGTACTCGACCGGCAGGGCCGAGCCGTCCTTGCGCCACAGCACGTCGCTGTCGATGCGGCAGGCCACCCCGGCCCGGAAGGCATGGAAGATGGGGCAATGCTCGACCGGGTAGTGCGCGCCGTCCGGGTGGGTGTGGTGCGTGAGGTCATGCATATTGCGCCCCAGCACCTCATGGGGTTCATAGCCCAGCATGCGGGCCGCCGCCGGGTTGATGAAACTGCACAACCCATCGGTGTCGACGCCATAGATGCCCTCGCCCGTGCTGTCGAGCAGCAAGCGCAGGCGGTCACGCCAGACGGCCGCCACCCGCTCGTCCGAGGGCGGCAGCGGCACAGGGTCAACAAACGCCGCACGGGCGCTGATGGGCAGGTGGTCCATGCCCGGGCGTGGCTGCAAGAGCCGTGCCGGACCGCTGGACCCATCGGTTCAGCGGTCGAACGCCTCCTTCAGCGCCAGGGCCACCGCCTGGTGCGCCTGGGCCGCCTCGGGAATGAAGCGGCCCATGTTGATGAAGTCGTGCAGCACCCCAGGCCATTCACGCACCGTGACCGGCACGCCCGCGGCTCGCAGGCGTTCGGCGTACTGGTGGCCTTCGTCGGTCAGGGCATCGCACTGGGCCAGCCCGATCCAGGCGGGGGCCACACCACGGTGGTCTTCCGCATGCAGGGGCTCGCGGTGCCAGCGTTGGGCGGGGCGCTCGCCTCGGGCCTGCCGTTCAAACCAGCGCATCAGGTCTTCTGTCAGCAGGGTGCCCTGAGCGTAGGCCTGGAAGGACGGATTGACCGCGCCCAATTGCACCGAGGGGTAGAACAAGGCCTGCAAGGCCAGGGGGATGCCCTCGTCGCGCGCATGCAGGGCCAGCACGGCAGCCAGCGTGCCACCCGCACTGTCGCCCCCCACCGCGATGCGGCGGGTGTCCAGGCCCAGGGTGCCCCCGTGCTCGTGCAACCAGGCCAGGGCGGCCATGGCGTCGTGCAGGCCAGCGGGGTATTTGTGCTCGGGCGCCAGGCGGTAATCAATGGCCACCACAGCCGCACCACTGTGGTGCGCAATCTCGCGGCACATGCTCTCGCAGGTGTCGATGCCGCCCACCACGAAACCGCCGCCATGCAGGTACAGGAACACCGGCAAGCCGGGCTCGGTGCGATCGGCCCACAGGCGCGCGGCGATGTCGCCAGCGGGCCCTGGGATCAGCACATCGTCCACCCGCGCCAGTGGGCGAGGGGGGGCGCTCATGGCGCCCACGCCCATGCGATAGGACTGGCGCGCCTGCTCGGGCGGCAACTGGTACAAGGGTGGGAAGCCGGCCCGCTGGATGTTGTCCAGCAAGGCCCGGGTGGCGGTCGTGAAGGGGTGCTCGGGGGCGGGTGCGCCAGACGCAGGGTGGGAATCGGCCATGAGGGTGGTGTCTCCTATCAGGTGGTGCGCATCACGGCAGGCTGATGCGGATCTCCAGCAGCTCTTGCTGGCTGCTGTCCAGTTGCCCGGTGGACCAGGTGCCCGAGCGTTGGGCCTGGGTCTGGTCGCCACGGCGGGCCACGACGGTCCATTCTCCCAGAGGGACGGCGACGGTGCTGGTCACCTCCAGCCGCCGGGTTTGCCCATCCGGCTCATAGCCGCCTGCCATGTCCGCCGGACTGAGGCTGCCCGGGCGAACAGGCTGGCGTGAGCTGGCTTCCAGCTCAACCATCACAGGAGCGCGCCCGCCGGCCCAGCGCGGACGCACGGTCAGGCCCTCGCCCAGATCCACCCACTGAGTCTGGCTGTGCAACCAGGCCTGGGGCTGGCCGCCCGGGCTGTCGGGTGCTCGCCACGCCAGCTGCCAACTGCTCATGGGCACCGAACGCCCAAAGAACAGACGGGCTTGGCCGCCATTGAGCACCATCACCGACTGCTGGGTGTGCTGGGTGCGGTTGGTGTGGGTCTGCCCCACGGTCACGCCGCCCTGCACCACCACTCCGCGCCGGCTGTCCACCACCACCCGCCCGTCCTGCACCCCGGTTCGCTGGCTCTGGGCCTCGCTCTGCGCGTTCACTCGCCAGCTGACCAGCAGGTTGCCAGCGGGGGTGACCGACTGGGCCACCGAGACCCCTGTCACCAGCGCCATCATCAGCCCCCACGCGGCATGGAAGGCGCGGCGATCAGCGCATCGTCGCGTCGCGGGTCGCCACACCAGGTGAGGCATCGGGCTGGGGGTCTGGCAGGCATTCATGGGCCACTCCGTCTCAGGTCAGGTCGGGACGATCGGGGGGCGGCGCCTCAGGCCGAGGAATTGATGGGCGAGGCCCCGGCATTTCCACCGCTCGAAAATTTTCTCATCGGCGATGCTCAAGTCCACGGCTCAAGGGGCCGATAAATGTTCAATCTGCCACAGCTCAGGGCCTGCGTGCCGGGGTTGGTGAGACAGACCTTCCTGGTTCACTTCGAGATGGAGGCTGACAACATGCAGCTCGATGCCCTGTTCAAGCAACCCCAGGCCTTGCCGGCCATTCCCAAGATCGTCCACGAGCTGATTGACAGCTTCAACAACCAGGACGTGTCGATCGATGAGATCGCCAAGAAACTGGCGGCAGACCCGGTCCTGTCGGCGCGGCTGCTGCGCCTGGCCAACTCGGCTTACTACCATGTGTCGCGTACGATCGGCACCGTCAACGAGGCCTTGTCCATGCTGGGCTTCGTGACCGTGCGCACCCTGGTGATCAGCTCAGGGCTGACCGGGGGCTACAAGTCCATGCCCGGCATGGACCTCAACAAATTCTGGCGCTACAGCATGCACACCGCCGCCGTAGCCGGCTGGGTGGCCAAGCAGGCGGGCGTGAACCGCGACCAGGCCTTCACCGTGGGGCTGATGCACGCCATCGGCGAGCTGGTGATGCACGCCGGCATGCCCGAGCAGATGCTGCAGATCGACAAGCTGGCCTCGCCCATGGATGCACGGCGCTTCGACATCGAACAAACGTCGTTCGGCTACACCTTTGCCACCGTGGGGGCCGAGCTGGCACGCCAGTGGCGCTTCCCCGTGACCTTTGTGGATGCCATCGCCCACTTCCCCGACCCGCTGGCCCACGAGCCCTTCGACCCCGTGGCCGCCAGCATCCATCTGGCCGCCTGGCGCGCCCGGGCGGAACACAACGGCCCGAGCGCCGAAGAGATGGCCGCTACGGTACCCATCGATGTGTGCAAGAAGCTGGGCCTGTCGCCCGACACCTTCCTGAAAGAAATGCCCCCCTTGGCCGAGCTGTGCGAAGGCCTGGAGGCCCTGCTGAGTTGATCGCTCAGATCGCCAGCGGATCGACATCCACCGCCCAGCGGATCAGTCCGCTGCGGCGGTTTTTTTGCGCCAGATCGAGCCAGATGGGCTGACTTTGCTGCAAGAAACGCTGCAATGCGGGTCGTGAGGCCGAATCCACCATCAACTGGGCACGCTCGATGTTGGCCACACGCTGCACCGGCGTGGGCACCGGCGTGTACAGGCCGATGCCCCCCACAGCCTCGGCCAGCGGCTGCACGGCCTCGATGGCCTGGTGCAGAAACCCCTGCGCCACCTCTTGCGTTTTGCCCTCGGCGCGCAGCATGGCCAGGCTCACCTGCGGGGGCAGGCCGGCCATGGCCCGCTCCTTCAACTGCTGGGCGGCAAAGCCCGCGTAGTCATAGTGGCGCAGGCTTTGGTACAGCGCATGGGTGGGGTGCCAGGTCTGCAGCCACATCTCGCTGCGCCCCGCCACCTCGGCATCGCGCCCAGCCCGGCCCGCAGCCTGCATCAACAGCGCAAACTGGCGCTCGGCCGCCCGGAAATCGCTGGCAAACAGCGCCGCATCGGGGTTCACCGCCGCCACCAGGGTGATGCGCCGAAAGTCATGCCCCTTGGCGATCATCTGTGTGCCCACCAGCACGTCCACCTCGCCCGCGTGCACGCTGGCCAGTTGCGCCTCCAGGGCCCCCTTGTGGCGGGTCACATCGGCATCGATGCGGCCAATGCGGGCGCCGGGCAGCGCCTCGGCCAATTGCTCTTCCAGCCGCTCTGTGCCCCGGCCCACGGGCGCGATGTCCTGATTGCCACAGTCGGGGCAGGCACGCGGCACCCGCTCGGTGAAGCCACAGTGGTGGCACCGCAGGGTGCGGTCGGCCTTGTGAAACACCCGCCAGGCACTGCAGTGCGGGCAACCGCTTTTCCAACCACAGTCGCCACAGTGCAGCACAGGTGCATAGCCCCGACGGTTGAGCAAGACCAGGCTCTGCTCACCCCGCTCCACCCGCTCGGTGATGGCAGCCAGCAAGGGATTGGCCAAAGGCGGAGCCACGGCCCCCCGCGCGGGCTTGGGCTCGCGCGACAGGTCCAGCACCCGCACGGCCGGCATCTGGCCATCGCCCACCCGGGCCGGCATGGCCAGCAGGCGGTAGCGGCCCGTGCCGCCCTCGGCCACCGGCAAGGCGTTGTGCCAGCTCTCCAGGCTGGGCGTGGCCGAGCCCAGCAGCACAGGCACCTGCCGCTGGTGCCCCCGGTACACCGCCAGGTCACGCGCGGAGTAACGCGCCCCGTCTTGCTGTTTGTAGCTGGGGTCGTGCTCCTCGTCGACCACGATCAGCCCCAGGCGAGGCAGGGGCGTGAAGACGGCCAGACGGGTGCCCAGCACGATGTCGGCGTGACCAAAGTGCGCCATCAACCACCCTTGCAAGCGCTGAGCCGGGGTCAGGCCGCTGTGCAAGGACACGATACGGCGCCCCGGAAACCGGGACGCCACCCGCGCTTCCAGCTGCGGGGTGAGGTTGATCTCAGGCACCATCATCAGCACCTGCCCCCCACGCTGCAGCACCCGGTCGGTCTGGCGCAGGTACACCTCGGTCTTGCCGCTGCCGGTGCTGCCCCACAGCAAGTGGGTGTGGGCGCCGGTCTCGCCCAAGGCCTGCAAAGCCTGCGCCTGCTGAGGGGTGAGTGCGGGCAACTCAGGCCCAGGCGCCGTCTCCGCCGTGGCGCCCAATGTCTTGTTCAATCGCTTGAGGCGTCGCTGCCACTGCGCCGCGTCCAGCTCGCGCAGCTCGGGCGGCAACACCATCAGGGCCATCTCACCCAGGCTGCGCTGGTAGTACTGGGCGGCAAAGGCCACCAGAGCCCGCCAGTCGTCCGGCAAGGGCGGCAGATCGGCCAGCACCTCGAGCACAGGCTTCAGCTCACCCTGAAAATCAACCGCGCCCACCGGGGCCAAAGCCGCGGCCCACACCATCCCCGTGACGGTGCGGCGCCCCAGGGGCACGCGCACCAGCGTGCCGGGCGGCAAAGGTTGAGGACTGAGGTAGTCCAGCGGGGCCCACAGCCCACTGTGCTGGGGGGCCTCGACGACCACCCCGACTCGGTGCAAGGGCGGGTCGATGGGGTTCATGCGTGTCAGTGAAATTCTGACAGAGCCGTGAAGTGTTGATGACAAGTGCTTGATTTTCCGAGGGATCCCCCTTATCCCCGGTGGCTGTGGACAACTTTGTGGGCAAGCCCTGCAAACGCGCGCTAAATGCTTGTCAGACCGAGGTTTGTCCTACTTTGCCTCAGAAAGAGGCAGCCGAGCCGATCCCATATGAATCAACAACTTAGCAACGCCCCCGGGGAAAGAGCACGGTTTTGACGGTTCGCCCCAGCGCGGTGCCGGTGGTTTGGGCTCAGAGTGGATAAGCTGGACCTCGCCTACCACAAAAGCGGGTATTCCCTAGTTGCCTGATGTCTGACACGCCTTGTCAGCGAGTGTGACTTTCGTCACACAGCGCTGTCGCCGCGATCACGACCGAGACCCTGTCGCCCATCAGCGGGCTCACCATGACTCAAGGCTTTAGCCAGCGACGCGCAAGACTCTGCTCTAGGTATGGGCGCTAAGTCGTTGATTCATGGTGGACACAGCGTGTGAACCAACCTGTGGATAACTTTGTGAGCAACGCTGCTTGAACAAGGCATCAGGAATGAGCAATGCGGGTTTACGATGGGTTGGCGTCATCCGGCAAAAAAGCTCATTTCCCTTATGAATCAATCACTTGCGTACATTTGCCAGCATCTTCTGGTGGGGATGAATTTATGCACAAGATGTTGGCGTCGCTTGCCCAATTTTGGGGATAAGTGAGCGCTCGTTAGCACAAACTGGAACAGAATCGCCCACTTTTTGCGGCTGATTTTTGTGCTACGTGCCAGGATGTGCGGTCGCGCATCGCCGCCACTTTCGAACGGTCGTACGAAAATACCTGACCTATGCGTCACCAGGCACCAGAAACGGGTATGCTAGGCAGGCGCCCCCAGCAGGTCGCCACCTGCCGGGTGCAACCCTCCAACCCATCATTCATTTTTGAGAGAGACACAATGAGCTTCTCCATCGAATCCAAACTCGGCGACCTGCTCGACAACGAAGCCACCAAGGCTATCCTGGAAAAGCACATGCCCGGCATTTCCACCCACCCCCAAATCGGCATGGGCAAGGGCTTCGCCCTGTCGATGGTGGCCAAGTTCTCCGGTGGCCTGATCACCGAAGAAATGCTGCAGAAGGTCAACGCCGACCTGGCCGCTCTGGGCTGATCAGCCCCTGACACCTGTGAAAAAGCCTCCCGATGGGAGGCTTTTTTCTTGCTCACCAGTTCTCGGTGGGCAGGCTGCACTCGGCTGCGGCGCGGTACACGTCACAGCGAATGCGCTTGAGGATCTTCAGCCCGCGCTTGTCGTAAAAACCCTTGTCGGCCATGGCGATGCGCCCGTCGCGCATCAGCTCGATGTAGCGCTCGGCGTCCACCGGTAACGGGTCCATCCACAACTGCGCCGGGATGGTCGCATCCGCTTTGCGGGTGAGCTGGATGACCTGATCGAAGCGGCTCAACCAGACCTCGCGCGACTTCTGCCCAAAGCCCGGCGGGAACCGATCTGCACGGAACACCATCTGGTAGGTGAGGATGGTCAGGGGAAACCGATGCACGGCCCCGCGACTGCCCAGGCCCTTGTGCAGTTCCAGGGGTTTGTAGGCGATCGATGGCGCCATGATGACGTCCACGTTGCCGTTGTTGAACATGGTGCCGAAGTTGGTGACATCCACCGCGACAGGACGGGCGCCCACCTGGCTGATGAGTTCGGCCTGAGCCTTGTCATGATCAAATGCAGCCACCCGCTTGCCCGACGCGGCCTCCAGGTTGGAGATGGCGCGGTCGTTCACAAAGGCATAGGCCGCCCCCATGGGCACGATGCCACCCACCTCATGCCCGCCCTGCACCATCAGCGCGGCCGCCTTGGGCGCCGAGAACAGCTGAATGGCGCGACGCACCACCTCTTCACTGGCCACCATGTCCAGCTTGCCGCCTTTGACGATCGTCGAGGCACCCACCGAGTCCAGGGACGCGGTCAGCGCGTTGAAGGCGCGGGTGCGCAAGGCCGTGGCCATCACCGCATCGCATTGGCCGGTGCGGTAGTCCTCCACCGCCACGCGCTCGTCGATGTAGACCTTCAACTCCATGTCCGCGCCATGCCGTTGCATCTCCAGGGCATAATCACGCGCGGTGTTGAACGCATCACCATTGGTGCCCAAGATATCGAACACACACACTTTCTGTTTGGCTTGCGCCGTGGTGACCAGGGCAGCCAGTAACAGAGGGAGCAAGGCCAGTTTGGGGAATGTCATCACGGGTGTCCTTCGCGGGTTGATCTGATCACAGACGTTATATTTATGAGTCTGGATCATCCCAGGCGGGTTGGGCTTTGCGGTGTCATCAACGGTCAAATTGACGGACAACCCGGGGGAACACCGGCCCCTCGTTCGCGGGGGGCTCCATGTCGTTTCGTGTGGAAAGCAACACCGTCACTGGGGCATCGCCGGCGCGAACGGACTGGCCGGCAGGTGCTTGAGCTTGGACATGCGCAGGTAGGCGATGGCGATGAAGTTCTGGCTCGTCCTGAAGCCGCGCGCGGCGCGCTTGGC
>JBKBMV010000018.1:0-61854 GCA_046295615.1 Aquabacterium sp.
GGGGGCCGGGCCGCACACATGATGCCCAAGCAGTTGAAGAAGGAAAGCCCCATGCTGCAGCGTGGTTGGATGGTGAGTCTGGTTGTTGCAGCCGCCCTGGCGGCCGGTGGAGCGTGGCTATGGTGGTCAGGACAGGCCCAGCCCTCGGGTGATGGCAACGCAGCTGGCGCAGGCGGTTGGTCCATGATCCGCTCCGGCGTGGGTGCCACCGACGGCGCAGCGGGCGGGGCCGATGGCGCGCCTGCGGCGCTCATGACCGCCAGCCAGGTGCGGCAGCGTCTGTTCAAGGAGGGCTCCTTCCAGGGCACCGAGCCGCATGGCGACTGGTGCGCCCGTGGCGAAGCCTTGCAGCCCTGTGCCGGCCTGCGCAGCCGCTTCGAATACTACCTGCTGGCCATTGGCGAAGTCCCCATCGAATCCATCCGTGTGTTGGTGGCCGACGAGGCCCAGCGCGAACTGGGCGACACCCTGGCCAGCCAGGTCATGAGCCTGTACGACAAGTACATGGATGTGCGTCGATACCAGCCCCGCAACCAGTTCCAGCAAGACCAACTCCACACCTGGATGCCGGTGCTGGCCGAATTGCGCAGCTACCGCCGCCAGGTGCTGGGAGCCGAGTGGGCTCAGGCCTTTTATGCCGACGAAGAGGCCAAGTTCGAGCAACTGCACACCCAGATCCAGTCCGGCCTGCCACCACCGCCCGATCCCGGTGGGCCGGTGCCGCAGATGGCGCCCGGCAAGGATCCGGCCGCCGTGCACGCCGAACGCGTGGCGCGCTATGGCGAAGAAGCGGCCCAACGGCTCGCCAAGGTGGACGCCGAATGGGCCGACTGGCAGCGTCGACTGGCGGCCGCACGCCAGACCTGGGACAGCCTGCAGGCCAACAATGCCCTGTCGGATGTCCAGCGCCGCCAGCAGATGAGCGCCTACGTCCAGCAGCACTTCAAGGACGATGAGCACCTGCGTGTGCAGGCCCTGCTCAAGTTGTGACGCTGGGCTGGCGACAACCCTGCGAGCACAAACCGCCGGGCCTGCCTACAATCAGGCCATGATCGCCGTAGACGCCACCATCGCACGCCTCCAGACCGCCCGCCAGTTGCTGCTGACGCCCTACGGTCTGGATGAGTCCACCCTCCTGGACGCCCTCAAGCTCATCACCGCCCACCGGGTGGACGACGCCGACCTGTACTTCCAGTACACCCGCAACGAGGGCTGGAGCCTGGAAGAGGGCATCGTCAAGTCGGGCAGTTTTGGCATCGACCAGGGGGTGGGCGTGCGGGCCATCGCCGGCGAGAAAACCGCCTTCGCCTATTCGGACGACATCTCCGAAGCCGCGCTGCTGGATGCCGCGCGCACCGTGCGCACCATCGCCGCTGCGGGCCAGAGCCGTCGCGTCAAAGTGGGCGGCCACACCGTGGCCCCCAGCCGCAGCCTCTACGGCAGCTTCGACCCCATCGCGTCCATGGACAGCGCCGCCAAGGTGGCCCTGCTGGAAGACGTCGAGCGCCGCGCCCGCGCCAAAGATCCCCGCGTCGTGCAGGTGATGGCCGGACTAGGTTGCGAGTACGACGTCGTGATGGTGGCGCGTGCCGACGGCACCCTCGCCGCCGACGTGCGCCCGCTCATCCGCTTGTCCGTCACCGTCATTGCCGAACAGAATGGTCGCCGCGAGGTGGGTTCATCCGGCGGCGGTGGTCGCCACGACCTGGCCCACTTCACCCCCGCCATCACGCAGCAGTACGTCGACCAGGCCGTGCATGCGGCGCTCGTCAACCTCGAATCCCGTCCGGCGCCCGCCGGCGAAATGACCGTGGTGCTGGGCAGCGGCTGGCCGGGCATCCTCCTGCATGAGGCGGTGGGTCATGGCCTGGAGGGCGACTTCAATCGCAAGGGTTCCAGCGTGTTCTCCGGCCGCATCGGCCAGCGCGTCGCGGCCAAGGGTGTCACCGTGCTGGACGACGGCACCCTGCCAGATCGCCGAGGCTCGCTCAACATCGACGATGAAGGCCACGTCAGCCAGAGCAATGTGCTGATCGAAGATGGCATCCTGCGCGGCTACATGCAAGACGCCACCAACGCCCGTTTGATGAAGACCGCCCCCACCGGCAATGGCCGCCGAGAAAGCTACGCCCACCTGCCCATGCCCCGCATGACCAACACCTACATGCTGGCCGGTGACAAAGACCCGCAAGAAATCATCGCCTCCATCGATCGTGGCCTCTATGCGGTCAACTTCGGCGGTGGCCAGGTGGACATCACCAGCGGCAAGTTCGTGTTCTCGGCCTCCGAGGCCTACTGGGTCGAAAACGGCAAGATCCAGTATCCCGTCAAGGGTGCCACGCTGATCGGCAACGGCCCCGAGGCCATGACCCGCGTCAGCATGATCGGCAACGACCTGTCTCTGGACAGCGGTGTGGGCACCTGCGGCAAGGAAGGCCAAAGCGTGCCCGTGGGCGTGGGGCAGCCCACCCTGCGCATCGACGGCCTGACCGTCGGCGGCACCGCCTGACCCACAGACCTGGGAGGCGTCGCCGCTCACAGGCCTGAAGGGGGTGTCGTCCAAACGCCCCTTTGCAACGTTTCTGCATTCCCTCTTGTGCGAATGCTTGACCCGCTGGTCGAATCTCGTGCATAATACAAGGCTTCGCTGTTGAGGCGCTCTTTCTTCGGCCTACCGCACACGGTGGGTGTTCTCGGGGTAAGGGTGTTTTGGCAGATCCGCCCGTTCTACGGGCCCAAGACTGATGGTTCGTTGTTGCGCAGTGGTTTGTGCAGCCGGGCAGTCAAGTTGGGGTACACCATGATCCAAATGCAATCGCGACTGGATGTCGCAGACAACACGGGTGCCAAGAGCGTCATGTGCATCAAGGTGCTCGGTGGCTCTAAGCGTCGTTACGCCGGCATCGGCGACGTCATCAAGGTCAGCATCAAAGAAGCTGCGCCGCGTGGCCGCGTCAAGAAGGGCGAGGTCTACAACGCTGTGGTCGTTCGCACTGCCAAGGGTGTTCGTCGCCAAGACGGTTCCCTCGTCAAGTTCGACGGCAATGCCGCCGTGCTGCTCAACACCAAGCTGGAGCCGATCGGCACCCGCATCTTCGGGCCGGTCACGCGTGAACTGCGTACCGAGCGCTTCATGAAGATCGTGTCGCTGGCCCCCGAGGTTCTGTGACCCTCGGTGCTCCCTAGGCTCAGGCAAAGGATGTTCTCATGAACAAGATTCGCAAAGGTGATCAGGTCATCGTCTTGACCGGTCGCGACAAAGGCAAGCGCGGCACTGTGGCCGAGCGCGTTGACGCCGACCATGTGCTGGTTCATGGCGTGAATATCGTCAAGAAGCACGTGCGCCCCAACCCCCTGAAGGGCACCGCCGGCGGCATCGTCGAGAAGGCCATGCCCATCCACCAGTCCAACGTGGCGATTTTCAACCCTGCTACTGGCAAGGCTGACCGCGTCGGCATCAAGCTCCTGGCTGACGGCAAGAAAGTGCGCGTCTTCAAGTCCAGCGGCGACGAAATCAAGGCTTGACGAGGTCTCATATGTCTCAACAACAAGCTCGCCTGCAGCAGATCTACCGCGAAAAGATCGTGCCCGAACTGATGGCCAAGTTTGGCTACAAGTCGGTCATGGAAGTGCCCCGCATCACCAAGATCACCCTGAACATGGGTGTGTCTGAGGCGGTGAACGACAAGAAGGTCATGGAACACGCCGTGGGTGACCTGGCCAAGATCGCCGGCCAAAAGCCCGTGGTCACCAAGTCGAAGAAGGCCATCGCCGGCTTCAAGATCCGTGAAAACGTGCCCATCGGCTGCATGGTGACCCTGCGTGGTGTGACCATGTACGAATTCCTGGACCGCTTTGTCACCATCTCGCTGCCCCGCGTGCGTGACTTCCGCGGTATCTCCGGTCGTTCTTTCGATGGTCGCGGTAACTACAACGTCGGTGTCAAGGAACAGATCATCTTCCCGGAAATCGAGTACGACAAGATCGATGCCATCCGTGGTCTGAACATCAGCATCACGACGACGGCCAAGACCGACGACGAAGCCAAGGCGCTGCTCCAGGCTTTCAAGTTCCCGTTCAAGAACTGAGGACCATCATGGCAAAGGTTTGTCTGAAGCAACGCGAAGAAAAGCGCGAAAAGCTGGTTGCCAAGTACGCCAAGAAGTACGCCGAACTCAAGGCCATCATCAATGACGCCAAGAAGTCGGAAGAAGAGCGTTATGCCGCCCGTCTTGAACTGCAGAAGTTGCCCCGCAACGCCAATCCCACGCGTCTGCGCAATCGCTGCAATCTGACCGGTCGTCCCCGTGGCACCTTCCGCCAGTTCGGTCTGGGTCGTACCAAGATCCGTGAATTGGCATTCGCAGGCGACATCCCCGGTGTCACCAAGGCGAGCTGGTAATCCCGGCAGGGCACGAACAGGAGTTATCCCATGAGCATGAGTGATCCCATCGCCGACATGCTGACGCGCATCCGCAACGCCCAAATGGTCAACAAGACCACCGTGGCGCTGCCGTCGTCCAAGCTGAAAGTCGCGATTGCCCAAGTCCTGAAGGATGAAGGCTACATCGACGGTTACGCCGTCACCGGTGAGGCTGCCAAGCCCCAGCTGGAAATTGCACTGAAGTACTACGCAGGTCGCCCCGTCATCGAGCGCATTGAGCGTGTGTCCCGTCCTGGTCTGCGCATCTATAAGGGCCGTCACGACATTCCTCAGGTCATGAATGGCCTGGGTGTGGCCATCGTGACCACCCCGAAGGGTGTGATGACCGATCGCAAGGCTCGCGCTGCCGGTGTCGGTGGCGAAGTGCTCTGCTACGTCGCCTAATCGAGGAGCAATCGCAATGTCCCGCGTTGGAAAAATGCCGATCGCCGTCCCTCAAGGTGTGGACGTGAAGATCTCCGCCGAAGCCATCACCGTCAAGGGTGGCAACGGCACGCTGAACCTGCCCATCAGCAGCCTGGTCACTGTCTCTCAGGACGGCGCTCAGTTGAAGGTGGCGCCGGCCAATGAATCTGCCGAAGCCAATGCCATGTCCGGCACCTTCCGCGCCTTGCTGGCCAACACCGTGACCGGTGTGTCCAAGGGCTTCGAGAAGAAGCTGACCTTGGTTGGCGTGGGTTTCCGTGCTCAAGCCCAAGGTCAGAAGCTGAACCTGCAAATCGGCTACTCTCACCCCGTGGTTAAGGACATGCCTGCCGGCATCAAGGTTGAGACCCCGTCTCAGACCGAAATCGTGATCAAGGGTGCCGACCGTCAGGTCGTGGGCCAGATCGCTGCCGAAGTGCGTGCCTTCCGTCCGCCCGAGCCTTACAAGGGCAAGGGCATCCGCTATGCGGACGAGCGCGTGGTCCTCAAAGAGACCAAGAAGAAGTAAGGAGCTGATTCATCATGGCATTGAGCAAGAAGGAACAGCGCCTGCGCCGTGCACGTCAAACCCGTGTGCGTATCGCTCTGCAAGGCGCCGTGCGTCTGACGGTCACCCGTTCGAACCTGCACATCTACGCCAACGTGATTTCTGGCGACGGCAGCAAGGTCCTGGCCTCGGCTTCGACCGCCGAAAAGGAGGTCCGCGAACAGATCAAGCACGGTGGCAACACCGAAGCGGCTGCACTGATTGGCAAGCGCATCGCCGAGAAGGCCAAGGCTGCTGGTGTCGAGAAGGTCGCTTTCGATCGCGCTGGTTATCAATACCACGGTCGTATCAAGGCCCTGGCTGATGCCGCGCGTGAAGCCGGTCTTCAGTTCTAAGCCGAGTCTGCAACCGGAAGGAATTTCAAATGGCTAAGTTTCAACCCAAGGTGGCAGACGAAGGTCGCGACGACGGTCTGCGCGAAAAGATGATCCAGGTGAACCGCGTGACCAAGGTGGTCAAGGGGGGGCGGATCATGGGTTTCGCAGCTCTGACCGTGGTCGGTGACGGCGATGGTCGCGTCGGCATGGGCAAGGGCAAGGCACGTGAAGTGCCCCTGGCCGTTCAGAAGGCGATGGACCAAGCCCGTCGCAACATGGTCAAGGTCCCCCTGAAGAACGGTTCGGTGCACCACAACGTGACCGGTGAACACGGCGCCGCCAAGGTGCTGCTGGCGCCTGCTCCTGCTGGTACCGGCATCATCGCTGGTGGACCGATGCGCGCTGTGTTCGAAGTGATGGGCATCACCGACATCGTGGCCAAGAGCCTCGGTTCGTCGAACCCCTACAACATGGTGCGCGCCACCTTCGACGCCCTGAACAAGGTGACAACCCCGTCCGAAGTGGCTGCCAAGCGCGGTCTGACGGTTGAACAGCTGTTCAACTGATCAGTCGCAGGAGATTGAGCATGAGCGAGAAGAAAACTCTCACCGTCAAGCTGGTTCGCAGCCCGATCGGCACCAAGGCCGATCACCGCGCCACGGTTCGTGGGCTGGGCCTGCGTCGCCTGAACGGCACCCGCGTCCTGGAAGACACGCCCGCTGTGCGCGGCATGATCAACAAGGTCCGCTACATGGTCGAAGTGGTGTAAGCCGCTTCAGATTTGGGAATACACCATGGAACTCAATAGCATCAAGCCCGCATTGGGCGCCAAGCATGCCAAGCGCCGTGTCGGCCGTGGCATCGGCTCTGGTCTGGGTAAGACCTGCGGCCGCGGCCACAAGGGCCAGAAGTCGCGTGCTGGCGGCTACCACAAGGTAGGTTTCGAAGGCGGTCAAATGCCTCTGCAACGCCGCCTGCCCAAGCGCGGCTTCAAGTCGCACAACCTGAAGTACAACGCCGAGGTCACCCTCAGCGAACTGCAGGCCCTGGGCGCGGCTGAAGTCGATCTCCTGGTGCTGAAGCAAGCTGGTCTGGTGCCCCAGATCGCCAAGAACGTCAAGATCATCAAGTCTGGTGAACTGACGAACAAGGTGGTTCTGAAGGGCATTGGGGCCACCGCTGGTGCCAAGTCGGTCATCGAAGCCGCTGGCGGCTCGCTGGCTGAGTAATCGGTCTGACACGTACAGGATCAGGAAGCGTGGCTACATCACCCACTCAACTGGCACGGAGCGGCAAGTTCGGCGATCTTCAGCGCCGGCTGGTGTTCCTGTTGCTGGCACTGGTTGTTTACCGCATCGGGGCTCATATCCCCGTGCCCGGTATCGACCCTGGCCAGCTGCAGCAGCTCTTCAAGAGCCAGTCGGGTGGCATCCTCAACCTGTTCAACATGTTCTCGGGGGGCGCCTTGTCGCGCTTCACCGTGTTCGCGCTGGGCATCATGCCCTACATCTCGGCGTCGATCATCATCCAGATGCTCGGCTACGTGGTGCCCACGCTCGAGCAGTTGAAGAAGGAAGGCGAGGCTGGTCGTCGCAAGATCACGCAGTACACCCGCTACGCCACCTTGGGTCTGGCGCTGTTCCAGTCGTTCGGCATCGCCGTGGCGCTGGAAGGCACGCCTGGTCTGGTCGTTGACCCGGGCTTTGCATTCCGCATGACGGCGGTGATCAGCCTCACGGCAGGCACCATGTTCCTGATGTGGCTGGGTGAGCAGATCACCGAGCGTGGTCTGGGCAACGGCATCTCGATCCTGATTTTCGCCGGCATCGTGGCGGGTCTGCCCAGTGCGCTGGGTGGCTTGTTCGAGCTGATTCGCACGGGCTCCATGAGCATCGTGGCGGCGCTGATCATCGTGGCGCTGGTGATTGCAGTCACCTACTTTGTGGTGTTCGTGGAGCGCGGTCAGCGCAAGATCCTGGTCAACTATGCCAAGCGGCAGGTGGGCAACAAGGTTTACGGCGGTCAGTCGTCTCACCTGCCTTTGAAGGTGAACATGGCTGGCGTGATCCCCCCGATCTTCGCGTCGTCCATCATCCTGTTGCCGACCACGGCCGTGGGTTGGTTCGCCACCGGTGAGAGCATGCGTTGGTTGAAGGATCTGGCGTCGCTGTTGTCGCCCGGTCAGCCGATTTACGTGATCCTGTATGCAGTGGCCATCATCTTCTTCTGCTTCTTCTACACCGCACTGGTGTTCAACAGCAGAGAGACGGCAGACAACCTGAAGAAGAGTGGCGCGTTCATTCCCGGGATTCGTCCCGGTGACCAGACCGCTCGCTACATTGACAAGATCCTGGCGCGACTGACCATGGCTGGTGCCATCTACATCACCGCCGTGTGCTTGTTGCCAGAGTTCCTGGTGCTGAAGTACAACGTTCCGTTCTACTTCGGTGGTACGTCCCTCCTGATCATCGTGGTCGTCACGATGGACTTCTGGGCCCAGGTGCAGTCGTACATGATGTCTCAGCAGTATGAGTCTCTGCTGAAGAAGGCAAACTTCAAGGTGGGCTGAGTCCCGACCTGACCCAAGATTTGACTCGTGCTCGCATCGTGTTCCGGGCGAAGTGAGCGGTGTTTGGTGACCCCGGAAGCGTGGGCGAAATTCCGTTGAGAGATCAACGGTTCAGGAGAAGACCATGAAAGTCTCGGCATCCGTCAAGAAGATGTGCCGTAATTGCAAAATCATCCGCCGCCATGGCGTGGTTCGTGTGATCTGCACCGACCCACGTCACAAGCAGCGTCAGGGCTGATCGCCTGACCAGGCGACACACGCGTTCAGAGGACAGTTATGGCACGTATTGCTGGCATCAACATTCCGCCGCACAAGCACACTGAAATTGGCTTGACGTCGATCTACGGCATCGGTCGCACGACCGCTCAAAAGATCTGCGTGGCAGCAGGCATCCCCTTCAACAAGAAGGTGAAAGAGCTGACCGACGGCGACCTGGAAAAGCTTCGTGACGAAGTGAGCAAGCTCACCATTGAAGGTGACCTGCGCCGCGAACTCACGATGAGCATCAAGCGCCTGATGGACATGGGCTGCTACCGCGGCTTCCGTCACCGCCGTGGCCTGCCCTGCCGCGGTCAGCGCACCCGCACCAACGCTCGTACCCGTAAGGGTCCGCGCAAGGCGATCGCTGGCAAGAAGTGATCCGCGCTTCTTTGACCAAGTTCGAGAGAAAGTACCATGGCTAAATCACCTTCGAGCAGCGCTGCTCGCCGTGTGAGCAAGAAGGTCCGCAAGAACATTGCGGACGGCATCGCTCACGTGCATGCATCGTTCAACAACACCATCATCACCATCACCGACCGTCAAGGCAACGCCCTGTCGTGGGCTTCGTCGGGTGGTCAGGGCTTTAAGGGTTCGCGCAAGTCGACCCCGTTTGCTGCCCAGGTGGCTGCTGAAGTGGCAGGTCGTGCCGCTCAAGAGCAGGGCATCAAGAACCTCGACGTCGAGATCAAGGGCCCCGGTCCTGGTCGTGAGTCGTCGGTGCGTGCTTTGGCCTCGTTGGGCATCCGGATCAACTCCATCTCGGACGTGACGCCGATTCCTCACAACGGCTGCCGCCCTCAGAAGCGTCGTCGCATCTGATGTCCGGGGCTCAGGCCCCGACGTCGAACGATTGCCTCGCTGGCCTCGTGTCAGCGGGGTCTTATTGTTCCCGGCATCCTGCCGGAGAACACGTCGCCATTTCTCGGTGTAGAATGGCGAGTTTTCCCGGGTTGGGGTGGCGTGGCCGTGCTCCAGCCTTCATTGAAGCCCACCGTCTGCTGCGGTCAACCCGGCAGACTCGCGCTGTGCGTGTTCCGATGACACGCTGGCGTCAGATCAACAAGGACACGAAAAGTGGCACGTTACCTCGGACCCAAGGCCAAACTGGCCCGCCGCGAAGGCACCGACCTGTTCCTCAAGAGCGCCCGTCGCCCCATCAGCGACAAGGCCAAGTTCGATTCCAAGCCTGGCCAACACGGCCGCACTTCGGGCTCGCGCACCTCTGACTTCGGTCTGCAACTGCGTGAAAAGCAGAAGGTCAAGCGCATGTATGGCGTGCTGGAAAAGCAGTTCCGCCGCTACTTCGCCGAAGCCGAGCGCCGCAAGGGCAGCACCGGCGTGAACCTGCTGCAACTGCTGGAATCGCGCCTGGACAACGTCGTGTACCGCATGGGCTTTGCCTCCACCCGCGCCGAAGCTCGCCAGTTGGTGGGCCATAAGGGCGTGGTCGTGAACGGCCAGGTCGTGAACATCCCCTCGTACCTGGTGAAGTCGGGTGACGTGGTGGCCGTGCGCGAAAAGGCCAAGAAGCAAGCCCGCGTTCAGGAAGCTTACAAGCTGGCCGAGTCCATCGGTCTGCCGGGTTGGGTGAGCGTTGACGGTGCCAAGCTGGAAGGCACGTTCAAGAAGTCGCCTGACCGCGATGAGTTCGGTTCCGACATCAACGAATCGCTGATCGTCGAACTGTACTCGCGTTGATGCACGCACGCGTGGCGCGCGCTGGCAGTGTGCCGGTGCGCGCTTGCGCGTTTGTGTCGTCAGATTTTCAGGGCCGGGGCATGTGCCTCGGTTGGTCCAGCAGCCTTATCGGTGTAACGAGCCGAGGGTATTGACAGGAAGACCTCATGCAAACGAATTTGCTGAAACCCAAAGCCATTCATGTGGAGCCTCTGGGCGGCCACCGCGCCAAGGTCACGCTCGAGCCGTTCGAGCGTGGTTACGGCCATACGCTGGGCAACGCGCTGCGTCGTGTGTTGCTGTCGTCGATGGTGGGTTTCGCGCCAACCGAAGTCACGATCGCTGGCGTGCTGCACGAGTACTCGGCCATTGACGGTGTTCAGGAAGATGTCGTGCACATCATGCTGAACCTCAAGGGCGTGGTGTTCCGCCTGCACAACCGTGACGAAGTCACGCTGGTGCTGCGCAAGGACGGCGAAGGCCCCGTCACCGCCGCTGACATCCAGACCCCTCACGACGTCGAGATCGTCAACCGCGATCACGTGATTGCTCACCTGTCGCAAGGTGGCAAGCTCGACATGCAGATCAAGGTCGAAAAGGGTCGTGGTTACGTGCCTGGCAACGTGCGCCGCTACGGCGAAGAGAGCAGCAAGTCGATCGGCCGCATCGTGCTGGACGCCTCGTTCTCGCCCGTCAAGCGTGTGAGCTACACGGTCGAAAGCGCCCGTGTGGAACAGCGTACCGACCTGGACAAGCTGGTCATGGAGATCGAGACCAACGGTGCGATGTCGCCTGAAGAGGCCATCCGTATGTCGGCCAAGATCCTGGTGGATCAACTGGCTGTGTTCGTGGGCATCGAGCCTACCTCGGAAGTTGGTATCGGTGGTTCGTACGAGGCTCAACCCTCTCCGGCCTTCGACCCCATCCTGCTGCGTCCGGTCGACGAACTCGAACTCACCGTTCGTTCGGCCAACTGCCTCAAGGCCGAGAACATCTACTACATCGGCGACCTTATCCAGCGCACCGAGACCGAGTTGCTCAAGACCCCCAACCTGGGTCGCAAGTCGCTCAACGAGATCAAGGAAGTGCTGGCCTCGCGTGGTCTGGCCCTGGGTTCGCGCCTGGAAGCCTGGCCTCCTCAAGGTCTCGACAAGCGTTGATTTTTGAAAGTGGGTGCCCTTCAAGGGGCATCCGGTGCACCCGGCGGTACCTTGAACCGGCCGCCGGTTTTTTAAAAGTGAAAGGAAAGCACCATGCGTCACGGACACGGACTCCGCAAACTCAACCGCACCACCTCGCACCGCCTGGCGATGCTGCGTAACATGGCCAACTCGCTGCTGGAACATGAAGCCATCAAGACCACGGTGCCCAAGGCCAAGGAACTGCGCCGCGTCGTCGAGCCCCTGATCACCCTGGCCAAGGAAGACAGCGTGGCCAACCGCCGTCTGGCGTTTGCTCGTCTGCGCAACCGCGACAACGTGACCAAGCTGTTCACCGTGCTGGGGCCCCGCTTTGCTCAGCGTCCGGGCGGCTACACCCGCATCCTGAAGATGGGCTTCCGCGTGGGCGACAACGCCCCGATGGCCTACATGGAGCTGGTGGAGCGCACCGAAGCCGAAGCTGCTCCCGAAGCCGCTGCCGAGTGATCGGCGCACCCTCATGGCCTCATGAGGGTGGTGGCTCACGTTTGAGGCGTGAGCCGGGCACACAGCAAGCCGCAGGTGACCCCTGCGGCTTTTTTATGGTGCATGGCTTGCCGGATGGTGTGTTTTCGTGCCATAATCTCGTTCTTCAGTCGCGGGGTGGAGCAGTCTGGTAGCTCGTTGGGCTCATAACCCAAAGGTCGTTGGTTCAAATCCAGCCCCCGCAACCAAAAATTCCTGTGATGAACGGTAAGTCAGCGCCACAGTTGGCACCTTCCGCCGTCATCACCGATCAGGACGAACCTGGTCACAACCCCTGGCGCGGGGTGGAGCAGTCTGGTAGCTCGTTGGGCTCATAACCCAAAGGTCGTTGGTTCAAATCCAGCCCCCGCAACCACCATGCCCTGGATGTCCCATCCACGGCCATCAAGCCCCCTTCGGTCACCCGCTGGGGGCTTTTTCGTGGCCGGCGTGCAAGTGGGGTGGTGCCTGTCGATACATCTCTGAGCATGTCGGTGCGTGGCGGTCGTGGCGATGCCACAGGGGCCGGCGGGGTGGGCGCCTAGAATGGCTTCATGACGGAATCAAGATCTGCAGGGGCACATTGGCGGCGGATGGTGTGGCTGCGCCGCCTGAGCGCCTGTGTGGCGTGGGTGCTGGTGTCGGTGATGGGGGCTCCGCTGTGGGCTCAGGTGGTGGCCCCACCGTCTGCGGCGTCCGAGCGACCGGCACTGGTGCCTGAGGTCGCACCGCCCGGGGTGCCCGTGGGGATGTCGCCAGGGGCTACGGTGGAGGCGGCTGAAGGTTCACGGGCAACGCCCGTGGCGCTGTCCTCTGAAGCGCAGCGGCTGTACGCCGCCTCGCGGCCGAGTCTGGTGCAGATCCGCACGCTGCTGTCTGGTCAGGGCAGCCAGTCGTCGGTGGGGTCGGGCTTTCTGGTGGCTGGTGAGCAGCGCATCATCACCAACTACCACGTGATCAGCCAGGTGGCGCTGGAGCCTGAGCGCTACCGGCTGAGCTACAGCCACGTGGACGGTCGTCAGGGCAGTTTGCGGTTACTGGCGGTGGATGTGGTGCATGACCTGGCGGTGTTGGCGCCTGTGGTGTCGCCCGCCGCCCCGGATGTCGGTCTGCGCTTTCGTGAGGCGACGACACCGCTCAGGCAAGGCGAACAGCTGTACTCGCTGGGGCATCCGCTCGATGTGGGCTTTGCGGTGGTGGAGGGCGTGTACAACGGGCTGGTCGAGCGCAGCCACATCCCCAGCATTTTCTTCAGCGGTTCGCTGAATCCGGGCATGAGCGGTGGGCCGGCACTGGATGCCCAGGGGCGGGTGATCGGCGTGAACGTGGCCACGCGCCTGGATGGGCAGCAGGTGAGTTTTCTGGTGCCGGCCGAGCACGCCGTGCGCTTGCTGAGACTGTCGAGGAAGGCTGCTCCACTGACCAAGGCCGTGTACCCCGAGATCACCCGCCAGTTGACGCTGTACCAGGCGGACCTGGTGCAGCGTTTTCTGGCCCAAGCCTGGCGCTCCGGTGGGCATGCGCGCTATCGGGTGCCGGTGCCGCAGGAGGTGTTCATGCGATGCTGGGGCAGCAGCACCTCGGCCGAGGCCAAGGGCTTGCAGTTCGAGCGTTCGCAGTGCCGCATGAACCAGGGGGTGTTCGTCACGAGCTTGCTGCAGACGGGCACGCTGTCGACGCAGCACGAGTTTTACGATGGGTCGCGCCTGGGGGCCTGGCGGTTTGCGCGGCAGATGAGTGACAGCCTGGCCAATGAGCACCTGGGTGGTGGCCGGCACCGAACGCCGGCCCGTTGCACGCAGCGCTTCATTGAGGCGGCAGGCCTGCCCTTGCGGGCCACCGTGTGCCTGAGTGCCTACAAGAAGTTGCCCGGACTGTACGACCTGACGGTGTTGGCGATGTCGGCAGACGCTGAGACGCAAGGTGTGCTGGGTCGTTTTGATGCACAAGGCGTGGCGCATGGCAATGCCATGAAGTTGGCCGCTGCTTACCTGAAGGGATTTGGATGGACCGCATCCCCGTCGCGCTGATCGAATTCCTGGATGAGCATGGCCAGATCGTGCGCAGTGTGCCGGTGCATGGCTGGCCCTGCAGGCTGGGCCGTGCGGTGGCCTGCGAGGTGGTGCTGGACGACCCGCACACCGCAGCGGTGCACGCCGAGTTGAACTGGCAGGACGAGGCCCTGGTGATGACGGTGGGCGAGACCGTCAATGGGGTGTGGGTGGGTGGGCAACACGCCTTGCAGGGCGCACGCGTGACGCTGGCCCCAGGGCAGGTGTGCCGCATGGGGCTGTTGAGGTGGCGCGTGAGGCGTGCCGAAGACCCGGTGCCGGCCGAGTTGCCCTTGGGCGAGCAGGCGCGACGCCAGGCCGCCGAGCCCCAACGAGCGCCCCTGAACTGGCGGGACTGGTGGCCCTGGGCTATGGCCGCCTTGTTGTGGAGCGTGTGGGACTTGTGGGTGTCGTCGGACCCCGGAACGCCGGTACGCACTTACCTGTCGGGCCTGTTGGCCACCACGGGGCTGGTGGCCACCTGGGCCTTGTTGTGGGGGCTGGGCAGCAAGCTGTTCAGCGGCCGATTGCAGTTTCACGATCACCTGAAGCTGGCACTGGTGCACGGCATGGTGTGGACGGTGGTGACCACCGTGTTGCCCATGGCCTCGTACGTGACCGGCTGGATGTGGCCCGAGCGGGTGTCTGGATGGGTGGGCGCGGCGGTGCTGTGCCGCATGGTGTGGGCACACCTGATGGTGGTGCAGCCGGGCTTGCGCTGGCCCATGGCCGTGGGGGTGTCGGCCATGTTCCTGACCGGCCTGGGGCTGAACCTGTGGTTGAACGTGCAGCACACCGGGCAGGTGTGGTCGCAACCCTATGTGGCCACGATGCTGCCGCCGGCGTGGCGTGTGGTGCCCTTGTCGACGCCCGAACGCTTGCTGGAGGATGCCGCAGCGCTCAAGCCGGCGCTGGACCAAAAGGCCCAGCAAGAGGATGATGAGAGCGATGTGTGGTGGCCGGATGAGGGCGAGCTGGAAGAGGTGCAACTCCGGCGCCCATGATGTGGAGATGACGCATGAGCTATGAGACTTTGTTGGTTGAAACCCGGGGCGACGGCGATCGCCGGGTGGGCTGGATCACCCTGAATCGGCCGAAGGCGCTGAACGCCTTGAACGACCAGTTGATGAACGAGCTGGGCGAGGTGCTGCAGCGCTTTGACGCCGACGACACCATCGGATGCATCGTCATCACGGGCAGTGCCAAGGCGTTTGCGGCTGGCGCCGACATCGCCGCCATGGCCCGGATGGACTTCATCGAGGCCTACAAGAGTGACTTCGTGACGCGCAACTGGGAGACGATCCGTCGGGTGCGCAAGCCGGTGATTGCGGCGGTGGCGGGCTTCGCCTTGGGCGGCGGATGTGAGCTGGCCATGATGTGCGATGTGATCATCGCGGCCGACACGGCGCGCTTTGGGCAGCCCGAGATCAAGCTGGGGGTGATTCCTGGCGCGGGTGGCACACAGCGTTTGCCTCGCGCCATCGGCAAGGCCAAGGCCATGGACCTGGTGTTGACGGGGCGCATGATCGACGCCGCCGAGGCCGAGCGCAGCGGGCTGGTCTCGCGGGTGGTGCCAGCCGACACCTTGCTGGATGAGGCCCTGGAGGCAGCCCTGGTGATCTGTGCCATGAGCGGCCCCAGCGTGATGATGGCCAAGGCGGCCGTGAACCGTGCGTTTGAGACGAGTTTGTCGGATGGGGTGATGTACGAGCGGCATCTGTTCCATTCCTTGTTCGGAACGGCCGACCAGCGTGAAGGCATGCAGGCCTTCCTGGACAAGCGGCCGCCCGTGTTCAAGCACCGGTGATGGCCATGACGCGCAGCACAGACCCGGTGGTGGTGGTGTCGGCGGTGCGCACGCCGATGGGAGGCTTTCAGGGGAGTCTGGCCTCGCTGGCGGCGCCCGCTTTGGGAGCCACGGTCTTGCGAGCCGCCTTGGCGCGCGCGCCCTGGCAGCCAGATGAGGCCACGGCGGCTCAGGGCGAAGTGCTGATGGGCTGTGTGCTGCCGGCTGGACTGGGGCAAGCGCCCACCCGACAGGCCGCCCTAGCGGCGGGCTTGCCCTGGGGCGTGCCCTGCACCGGGGTCAGCAAGGTGTGTGGCTCGGGCATGAAGGCGGTGATGCTGGCGCACGACCAACTCATGGCCGGGTCGATCGATTGGGCGCTGGCCGGTGGCATGGAGTCGATGAGCAATGCGCCCTACCTTTTGCCCAAGGCGCGTGGTGGCCAGCGGCTGGGACATGGGCAGATGCTCGACCACATGTTCCTGGACGGTCTGGAGGACGCTTATGCTGTGGACACCCGGGGGCGCCTGATGGGCACCTTTGCGGAAGATTGTGCCCGTCACCATGGCTTCACGCGTGCGCAGCAGGATGACTATGCCGTGAGCTCCACGCTGAGGGCTCAGCAGGCCATCCGCGAGGGGCGGTTCGATGGGGAGGTGGTGCCCGTGAGTGTGGCGGGGCGCGGGGGCGCGGTCATCGAGGTGACGCAGGATGAGCAGCCCCTCAAGGCGCAGCTGGACCGCATCCCCACCCTCAAGCCGGCCTTTGCGCCCGATGGCACGGTGACGGCGGCCAACGCCTCGTCGATCTCTGACGGCGCCGCGGCCTTGCTGTTGATGCGACGCTCACAGGCCGAGGCTCGTGGCCTGGCGCCCATGGCGGTGATCCATGGGCATGCCACACACGCGCAGGCGCCGGCCTGGTTCACCACGGCGCCAGTGGGTGCCATGCAGCGGGTGCTGGCCCGCGTGGGCTGGGCGGTGACCGACGTGGACCTGTGGGAGATCAACGAGGCCTTTGCCGTGGTGGCCCTGGCGGCCATGAAAGAGTTGTCCTTGCCTCACGAGCGCGTGAACGTGCACGGCGGGGCCTGTGCCCTGGGGCACCCGATTGGCGCGTCGGGCGCCCGTATCCTGGTGACCCTGCTGGGCGCGCTGCGGTATCACGGCTTGCGCCGTGGCGTGGCCAGCCTGTGCATCGGTGGTGGTGAGGCCACGGCGGTGGCCATTGAGCGCTGCGACTGAGGCTGGTGCCGGCGCAGGATCAGCTGGCGCGGAACTTGGGCAGGCTGAACTCGCCCTTGAGGAAGTTGCCCAACAGGTAGCCCAGGGCCACCTTGAGCACGGATTCGTCTGGGCGGGCTTCGCCGGCACGGGCGATACGCATGAGTTGGTGGCTGTACCAGATCACCTCCATCATGCGCGAGCGGTCGATGTAGCCGATGCCGCTGATGCGCGGCGACACCGCGTGCCGTGGGTCCAGCCCCGCCAGCAGGCGCTGCGGTACGGCGGGGTCGATGCACAGCAGGCGGCCCAGGCCCACGAAATCCAGATCGCCTGAGGCGAGGGCGGCCTGCATGCCCGTGGCGGTGCGGAAGCCGCCGGTCACCATCAGCGGCACCGGGGTCTGGCGTCGGACCTGCTCGGCGAAGGCGAGGAAGTAGGCTTCGCGCTGGCGGGTGCTGTCCTTGACGGGGGCCTCGGAGCCCGTCATGGCCGGGGCCTCGTAGGTGCCGCCCGAGATCTCGACCATGTCGATGCCGGCCTCGGCCACGGCCAGGATGGCATCCATGGATTCGGCCTCGTTGAAGCCGCCACGCTGGAAGTCGGCGGAGTTGAGCTTGATGCCGATGGGGAAGTCGGGCCCGACGGCGTCACGCATGCTGCGGTAGACGGCCATGAGGAAACGCCGGCGTTTGTCGGCTGTGCCCCCCCACGCGTCGGTGCGGCGGTTGTGGTGCGGCGACAGGAACTGGCTGATGAGGTAACCATGCGCGGCGTGGATCTGCACGCCGCCAAAGCCGGCAGCCTGCGCGATGCGCGCGGTGCGACCAAAGCGCGTGATGACGTCTTCGATCTCGGCGCCGGTCATTTCGCGCGGGGTGGCGAAGAACGGGGCGAGGTCGGCCTTGAAGGGAATGGCCGACGGGGCCACGGTTTCCTGGTTGAGCCCGACCATGGCCTGCTTGCCGGGATGGTTGATCTGCATCCACAGGGCCGTGCCGTGGCGGGAGCCTTCCTGCGCCCAGCGCTTGAGAAAGTCGAGGTGGCGTTCGTCCTCGACCACCACATTGCCAGGCTCACTGCGTGCGCGCTGGTCGATCATGACGTTGCCGGTGATGCTCAGGCCGATGCCACCCTCGGCCCTGGCGCGGTACAGCGGCAGCAGGCATTCGCGGGGGCGCCCCTGCTTGTCGCCCATGGACTCGTGCAGGGCGGATTTGACGAGGCGGTTCTTGATGGTGATGCCGCGCTGCAGGGTGTAGGCCTCGTCCAGTTGCGGCGGGCGGGCAGCGGGGTCGACCGGGCTCGAGGTGGTGTGGGGCATGGCTGTTGTGTGGCGGTGGTGACCCGGCGCGGTGATGTGCGGGGCGTGTCAGTGGGTGGGCCTGCCGGGCTCAGGCGGCGCGGTGGCTGCTGGCGTCTGGATGGGCCGCGTGCGGGCTGGGCCCTGGGTGGTGGGGAGATGGCGGCTGCCCATCGCGAGCGCTGGAGGCGCTGCGGGCAGCGGCGCTGGTGCCAGCGGCCTGGCGCGCAAACTCGCCCAGGGCGTCCATGGCCTGATCAGCCGCGCGCAGCAGGGGCGAGAACATCTGGAAGTTGTGCCAGTAGCCGGGAAACTCCTGCAAGGTGACGGCGCTGCCGGCCGCCTGTGCCTGGGCGGCAAAGCGGTGGGCGTCGTCCCGCAGGATTTCGTCGGAGCCCACCTGCACCAGGCATGGCGGCAGGCCGTGCAGCGGCGCGAGCAAGGGTGAAATGCGTGGATCGTCAGCGGGGCGGCCGGCGCGGTGGGCGTCGCCTCCTCGCTGCAGGGCTTGGCGGGTGACCATGGGATCGCGCCAGCGCTGTTGGCGCAGGCTGGGGGCCTGCAGCCGCAAGTCCAGAAACGGCGAGATCATCAGCATGGCGCCCGGCAGGGGCTCGCCCCGATCGCGCAGGTGTTGCGCCAGGCTGAGCACCTGGGTGCACCCCGCTGAGTCACCACTGAACACGATGTGCTGCGGGGACACGCCTTTGGCCAGCAGGGCCCGCCAGGCGGCCAGACCATCCTGTTGCGGCGCGGGGTAAGGGTGCTCGGGGGCGAGCCGGTGCTCCAGCAGGTGCACCATGGCGTCAGCCCGCCAGGCCAGATCAGCCGCCAGCGCGCGGTGGGTGGCGCACGAGCCCGTGAAGAAGGCGCCACCATGAAAGTGCAGGATGTGCAGCCGGATGCGGCCCACGCCGGGACGCAGTTGTTCGCACGGCACACCGCCCAGGCGGGTGCGCAGCACACGCACACCGGGACGCACCGGGAACAGTCTGGCTTGCCATTCCATGCCGCGTCGCAGCCAGCTCACGGGCAGGGGCAGCACGCTGGGCCACTTGAAGCTGGTGCGCAGTGCGGTGCGCACCAGCAGTCGACGCCAGGCGGGGTCAGGCGGGCTTGACGGGGCCGAGGGCGCCGTGGGGTCGGGGGTCATGCGGCCTCCTGCTGGATGAGGTGCTCGTCCATGCGGAACCGGCTCAGTCGCCGGCGCATCTCGAAGGTGCTCCAGGGCCAGGCGGTGCTGTTGCGGCCGTTGGCATCCAGGTAGTAGCTCTGGCAGCCCCCCTGGTTCCAGACCGTGCGTTGCAGGGCCGCCTGCAGTTGCTCGTTGTAGTGCTGGTGGCGCCGTGGGTCGACATCGATGGTGCGCACGCGGTGGTCGCGCGCTTGTTGCAGCGCATCGATGATGTAGGCCAGTTGCGCTTCGATGATGATGACGGCCGAGGAGCTCACGGCCAGGTTGGGGCCGAACATGAGGAAAGCGTTGGGGCAGTCCATGACCATGGTGCCCAGGTAGCCCTCGGGGCTGCCGGCCCAGCGTTGGGCCACGGGGATACCGCTGCGTCCCCGGATGCGCTGGGCAATGGGGGGCGAGGTGATCTCGAAGCCCGTGCCCAGGATGATGGTGTCGGCTTCATGTGGGCTGCCGTCGCTGGCGATCAGGCGGTGCCCGTCGACCGCCTGCACACCGTGCGGCACGAGCGTGACGTTGTCCTGCACCAGGGCGGGGTACCAGTGGTTGGACTGCAGGATGCGCTTGCAGCCCATGATGTAGTCGGGGGTGAGTGCGCGTCGCAAGGCCGGGTCGTTCACGCTGCGGTGCAGGTTGTGCAAGGCCAGGCGTTGCAGTTGCTTCATCACCGCCGGGTGACGCAGCCCGCCATTCAAGGCCTCGAAAGTGCCGTACACCGAGCCCCGCAACATGCGCTGCAGAATCGGTATCCCTTTGAACAGTGATTGCAGGGCCCGGGGGATGCCGATGTCCATCTTGGGCAGGATCCATTGCGGCGTGCGCTGGAACACGGTCAGGTGCCCCACCTGCGGCTGGATGGCGGGCACGAACTGGATGGCAGAAGCCCCGGTACCGATCACGGCCACACGGCGGCCGTGGAGGTCGTGATCGTGTCGCCACTGTGAGGAGTGGAAGACCGTGCCGGGGCAATCAGCAAGCCCCGGGATGTCGGGCATCAGGGGCTCATGCATGGGGCCGCAGGCCAGGATGACGAATCGCGCCTTGAACAGGCCTTGCGATGTCCTCAGGTGCCAGCGGGCGTCTTCGTGCGACCAGCACGCCTCCAGCAATTCGTGGCGCAGGCGCACATGGGGCATCACCCCGAAGCGGCGGGCCACGTCGTGCAGATACTGGCGGATCTCGTCTTGTGGCGCGAACAGGCGTTGCCAGTCGGGCTTGGGGGCAAACGAGTACGAATAGAGTGCCGAAGGCACATCGCAGGTGCAGCCGGGATAGGTGTTGTCGCGCCACACGCCGCCCACCGCATCGGCCTTGTCCAGCACGATGAAGTCGCGGATGCCCGCGTCACGCAGTTTCACGCCCGCCGCGATGCCCGCAAAGCCAGCGCCCACCACGATCACCTCCCAGTCGCGCCGATGATCGGCGGAGCCAGGATGCATGTTTGTCTCCAATTGACGCATCTGACAACGCGTCTTGTCGTTTTCATCGCAAGATAACCACAATGGGTTAGGGCGTCAAGCGAGTTGGCCGCAGCGTCGCCACGCTTGGGGACAAAAGTGCGTCACGCCCGCCAAAGCCTGACCGGTCGCGCCAGAGGGGAGGGCGGCTGCCGACAATGCCGTCATGACGCAACGTGCCCTGGTCTGGCTCAAGCGTGATCTGCGCGTGCGCGATCACGCGCCCTTGGCTCAGGCTGCGGCGGCCGATGAGTGCCTGGTCCTGTTCGTGCTGGAGCCCGCCTGGTTGCTCAGTCCCGAGTTCGATCTTCGCCACTTGTGGCACCTGCAGCGATGCCTGGAGGAACTGCGCGCTGATCTGGCCGAGCGGGGCGTGCGCCTGCTGGTGCGCGTGGGGGAGGCCATCGAGGTGCTGGCGGCACTGCACCGCGCGTGGCCGTACACCCACCTGCTGAGCCACGAAGAGACGGGCCCTTTCTGGAGTTACGAGCGCGACCGCGCAGTGGCGCGCTGGTGTCGTGGCCAGTCGGTGGTGTGGACGGAGCATGCCCAGACCGGCGTGGTGCGGGCCTTGCGGCAGCGCAGCGGGTGGGCGGCGCGCTGGGAGGCGCGGATGGCGGCGCCCGAGTCACCGGGCCGGGGCAACCCATCTGTGGTGCCCGTGTCGGGTGGCTGGCGTTCGCCCGCGGGTTTGACGGGCGACGTGGTGGGTGATGCGGTCGAGCCTGTGCCCGATCTGGCGGCGCTGGCCCGTGCCCACGTGGCGGGCTGGGCCGAGCGGCATCCTGCCAACGCGAGCGCCCAGGGGTTGGCGATGCCAGCGATGCCGGCCGGCGAGCGCGCCGCCTGGGCCGATCTGGGCAGCTTCTTGCTGCACCGGGGGCGTGGTTACCGGCAGCACCTGTCCAGCCCCTTGACGGCCGAGGCCGGGTGCAGCCGCTTGAGTGCGCACCTGAGTTTTGGCTCGATCTCGATGCGCTGCGTGCACCAGGCCACCGAGGCGCGCATCGCGGCTTTGCGCGACCGCGATGAGCCGGGTGACCGTGGTCTGGCCTACCACCTGCAAGGCTTTGCCTCGCGACTGCGCTGGCATTGCCACTTCATGCAAAAGCTGGAATCCGAGCCGGAGATCGAGTGGCGGAACTTTGCGCGAGCCTATGACGGCCTGCGCGAGCCCGACTTTGATCGCGGCCGTTTCGAGGCCTGGTGCCTGGGCGAGACGGGATTTCCGATGGTGGATGCCTGCATGCGCAGCCTCAATGCCACGGGCTGGTTGAACTTCCGCATGCGGGCCATGCTGGTGTCGGTGGCGGCCTACCACCTGTGGCTGCACTGGCGCGAGCCTGGCCTGCACCTGGCGCGTCAGTTCATCGATTTCGAGCCGGGCATCCACTGGAGCCAGATGCAGATGCAATCGGGCACCACGGGCATCAACACCATGCGCGTGTACTCGCCCACCAAGCAGGCGCAAGAGCACGACCCCGAGGGCGTGTTCATCCGGCGCTGGGTGCCTGAGCTGGCGGGCGTGCCCACCGAGCACCTGGCCGAGCCGTGGCGCCTGCCGCTGGCCGAGCAGCGTGCGGCGGGCTGTGTGATCGGCAGCCACTACCCCGCGCCCATCGTGGACCCGGTGAATGCGGTGCGCGAGGCCAAGGCCCGGCTGGCGGCCGTGAGGCGTCAGCCCGAGGCGCAGCACGAGGCCGATGGCGTGCAGGCCCGGCATGGCTCGCGCAAGAGCGGCTTGCCATCGACCACATGGCCAGCGCGCTCACGCAGCGCCAGCGCGTCCAGAACCCGCGTGAAAAAGGACGCCGAAGCGTCCTTGAGCTCACCCAGCCCTCAGCTCGGTTTGTTCGACGAGCTGAGTTGAGGAGCGTTGATGGCCTCGGTGTGTGAGCCCCACTTAGGCGGGCAGCGCCGGGTAGTCGATGTAGCCGTGCGGGCCCACACCGCCATACAGCGGCGCATCCTTGAACGGCTCGTTCAAGGGCGCGTTCTCTTTGAAGCGGCGGGGCAGGTCGGGGTTGGTGATCATCAGTCGGCCAAAGGACACCAGATCGGCACGGCCCTCGGCCACCGCCGCTTCGGCCATGGCCTTGTCGTAGCCGTTGTTCACCATCCAGACGCCGCTGTAGAGCTGGCGCAGCGCGGCGTAGTCGAAGGGCACGTTGTCACGCGGGCCGCCGGTGAAGCCTTCCACCACGTGGATGTAGATGGGGTGCAGCTTCTCCAGCTCGCGCACCACGTGCTCGAACAGGGGCTGGGGCTGCGATTCGCTGGAGTCGTTGACGGGCGACACGGGCGAGAGGCGGATGCCCGTGCGTTCAGCGCCGATCTCGCCCACGACAGCGGTCATGACCTCAACCAGGAAGCGGGCGCGGTTCTCGATCGAGCCGCCATAGGCATCGGTGCGCTTGTTCGAGCCGTCGCGCAGGAAGGCATCGATCAGGTAGCCGTGAGCGCCGTGGATCTCCACGCCGTCAAAGCCGGCCTCGATGGCATGGCGGGCGGCGGTGCGGAAGTCATCGACGATGCCGGCGATTTCGTCCAGCGCCAGGGCGCGGGGTTCCGATGTGTCCACATAACCGGCGCCGGGGATGTAGGTCTTGGCATTGGCGCGCACGGCCGATGGGGCCACGGGGGCCTTTTCGCCAGGCTGGAAGGCCGTGTGCGACATGCGGCCCGTGTGCCACAACTGCACGAAGATCTTGCCGCCACGGGCGTGCACTTCGTGGGTCACCTTTTTCCAGCCGGCGATCTGCTCGGGCGTGTGCAGGCCGGGCGTGGCGACGTAGCCCTGGGCCTGGGCCGACACTTGCGTGGCCTCGGCAATGATCAGGCCCACGCTGGCGCGCTGGGCGTAGTACTCGACGGTCATGGGGCCGGGCACGTTGCCGGGCTCGGCGCGGTTGCGGGTCAGCGGTGCCATCACCATGCGGTTGGCCAGGGTGATGGGGCCCAGTTGGAAGGGCGAGTACAGGGTTCGTTCGGTGTGGCTCATGGGGCAAGGCTCATCAAGTGCTTCGGGTGAGAAGACGTGGTTGCAGGGCAGGGCAATGCTGGGTGGGCACCGCCCCTCGGGTGAGGTGATCAGGTGTTGACTGGGGTCACGGGCTGCAGCAGGTGGTCCAGCAGCAAGGCCACGGTGTCATGCAGGGGCTGGACGCGTTGCTCCACCTTCATGCGCAGCAGGGCACCCTCCCAGGCATCCCAGAAGAAGGTGGCCAGGTGGCGGGCGTCCACATCGGTGCGCAGGGCGCCGCTGGCCTGCCCTCGGGCGATGAGCTCGGCCAGGCGGCCACGCCAGTCGCGCAGGCAGCCTTGCAGCACCTCGCGGCACAAGGGGCTGGATTCAGCGACCTCGGCGGCAAAGTTACCCACCAGGCAGCCCTGGCAGCCCTGGCGCTCGTGGTGCTCGGCAAAGCGCGTGAAGAGGTGGCGCAGCGCAGCCACGGGCTCGGCCGGGGCATCGGCCAGGCACTGGTCCCAGGCCTGGCCCACCCAGTCGGCGTAGTGGCCGATGATGGCTGCGGCAAAGGCCTCTTTGCTGTCAAAGTGGTTGTAGAACGAGCCCTTGGGCACGCCGGCCTGGTCCGCGATCTGCTGAATGCCCGTGGCGTTGAAGCCGTCGCGGTTGAACAGCAGGTAACCCGCTTCCGTGAGGCGGCGGGGGATGTCGGTTTTGTCGGCGGTGCGGGGCATGCGCAAATAATATGACCAGTCGTCTTAAAACGCAAGCGAGGGGCTTTGGGGTGGTGTGCAGGCCCCTGGCGCGGAACTTTCTTGAGCCAGCTCAAGTCGTCTCATGATGAAGGCCGCCGAGCGGCCTATGCTGTCACATGCCGCTCATCACGGCTCACCACCATGGAGGACTTTCCACGATGACCCCAGGCTCGCCCATGACGCAGTTCACCAACCAGACCTACGAGCAGATCGCCATCGGCGAAAGTGTGACCGTGGCCCACACCGTCACGCGCGACGAGGTGGAGCTGATGGCCCTGGTGTCGGGCGATGCCAACCCGTTTGCCGATTGCGAGGCACTGGGCGACGACGGCCGCCCGCTGCCGCGCTGTGAAGGCGTGAGCGCCGAGGCTCTGGTGCATGGGGTGCTCAAGCGTCGCTTGCCCGGGCCGGGCACGGTCATCCTGGCCCATGCCTTGAACTACGAGGGCAATGCCCATGTGGGCGACGAGTTGGTGGCCACCGTCACCGTGACCAGCAAGCAGCCACCCGACCGCATCGTGCTGGCCTGCCAGGTGCGGCGCGGTGATGACGTGCTGGTCGACGGCCATGTGACCGTGCGCGCACCCTCCAGCAACCGCACGGTGGATGAGCGCGACTCGCTCAACGTGGTCTTGCGTCGCAACGATGTGTTCGGCCGCCTGTTCCGTGAATGCGAGCACCTGCCGCCCGTGAGCTGCGCGGTGGTGCACCCCTGCGATCGCGATTCGCTGGCCGGGCCACTGGAAGCCGCCCGCCACGGCCTGATCACGCCGGTGCTGGTGGGGCCGCAGGCCAAGATCCGCGCGGTGGCCGAGGCCCATGGCCTGGACATCAGCCCCTGGCGCCTGGTGGATGTGGAGCACAGCCATGCGGCGGCGGCTCAGGCCGTGGCCCTGGCCCGCGCGGGCGAGGTGCAGTCCCTGATGAAGGGCAGCCTGCACACCGATGAGTTGCTGGCCGCCATCGTGCCCTCGGCCACGGGCTTGCGCACCGGGCGCCGCATGAGCCATGTGTTCGTGATGGACGTGCCCGCCTACCCCCGCATGCTGCTGGTGACGGACGCGGCCGTGAACATCGCGCCCAATGTGCGCGACAAGGCCGACATCGTGCAAAACGCCATCGAGCTGGCCCACATCCTGGGCGTGGCGCAGCCCAAGGTGGCCATCCTGGCGGCGGTCGAGACCGTCAACCCCGACATGCCCGCCACGGTGGATGCCGCCATGCTGTGCAAGATGGCCGACCGCGGGCAGATCACCGGCGGGCTGGTGGACGGCCCCCTGGCCTTCGACAACGCCATCAGCATCGAAGCTGCCCGCACCAAGAGGATCGAATCGCCCGTGGCCGGTCTGGCCGACATCCTGGTGGTGCCCGATCTGGAGGCTGGCAACATGGTGGCCAAGCAGCTGCAGTACCTGGCCGGGGCCGACAGCGCCGGCATCGTGCTGGGCACCCGCGTACCCGTGGTGTTGACCAGCCGGGCCGATTCGGTGCGCATGCGCCTGGCCTCCACGGCCGTGCTCAAGCTGGTGGCGCATCACCAGGCTGCCAAGGCTCGGCCATGAGCGCAACAGACAAGACCTTGCCGGGGCCGGTGCTGGTCATCAACGCGGGCTCGTCCAGCCTGAAGTTCTCGGTGTTCACGGCGCTGGCCGAGCATCCTCGCGTGCACGGCGTGCTGGAAGAGCTGCACACCCACCCGCGCTTGCGCGTGCGCCGCGACGATGGCGAGGTGCTGCTGGACGAGCGCTGGCCCGAAGGCCAGGCCCTGGGCCATGAGGCCGGTCTGGCCCGTGTGTTGCAGGCCCTGCCCGAGTGGTTGGATGGCCAGCCCGTGCATGCCGTGGGCCATCGCATCGTGCATGGGGGTTCGGCCCACCTGCAGCCTGTGCGCCTGAATGAAGCCCTGTTGACCGAGCTGCAGGCCCTGGTGCCGCTGGTGCCACTGCACCAGCCCCACAACCTGTCGCCGGTGCAGGCCCTGATGCGCCTGCAGCCCGGGCTGCCCCAGGTGGCCTGCTTTGACACGGCTTTTCATGGCACCTGCGTGCCCGAGTCTCAGCGCTTTGCGCTGCCGCGCGAGTTGCACGAGGCGGGTGTGCGCCGCTATGGCTTCCATGGCTTGTCGTACGAGTACATCGCGTCGCGCCTGCCGCAGGTGGATGCGCGCGCGGCGCACGGCCGCACCCTGGTGCTGCACCTGGGCAATGGCGCCAGCATCTGCGCGCTGCAGGGCGGGCGCAGCCGGGCCTCGACCATGGGCTTCACCGCGTTGGACGGTTTGATGATGGGCACGCGCTGCGGCGCCATCGACCCCGGCGTGCTGCTGTGGCTGATGGATGAGCGCGGCATGGACGCCCGTCAGATCGAGCGGCTGCTGTACCAGCAGTCCGGCCTGCTGGGGGTGTCCGGCGTGTCGTCCGACATGCGCACCCTGCTGGCCACCGAGGCCAATGCCAGCCAGCCAGCGCTACAAGCCAGCGCGCGTGAGGCCCTGGCCTTGTACGTGCACCGCATCGCCCGCGAGATGGGCTCGCTGGCGGCCGTGCTGCAAGGCGTGGACGCCATCGTGTTCACCGCCGGTGTGGGCGAAAACGCCGCTCCCATCCGCGAGCGCGTGATGCAGGCCGCCGCCTGGCTGGGCGTGCGCCCCGACCTGGCCGCCAACGCCCGGGCCGTGGGCCTGGAGGATGGTCAGGCCGCCCGCATCAGCACGGCCGACAGCCCCGTGTCGGTGTGGGTGGTGCCCACCAACGAAGAGCTGATGATTGCCCGCCACACGGCCCGCCTCGTGGGGGGCTGACCCGGGGTCGGGCAGGGCCGGCGCAGCGCTACAATCAAGGGTTCGATGCGAAAGGATATCTCCCATGTCGATGGATGACCGCGACGGCAAGATCTGGATGGACGGCCAAATGGTGGAATGGCGCGATGCCAAGGTCCACGTGCTGACCCACACGCTGCACTACGGTTGCGGTGCCTTCGAGGGCGTGCGCGCCTACAACACGGTCAACGGCCCGGCCATCTTCCGCCTGCGCGAGCACACCGAGCGCCTGTTCAACAGCGCCAAGATCCTGCGCATGCCCATGCCGTTCACGCTGGAGCAGGTCGAGCAGGCCCAGATCGACGTGGTCAAGGCCAACAACCTGGAAAGCGGCTACATCCGTCCGCTGATCTGGTTGGGCTCTGAAAAACTGGGCGTCAGCCCCAAGGGTGCCAAGGTGCACCTGATGGTGGCCGCCTGGACCTGGGGTGCCTACCTGGGCGAAGAAGGCATGAAGCGCGGCATCCGCGTCAAGACCTCCAGCTACACCCGCCACCACGTCAACATCACCATGACGCAGGCCAAGGCGGTGAGCAACTACACCAACTCGATCCTGGCCAACATGGAGGCCACGGACGATGGCTACGACGAAGCCCTGCTGCTCGACAGCGCCGGTTTCGTGTCCGAAGGCGCGGGCGAGAACATCTTCGTGATCAAGGGCGGCGTCATCTACACGCCCGACCTGTCGGCCGGTGCCTTGAACGGCATCACCCGCAACACGATCTTCCACATCGCCAAGGACCTGGGCCTGGAGATCGTGCAAAAGCGCATCACCCGCGACGAGATCTACATCGCCGACGAGGCCTTCTTCACCGGCACCGCCGCTGAAGTGACGCCCATCCGCGAGCTGGACCGCATCGAGATCGGCCGCGGTTACCGTGGCCCGATCACCGAGAAGGTGCAAACCGCCTTCTTCGACATCGTCAACGGCCGCAACGCCAAGTACGCCGAGTGGCTGACCCCCGTTCGCTGAACGTTCTTGGAGCACGCTGAGATGAGCACCACCACCCACGCCCCCAAGGCCGTTGTGGAAGTGACCGCCGCCGAGCTGCAAGGCCCCGGTGTGGTTTTCTGCCCCAACCCCAGGATGCCGATCTGGAACCACCACCCCAAGGTGTATTTGGACGTGGTCAAGACTGGTGAAGGCCGCTGCCCCTATTGCGGCACGGTCTACAAGCTGAAAGACGGCGAGCACTACCACGGGCAGTGAGCCTGGCGTGCCTCTACAAAAAACCCGGCCTTGGCCGGGTTTTTTTACAAGGCGCCCACCGAAATGATCGGCCCGGTCGGTGCCCCAGTGGGTGAGCCTCCTGGTGGTTCAACGCTGACCGCGAAGGCCGCGGTGTTGTCCAGCAGGTGTGCACGCTGGATCTTGGCGGTGCCATCGGCGGCCAGCAGGCCCAGCGATCGAGGGGCGCCCGAGGGCGGCACGGCCCAGAGTTCGAGGGCGCGGTTCAGGTAGCGTTGCTGCGTGTCGTCCAGCGGCTTGAGCACCAGGTGCGCGCCGTCGGGGCTGACGCCGGCCACGAAGGCCACGGGTTGCACGCCCGCTTTGGCCGCATCAGGCTGCGCCGCCATCACCACCACGATGGGCGGCTGCGTGACCGGAGGCTGGCTCAGCACCACGCCCAGCGAGATGGCGGCCACGGCGGCCATGCCAGCCGCCGCCTGCCACAACACCAGCTTTTGCCACCAGCGCACCATGGGCTGCACGGTGTGCTGGAACAGGCGCTGCTGCACCCCTTGCCACACGCGTGGCGAGGGCGGCACCGCCGGCACGGACACCGACAGCGCATCCATGCGGCGCTGCCAATCCAGCATGGCGCGATTCAAGGCCGGGTGGGCGGGTAGCAGGGCTTCAAAGCGACGGCGGGCCGGGCCGCGCAGGGTGCCCAGCACGTACTCGGCGGCCAGTCGGTCGGCCAGTTCAGGGCGGCTGTAGTCCATCTCAGCTCAGGGCCATCGAGGCCCGCTCCAGGCAGTTCTTGAGGCCTTGCAGGCCCCGGCGCACCCAGCTCTTCACCGTGCCCAGAGGCTGGCGCAGTTGCTCGGCCACCTCGCTGTGGCTCAGGCCTTGGTAGTAGGCCAGGGCCAGGCTCTGGCGCTGGCCTTTGTTCAGCTGGGCCATGCAGTCCTGCAGCGCCATGGCTTCGGAGGCCTGCTCCAGCAAGTCCAGCGGCCCCGGGGCGTCCGAGGGCAGGGCATTCAGCATGTCGGTCTCCTCATCGTCCGCGTCCGTCACCACCGAGCTCACCGTCTGTGGCGAGGTCTGGCGGCGGCGCAGGCTGTCGATGGCGCGGTTGCGCGCGATGCTGTTGAGCCAGGTCGAAGGTTGGCTCAAGGCAGGATTGAAGCTCTGCGCCGAGCGCCAGATGTTGACGTACACCTCTTGCAGCACGTCTTCGGCCTGGGCCCGGTCTGATTGGATACGCAAGATCACACCCAGCAGATGCGCGCTGGTGTGCCGGTAGAGCGTGTCAAAAGCCACACGATCGCCCAAAGCCGTTCGGGACAAGAGATCGGCCAGCAGGTGCTGCCGCGCAGATGGGTCGGTGTCGGCCATGAGGCTCCTGTGACGAATGAGATGCGCCATTGTAGGAAGAAGTGCTGCCGTCATGGGGCCCGCCTACAATGCCCGCACCATGAAGCTCGCCAACGAATTTGTCCTCACCTTGTCATGTCCGGATGCCAAGGGCATCGTGCATGCCGTCTCTGGCCTGCTCTATCAGGCCGGTTGCAACATCATTGATTCGCAGCAGTTTGGTGACCTGCTGGCCGAAGACAGCACGGGCCTGTTTTTCATGCGTGTGCACTTCGAGGCGCCCGAGCACCTGGCGGATCCGCACACGCTGGACAAACTGTTCTCGCACGTGCGCGGTCAGTTCAGCATGGATGCACACATCCACGCGCTGTCGCGCAAGCCTCGCGTGCTGATCATGGTCAGCAAGCATGGCCACTGTCTGAACGATCTGCTGTTCCGCTGGCGCTCGGGCTGGCTGCCGGTGGACATCCCGGCCATCGTCTCCAACCACCCGGATTACGCCGAGCTGGCCGCCAGCTACGGCATCCCCTTCCACCACCTGCCGCTGCCCACGGGCTCGTCGGCCGAGGTCAAGCGCGCGCAAGAGCAACAGGTCGAGGCGCTGGTGCAGCAAGAGGCCATTGACCTGGTCGTGCTGGCCCGCTACATGCAGATCCTCAGCCCCGAGTTCTGCGCCTTCCTCAAGGGCCGGGCCATCAACATCCACCACAGCTTCCTGCCCAGCTTCAAGGGTGCCAAGCCCTACTACCAGGCGCATGCGCGCGGCGTGAAGCTGATCGGGGCCACCGCCCACTACGTGACGGCCGATCTGGACGAAGGCCCCATCATCGAGCAGGACGTGGCCCGCGTGGACCACACGCTCGACCCCGAGGACCTGACCGCCGTGGGCCGCGACGTGGAGTGCGTGGTGTTGGCCCGTGCCGTGAAGTGGCACACCGAGCACCGTGTGCTGATGAACGGCCACAAGACGGTGGTCTTCCGTTGACGTGACACCCTGGAGGGCTTCATGACCGATCCCCGCACCCGCCAGGCTCAGGCCGTGTTGATGAGCACGGCCGACGAGACCGAAGCCTCGTTCTACGAGGCCATGCAGCAAGGCGATGTGGAACGCATGATGGCCCTGTGGGCCGAAGACGATGAGGTGGCCTGTGTGCACCCCGGTGGCCCGCGCATGGTGGGGCCGGGGGCGGTGCGCGCTGGCTTTGAGGCCATCTTTGCGCATGGCCCGGTGCACGCCACCATCGAGCATGTGCGCCGTTATGAGACGGCGGTGTGCGCCGTGCACCACGTCACCGAGAAAATCCAGGCCCTGACCGAGAAAGGCTGGGAAACCGCCTTTGTGATGGCCACGAATGTGTACGTGCGCACCGGCCACGGCTGGCGCATGGTGGCTCACCACGCCAGCCCCGGATTGCCCGAGGACTTACCGGACATTGCCGAGCCGCGTAACATGTTGCACTGAGAGGGTGGTGGCCGTCGCCGCCACCGCAGGCTTCGTCGGAACCCTTCATGCAGCAATACGTCGCTCCTCTGTGGCTGGCTGGCAAAGGTGCCCTGGCCGGCAACGCCCAAACCATCTGGCCGGCTTTGGCCAGCCATGTCCATCCAGATCGTCGCGGGCAGCCCGTGAGCTACCAGCGAGCGCGCTGGACCACCCCCGACGGCGATTTTCTGGATGTCGACCACCTGCCGGCGGCCGAAGCCCGCCCAGGACGACCCTTGCTGGTGCTGTTTCACGGCCTGGAGGGCTCGGCCCAAAGCCACTACTCGCGCGCCTTTGCCTGGTGGGCCCACGCCCGTGGGTGGGATTACGCCGTGCCGCACTTTCGGGGCTGTTCGGGCGAGTTGAACCTGGCGCCACGCACCTACTACTCGGGCGACCACGCCGAGATCGAATGGATCCTGGCGCGGCTGGCGCAGCAGCATGCCGGGCCCATCGTGGCCGTGGGCATCTCGCTGGGCGGCAACATGCTGATGCGCTGGGTGCAAGAGGCCGGCGCGATGGCGGCGCAGCGTGTGCGGGCGGCGGTGGCCGTGTGCTCGCCGCTGGATCTGGAGGCCAGCGCCAAGGCCCTGTCACGCGGCCTGGCGGGGCACCTGTACACCCGCATGTTTTTGCGCACCCTGAAAGATAAGGCCATGGCCAAGCTGGCGCAGTACCCGGGCCTGTTTGATGCGCAGGCCCTGCAGGCCTCTCACAACTTCTACACCTACGACAACGCCTTCACGGCCCCGGTGCATGGCTTTGCCAGCACCGAAGATTACTGGGCCCGCTGCTCGGCCAAGCCGCACCTGCGCCGCATCAAGGATGTGCCTGTGTTGCTCTTGAATGCCCGCAACGACCCCATGGTGCCGGCGTGGAGTCTGCCCACACGGGGTGAGGTGGGGCCTGCCGTGACGCTATGGCAACCCCACGAAGGTGGACATGTCGGGTTCCCCGCCGGACGATTTCCCGGACACGTGGCATCTCTGCCCGAGTCCGTCGGACAATGGCTGCATCAACACCTTTGAGAACCGCATGGACGACATTGTCAAGGCCGCGCTGAAGAAGTGGCCGAATGTGCCCCATTGCCACGGCTGGCTGGCCCTGGATGCGCGGGGCGACTGGTACCTGCGCGATGCAGACACCCAGGCCGCCGGGCCGTTTCCGCAGTCCAAGGGGCAGCGGGTGGTGCATGACAAGCTCAAGGCCTTCATCGAGCGCAACTATGAGCACGACGAGCACGGGGCCTGGTTCTTCCAGAATGGCCCGCAACGGGTGTATGTGGCCCTGGAGGCCAGCCCACTGGTGTGGGGAGTGCGCCGGCGGGATGCGGTGTCTGCGGCAGCCCCCGCCGCTGAGGCCTTCGAGTGGCGCGCTCACACGGGCGTCGAGGCTCACGAGTTGCGGTCGGCGTGGTTGGACGAGCAAGGCAGGCTGTTCATCGACACCGACCAGGGCTTTGGGCTGGTGCGCTCGATGGACATGGATGCGGCGGCCGATGCCATCGAGGCGGGTTTGATTACCCCCCAGGACTGCCGATTCGACGAGCTGCCAGCGCGGTTTGGCTATCTGCTGCAGCCTCAGCCCTGAGGCTGGGGTGCGCCCATGAAAAACCGGCCTCAGGGGCCGGTTGGATATGCCGCAGATTGCTCAAGCCATCACTGGGCGGGGGCTTCAGCCGCCGAGGCAGCCGCAGCCGGTGCTGCCGGGGCCTCAAACTTGCCGCCACCCGCATTGGCCATGTACACCACGGCCAGGGCAATCTCGTGGTCAGAAAAATCGCCGCCGCCTTGGGCAGGCATGGCGTTGAAGCCCTTGACGGCGTGCGTCACCAGGGTGTCCAGGCCCTTGCCGATTCGGCCGCTCCAGGCGCCTGCGTCAGAAAAAATCGGCGCGCCCAGGGCACCTGCACCGTGGCAGGCGGCACAAGAAGCCTTGTAGACCTCTTCACCCGAGCGCGGGCCGGTGTTGGCCGAGGCCAGCTTCAGGTCAACCTTGCCGACCGGGATCAGGCGCTCGGACACGGCCTGCGCCGACAGGGCGTCGCTGCCAGCGGATTGCTTGGCACCCGTGGTGACGTAGTTGACCAGCAACACGATGATGACCACGGGCACCACGAACGCGGCGACCACGGCGGCCACCAGTTGTTGGGGGGTGCTGATCGGGCCTTCGTGGCCGGATTCGTTGGACTGGGGCGCTTGGCTCATGGGGTGTTGTCGTGCGCTGAAGGTTGAGGATGGTTCTGGCGCGGGACCGCTCGTGGCCGGAAAGCCGCACGCCAAGCCCGTGATTATAGGTCGACCCGTCGCTCGGCGGAACCCGTACAAAGCCGCTGCTAGAATGAAGCTGTTGCGCCCGTAGCTCAATGGATAGAGTACTGCCCTCCGAAGGCAGGGGTTGCTGGTTCGATCCCAGCCGGGCGCGCCATACGCATCAAGCACTTAGCCTCAAAAGCTAGGTGCTTTTTCTTGTCCGTACGGGCTTTGTACGGATAGTGCTCCCTGGGGACGGCCTCACGGCGGTGTCGGTGTGGTCTAGGTTTGCGTCCTTTGCTGGGCCTGATTGATGGGCCGGGGCTTTCTGAAGATGGCTGTTTTTCTCGCGCGTAGAGGTTTGCGGAAATTCGCCATGCGTAACGCCAGGCGGAGGCGCCTCTGGTGTTTCTATGCCGTCTCTTTTTCGGCTCTGGGCATCATCTGGTGAGGTTGCGATTTCCTGGCCGGGTCGCGCGCGTTAGGGGGCAACGGCTCACATCCCCCACCATCCCGCTAGGTGATGGCGAGCGGCAAACCCCTGACATAGGGCTTGTTTTGCTTTGTTTTCAACGAAAAATTGTTGAATGTGATGTTAAAGTGGTCTCTTCGCAGGCGTGAAGCGCCTGAGCAAGGGGCAACCATGTTGCATCGCTACGCCTTCTCCAACTTTCAAAGCTTCCTGGATCACACCGAGGTTTCCTTGCTGCTCAATGGCAAGGTGCCTCCAGTTGGCTGGGAAGTGGTGTCGCCCAGCGGTCAGCGGCTGAGTGCGATTACCGCTGTGGTCGGCGCCAACGGTTCCGGCAAGACTTCGCTTCTGAAACCTTTGGTGTTCATGGAGTGGTTCATTCGTTCTTCCTTCCACCTGCCCGTGGAGGCGATGATCCCCGTTGTGCCGCACTTCAGCGCGCCAGATGTGCCCACCGAGTTGGAGGTGGAGGCCGACGATGAACAGGGCCGCCTGTGGCGATACGTGGTGCGGTTGACGCCTCAGCGGGTGCTTCACGAAGCGCTTTACCTTCGCAAGAGCGAGCGCTTCAGCTATGTGTTCGTCCGTGATTGGCAGGCGGAGTCACAGCAGTACCAGGTCAAGCAGCAAGACTTCGGCATGGCGCCGACGGAGGCTCGCAAGGTGAGGCCCAATGCTTCCCTGATCTCGACGGCGGCTCAGTATGGCGTTGAGTTGGCCAAGCACCTGGTCAGCAACCATCTGCAGACCAATGTGGTGGCCACTGGCCGCCTGGCCTTCAGGGCTGAGAGCGACTTGCCGTCTGCAGCCAGACACTTCGCGATGAACGCGGGCCAACAAGAGCAGATGGTGCGCTTGTTGAAGGCCTGGGACCTGGGCTTGAGTGGCGTGCAACTGCGTGAGCTGTCGGGCCAATCGCCACACGGTGAGGTGACTAAGTTCTGGTTTCCCTTTGGTGTTCACACCGATCGTGCCGGTGCCCAGCGTGAGCTCTCGTTCATGGAAGAGTCCAGTGGCACCCAGAGTGCCTTCGTGCTGCTGTCACGTTTGTTGCCCGCCTTGGCGCATGGCGGTCTGGTGGTCATTGACGAGTTCGAGAACGACCTGCATCCCCACATGCTGGAGCCGATCCTGAACTTGTTCGCCAACGAGCAGACCAACCCGCACCAGGCACAGATCCTGTTCACCTGCCATGCGATGGAGGTGCTCAACATCCTTCATAAATCGCAGGTGATGTTGGTCGAGAAAAGTCCGGAGTGCGAAAGCACAGCTTGGCGGATGGACACCGTCAAAGGCATTCGCAACGACGACAATTTCTATGCGAAGTACATGGCTGGCGCTTACGGCGCAGTGCCGCAGCTGTGATGGTCAATCGCCGCGTACACCCCGCCAGGCAGGTTCGCCGCACGGCGTTGCTGGTCGGTGAGGGCCTGGCCGAAGAGGTGTTCCTCAAGCATCTCAAAGCGATCTATGTCGAGCGTGGGGCCAAGACGGTCACCGTGAAGAACGCCAAGGGAAAAGGCGGCAAGCAGGTGCTCGATTACACGATCGCCCAACGAAAAGTTGCTGACTACGATCAGGAGGCGGCCCTGCTGGACACCGATACCGATTGGGATGATGTGCAGCGCGCGCGTGCCAAGCAGCATCGGGTCACCATCTTCGAAGCAGTCCCATGCTTGGAGGCCGAGCTTCTGAAAGTGGCAGGGCACCACGCGCCTGGCAGAACATCAGAGTGCAAGCAAGTTTTTGAGCAGCGGTTCGGGGCTGCGGCGCACGACGAACGTGTCTATGACCAGCATTTTGGTCGCCAGGTTCTGGACGCTGCTCGGGCCCGGGTTCCTGTATTGCAGCAACTGATTGAGTACCTGTGGGACTGACCGAGGTCGGGGTGTCGGAGCATCAATCTCTCCGACACTTTTCCGACAGTTGGCCCGGTAAACAGGGGTATACTGAGGCGTATCGGATCAACCTAAGTGGTTGATTTTGCGAGGTTTTCAGTGTCCCTCGCAGTCGGAAATGGCGCTCCGAAGGCAGGGGTTGCTGGTTCGATCCCAGCCGGGCGCGCCACCTGAATCACCCGACCACCACCTTGGTGCTCGGGTTTTTTTGTATCCGGATGGGATCGTGTCAGCGTGGCGCGAACCTGGCTGCCGCTTTTTTGGTGATGGACTTCACCTCATGCGTCAGTTGCTCTGCGAATGTTCGGCTGCTGTGCGCCAGCAATGGCGATATCTCCTGCACGGCTTGATCCATGGCTGCAGGCACTCTTTGGGCCAATTCCAGGGCCACCGTTTGCAGGTACCGTGGTTTCATGCCCAGTTGTTGGGCCATGCCTTGCAACTGAGCGTGGCCCATCTGCCCTGGCAAGACTTCCCCCCCGATGTTGAAGGCGAACTCTTTGGAGAGCCCCGGGTAGATGCGCGTGCACATCAAGTCATAGAAAGGCGTGAGTCGCACCCCTTGGCCAGGCATCGCGTACAACGACAGGTTTTTGGCATGGCTGTCGTTGTTGCCTACGTAGATGTTGAAGAACACCCATTGCACCAGCGCTTGCAGGTCAAGGGCTGCGCGTGAGCTGTGTTTGCGAATCAGGTTCGCGCAGGCTTGCAGCCCAGGCCCGCCTTCCTTTTCGTATTTCTTTTCTGACACGGTGCCGGCCAACTGGCACAGGTCGTACTGGATGACGCGGCTCAAGCCGCCATCGTCTCTGCGAAGCCGGTCAAAGCGTTCGACCACGCAAGCCTTGGTCAGTGGTTCATAAAAGACTTCGGCCGTTTTGAGCCCACAGTGCTTGGCTGTGCGCATGATGATGGTCTCGTTGACCGCGCTGTCGCGCACTTTGGCCAGTCGGCGGATGTCGGGCTTGAGGATGTGCGTGGAGGGCGCGTGCCCCTTGGGCAGCATGGGTTGGCCGTCGAAGATGGCGATGGTCGCTTTGTCTTGTGCGCCGGCCAAGGAGATGCGGGCGTCCTCTCCTTGAACCTGGATGGCCGCGGCCGTTGTGGACTTCAGGATGTCGGCCAGAGCCTGCCAACTGGTGGGCTCGTAGTGCGGCGGCTGCGGGCGTTGGCCCTGAGGCAGCATCACGTAGGCGCCCGCGGTATCGCCCGCCACGGCTTGCAGCAACGCAAACAGGGTCGATGCCTTGCGCTGAGTCGATAGGTAGGCGCGTACCTCGCCTTCGGGCAGCAGGTTCTCGAAGAAGGCCTGCACCTGCGCCTCGACCAGGCGCCCTGGCTGAAGTGCGATGCTGGACAAGGGGAAGGGGGCGGCCGGCTGTCGTCTGCCCAGCCAGGTCGGCGCGTATTCGAAGCTCAAGGGCTCGGTGTCGAAGACCGTGCCGATCAACTCGTCGCCATAGAAGACGTCCAGTGCAGTGACGCGTTCCATCACAGTGTCCTGGATGTCTTGGGCTGGATCACGACTTCCAGGCCGAGGATGTCGAGCAGGTCGAGCACCTTCTGAAGTTGCACCGTGGGCTTGCCGTTTTCCACATCGACGATCAAGCGATTACCGGTGTTGGCCAGACCCGCGACATCGAGCTGGCGCAGGTTCATCTCGTTGCGCTGCTGCTTGACCAACCTGCCAATGTCCAGGGCAGTGCGGATCACGGCTGCTGAGTGGTTCTGTGGGGAACTACCTTCCGAGGGCTCCATGGGTGATCCTTGAAATTACCGTTAAGTAATTTTATGAGGTCTTGGGCGCGGCAGCAAGTCAAAATTACCGATCAGTAACTTATTCGGGATGTACTGGAGTGTCTGGTAAAAAATGACCGTACGGTAATACCTGGTGGGCTGTCCGTGATGACTTCAGCAAGACGGGGGTTTGAACTGGCGGTATTGACACTTGATGTGTGTCAGATTTCAGTCGACCATGGCCATGCTGTAATGGCCCGATGACGAGACCCGACACCGATGCCCGCGAGGGCCAGGCGCCACGTCCGTTGGCGGCCCCCACACCGCCCTGGCACGCCCAACCCATTGAGGCCGTCTTGCAGGCCTGTGCCACCCAGCCCGAGGGCTTGAGCGAGGCCGAAGCCGCGCGGCGCCTGCAGCAGCATGGCGCCAACCGCTTGGCCGAGGCGCCACCCGTGCCGGCCTGGCAGCGCCTGCTGCGTCAGTTCAACAACACCTTGCTCATCGTGCTGATGCTGGCCGCAGTCGTGACCGGCTGGATGGGGCACTGGGTGGACACGGTGGTCATCCTGGCCGTGGTGGTGCTCAATGCCGTGATTGGCTTTGTGCAAGAAGGCAAGGCCGAGAAGGCCTTGGCCGCCATCCGCCATTTGCTGGCGCCGCATGCCGTGGTGCTGCGTGGGGGGCATGCACGCGATGTGGATGCGGCCGAGTTGGTTCCGGGCGATGTGGTGCTACTGGCCTCGGGCGACAGCCTGCCGGCCGATGTGCGCCTGATCCAGGCTCGCAACCTGCGCGTGGATGAGGCGGCGCTGACGGGCGAATCCGTGCCCGTGGACAAGACCGTGGACGCCGTGGCGGTCGATGCAGCCTTGGGCGATCGCTTGGGCATGGCCTATGCGGGCACGCTGGTCACCCAGGGGCAGGCCCGGGCTGTGGTGGTGGCCACGGGGGCGCAGACCGAGATGGGTCGCATCGGCCGGCTCTTGCAAACGGTGGAGGGTGGCACCACCCCCTTGCTGCGCAAGATGGAGGCCTTTGGCCGCACGCTCACCTTCAGCATCATCATGGTGGCGGCTGCCTTGTTTGCCTACGCCACACTGGTGCGGCAGATGCCCGGCGCCGAGGTGTTCATGGCGGCGGTGGGCCTGGCGGTGGCGGCCATCCCCGAAGGCTTGCCGGCCATCCTCACCATCACCCTGGCCATCGGGGTGCAGCGCATGGCCGCGCGCCACGCGGTGATTCGACGCCTGCCTGCGGTAGAGACCCTGGGCTCCGTCACGGTGATCTGCTCTGACAAGACCGGCACCCTCACGCGCAACGAAATGACGGTGCAAGCCGTGGTGTGCGATGGGCTGAGCTTGTCCGTCAGTGGAGCGGGCTATGCGCCTGAGGGGCAGTTCACATCGTCAGGCCCCGAGGACAGCACGGCGACGCCGCTGCACGCCGAGGCCTTGGCCCACACGGCCCCGGCCGCCTGGGCCCTGTTGCAGGCCGCCGCGCTGTGCAACGACGCCAGCCTGCACGACGAGGCCGGGCAGTGGCGCCTGACGGGTGACCCCACCGAGGGCGCCTTGCTGACCCTGGCGATGAAGGGCGGCGTGATCCCCTTGACGGCCCAGATCGAGCAGCCCCGGGTGGAGGTGATTCCCTTCGAGTCTGAGCACCGCTACATGGCCACGCTGCACCACGACGCCCAAGGCGCCCAGGTGTGGCTCAAGGGGGCGCCCGAGCGGGTGCTGGCCATGTGCAGCCACCAGATGGCGCCAGACGGTGCCCTGGTGCCGCTGCAAGCAGAGTTCTGGCAGGCGGCCATCGAGGCGCAGGCTCAGGCCGGGCGACGCGTGCTGGCCCTGGCGGGCAAGCGCCTGCCGGCCGGCACCCTGGATCTGGACCACGCCCAGGTGGCCGAGGGCATGACCTTGCTGGGCCTGGTGGGCATCATCGATCCACCGCGTGACGAGGCGATTGCCGCCGTGGCGCGGTGTCGTCAGGCGGGCATCCGCGTCACCATGATCACGGGCGACCATGCGGTGACGGCCTCGGCCATCGCGGCGCAGCTGGGCATGGGTCAGGCGCATGAACTGCAGGCCCTGACCGGCCCCGAGATCGAAGGGCTGGACGATGCCGCTCTGCGCGAGGTGGTGGGCCGCACCCGCGTGTTTGCGCGCGCCAGCCCCGAGCACAAGCTGCGCCTGGTGCGTGCACTGCAGGCCAATGGCGAGATCGTGGCCATGACGGGCGACGGTGTGAATGACGCGCCGGCACTCAAGCAGGCCGATGTGGGCGTGGCCATGGGCCTCAAGGGCACCGAGGCGGCCAAGCAGGCTGGCGCCATCGTGCTGGGCGATGACAACTTTGCCTCCATCGCGCACGCGGTGGAAGAGGGGCGCACGGTGTACGACAACCTGCGCAAGACGGTGACCTTTCTGTTGCCCATCAACGGTGGCGAATCGCTGTCGTTGTTGGTGGCCATCGTGCTGGGCCTGAGCCTGCCCATCGCCCCGGTGCAGATCTTGTGGGTGAACATGGTCAGTTCGGTGGCCCTGGCCCTGGTGCTGGCCTTCGAGCCCACCGAGGCCGATGTGATGCGTCGTCCGCCGCGTCCGGTCAACGAGCCGCTGTTGTCGCGCTTTGTGGTGTGGCGGGTGTTGTTCGTGTCGGTGCTGTTCTTGCTGGGCATCTTCGGCCTGCATGGCTGGGCGCTGGCACAGGGCTACAGTGAGGCGACAGCCCGCACCGTGGCCGTCAACACCCTGGTGTGCATGGAGGTGTTCTACCTGTTCAGCGTGCGTTACCTGAAGTCGCGCTCGTTCACGCTGCAGGGCGTCAAAGGCACGCCCCTGGTGCTGGCGGCGGTGGCCGTGGTGGCGGTGTTGCAGCTGTTCTTCAGCTACACCCCCTTCATGCACCTGCTGTTTGGCAGCGCGGCCCTGCCACTGGCGGCGATGCCGTTCATCCTCGCGGCCGGGGTGGCTGTGTTCGTGATCCTGGAACTGGAGAAATGGCTGCTGCGTCGATGGCACGGTGGGGCCTGAGCCTCGGCCTGATCCTGCCCGTCACCGGGCTGTTGTGGGCGGCCAAGTTGCCGCCTGAGCTGGCCGTGATCACGGGCTTGCTGCCCCTCAAGGGGGCATTGGCCTCGTTCGCCCACCCCATCATCTTTTTGTTCATGGGGGGCTTTGCCCTGGCGGCGGCTTTGTCGCACCATGGGCTGGATCAGGCCATGGCGCGGGGGGTGTTGCGCGTGGCCCGTGGGCAGCGCTTGCGGGCCGTGTGGCTGCTGTGCGCCGTGGCGGCGCTCTTGTCCATGTGGATGAGCAACACCGCCAGTGCGGCCTTGTTGTTGCCCTTGCTCTTGCCCGTGGGTCAGGCCCTGGGGCTGGACACGGTGGCGATGGCCATGGCCATCGCGGTGGCCGCCTCATGCGCCTTCATGCTGCCGGTGGCCACGCCACCCAATGCCATCGTGTTTGCCACCGACCAGGTGCCGCAGTCGGCCATGATGCGCTGTGGGTTTTGGCTCAATATCGCCTGTCTTTTCGTGATTGCCATCCACACCCTCTTGTGGGCATGATGGAGATTGCGCAGCGCTCCCCCTGCCTGCGCACATCATGACAATCCGGGAGCGATCACCTTGGTGACTCCACACGCTCAGCCATCCCGCACCGCTGCCTCATTGGCCGCGGATGCGCCAGCATCCGCATCGCCGCGTGGCGAGGCCGACCTGACGCTGGATTACCTCTTGCGCCGCATGCGCTTCAAGAGCGACTTTCCAGCGCTGTCGGCCTCGGTCTCGCGCGTGCAGGTGCTGTCTGAATCCGATGACGAAAGCCTGCAGGCTTTGTGCGACGAGATCCTGAAGGATGTGGCGCTGACCAACAAGCTCTTGAAGGTGGTCAACACGGCGCACTACCGGCGCGCGGGCGCCGACCCCATCAGCACCGTGTCGCGCGCGGTGATGATTCTGGGCGTGGGGGGCGTGCGCAACCTGGCGCTGTCGCTGATGCTGCTGGAGCACATGCCCGATCGGGACCACGCCCGCCAGTTGAAGGTGGAGTTCTTGCAGACGGTGATGGCGGGCACGGTGGCCGGCGAGCTCAGCGGCAGCACGCGCGAGGCGGAAGAAGCATTCCTGGGTACCCTGTTTCGGCAGCTGGGCTGGCTGTTGGTGTCGTACTACCTGCCGGAGGACGCCGAACAGATCCGCGAACGTTGCCAGGCCACCGGCGGCCAGACCCCGGCCCCCCAGGCCCTGGCCCAGGCTGCACGCGAGCTGCTGGGTGTCAGCCTGGATGACCTGGGTGACCATGTGGCCGGCCTGTGGGGCCTGCCTGACTCGCTGCGTGCCTGCATGCGCACGCCCGTGGGCGAGGTGCCCAGCACGTCACTGGCGGCACGGCCGGAGCGGCTGTGGTGGCTGGCCAGCCTCAGCCACCAGGCGGCCCACACCCTGATGCACACCGAGCCGGCCGAGATGGGCGAGGCGCTCAACCAGCTCACCCAGCCCTATGTGAAGGCGCTGGGGGTGTCGCCGGCCAGCCTGCGCGATGCCTTGGGGCGATCCAGCCAGCGTCTCAAAGACCTGACGGCTGCCCTGAACATGCAATTGCCCGGTGGCCCCCAGGTGGAGCGCCTGCTGGAAACGTTTTATGTGGACGCGCCCAACGCCGGGCAAGACCCGGGCCCCGCGCCCGAGGTGCTGGGCCTGGACAGCGAGCCCGATGCCCTGGTGCAGGACATGCCCTTGCCCAGTCAGGACGCGGCCAGCGTGCTGACCAGTGGCATCCAGGACATCGCCAACACCCTGGTCGAGTCGTTCAAGCTCAACGACGTGCTGCAGATGGTGATGGAAATCATGTGGCGTGCGCTGGATTGCCGCCGCGTGGTGTTCTGTTTGCGCGATCCGCGCACCGGCGCTCTGCAGGGACGGCTGGCTTTGGGTGAGGGGGGCGATGCCGTCAAGGCACTGTTCAAGGTGCCGCTGGCGCTGGCGCCCGGCCAGCCTGCGGATCTGTTCACCGCCGTGGCCTTGCGCCAGGCCGACACCTTGATCGCGGATGCCGCCGCGCCCAACATCGTGAACCGCCTGCCGCTGTGGTTTCGCGATCAGGTGCAGGCCCCCACCTTCCTGCTGCTGCCGTTGGTGGTGAAACGCGCGGGGCAGGCCGATGTGGTGATCGGCATGCTGTACGCCGACAAAGGCCAGGCCCACAGCCTGCAGCTCAACGAGCAAGAACTCTCGCTGCTGCACACCTTGCGCAATCAGGCCGTGATGGCCTTCAAGCAAACCGTGGGCAAGTGAGGCGGGCGGGGCGAGATAATCGCCCCATGTTCCGCATCGTTCTGGTTGAACCTGAAATCCCGCCCAACACGGGCAACGTCATCCGCCTGGCGGCCAACACCGGCTGCGAGCTGCACTTGGTCGAGCCCCTGGGTTTTTCCATGGATGACAAGTTGCTGCGCCGGGCCGGGCTGGATTACCACGAGTACGCCAACGTGCGTCGGCATGCCGATTGGGCCGCCTTTTTGACGGCCATGCAGCCCGACCCCGCGCGCATGTTCGCCTTCACCACACATGGCAGCCAACCCTTTGCGCAGGTGGCCTGGCAGCCGGGCGACTGGCTGGTGTTTGGCTGTGAAACCCGGGGCCTGGCCCCCGAGCTGCGCGAGGGCTTTCCCAACAGCCAGCGCGTGCGCCTGCCCATGCTGCCCGGCCAGCGCAGCCTGAACCTGAGCAACGCCGTGGCCGTGACGGTGTTCGAGGCCTGGCGCCAGAACGGCTACGCCGGCGGCGCGTGAGCTCGGCGGACTAGGCCCGCCGCCCGCGTATCAACCGGTGTTGCGCAGGGCTGAAGCCACCCCGTTGATCGACAGGTGAATGCCCCGGCGCAGGCGCTGTCCGGGGGCGTCTGCATACACCCCGGTGCTGGCATCGGCCGGTGCCGCAGGGGCGGCCTCCATCGGCTGTGCCTTGCGGTGACGGCGCATCAGCTCCACCTGAAGGTGGTTCAGCGGGTCCACATACGGGAAGCGGAAGGCCAGCGCGGCGGCCAGCTCGGGCTGGGTCGTCAGCCGCGCTGTGGTGCCGGTCAACAGGTTCAGCATCTCGTTGGTGCGCTGCCATTCGGCCTCGATGGCCGCAAAGATGCGCTTGCCCAGGCGCTTGTCTTCCACCAGGCTCACGTAGCGTGCGGCAATGCCCAGGTCACTCTTGGCCAGCACCATGTCCATGTTGGACAGCAGGGTGCGGAAGAATGGCCAGGTCTTGGCCATGCGCTGCAGGCGCTTGAGCTGCGCCTCGCGCGTGGTGCCGGGCTGCTGCAGGTAGGCCTCGATGGCCGAGCCCAGGCCGAACCATCCTGGCAGGGCCACGCGGCACTGTCCCCATGAGAAGCCCCAGGGGATGGCGCGCAGGTCTTCGATGCGGCGTGTGGCCTTGCGCGAGGCCGGGCGCGAGCCGATGTTCAGCTCCGCGATCTCGCGGATGGGGGTGGCCGCAAAGAAGTAGTCGGCAAAGCCCGGCGTGCGGTAGACCAGATCCTGGTAGGCCTGCATATTGGCCTGCGAGAGGAAATCGGCCGCCTCGATGAAGTCTCTCGGCACGGGGCGTGCGGGCGCCAGCAGGCTGGCCTCCAGCGTGGCGGCCACCAGGGTCTCCAGGTGGCGTCGGCCCACCTCGGGGTTGGCGTACTTCGAGGCGATCACCTCACCCTGTTCGGTGAGCCGGATCTGGCCATTCACGGTACCCGGGGGCTGCGCCAGGATGGCCTGGTACGACGGGCCACCGCCACGCCCCACGGTGCCACCCCGGCCGTGGAACAGGCGCAAGCGGATGTCGTGGCGCTGCCGCAGCGCCTGAAAGTGCGCCACCAGGGCCACTTCGGCGCGGTACAGCTCCCAGTTGCTGGTGAAGAAGCCGCCATCCTTGTTGCTGTCGCTGTAGCCCAGCATGATGTCTTGCTCGCCACCCGAGCGTTCGATCAGCTCGGCCACACCGGGCAACTCCAGGTAGGCACCGATGATGGGCGTGGCGTTGCGCAGGTCGGCAATCGTCTCGAACAGGGGCGAGACGATCAAATCCAGCCTCGCCTGCGGGTGGCCCAGGGTGCCGCGCAGCAGGCCGCATTCTTTTTGCAGCAGCAGCACCTCCAGCAGGTCGCTGACGGTTTCGGTGTGGCTGATGATGTAGTGCTTCAGGGCCTGCGGTCCGTAGCGGCGGCGGGCCTCGGCTGCGGCCTCGAAGACGGCCAGTTCCTTGAGGGCCAGCTCGCTGTACGGGGCGTCGGGCACCCGCAGCGGGCGGGGCTCGCGCAGCAGGCGCAGCAGCACGGCCTGGCGGCCGTCTTCGTCCAGCGCGGCGTAGTCTTCTAGGCCCGCGTGCTGCAGCAGCTCGGCCACCACCAGCTCGTGCTGGTCGGAGCTTTGGCGTAAATCCAGCGTGGCCAGGTGAAAGCCGAACACCTGCACCGCCCGCATCAGCGGCCGCACATGCAGGTCGGCCAGCGTGGCTGCGTGGTGGCTGCGCAGCGAGGCGTCCACGGTGCGCAAATCGGCCAGGAAGGCCTCGGCATCGGGGTAGGGGGCCGAGGGGGCCACGGCCTGCCGCAAGGCCTCTTCGCCCGACAGCTGCCGCAGCGTGGCGGCCAGCCGCGCGTACACGCCGGTCAGGGCGCGGCGGTAGGGTTCATCGGCACGGTGCGGGTTGTGGTCGGGCGAGCGTTCGGCCAGGGCCTGCATCTCGGGCGACACGCCCACCAGCAGGCCGGACATCGACAGCTCGGCACCCAGCTCGTGCACCTTCAGCAGATAGTGGCGCAGGGCCACCTCGGCCTGCCGGCCCAGGGCCAGGCGCAGGGTCTCGGCCGTCACGAAGGGGTTGCCATCGCGGTCACCACCAATCCAGTGGCCCATGCGCAAGAAGGGCGCGATGTCCAGCCCGGGCAGGGCGGCCTCCAGCTGCGCATACAGCTTGGGGATTTCCGTCAGGAAGGTGCTGGGGTAGTAGCTCAGCACGTTCTCGATCTCGTCGGCCACGGTCAGCTTGGTGTAACGCAGCATGCGCGTTTGCCACAGCTGGGTGATGCGGGCGCGCAGGGCCAGGTCGATCTCGGCCAGGCGGGCATTGTCATCCTGGGCGGTGGCCTGGTGGCGTTGCGACAGCAGCACGCCGATGTGCCGCTCGGCATCCAGGATGGACTTGCGCTGCACCTCGGTGGGGTGGGCGGTCAGCACAGGCGACAGGTAGGCCTGCGATAGCAGGGCCGCGATGTCTTCGCTGCTGTGGCCGGCCTCGGTCAGGCGGTGCAGGCTGTGCGCCAGGGTGCCGGGGGCCGCTTGTGCGCTGCGTGTGGGCTTGGCCTGCTGCCGGTCTTCGGCGATGTTGGCCAGGTGCGAGAAGTAGCTGAAGGCGCGGATGACGGACACTGCGCGGTCGGACGACAGGCCCTTGAGCAGTTTGTCCAGGTCCTTGCCGGCGTGCGCATCGCGCTTGCCCCGGTAGGCCACGGCCAGCTGGCGGATGCGCTCGATGAGCTCGAAGGCTTCGCGCCCTTCCTGTTCTCGGATGACCTCGCCCAGGATGCGGCCCAGGTGACGGATGTCGGGCAGCAGGGTGGAGGTGGGGGTGGCGGGTGTAGTGCGGGTGGAGACGGCAGATGCGCTGGTGGCGCGGCGTCGGGGCGATCGGGTGGATGGCATGGACAGGGCCTGGGTGGGGCTCGGGGGTGGTGAGCCGTTGAAGAACATGGTCAGCTTAGCGGCTGAAGCAAGTTCTGCACACACCCGTCATGCCCCACAGAGCGGCGATGACACATGCCCGCCACACCCGGGGCGGCGCGGCCTCGCGAACTCAGGCGTCGCGCAGCGGCAATTCCGAGCGGGCCTCGCGGGCCATGAGCTTGTTGACTGCCTGCCCCGGCGTGAGGCGGCCTTCGATCACCGCCACCACCGATTCGGTGATGGGCATGTCGATGCCCAGGCTGCGTGCCCGGGCCAGCACGGTGGCGGCGCTGTACACGCCTTCGGCCACGTGGCCCAGTTCGCGCAGGATGTCGTCCAACGTTTTGCCCTCGGCCAGCTTCAGGCCCACCGTGCGGTTGCGCGACAGGTGGCCGGTGGCCGTGAGCACCAGATCGCCCAGGCCCGACAGGCCCATGAAGGTCTCGGCCTGCGCGCCCAGGGCCACGCCCAGGCGGGTCATCTCGGCCAGACCTCGGGTGATCAGGGCGGCTCGGGCATTCAGGCCCAGCGCCAGCCCATCGGCGATGCCGGTGGCGATCGCCAGCACGTTCTTGACGGCGCCGCCCACCTCCACCCCGACCGGATCGGGCGAGGTGTACACCCGCAGGCTGTCGCTGTGGAACACGGCCACGGCCTGCTCGGCCAGGCTGGGGTCATTGGTGGCGGCCACCAGCGCGGTGGGCTGGGCCAGCGCCACCTCTTGTGCGAAGCTGGGGCCGGACAGCACACCCTGGCGCCCGGTGGGGCGCAGGGCGTCGGCGATTTCGTGTCCAAGTCGCCCGCTGCCCTTCTCGAAGCCCTTGCACAACCACAGCACGGGCATGTCGGCGGGCAAGGCCCGCAGCATGCCGTCCAGCACAGCCATGGGCGTGCCGATGATCACCAGATCCTGGCGCTCACGGGCTTGCCGCACGGCCGCATCCAGATCGGACGTGAGCTGCAGGGCATCGGGCAGGGCGACATCGGGCAGGTACCGGCGGTTGACCCGCTCGGCCTGCATCTGGGCCACCTGGGCTGCATCGCGCGCCCACAGGCAGATCTCATCGTTGTGGCGTGCCGCGCTGATGGCCAGGGCCGTGCCCCAGGCGCCCGCGCCGAGGATGGTGACCGCCATGCCGCGCGTGACGCCTTCAGGCCTGAGCCTGGCCGTTGGCAGCAGCGGCCTGGGCCAGCTGCGCTTCGTACATGGCCTGGAAGTTCACTTCCGTCAGGTGCACGGCCGGGAAGCCGGTGCGGTTCAGCACGTCGGCCACGGTGGCACGCAGGTAGGGGTAGACGATCTGCGGGCAGGCGATCGCGATGATGGGCTGCATTTGCTCTTGCGGCACGTTCTTGATCTCGAACAGGCCTGCTTGCTTGGCCTCGACCAGGAACAGCACCTTGTCGTTGACCTTGGCGGTCACGGTGGCGGTCACGGCCACTTCGTAGATGTTCTCGACCACGGGTTCAGCGTGCAGGTTCAGCTGCACGTCCACCTGGGGCTGGCCTTGCTCCAGCAGGATCTGGGGCGCGTTGGGCAGCTCCAGCGAGAGGTCCTTCAGGTAGATGCGCTGAATGGCAAAGCTGGGCTGGTTGTTGTCTTGGTCGCTCATGACGTGTCCTGTTGAGTGTGATGTGAGGCCGGGCGCTTCGGTTGGCGCACCAGGCCAAGCCGCAAAAAACGCGATCGGCTGCGATTATGGCCCAGGCTCGTGACAGGCCCGTGGAGGGTGTGTCAGCTTTTGCCGCCTGGCGCGCACCGAGTGCGCGGCGGGGAAGCCACAGGCGGGCCCATCGTTCAACGGAGGAGTTGCCGCATGAGCGGCGGGCGCTCAGCCCTGCAGCAGCGGCATCAGGCCACCCTTCTGGTCGAGAGCGATGAGGTCATCGCAGCCACCCACGTGGGTGTCGCCAATGAAGATCTGGGGCACCGTGCGGCGGCCGGTGATGGCCATCATGTGGTCGCGCTGGGCTGGGTCCAGGTCGATGCGAATCTCTTCGATCGCGTCCACCCCCCGCTGCTTGAGCAGGGCCTTGGCCCGGATGCAGTAGGGGCAGACCTGGGTGGTGTACATCTTGACGGCTTGCATGGTGATCTCGACAACCTGAAACGACGATGGGCTCAGCCATGCGCGGCACAGCTGCTTCATAAAGTCTTTACATTGTTGCGCGCCCCGCAAGCCCGAGGCGCGTGTGGGGCCAAGGGCCTGCTTGGCCCTCATGGCCCCTGCCGGGCTCAGCCCTTGCTGCGCTCAATGGGCAGGTTGGCCTCGCGCCAGCTCTTGAGGCCGCCTTGCAGGGCATGCACGTTTTCGTGGCCCAGCTTCTTCAGTTGGGCCACAGCCTTGCTGGAGCGCATGCCCGTGGCGCACACCACGATCAGCGGGATCTGCTTGTTGCTGGGCAGGCCCTTGGCCTCGCCAATCTGGGCCAGCGGCACGTTCTTGGCGCCAGGTACGTGGCCGGCCGCAAACTCGGTGGGCTCGCACACGTCGATCACCTGAGCCTTTTCCTTGTTCATCATCTGCACGGCCAGCGTGGGCGTGAGGCTGCCGCCGCTGCTGTCGCGGATCTGTTGCCACAGCAAGAGACCACCCGAGGTGGCGGCGGCCAGGATCCAGATCCAGTTGTTGACGAAGAAATTCGGCGTGTCGCTCATGCGGGACTTTCGGAGGGCGTGGCGGGAACAGGCCGCGATTATAGAATCCTGGGTTTCCCCGGGTGGTTCGCGGCCTTGCAGGTCGTCAGCCCGGCACCGACAACCCTGAGACCCCTGAGAGGCCCGATCTCATGTACAAGCTCGTGCTGATCCGCCACGGCGAATCGACCTGGAACCTGGAAAACCGTTTCACCGGCTGGACCGATGTGGAGCTGACGCCCACGGGCGTCTCGCAGGCCATCTCGGCCGGCAAGCTGCTCAAGGCCGAGGGCTACGAGTTCGACGTGGCCTACACCTCGGTGCTCAAGCGCGCCATCCACACCCTGAACTACGTGCTCGACGAGATGGACCGCACCTGGCTGCCCGTCGTCAAGGACTGGCGCCTGAACGAACGTCACTACGGCGGTCTGCAGGGCCTGAACAAGGCGGACATGGCCAAGCAGTACGGCGACGAGCAGGTGCTGATCTGGCGCCGTAGCTACGACACGCCGCCGCCCGCCCTGGAGCCCACCGACCCCCGTGGTCAGCGCCAGGATCCGCGCTATGCCAAGCTCAACCCCGAGCAAATTCCCCTGACCGAGTGCCTGAAGGACACCGTGGCCCGCGTGGTGCCTTACTGGAACGAGGTGCTGGCCCCCGCCATCCAGAGCGGCCAGCGCATCCTGATCGCCGCGCATGGCAACTCCATCCGTGCCCTGATCAAGTACCTGGACAACATCGGCGACAACGACATCGTGGGCGTGAACATCCCCAACGGCATCCCGCTGGTGTACGAGTTGGACGCCAACCTCAAGCCCATCAAGCACTACTACCTGGGCGATGCCGAGGCAGCGGCCAAGGCGGCTGCGGCGGTGGCCAACCAGGGCAAGGCCTGATCAGGCGCCCTCCCCGGGCGCTACTTCAACACCCACGACAGCGGGCAGTGGTCTGACAGTTGCAGGCCCTCGTCCGCGTCGGGGTAGGCCAGGCGGTCCATGCGCCGATGCTCGAACCGGCGGGCCAGGCTGGCCGAGATGAAGATGTCATCGATGTAGCGTCGGTGCGTGTCGCCCCGGTGGCACGGCCGGTAGGGCTGCCCCTCGGTGGCCCGCCACAGCATGGCACCGCGCGGCTGGTCGTCGCTCCAGGCGCGCACCATGTTCAGGGGCGCGGCCTCGTCGCCGCCGGCCTCGTAACGGGCGTCCACGTCCAGGTGGCGGTTGAAATCGCCCATGACGGCGAAGGCGACGCCTTCGCGCACCCGTGCATCAATCCATTGCTCGATCACCGGCACCTGCTTGCGCAGCGTCTGGCACGGGCCGAACTGGCGATCCAGCCGCCCGGTGATGCAGCCGCTTTTGAGGTGCACGGCCAGCACCCGCACTGCATGCGGTGTGCCGGGCCACAGCGTCAGGTCGGCGCCCGCGCGTGAGGCGCCATCGGTGTCCAGGGCTGTCAGGTCGCTGTTGCACTGGTAGGGCAGGCCCTCGCGGATGGCAAAGCCCACGTTCTGAGGGTGCGCCCGCGCGGTGAAGCAATCCACCCGCCAGCCGCGCCCGAACACCTGCCGCGCTGCGCTGGGGCCGTCCACCTCTTGCAGTGCCACCAGGTCGATCTGCGCATCGTTCAGCAGCCGTTGGGCATGGTCGGCCAAGGCCTGCAGGTCAGCGGCGTTGCGCTCGGGCGGCGGTTTTCGGCCCGGCGTGCAGGGCAGGGCACGGGTGTCGCTGTCGGGCTGTCGCGGCATGCATTGGCGGCCCAAAGCCTGCCGCGTGGCCGGGGTCATCAGCCATTCCAGATTCCAGGTGGACAGGCCCAGGCGCTCGGGCCCGCTGCGGCCTCCCCACCAGCCCGCGTGGCTGGTGGTGGCCAGGGCCAAGCTCAGGCCCACGCCCCACAGGGCCCGGGCGCCGTGGCGAACCCTTCGCCCCAAGATCACAGCACCAACACCGAGCGGTCCAGACTGTAGTTCTGCGGGCCGGCCACGGCAATCTTCAAGGCACCCAGGCGGTTGCCCAGCTGCACGGCCTTCACCAGATCCCAGCCGTGCGACAGGCCGTAGAGCAGGCCGCCACGGAAGGCATCACCACACCCGGTGGGGTCGACCACCGCTGCCGCTTTCACGCCCGGCACATGGGTTTTCTCACCCTGGATGTAGACGTGGCAGCCCTCGGCGCCCAGGGTCTCGATGACGCCTTGCAGGTGCGAGCGCGAAATGTCAGCCAGGCTGCGGCCCGTGCGTTCGGCCAGCATCTTGCCTTCGTAGTCGTTCACCGCCACCCAGGTGGCCTGGCTGATGAAGCGCTCCAGCTCGGTGCCATCGAACATGGGCAGGCCCTGACCCGGGTCGAACACGAAGGGGATGCCGGCGGCGCGCAGCTGCTCGGCGTGTTGGATCATGGCGTCGCGGCCATCCGGGGCCACGATGGCCAGCTGGATGCTCGGGTCTGCCGTGATCTTCAGCCGGTGGGCCTGGCCCATGGCGCCTGGGTGAAAGGCGGTGATCTGGTTGTTGTCCTGGTCGGTGATGATCATGGCCTGGGCCGTGTAGTCGTCATCCACCGTCAACACGTGTTTCAGGCTGATGCCCAGGTGCTCGAAGTGGCTGCGGTACAGGGCGCCGTCCTTGCCCAGCGTGGCCATGACCAGGGGCTCGCCACCCAGTTGCTTGAGGGCGTAGGCGATGTTGCCCGCACAGCCCCCGAACTCCTTGCGCATGGAGGGCACCAGGAAGGAGACGTTGAGGATGTGCACCTGATCGGGCAGGATCTGCTGCGCGAACCGACCTGGGAAGGTGGTGATGGTGTCAAAGGCGAGCGAGCCGCAGATCAGGACAGACATGGAGGCGCTTTCAGATCAGGGTTGATCAGGGGGGTAGAACAGCTCGGCGGTGTAGCCGGCCGGTGTGAGGTCTTCAAGCTGCAAGGACCAGCTCAGGGTGCCCGTGGCGGCGGCGCTGATGGCTTCGGGCGGGCGCACGCCGGTGGAGGCGCGCACCGGGGCTTCGGCCAGCCAGTCGGCATCGCCCACCTTCAAGGTGCGGCGGGCCATGACCTGGCCGTTGGCATCGTTGAGCACCAGGTCCACGGCCGGCCAGGCGAGATCGGTCTGGGCCAGGTTGCGCACCACCAGGCTGAGCCGGTAGCGGTCGGGCCCTTCCGACTCGGCCCGCACGAAGGCGGCGTGGTCCACCTGCAGCTGATCCAGTTGGCGCAGCAGCTTCAGTTCACAGCCCACGAGGCCGCACCACTGGCTCAGCCAGGGCTTGAGCGCCGGCTGATGGGCGGCCAGCCAATCGCGCTGGTGATGGGCCACCTGCGCCGCCAGGGTGAGGCTCAAGGCCAGGCTCAGGCCGGTCAACACGCCCCGGATGCCCGGGTTGCGCCACAGGGCCTGACGCTCGGCCTGGCGGATGAACTCGGGCGTGGCGGCTTCGGCGGGTCGACCCTTGCGGCCGGGGCGCTTCTGGTGGCTGGCCAGCAGCTCGGCCTCGGTCAGCGCTTGGCCGGTGCTCGTGCCACGCTCGCTGTGGATGGCTGCCGGGGGTACCGAGTGGCCCTCATCACCGGCAAAGCGCGAGGGCACGGTGGCCACATCCAGGGCCTCATTCACCGGGTGCTCTGGCACGACGTCGGCGGTCGATGACCTGGACGTTGGTGATGGCGCGTTCAGGCCGTGCGGGTCGGTGTCGGCGGCGGACAGGGCAGACAGCGCCGCCAGGGCCTGGGCGGCCAGTTCGGTGCCGTTGGATGCGGTGCTGTCCGCTGTCGTGGCCGCCCCCGGCGCGCGGACGGTGGGCGACTCCATCGGGCCGGTGCCGGCAGGCTGCCGCGCCAGCGAGGGCGGTGCCGTGCAGGGCAGGGGGGGCAGGTCCAGCGACCAGTTGTCTTCGGCATCCAGCCAGGCGTCGGTCGGGAACTCAGCGTCTGCGAACTCCGGGCCCTTGGTGCGGCGGGCCGCTGGCTTGCGGCTGCGGCTGGTGGACGGCAGCAGGTAGCGCGACTCCAGCGCGTCGGCCTCGTAGGTCATCGGCAGGCTGTCCGTGCCCGCGTCGAAATCGTCCACCACCGCGCCACCCGGCGGCACGGCCGCCGGCACATCGCGCAGGGGCACCGAGGTGTCCAGGTCGAAATCAGACAAGGGCTTACGTGGCTGCCTCAGGTTCAGGGGGGCATCGCCCAGCACGTCGGCCCGTGTGGGGGTGGGCGGTGTTGCTGGGGCCGCCGGGGGGGGTGCGGCGGGCCGGGTGGGCGGGATGGGCCGTGTGGCGGTGGCGCTGGGTGTGGGTATCGCCGTTGGCGCGGTTGTCGGGGTGGGCGCCGTGGCTGGCGCGCCGACGGGCGCACCAACAGACGGGTTCACGGGCGCACCGCCAGCCGACGTGGCAGGGGTGCGCGTCGACAAGCTCGGTGTGCGCGGGCTGGCAGGGGGCGTGGGGCGCGCCTGGGCTGCCGGTGTCGTGGCGGCTGGTGCCGCTGAAGGCGGTGTGCTGGGCTGCGCTGGCGCCGGGGCAGTGGGCCGCGCGGGGGCAGCGGCCGTGGAGGGCGACGGCGATGCGGGCGGCGTGGGTGGAGGGGTGGGCGCCTGTCGCGGTGGCGGCGGCTCGGTGTCCAGATCGAACAGCGCGGGCAGGGCGTTGAAGACCTCGTTGCAGCGGCCGCAACGCACCCAGCCTTCGGAGACCTTCAATTGGTCTTGCACGACCTTGAAGATCGTGCCGCAGTGGGTGCATCGGGTGGCCAGGCTCATAGGCCCGTCATGCTGCCACAGTCACGGGCTGGCGGAGCGGCTTGTGCGCGGTCATGAGGATCCAGCCTTCTTCCTCGTTGGCCACCTGCAACTGCAGGCCGGCCTCGGCGTAGGCGGCCTTCAACTCGTCTTCCTGGCGGGCCAGGATGCCAGCCAGCACCAGGTGACCACCCGGGGCCACATGCCCGGCCAGCAGGGGTGCCAGCATCTTCAGGGGGGTGGCCAGGATGTTGGCCAACACCACCGGATACGCCCCTTGTGCCTGGCCCACCAGCTCAGGCAGGCCCACGGCAAGGGGCAACTCGCCCTGCTCATTTTTCAGGTGCGACACGTTGGCGTCGGCATTGGCCAGGGTGGCGTCCACGGCGGCCGGGTCGATGTCCACCGCATCGACATGGCGGGCGCCGTGCAGCAGCGCACCAATGGCCAGGATGCCCGAGCCACAGCCGTAATCCAGCACCGCCTTCCCTCCATAGGACGGGACATTCTGTGCCAGCCACTTCAGGCACATGCGGGTGGTGGGGTGGGTGCCGGTGCCAAAGGCCAGGCCCGGGTCCAGGCGCATGGCCACGGTGGCCCCCGCCGGCACCTCGTGCCAGGTGGGCACGATCCAGAACTGATCGGTGATGGGCACGGGCTGGAACTGCGACTGCGTCAGGCGCACCCAGTCCTGCTCGTCCACCGGCTGGATGCCCTGCACGTGGATGTCGGCCGCCCAGTCCTGCGCCAGGATGAGGGTGACGGCCTCCAGGGCCTCGGCCTCGTCCGGGAACAGGCTCTTGATGGTGGAGCGCTGCCAGGCTTCGCGGGGCACGGGCATGCCCGGCTCGCCCCACAGGGCTTCTTCGTGTTCGGTGTCGGCGTCAGCGTCTTCCACCGACACCGACAGGGCTTCGACCTCCATCAGCGCGTCGCTCAGGATCTCGACATCGGCCTCGGTGGCCAGCAGGGTGAGTTCGTACAGGGGCATGTCAGGGGTGGCGGGCCGGAGGGCTCAGCGCTGTTTGCGCGCGGCCATCCACGCTTCCAGGTAATGGATGTCGGTGCCGCCTTCCACAAAGCCGGCGTCCACCATCAACTCGCGGTGCAGCGGGATGTTGGTCTGGATGCCTTCGACCACGGTCTCGGACAGGGCGGTGCGCATGCGAGCCAGGGCCTGCTCGCGCGTGTCGCCGTGCACGATGACCTTGCCGATCATCGAGTCGTAGTTGGGGGGCACGAAGTAGTTGGTGTAGACATGCGAGTCCACACGCACACCGGGCCCGCCCGGCGCATGCCAGGTGGTGATGCGGCCCGGCGAGGGGATGAACTTCACCGGGTCTTCAGCGTTGATGCGCACCTCGATGGCGTGGCCGCGCATGGCGATCTGGCGTTGCGTGAAGGGCAGTTTCTCGCCCGCCGCCACGCGGATCTGCATCTGCACGATGTCGATACCGGTGGTCATCTCGGTGACGGGGTGCTCCACCTGCACGCGGGTGTTCATCTCGATGAAGTAGAACTCGCCGTTTTCGTACAGGAACTCGAAGGTGCCTGCGCCACGGTAGCCGATCTTCTTGCACGCGGCGGCGCAGCGGTCGCCCACCTTCTCGATCAGGCGGCGGGGAATGCCGGGGGCCGGTGCTTCTTCGATGATCTTCTGGTGGCGACGCTGCATGGAGCAATCGCGCTCGCCCAGCCACACGGCGTTTTTGTGCGTGTCGGCCAGGATCTGGATCTCCACGTGGCGTGGGTGCTCCAGAAACTTCTCCATGTAGACCTCGGGGTTGCCAAAGGCGGCACTGGCTTCGGCCTTGGTGGTCTGCACGGCGTGGATCAGTGCGGCCTCGGTGTGCACCACCCGCATGCCACGACCACCGCCACCGCCAGCGGCCTTGATGATCACGGGGTAGCCCACGGCACGCGCGGTGCGGATGATTTCTTTGGGGTCGTCCGGCAGGGCGCCTTCTGAGCCGGGCACACAGGGCACACCCGACTTGATCATGGCCTGTTTGGCCGAGACCTTGTCGCCCATGATGCGGATGGACTCGGGCGTCGGGCCAATGAAGGTGAAGCCCGATTGCTCGACGCGCTCGGCGAAGTCAGCGTTTTCCGACAGGAAGCCGTAACCGGGGTGGATGGCCTCGGCATCAGTGACTTCAGCCGCCGAGATGATGGCCGGCATGTGCAGGTAGCTCTGGGCAGACGGCGCCGGGCCGATGCACACGGCCTCGTCGGCCAGCTTGACGTACTTGGCGTCGCGGTCGGCCTCGGAGTAGACGACCACCGACTGGATGCCCATCTCGCGGCAGGCGCGCTGGATGCGCAGGGCGATCTCCCCGCGGTTGGCGATCAGGATCTTCTTGAACATGGAAGACCCCGCTTACTCAACGATGAACAGGGGCTGGCCGTATTCCACAGGCTGGCCGTTCTCGACCAGAATCTTGGTGATGGTGCCATCGACGTCCGATTCGATCTCGTTCATGATCTTCATGGCTTCGATGATGCAGACCGGCTGGCCGGCTTTGACGGCATCGCCCACTTCGGCGAAAGCCTTGGCGCCCGGGCTGGACGCGCGGTAGAAGGTGCCCACCATGGGTGACTTGACCACATGGCCGGTCTCGGCGGGGGCTTCGACCGGGCCGGGGGCGGCTGCGCCAGAGGCGGGCGCTGCAGCGGCCGGGGCGGCCACGGTGGCAGCAGGGGCGGGCATCGGCTGCGCGTACACCACCGGCTGAGCGCCAGCCTTGACGATGCGCACCTTGCCATCGGCCTCGGTGATCTCCAGTTCGGAGACGTTGGATTCGGACACGAGGTCGATCAGGGTCTTGAGTTTGCGCAGGTCCATGATGAGGTTACTCCAGCAAGGCAAGCGAGCGGTGTGGCTCGTGGGGTGAGGTCGGCGTGGGGCGGTTCGGTTGAAACCGCGTCAGCCGACCACGTTCGGGGGCTTGGCCCCCAGGCGTTCCAGGGCCGCTTCCAGCGCCAGGCGGTAGCCATGGGCGCCCAACCCCACGATCACGCCTTCGGCGAGATCGGAGAAGTAGGAGTGGTGTCGGAAGGGCTCACGGCGGTGCACGTTTGAGAGGTGCACCTCGATGAAGGGAATGGCCACGCCCGCCAGGGCGTCGCGCAGGGCCACGCTGGTATGCGTGTAGGCCCCGGGGTTGATGAGGATGAACTGGGTGCCGTCGGTGCGTGCGGCATGCACGCGATCGATCAGCGCCCCTTCGTGGTTGCTCTGGAAGGTCGACAGCGCTGCGCCGCGTTGCGAAGCCGCAGCGACCAGACCGGCATTGATTTGATCCAGGGTGGTGGCGCCATAGACCTGGGGTTCTCGGGTGCCGAGCAGGTTCAGGTTGGGGCCGTGGAGGACAAGGATCTGCATGGGTTCCAGGCCCTGATGTTGATCGCCGGGGGTTGAGCATGCTCAACAGAAGGCAAAAAACAGGCCAAGAAGTTGAATGTAAGGAGATTTTAACGGCAAATGGCCGCAAATCAAAGCTTTTTGGTGGTGGGTGCCTCCACACCTGCCACCCAGGCCATCAACTCGTCGTGATGGGTCTCGCCCATCTTGCGTTGACGGATGCGGCCATCGGCATCCACCAGCACCGTGAAGGGCAGACCCCCGGCGGTGTTGCCCAGGGCCTTGGCAAGTTCGGTGCCCCCGAACCCGGCCAAACCGGTGGCGAATCCTACCCTGACTTTGCCCAAAAATTCGCGCACGGGTGTCGGGCTGTCCACCGCCAGGCCCACCACCCGCCAGCCACGGGGCTGCAAGGCGGCGTGTACTCGGTTCAGTTCGGGCATCTCGCGCACGCAGGGCGGGCACCAGGTGGCCCAGAAGTTCAGGATGAATCCCTGGCCCTTCAAGCCCTTCCAGTCCAGGGGCGTGCCATCGGGCTGATCAAAGCTCAGATCCCAGAAGCCCTCGGGCAGGGGATCGCCCGGCAGCTTGGCGTCGGCCCCGGTCAAGCCGCCGGCTTGAAGGCACCAGGCCAGCCAGCCGCCAGCGCCCGCTGCCGCCAGGCCGGCTGTGGCCAGCAGGGCGCGCCGGGTGGGGCCGCTGCCTGAAGGGGTGGATGACGCGTCGGCTGCGCCGCCCGTCGGAGGGGTCTCGGTGCTCATGCGGTGTCGTCGTTCAGCAAGCGTTGCAGCGCCGTCAGATCACCCCGTTCGCTGCGACCGCGGGCATCGGGCTTCAGCGCGCCCCGCAGGTCGTCGGCGTCCAGGATGCTCAGGTGCAGCCCCACGGGTTCGCCCAGCCCAGGGCAGGGGATGGTCAGGCTCAAACGGTCCACCATGCTGCCGCGAGGGCCGGGCGCGCTGCCGACCTCGTAGTCGATGCCCTTGTTCAGCAGCAGGATTTCCGCCGATTTGCTGTCATCGCAGTACAGCTGCAGGTGGATGTCACTGAGCCGCGTGGCCGTGCCCCGCCACACCGCACCCGTCAGGTGCGGCCGAAACTCTGCCAGACGCTCCATCCACACCACGGCCGCTTCGCGCAGCGCCCGCAGCTCGCCCGGCTGGGTCTCGGCACAGAACAGCGAGAGGTATTCCCGCACGGCGTCTTCCAGCAAGTCGTTGTCGGGCAGTTCTGCGCGTGTGCTCAGGCCCAATTGCTTGATCGCCCGGCGCTTGGCCGGGCCGTACTCCAGGCCTTCCTCGACCACCAGGCGGGCGGCGGTGTGGGCAATTTCTTCACGGGCGGTGCTCATGGGGCCGATTGTGCCTGGGGTGAGCACTCCGCGTGGCTCAGAGGCCAGCCGCTCAGGAATCTGCAGCCGGTTGATTCACCAAGTGGCTCAGTTCACGCTGCAGGTTGAGCCGCGCAGGGGTCTCCCACAAGGCGCGAAGGGCCGGCGTGAAGTACAGCGTGGGCCGGTTCAAAAAATCTTGCAGCACCGCCGCGCGGCGAGCCCGGTACACCTCTGGCGGCACCCAGGCGTACTCGTGGGCAATCTGCTCGGTGTAGCGCTGGTACACCTCGGGCTCGGCCGCCAAGATCGACAAGTCCAGATCCAGGAACAAGGCGGTGTCGGGGTCGCCATCGGTCCATGTGTGCCCGGCCGTGGCGCGCACCTTGGCCACCACCGAGCGCACCAGGGCCTCACTGCATCCCCAGGCGCTCAGGGTGTCGTGCGCCAGGAGGGCGCTGCGCTCCTCGTTGTCCCCGCGCAGGGGGTCGTAGATGGCATCGTGAAACCAGATGGCCAGTGCGATGGCCAGCGGGTCTTGCGCGCGGTGTTGGTGGGTCTGCAGATGCCCCAGCAAGGCCTCGACATGCGCGCTGTTGTGATACGCGCGATGCGGCTCGCTGTAGCGGGGGCGCAGCAGGGTGTCGGCGGCGGTGAGCCAGGAGGCGGACGGTGGCATGGGGGTATCACTGCTCTGGTGGGGGTGTGGCAGCGAGCCGATGCACATCCCAGCCCATCAGCATGGCGTGAATCTGCGCAGACTTGTCTTCGTCAAAGCCACACGACCCAGGCCAATCTCGGGGGTTATTCAAGGTGCCGAACAAAGCGTCCCAGATGGGGAGGCCGTAGTTCTGCGCATGATGCCCGTAGGCGTGATGGACGCGGTGCATTTCTGGGCGTTGAATGACCCAGCCCAGCCAGCGTGGCGTGCGCATGTCAGCGTGTAAGAACAGCTCAAACAAGCCAGTGAACAACAACGCCCATGCCGCCGCCATGGGTGAGGCCCCCAGCACAACATAACTGCTCAAGCAGCCAATCAATACAGCAGCCGTGGTGTCCAGAGGGTGGGCGTAGAAGGCCGTCAGCGATTCGATGCGACGAGCGCTGTGGTGAAGTTGATGCGTCCAGCGCCACAGCCAGTCCGATGCGTGGATCAGCCGGTGCCACCAGTAAAAGATGAAGCTGGTCAACAGGAAGCTGAGCAAGCCCACCAGCCATGCCGGCCACGCATCGGGTACTGGCAACAGCGCATGGGCCCGGATGGCATATGCAAAGAACCATCCCAGCATCAAGGCGATCAGCACGGTGACCGTGCCGATGGATGCTGACAAGACCAACCAGCGCCGATCGCAAAGATTGCGTGAAGCCGGCGCAATTACCTCACGGGTGAACAGCGCGACAAAAGCGAACAGCAGAGCGGCGTAGGCGTAAAGGTCGAGCACTTTGAGTGGGTTAAGTATTGTGGCTTCAAACGCTTGCCTGGCCGGCCAAATGCTCCTGAACTCGCCGCCGCCCATCTTCATCCAGCGCGTCCACCATGCGCGCATACCAGGCGCGGACCTCATGCTCAGGCATCACCTGGCTCAGCAGTTGGCGAGATCTGTTCAAGAACTCGGACAGGAACGGAAAGCCCCGCGTCCACACAAAATGATCATCGGTGATGCCCATGGCCATGTAGCCGCGAGCTAACCAATCCAGGTGCGGTAGAGCGGCTTCAAACTCTCCCGCGCGTTCAAGCGCTGAGAGATAGGCTGTGCGCTGCTGTGCTGGCGGCATGTCCGCGTTTTGTGCGTTCAATTCAACCGATTTGCTGAACCATGCCTCGCCTCGGGCCAACTCACCGCACATCACCGATGTGGTGGCCAATTGCAAGGCGTTGAGCGATGAGGGCTCCAGTGCGAAGAGTTGGTGGTAAGCATCGAAGGCCGCTGCCCAATCCTCCATCCGCGCTTTGGATAGAGCGCACAGACGCCAGGCATCGGCTTTGACCGAGGCGTCAGGGTGCTGGCAGTGAGCCTCCGCCAGCGCGTGGCACACGGCGTACTGTTCAGCTTCCAGCGCAGTGACGGCGGGCTGCAGTATGGTCGGCGTGGGTGGGGCAATTTTGGGGTGGGCCTCTGAACCCTCCTCGGCGCAGTCGCTCAAGTTGGGCGAGCCAGTCTCATTGAACTTGCTTGCGATCGATGCGTACTCTGGGGCCGTCACGTGCCAATACCTGAGCACCTCTTCAGCCTGGCTTTTGATTTTGCCCTCGGCATCCCGCTCGTGCTGCCGAACTTTCACGGACAACCAGCAGGCATCGTCGTCAGCGGCCACGCGGTAGCCCGTCACGGTGATCGTGCTCCACTGGCTGGCTGCTGGAGTGCTTGTGTGTGCCGCGTTCGACAAGGACAACAGGTACGGTAGTCCCTGTGCTCGCAGTTGATCTTTGACCGCTGCCGTCGATCCGGATCCGAGCCAGAGTTCGCCTTCGATGTCTTTCTGTGCCCACGTGTTGGTGACCTCACTGAAAGGCGTTCTGGCTTTGTCATTGCTGATGGTGAGGCTGATGGCCGCGATCGGAAGGGCCTCGAGTACCGCGCCAAGCAGATCGCCAGCCCAGGTTTGAATGGGTGCCTGCATGACCAGAGAGAACAACGCTTCACCTGGCAGGCTTTCTGCACGCCACCATCTGACGATGAACATGCACGCCAGCAAGAAAGCCGCACCCGCGGTGTTGGCGCGGACGCTGCGAGAACGGGTCTGTTCTGACCACACGGCGAAGAACACCCCAACCAACAAGGCCGCGATGAGCGCGCAAATGGTGGAGGCGATGGCACCGTGGGCCAGGCTCTGGGCCCAGGCCAGCGCATAGCCTGACGCCGCCGACAGGGGTATGCCAGCGAGGATGGTGACGGCGATGGCGCGGGCGCCTACGGTGCCGGAGGGGGTGTAAGTTGCAAGGTTGTTCATCAACGCTGATCCAATGTCAGGTATAGCAGGGTCTTATTGGACGCGACGCATACAAAACCGCTGACTGCTCGACCTGATGCAACGATTGTTGTTTCATATCTGAAGCAGCCATGTTTTCTGCCCATGTCTTCTTTTGAATTCCGGGTCTGCTTCATTAGCAGGCCGTTGAAAAATCCCCCGTTGGCGCCCGATTGGGCCGCTACGATCTGAAGCCATCGGCGAACGACCCAGACGAGGACGATGAGAGGCAACCAAGATTTCCAAGGGGCGATGTTCAGC
>JBKBMV010000019.1:0-55237 GCA_046295615.1 Aquabacterium sp.
CGACAGGCTGGGTGTACCCAGGCTCTCCTGACCTCAAACTCTCGAACCGCCCGGTGCGGACCCGCATGCCGGGTGGTGTGGCAGGGGTGCCTCCGAGAATGAAGGCCCCCTATGCCGATGGAGCGGCGCCAGGGCCGCTTGGCATCAGGTCATGGGGTGCCAGGGCTTAGATCAGCCCACCCAGCACCACATCGGCAAACCAGTCGCTCAGCAGCACGCGCTGGGCGGTGGGTTTGTCTTCATACGCCCGGATCGGCGTGCCCTTGCCGTCCAGCAGGTTGTCCAGGAAGGTGCCCACTGACAGCAGGCCCTTGTCCAAGATGCTGGTGCCGCCAAAGGTGACGATGCTCAGGCAGTGCGAGTCGTTCATTTCTCGCTTGTTGGGGATGTAGTAGCCGATGTTGGGCTGCGTGTTCATCTGAGCGATCCACGGGCGCAGTTCCTGGCGCCACTTCACGTTCAGCATGCGCTCGCGCCGCGTCTGATCGGTCTCGGCCGCGATCTCGGGGAAGAACTTCTGGTACGAGAAGGCCGAGAACACGGCATCTTCCTGAAAGACGGCATAGCCGATTCGGTCCTGCGGGAAGATCTTGCCGATGCCGGCGGTGATGCTGCCCAGGTTGTCGGCTGAGCCCGCTTGCGGGTATTTGGTGATCAGTTGCGTGACCAGGCCGTTCGGACCGTCCAGGCCCCACACGCCACGGATCTTGTTGTGCAACAAGACGGACGGGGCTTGCTCGGGCGTGGCGTTGCGTGGCACGTCAAACAGCGGGCCCGAGTCGGCCAGCAGGGCCATCTTGCGCGGCTTGATGGTTTCGCGGAAGTCGGCGTACAAGGCCGTGGAGCCCACGCCGCCGGCCGAGAAGCCCGTCAGCAACAGGTGAGCGGGCTGCTTGGGCAGGTTGCGAGCCATCCACTGGGCCACAGCCTGGGCGTTGACCGCCCCGCGGTGGTAATAGGTGAGCGGCTGGGCGGGGTTGACGTTGTCGTACACCGAGACCTTGTTCCCGGTGTGCACGTCGCCCGTGCAGTAGGTCAGGTAGACGATGTTCCAGCTCTGGGTTTGCACGCGCTGCAGCGGGTGCAGCCGGGCCGTGAAGGGCGTCACCAGGCCCAGTTTGGCCTGGCGGTTGATGTCGCTCATGTAGTTGGTGGGCACACCATCCGGGTTCACAGCGGCCAGCAGGCTGCCTCCCTTGCAGGCCTCTTGATCCCAGCAGGCACCGCCTCCTTCAAACATCACCACCGTCTTGCTCGTGAACGGGGTGCGGTTGACAAAGAAGCGGTAGGGGGTGCCGTTGCCGCAACTGGCGCCACTGGAGGCGGGCAACTCAACGGTTTCCCACTGGAAGTAGCCCGCGTGTGCGGCCAGGCTCAGGGCCAGACTGGCGCCCAGCACCTGGGTGCCGCGGCGGATGAGTGAACTCAGTGACATGGATGCTCCTCGCAAAGGTCGTGACATGGACGCACCCAGTCTTGTGTAAAGCTGTATTTTTTCTTGAGGTGTTTTCTGGGCGCCGGGCCATGCTGCGCTCGACCCATCGGTTTGACTGTCGTCTGCTTGACGCTTGACGCAGCGCAGCGTTGGGGTTTGCCCGCGAGATCGTCTGTGCATGGGTCGATCTCAGGGGCAACCCCAGGTTGCGAGGCCTCAGGCCACGTACTCGGCCACCGGCCGGCGCTGCAGCACGCCAATGGGCGGCGCCCAACGCGCGCCCTTGGGCTTCTTGGCCGTCACCAGGGTGATGTCGGCGGGCTCGAACACCTCGACGTTGTGCGTGATGGGCGTGGTCAGCACGTATTGCGCGCGCGTGCTGCGCAGGAAGTGGCCCACCAGCTGGATGTTGCGCACGTCCAGGTGGGCGAAGGGCTCGTCGATGAAGACGAAGCCGCCGGGGGTCTCGTCGTCCTTCATCAGGCCCACGAGCAGGATGAGGGACTTGATCACCTGTTGGCCGCCGGAGGCCTCGCCATCGTTCAGGCCAATGGCCCCCTTGCCGTCGAAGTTGAAGTGCACCTTCAGCTCGGCCTGGCGCAGCACGGTGTCGTCACCATCCAGGTGGGGCAGCTCGGCGTTGACCTCCACGCCGGCCAGCTGCCCCAGCTCGACGATGTTCTTGCGGTAGCGGCGCACGGTGGCCTTGAGCACATCGGTGTAGCGCTCGCGGGCGTTGTCCACGGCGATACCGGCGGCCACGTTGCTGGCCTTGCGCTGGTTGAGTTCGTCTTCCTGCCGCATCACGTTGGCGTTCATCAGCGTGAGCTGCTCGATGACGGTGGCGTCGGTTTCCCACTGGCCTTCGTGGAGCTCACGCTCAACGGCTTCGGCGCGCAGGCGTGCCTGGGTGGCGTTGCCATAGTGGTCCAGCATCTCGCGCACGCGCTCGGGGCGGCGCCAGCGCGCGGGCAGCGACAGTTTCACCTCGCGCGACATCACGGCCTGTGCGATGACATCGTCAAAGCGCTGTTGCCATTCGCGCGCGTGCTGGGCGCTGCGGCCCTCGAGGTGGGCCAGGCGCTCCTGGGCCTGCTTGTAAGCGTGCTGGGCGTTGGTTTGCTCCACCACGGCGTGTTTGAGTTGGCGCTCGGCTTCTTGCCAGCGCTCGCCGGCATCCATGCGGGCCTGCTTGAGCACGGGCAACTGGCGGCGGGCTTCGTTGAACTCAGCCTCGCGCTCCAGCAACTCGGCGGCGGCGGTGAAGCCTTGAGCCGCCTGCTTGGCGTCTTGCAGCTGCCGCTCAAAGAAGGCCTGGTCGCGCACCACGCGCGTCATCTCTTCATCGAGCTGCGCCAGGCGGGCTTCGATGGAATGGCGGCGTGCGGCCACGGCCGAGGCGCCGAATTGATACTGGCCCGGCTCCACCCACACGCTGCGGCCGCCGCGGCCATCGCGGTGGTAGGCCTCGGGGGTGATCCATTCGCCGCCCAGCTTGACGCCCGCCTCGGTGTTGTCGACGCGGCGGATGTTGGCCAGTTGGCGCAGCAGCCAGTGGGGCAAGGGCGCACTGACCTTCAGCACGGCCAGCAAGCTGTGCGCGTCGGGCTGGGCGGGTGCGTCTTCCGCGTCGGCCACGATGTAGTGGCGATAGCGCTCTTTCTCGGCCAGGGCCATGGCCTGGGCTTCGTGGCGTGGGTTGGCCAGCACCACCACCCAGCGGCTGCCGCGCAGCACGCCTTCAGCGGCGGCCCGCCAGCGCTCATCGGCGATCTCGATCACATCGGCGATCACGTGGTGGGCGATGCCCGCCTCATCCAGCACACGGCGAAATCGCTGCACATCGTGGGGCGGCGGGGCCAGGCGCTGGCCCTTGAGACCGTCGAGGGCGCGCTGTGCGTCGTCGCGCTGGTCTTTCAGGCGCTGCCAGTGGGCCGAGAGCTTCTGCTTGTGTTCGCTCAGTTCGGCAATCCGAGTGGTCAGCTTCTCGGCATCGCCTTCCACCACGGCCAGGCCCTGCAGCTCATCGGCACGCTTGACCAGGGCCTCCACCGGGCGCTCGGCATCGCGGGCTTCTTCCTGCAGGCGGCGGGCGGTGCGCACCAGGGCTTCGAGCGCCTCCACGCGCTCGACCGCAGCCGTCTGGTCATGCAGGCGCTGCAGCAGGTCGGCCTTCACCTGGGCATGCTGGCGGCGGTCGTCGGCCGATTGCAGGCGCTGGCGGTGCAGCTCGCGCAGCTTGTTCGCCAGTTGCTTGCGCGTTTCCACATTGCTCAGCACGGGCACCACCTCGGTGGCCAGGGTTTCACGCTCGGCGCACTTCAGCTCGTACTGGCGGTACAGGTTCACGCGCGACTCCAGCTCGGCACGTTGGGCCTTGGCGTGCGAGAGCTCGCGCTCGGCGGCCTCCACCTCTTGCTGCAACTGTTTCTGGTGGGTGCGGGCCTCGTCGTAGCGGTCCAGCACCTCCTGGTCGCCGAACACGTCGAACACCAGGCGCAGCAGCTCTTTGGGGCTGTACTCGCACAGGCGGTCAGTCTGGCCCTGCTCCAGCGCGAGCACCTTGGCGATGGCGCGGCTCAAACCAGCGCCTTCCAGGCGCTTGCGCCAGTTGTCGATGCCCAGCCAGTCACGCTCGCCGGGGCTGCCGCGCTCGATCAGCTGCTCGATGCTGACATCGCCTTCGACCATGATGTAGCGGCGCGTCCAGTCGCCGCCATTGCGGTCGATGCGGCACACGAGGGTGACCACATCCGCGTACAGCAGACAGCGGGCAAAGGGCCGGTTGCTGGATTGGCGGTTGCGCGGGCGGTTGTCCACCGTGGCGCGCAGCCAGGCGCTGTCGGCGTTGGCGTGGCGCGCGTAGGTCTTGTAGCTGCGCCCGCCCGAGCACTCCAGGCCCAGCAGGGTGCGCATGGCGTCCAGCAGGGTGGTCTTGCCCGAGCCATTGGGCCCGGCCACGGTGATGATGCTGCCATCGAGTGGCAGCGTCAGGCGCTGACAGTAGTCCCAGTGCAGCAGTTCGAGGCTTTGCAGGTGAAACATGGGGATCAGGCCTCGGGCTCGTCGTCTTCGATGATCTCTTCCAGCGGCGGCTGGGTCATGGCCTGGGGCAGGTGGCCGAACAGTTCCTTGGCCTGGCTCAGCACGTCGCTGAGCGCGCCTTGCAGGATGCGCGGGGCCAGGGCGTCGTAGTCCAGCAGCAGGTCGAGCAGCGGGCCTTCGGCGATGTCTTCGCCCTTGCGGGTGATGAAGCCGTGCTGTTCCAGGCGTTTGAGGTTGGTGTCCAGCCGGGTCTTCTTGCCCAGTTGCACGCCGAAATCGGCCAGCAGCGCCTTGTAGGGCACGATGGGGCTGACGCTGGCGGCGGTGGGCACGGGCTTGTCCTTGCCGAACATGTCGTTTTGCATCTCGCCGTCGGCCTGGGTGGCGCGGGCCTGCTGGCGCTCGCGCTTGGGCAGCACGATCAGCGCCCACAGCACCACCAGCAGCGACACCGCGTCGCGCGGTAGATCCAGGTTGTTGTGGCTGTTGAGGCCGGCCTCGCCAAACACCGTGGCTTCGGCTGGGCGCAGCAGGGCCACGCTGATGTGGTCGGCGTAGAGGTTGTCGATCAGTCGCAGGCCCACCTGGGCCAGGCGATCTTGCGTGGCGGCCCACAGGTCGGCATCGATCAGTGCGCGTTTCACGCGGGGGTGCTGGCGGGGCAGCCAGCGCCGGGCCAGCAGTTCGGCGGCCAGCAGGGCCGCATCATCAAGGTGTGCGCTCATGGGTGGGGGTGTCATCGACGGGCAGAGGGCTGATCAGGCCTTCGCTGATCAGGGCCACGGCCTCGTCGGTGGTGGTCTGTTGGCGGGGGCTGACGACCCATTGCCACGGGGCGCGGGCCAGGTCGCCCGTCTGGCCCTTGAGGGTCTGGGCCTGGGCGTCGCCCACCAGGGGCAGCAACTGCATGCGGTAAGCCGCTTGGGCAAAGCGGCCACCCAAGATGGCATCCGCCAGGGGGCGGCTGCCGGGGGGCGGGGCGTTGGGGTCGGTTGCGGCTGCCGGGTCAGGGTTGGCGGGCAGCGCATCGGCTTCGGCATGCCAGCGGCCCAGCAGGGCGATCAGGCCGCCCAGTTCGGCCGGCAGGCTCAGCGTGTCCAGCGTGCCGCTGGCGGCCTCGGCGGGCGGGGGCAGGCCGCTGGCCTGGTTGGGGTTGGGGCGGTCGCGCTCGAACTCGCCTTCGGCCACATCGATCAGGTCGTGCTGGCTCACCATCACCGGGCGCACGGGGGTGCTCAGGGCCTCGCCCATCAGTTCATACAGGGCCGGGTGGCGCTGCAGCCAGGCGCGCACATCTGACGTGGTCAGGCCGGTGGAGCCCAGCGTCACCCGCTGGCGGTCGGCTTGCTGCAGCGCGCGGGTGAACTGGCTGGCCATGGCCAGCAGGCGGGCCTGGGCCTGGCCGATGGCGCGGGCCTCGCGCTCCAGGCGGGGGTCGGCATGCTCGGCGCGGATCAGGGCGGTCAGGGCCTGACCGGCACGGTCCACCAGTTGCAAGGCCCGGTCAAAGCGCGGTTGGGCCAGGCGCAGCCGGGCTTCCGAGCCGCTGGCGATGGCCTCGGCAAACTCGTCGTGCAGGCGGGCCAGCTGCGCGTGCAGGTGTTTGAGGTGGTTGGCATTCACCAGGCCCAACTGCTGGGCCCCGGCCACCTGGGCCAGCAGCTCGGCCATCTCGTCACCGGCATCGCCCTGGGGTGGGCTGGTCAGGGTGGCCAGCAGGCCGTGCACCTGCTGGGCCAGGGGCGAGAGGTGGTAGTCCTGGGCGGTGGCGTCCCACACCAGCAAATCCAGATCACGCAGGCGTTTCAGTGCGCTGTCCAGTGACTCGGGCAGCAACATGTGAAACAAGCGGTTCACATCATCGCGTGAGAGCCGGCCCTGGGGCTGGCTGGACAGCTCCAGGAAGCACCACAGGCGCAGCTGCACCCCGGCCTGCGGGCCGCTGAACAGGCCGCGCAGGGCGTCGATCAGGGGCTGGCGCTGGCCCAGGGCCCAGGCCAGCGGATGGGTGGGCGCCTCGGTGGGATCGCGGAAGTGGCTCTCGAAGCTCGCGCTGTCGTTCGAATCGTGGGGGAGCGCGTCGGTCATGGACATGGATTGTGCCGGACACCGCGCGCGAGTCGGCCATCTGGCCGCCCAGGGCATCCCCTCAAAGGGTGGCCCCCATGCGACGTGGCTGGCGTTGTCTGTCAAATCGAGTTCCAGGATGTGGAAAATCAATCTACCATCCACGCTTCGATCAGCTGTTCCATCGACCATGTCCGCCACCGTTACCCATCCCTCTGCCCCTCGTGTGGCCATCATTGGTGGTGGGCCTGCAGGCTTGATGGCGGCGGAGGTGCTGGCCCAAGGCGGCGCCCAGGTGGATCTGTTCGACGCCATGCCCTCGGTGGGGCGCAAGTTCTTGCTGGCGGGGAGGGGCGGGCTCAACCTCACGCATGCCGAGCCCTACGAGCAGTTCGTGCAGCGTTATGCCGAGCGGGCTGAACTGGTTCGCCCCTGGCTGGATGCATTCGGCCCCGAGGCCCTGCGCGAATGGGTGCACGCCCTGGGCATCAGCACCTTTGTGGGCACCTCGGGCCGCGTGTTTCCGACCGACATGAAGGCCGCGCCTTTGCTGCGGGCCTGGTTGCAGCGCTTGCGCAGTTTGGGTGTGCGCGTGCACACACGCCACCGCTGGCAAGGCTGGCAGCCTGATCAAGGCCTGGTGTTTGACTCGCCTCAGGGGCGCCAGGTGCATCAGGCCGATGTCACGGTGCTGGCCTTGGGTGGCGCCAGTTGGGCGCGACTGGGCTCAGACGGCGCCTGGTGGCCCTGGCTGCAAGACCTCGGCGTGGGCCTGGCCCCGCTCAAGCCCGCCAACTGCGGTTTTGATGTGGCCGGAGGCTGGAGCGCCTTCCTGCGCGAGCGCTTTGCCGGGCAGCCGGTCAAGCCCGTCGTGGCATCCATCGGCCTGCCGCATGGTGCGGCGCTGCGCCAGCAAGGCGAGTTCGTGCTCACCGACACGGGCGTGGAAGGCAGTCTGATCTACGCCCTCTCGGCCCGCCTGCGCGACGCCATCGAACGCGATGGCCGCGTCACCCTGACGCTCGACCTCCTGCCCAATCACCGCCCCGAGCAGGTGCTGGAGCTGGTGCGCCGCCCCCGTGGCCCGCGCAGCTGGACCACGCACCTCAAGAGCGTGTTGGGCCTGTCGCCCCTGAAGCTGGCGCTGTTGCACGAGGTGCTGGGTTCGCAAGGGGTTGATGACCCCTTGAAGCTGGCCCTGGCACTCAAGGCCTTGCCGTTGACCCTGGTGGCGCCGCGTCCGGTGGATGAGGCCATCAGCACCGCCGGTGGCGTGCTGCTGGAGGCCTTGACCCCCCAGGGCATGTTGAAGGCTGTGCCCGGCGTGTTCTGCACCGGCGAGATGCTGGACTGGGAGGCCCCCACAGGCGGTTACCTGCTCACGGCCATCATGGCCCATGGCCGCTGGGTGGGGCAGGGTGTGCTGGACTGGTGGGCTCAGCGCCGCGCCACCTCCACCGCACAGTCGTAAAACGTGGGCGCCTGACCCAGGTCGGTCAGGTGCTGGCTGGTGAGCTCGTTCACGTTGGTGCCGTTGGCGCCATCCTTGCGCCACCAGATGCCCAGGCCATTGACCACGCCTGGGCGCGCGCGCGGGCCCACCACCGCGGTGCAGTGGTACTCGCCCCGGTCGTTGAACACCCGCACCGGGTCGCCATCGTGGATGCCGCGCGGCGCCGCATCATCGGGGTGGATCTCCAGCACGGGCGTGCGTTCGATGTCGCGCAGGCTCTTGAGGTTGGCAAAGCTCGAGTTCAAGAAATGGCGCGCGGGCGGCGAGATCATGGCCAGCGGGTAGCGATCGCCGGCTTGAGGCGTTTCGTGGTTGGGCAGGAAGTCGGGCAGGCCATCCAGGCCTTGCCCGGCCAACCGCTCGCTGAAGAACTCGAAGCGCCCTGATGGCGTTGGAAAGCCGCCTTGCGCAAATGGCGCGTCCGGCACGGGCAGGGTCACATGGCCGTGGGCCAACAGCTGCTCGAAGTCGATCGCCCCGCCATAGGCCTGTCGGCACAGGGCCTCGTCGTCATCGGCAAAGCAGGGGTGGTCAAAACCCCAGGCGGGCCCCATGCGCTGCGCCAGCGCCCTGAAGATGGCGGTGTTGGGCCGGGCCTCGCCCACGGGCGCGATGGCAGGGCGGTTCAGCAGCACATCGGTGTGGCCATACGAGGCGTGCACATCCCAGTGCTCCAGTTGTGTGGTGGCGGGCAGCACGTAGTCGGCCAGATCGGCCGTGTCGGTCATGAAGTGCTCCAGCACCACGGTGAACAGGTCGTCACGCATCAGACCGCGCGCCACCTTGGCCGATTCAGGCGCCACCGCCAGCGGGTTGCTGTTGTAAACCACCAGGGCCTCGATGGGGCGCTGGGCGGTGTCGGGCTGCAGGCCCAGCAGGGCATCACCGATGGTCGACATATTGATGCTGCGCGGCTGCCGCTCGCCCAACAGATCGGGGCGCGCCAGCGCGTCTCGCTGCACCGGAAAGTGGCCAGACGCACTCATCATCAGCCCACCGGCGGCCTCGCGCCAGGCGCCGGTGAGGGCGGGCAGGCAGGCCACAGCCCGCACGGCGTTGCCGCCCCCGCGCGTGCGCTGCATGCCGTAGTTCAGGCGAATGGCTGCGGGGCGCGTGGTGCCCCAGGCCTGGGCCAGCTCGCGGATCACCTCGGCCTCGATGCCGCACACCTGGGCGGCGCGCTCGGGCGTCCACTGCAGAGCGCGTTCGCGCAGCGCGGGCCAGCCCGTGGTGTGCTGGGCGATGTAGTCGTGGTCCAGCCAGTCGTGGGTGATCAGTTCGTGCATCATGGCCAGCGCCAGGGCCGCATCGGTGCCGGGCCGCAAGGCGATGTGCTGGTGGCACTTCTCGGCGGTTTCGGTGCGGCGCGGGTCGATGCACACCAGGCGCGCGCCCTGCCGTTTGGCCTCTTGCGCGTAGCGCCAGAAGTGCAGGCTGCTGCCCACCGGGTTGCCGCCCCAGATCAGGATGAGGCGGCTGTGCACGAACTGCTCCACCTTCATGCCCACCTTGGCGCCGATGCTGTGCACCAGGCCCATGCCCCCGGCCGAGGCGCAGATGGTGCGGTCCAGCAGCGAGGCGCCCAATTGATGAAAGAATCGCCGATCCATGCTTTCGCCCTGCACCAGGCCCATGGTGCCGGCGTAGCTGTAGGGCAGGATGGCCTCAGGGTCGCGCGTGGCAATCGCGCCCAACCGCTGTGCGATGTCGGCCAGGGCCTCATCCCAGCTCACGCGCACAAACTGCCCCGAGCCCTTGGGGCCCACGCGCTTGAGCGGGTGCAGCACGCGATCAGGGTGGTAGGTGCGCTCGGTGTAGCGCGACACCTTGGTGCACAGCACCCCGCCGGTTTGCGCATGGGCCGGGTCGCCTTGCACCTTGATGGCCACGCCATCCTGCACCGTGGTCAGCAGGGCGCAGGTGTCGGGGCAGTCGTGCGGGCAGGCGCCACGGACGGTGACCGTGTGAGGGGTGTCGGTGGGCATGCTCATCCGTGGAAGCCGATGGTGATGATCGTGCAATCACTGTGGCACAGAATGGCCGCCTCTCTCGCCATTCACCGCTACCATCCCCCTGCATGAAGGACCTTGCCCACACCGCTGCCCCCACCCCGGCACCCCAGCCCGCCCTGGCGGGCCACGCCGCCCCGGATGCGCCCACGCTGCAGGTGACGCTGGCGGGACAAGTGAGCACGGTGCGCTGGCTCAGCGAAACCGGTGCTCCGCCACCCAAGACCGTGGTGCTGGCCGATGACACCATCTCGGCCGACCGGGCTTACCGACTGGCGTGTGAAGGCACCGGGCTGCTGTGGCAGGGCGACTTTCAGAACGCCCGGCAGTTGTTGCAGGCGCTGGGGCGCCGCATGGACAAGCGTCAGCAGCGCACGACCGGTCCTGCTGGCGGACACGCCAGCGCGGTGCCCGACATCACCCAGACCTTCCACCTGCACCGCAAGGCACAGGCCGAGCGCGCGCGCATCCTGTCGCGCGTGTTGATCCCGCTGGAGGCCGACCACGGCATCCCGCTGCGCCGCGCGCCCGATGTGCGTCAGGCCTGCACCGAGGCCTATGGCCCGCCAACCGGCCCGGCGGTGGTGCCACTGCGCGAACTTCAAGGGGTGGTGGGCGCCCACGAGTGGCGCAAGAAAGGCGTGCCCGTGGCCGCGCTGGGTGGCGCCCACATTCATCCGCACCATGGGGTGTTCTCGCCGGTTCGTGGTGAGTATCTGGATCTGGTGGCCCAGGCGCCGCTGCCTGCGGCCTTGACGCAGGCCGGGCTCCAGGCCAGTGCCTGGGACATCGGCACCGGTACCGGCGTGCTGGCCGCTGTGCTGTTGCGCCGGGGCGTGCCACAGGTGGTGGCCACCGAGCTGGCGCCCCGTGCTTTGGCCTGTGCCGACGACAACCTGCGCCGATTGGGCCTGCGCGATCGCGTGCGCCTGACGGCCTGCGATCTGTTCCCGCCCGCCAGTGAGGGCGCCTCTGCCCTGATCGTGTGCAACCCGCCGTGGCTGCCCGGCAAGCCCAGCAGCGCAGTCGAGCAGGCCATCTACGACCCGGATCACCGCATGCTGCGCGGCTTCTTGAATGGCGTGGGTGCCCGCCTGGCGCCTGGTGGCGAAGCCTGGCTCATCTTGTCGGACCTGGCAGAGCACCTGGGCTTGCGGCCGCCCGGGCAATTGCAGCAGTGGATCGAGCAGGCGGGGCTGCAGGTGCTGGGGCGCCTGGACACGCGCCCCCGCCATGGCAAGGCGCATGACCGCGAGGACCCGCTCTACGCCGCACGCTCGCGGGAGTTGACCTCGCTGTGGCGCCTGAATGCCGTGGCCCGAAGCGCCTGACGTTCAATCCCCGCGGCTCGCGTGCATGCTCAGGCTGAGCGTTGGCGCCGCCCGCGCCAGGCCAGGGCGGCCAGTCCGGTCAGGCCCAGCACCCAGCTGCTGGGCTCGGGCACGGGCGTCAGCACGAAGTTGTCCACGCCGATGCGCTGGGTGTTGTCCAGCTCGAAGCGCACGCTGGTCTGGTACACGTCCTGCATCGTCTGGGCCCATGACACGCTGCCAAGCCCATCGGGTCGGTCGGTCTGCCAGCCGTTGGCCAGCGCCTCGGCATCGCTCCAGTCCGCGTTGAAGCTCACGCTGTAGGTCGTCCAACTGGTGTCCAGCTTGTCGCTCAGCTGGTAGCGCCATCCGTTGAACGTGGGGAAGCTGTAGCGAAAGCGCAGCCATGCATCCTGCGGCTGGGCGCCAAAGATGGCCTCCAGCAGTTGCTCTTCAGGGCTCAGCACGCGACGGAGGTCGACCGACACCGTCCAGAGACTGCCGCTGAAATCACCGGTCACCGCGGGCAACTCGGTCACGGCCCCCGTGGCTTGAACGCCGCCCGTGCGGCTGACCTCCAGGTAACTGCCGGGGTTGCTGACGGCGCTGCTGAGCGTGGCGGCCACCCAGCCCGCCGTGTTGCCGCCATCCCAGGTCTCGGTGTAGGCGCCCGCAGCCAGGCTGCCGGGGCTCAGGACGAGCACGCTCAACCCCAGGCTGAGCTGGACGGCGGGGCGGATCATGGTGGTGAACGACACGGTGTGCTCCTTCAGGCGTTGACGGTTCGTGCAGTATTCACGCCTTGTGTTGACCCCGACAGACCCAAACTTAGGGATGGACGACGCCAGGCGGGCCCGTTCCATGACCCCCCTCATTCGCGGTTTTGTGGCGCCTTGGCCGCATTGTTCAGGTGACGACTCGGCGCCGCTTGTGCCATAGTGGGCTGACGGACAGGCGCCACATCTGGTGCTTGCGCTGGCGAGAGGAGGTTGCCATGAAGCTGCTCGACGAGATGCTTGTGCTCCAGTTGCTCACGCCTGACCAGCACGCCGAAATCGGCGCCTGGGTGCGCGATGCCCGCACGCCTGAACGCATCCTGCAGATGCCTCCTCACTTGTGGAGGCTGGTGGAAGGCGCCAGTGCCTTGATGGACTGGGAGCCCCGCACGGGCCCCCTGCACTGAGACCACCCCGCCCGGCGGCGGGTCACTGCACCGTTTTCACCATCTGGCCCACCGCGGGCTGACGATCAATCTGGTACAGGCTGTTGATCAGCTTGAGGTGGTTTTCGGCCTGGGTTTCCAGGGGCGAGCGCCGGGCCAGTTCGGTAAAGCCGCCCTTGGGGTACGGCACGGTGCGCAACGTCCAGGGCCGGGCGGCTTGCCGATCGGCGGCCGTCATGGCCCGAAAGCTCGCCTCAGCGGCCTGCAGCTGGGGCAGTGCGGCCTGCAGGGCCTGGGCCTGGCGGGCCGCATACCGCAGCAGGTAGGTGCGCCCCTCGGGGCCCGACACGACCGTCATGCGCACGCCCACCGGTTGGCCCTGCTCCGTGCGCACGGTGCCGTTGAAGTGGGTGGCCGCCAGGCCGTTGATCTGACGGCGCTCCACGCGCCCGTCCACGGGCTTCAACAGTTGGCGGATGAGGCTGTCATGGTCCGAGCCCGCCTTGGCCGGCGCCAATTGCATCACCAGGCCTGCATCGCCCGTGGGGTTCACCAGCGTCACTGAATCGGGCGCGTTGACGATGCGCCAGCCCTTGGGCGCCGTCCAGGCCAGGTTTAGAGTTGGATGCAGGAACTGCGAGCCCCGCACCAGGCCTTGCGAGGGGCTGTCGCCAAAGCTCATGCCATCGATGGCCTTCAGGTAGCGGGCGCGGCCATCATCGGTGTACTGGCCCTTGTACGCGTCGGCCACGGCCAGGATGTGGGCCAGCCGCTGCTCATTGCTCGGGTGCGAGGCCAGCCAGTTGGTGCCACTGGGCGCCGGGCGGCCTTCGGCCCGTGCCACATCGGCCGCAAAGCGCTCCTGGTTCTTCAGCAGCCGGATCACGTCCACCATGTTGCTGGGGTCGTACTGGGTGCGCGCCAGGTACTCGGCCCCCAGCTCATCGGCCTGCAGTTCTTGCTCGCGGCTGTAGGACGCGATGAAGCCGGCCGCTGCGGTCTGCGACATCTGGCTGGCCACATCCGTGGCGCCCCGCATGCCCCGGCTTTCCAGCACGGCGCCCAGCACCGTGGCTGCCAGCACACCCAGCCCCGCGTTTTGCTGGCGGGTCGCGCGCTGCGCGCCGTGGCGGGCCGTCACGTGGCCAATCTCATGGCCCAGCACCCCGGCCAGCTCGGCCTCGCTGTCCATGTAGGCCATGATGCCCCTAGTGACGTACACATAGCCGCCGGGCAGGGCGAAGGCATTGATCTCGGGGCTGTCCAGCACCGTGAAGGTCCAGCGCAGGTGCGCGCGGTGCGACTGGGCGGCCAGCTTTTGCCCAATGCCATCCACATAGCGCTGCAGGGCCTCGTTGTTATAGCGACCGTACTCCTGCAGCACCTGCTGGTGGGCCTGCTGGCCTGCCTTCACTTCAGCGGCTTCGTCCATCACCGTGCGCTCGGCCTGGCCGGTCACCGGGTTGACCACCGTCGTGCCACACCCCGCAATCAGGGTGGCGGTCAACAGGGTCAACAAGGGGGTACGCAGGGCTAACATGAACAACTCCACAACGGGCTGGTGCGAAAATCCAGCCCTCAGATTAGCGCACCCAGCCCCCGGGCGCGCGATCTTGGCTTCGACAACATGCCTCAACACACGCGCTCACTCACACTGCGGGGGTGGTTCAGACTCATCGCCATTTGCCTGGTGCTGGCCATCCTGGCGGTGGTGTCGCGCCTGATCCTGCTGGAGTGGCGCCAGTTCGAGCGCGCCGAGCAAGCCCAGGAGGCGGTGGCCCGCTTGCGCCTGGCGCTGGTGGCCGCCGAGATGGTCTCGCGCGAGCGGGGGCCGGCCAACGGCATGATGGGCGCCGACGAGCCCGAGGGCACCCCTGCCCTGCGTGAGAACCTGCACATCGCCCGCCTGCGCACCGACGTGGCGTATTCGCAGCTCAACACGGTCATGCGCGATCCGCACGCGCTGGGGGGCTCGTACCAGGCGCGTCAGCAGGTGGCGGCGTTTCGCCTGGCCTTGACCCAGGCCCGCGCGCGGGTGGATGCCGTGTCCCGCAAGCCCAAGGCCGAGCGCACGCCCACCGAGATCCGTGAGGCCGTGCAGGGCATGGTGCAACTGGTGCCCATGCTCACCCCGTCTGTCATGCTGTTTGCCGACATGGCCCAACAGGCCGATCCCATGCTGGCCCCCCATGTGCTGGGGGCGCGCATGGCGGCTGATCTGCGCGAGTACGCCGGGTTGCTGGGCTCCTTGTTCACGCCGGCACTGACCCGGCAAGGGCCCTTTCTGCCCGAAGAGGTGGCCGGTATCCAGCAGGTCAAGGGCCGAATCGCTCAGCTGCACGACATCCTGCACGTGCGTTTGAGCCTGGGGGCCCAACCGACGGCCGTCAGTCAGGCCCATCTGCGGATGGATCAGGACTACTTCGGCAAAGCGGCCACGTTTTTGGCGCAGGTGCTGAAGGCTGGCGAGACCCAAGGACAGTACGACATGGATGCTGCGCAATTTGCGGCACGCTATGTGCCGCTGATGGACTCCATCTTGCACCTGCGCGACACGATGCTGAACGAAGCCGAGGCACGAAGCGCGGCCGTTCAAACCGAGTCGCTGCGCACGATGGCCATCGTGGCCACACTGACCGTGGTGGGCCTGATCCTGTTGCTGGCCATGCTGCACCTGGCCTTGCGTCGGTTTGTGCAGCCCTTGTCGGTGGCCTCCAGTGCTTTGCATGCCCTCAGCCGGGGCGATGTGCATCACCGACTGCCCGTCATCCGGGCGCAAGACGAGATGGCTCAGGTGGTGGCGGGCATCGAGGCCCTGCGTCAGACCACCCAGGCCCGAGACGCCCTGGAGAAAGAACGCGACCAGCTGATCGACACCTTGCGCGAGCAATCGTCGACCGACTTCCTCACGGGCTTGCCCAACCGGCGCGCGTTCTTCGAGGTGGCCGAGTCCGAGCTGGCCCGAGCTCGTCGGCATGATTTCAACGTGGTCGTGATGTTGATCGACGTGGACCACTTCAAGCGCATCAACGACAGCGTGGGTCACGCCGCCGGCGATCGTGCCCTGGTCTCGATGGCGCAGACCTTGCGCGCCAGCATGCGCCAGGGTGATCTCGTGGCCCGCCTGGGTGGCGAAGAGTTTGTGGCGCTCTTGAGCTACTGCGAGCCCGATGATGCCGTGAGCTTTGCCGATCGCCTGCGCGAGACCATCGGCAACCAATGGGTGGAGGTGGCCACCGATGTGCCGCCCGTGCGCATGACGGTCAGCATTGGGGTGGCCGATGCCCGCACCCATGGGCTGGATCTGAACCGCTTGCTGGCCCGGGCCGACGATGCCCTGTACGCGGCCAAGGATGCCGGCCGGGACGCCACCCGCATCGCGCCTGCTCCGTGACCACCGCTGCATGCCATACACCCTGAAGGCGCCGGTCGTCAGCGAGCTCGTCATCAAGAAGAGCCGCTTCATCGGGTGCGTACAGCCCGTGGCCGATCGTGCCGCCGCGCAGGCCATCGTGGCCCGCCTCTGGGCCGAACACCCCACGGCCACTCATGTGTGCTGGGCCCTGATGGCCGGCGGCCAATCGGCGGCGGTGGACGATGGCGAGCCCAGCGGTACCGCAGGGCGGCCCATGCTGGAAGTGCTGCGCCGGCAAGACCTGGAAGGCGTGCTGGCCACGGCCGTGCGCTACTACGGCGGCACGCCCCTGGGGGCCGGTGGCCTGGTGCGGGCCTACACCGACACGGTCGCCCAGGCCCTGTTGCAGGCCGAGCGCGTGCCCATCGTGCGTCGCGTCACCTGCCGGTGCGAGGCGCCCTACGCCCTCGAGGGCCTGCTGCGCCGCGAGTTGCAGCAGGCAGGGGGCACGGTGCTGCAGGTGGCGCACGGCGAGCAGGTGAGCGTGGTCTATGAGGTGGATGAGCCTGCTGCGGGGGCTTTGCGTCAGCGCCTGGATGATGCGGCGCACGGACGACTGCACTGGCCACCAGCAGAGGCTTGAGACCGCAAGGCTCCAGCGGACCCGCAGCAATCAGGGGGCGTCTGCTTTGGCCCCAAACGGGCAATACCCTGGCCGGGGTCCCACCTGCGGATGTTTGCGGCAGGTGTCGGGTCGCTGCTCATACACCGTGCAGCGCCGGGTGCGCGCGTCCAGGTAGCGGCAATCGCCACTGGCGCGGCGGGCCATGGTGAAGATGCCATGCTTGATGTTGAAGCGCTCAATGGCGCCAGCCTTGGTCAAGCGCTTGGCGATCTGTTTGGGCTCTTCATGCTCGGCCTCGAACGGGTCGACCAGCCCCAGCCGCACCAGATCGGGCAGCTTCACCTCCAGCGGCATGGTGCAGCAATTGGCCGCGCAGCGGTCGCACAGACCAGGCTTGTAGCGAGACCAGGTTTCGATCCGGTCAACGTCGACGATGTGGATGGAGGAGCGCATGGGGTGAGGGTTCCTGCAGTTGACATTGTCGCCGTTTGGGGGCTTGTACGTCTGGTCACCGCGCCTGGGGCGAGCGGCCTAGAATCCATCTGCCATGCCACTTCTGCCTGTTCAACGCATCAAAGCCATGCTGCCCGCCTGGGCCGATTCCTGGTTCGACCTCATCGTGGTCGGAGCCCAGGTGGTGCTCATCATCCTGGTGGCACTGCTGCTGCGCACGCTGTTGCACCGCTTCATGCTGCGGCTGGCCGACAAGTACCGGATGCCGCTGGAGTTGGTGGTGGGCGCCCGACGGGTGGGCGGCTTCGTGATCTTCGCCAGCGTGGTGCTGCTGATACTGGATCGCTTCGGCGTATCAGGTACCGTGTTGTGGACGGCGTTCACGGGTTTTGCCACGGTGGCCGCCGTTGCCTTCTTTGCCGCCTGGAGCGTGCTGTCCAACATCTTCTGTTCGATGTTGTTGTTCACGACACGCCCCTTCCGTCTGGAAGACCACATCGAGCTGCTGGACGCCGGTGACAAGCCCGGCCTGGGCGGCCAGGTGATGGACATCAACCTGATCTACACCACGCTGCGTGAGGCCTCGGTGGACGGTGGGCCCCCCACCGTGCTGCGCGTGCCCAACAGCCTGTTCTTCCAGCGTCTGGTGCGGGTCAAGGCCGTGCCGCACGACAGTGATCTGTTGCTGTGAGCTGTCGTCAGCCTCCCGCTGACCACCGCGGCAAGGTGTAGCCCGTCCACACCGCCACCGCACGTAATGCGGTGGTGATGGCGCCCCCAGCCAGCATGGCCTGCCAGGGCTCTGCACCCAACCAGCTCAGGCCCACCACCACCCACCCGCCGGTGAAGGCGCAGACGGCATAGGGGCGATGGTCGCGCAGCAAGGCCGGGATCTCGTTGCACACGATGTCGCGCAGCACCCCGCCAAACGTGGCGGTGATCACACCCATCAGCACCGCCACCAGGACGGGCGAGCCCGCTTGCAGCGCAATCTGCGTGCCGCTGGCCGTGAACAGGCCCAGGCCCAGCGCATCAGGCCATTGCATGGCCCGCTCGGTGGGGGCCATATGCCGGGTGCGCATGAACAGCATCACCGCCGCGCACAGGGCCAGCAGACCCCACAGCCACACGGCGTTCTCTACCCAGAAGAAGGGGCGTCGATCCAGCAGCACGTCGCGCAAGGTGCCGCCTCCGAACGCGGCCAGCCCGGCCACCACGCACACGCCCACCGCGTCCATTTGCTTGCGGGCGGCTTCAAACACCCCGGACAAGGCAAACGCCACCATGGCGGCCACTTCGATGGCGGTCAGCAGGTGTTGCAGTGGGGCGGTGTCGTCAGCGCTGATCATGGGGCGCAGTGTCCCACATCGGGGCTGACGTAACATGCCGCATCGGCCCCCGCAGGGCCCCCATGAAAGGCGTCGTCATGAAAGCGATCTGGAACGGCGTGGTCATCGCCGAAAGCGATGACATCGTCACCCTTGAAGGCAACCACTACTTCCCGCGCCACGCGCTGAAGGACGAGTACACCACCTTCAGCAACCACCGCAGCAGCTGCGTGTGGAAGGGCCAGGCCCAGTGGCTGAGCCTGTTCGTCAATGGCGAAATGAAGCCCGACGCAGTTTGGCTCTACCCCGAACCCACCGAAGCGGCCCAGGAGATCAAGGGCCGCGTGGCGTTCATGCCCGGGGTGGTGATCTCCGACTGAAGCTGCGGGCAATGCCCCACGCGCGAACTGGCCGACCAGGTCACCACCGAGATCCGCCGCCTGGCGCGGGCTGAACACAACATCCAGGTCGTCACCCTGTGCGGTGGCAGCCCCATCCGTCCGCAACTGGCCAGCCTGGAGCACGGCGCGCAAGTGATCGTGGGCATGCCGGGACGTGTGCTGGACCACCTGGCGCGCGAATCGCTGACGCTGGAGGGTTTACAGACCCTGGTGCTGGACGAGGCCGACCGCCTGCTGGACAAGGGCTTTGAAGACGAGCTGAATGGATGTGGCCCAGCGCTCGCCACTGCTGCGCCACTTGATCAAGCACGAAGGCCGGCGCCAGGTGCTGGTGTTTGTGGCCACGCGTCATGCGTGCGACATGGTGACCGCCAAGCTGGTCAAGCATGGCTTTCGGGCGGCGGCGTTTCTTGCCGACGCCAGCCAGGGCGCCCGCCGCGAGGTGCTGCGCGCCTTCAAGGCCGGCGAGTTGCAGGTGGTGGCCACCGACCTGGTCGCGCGGGGCCTGCATGTCGAGGCGCTGCCCGCCGTGGTTAATTTCGATCTGCCACGCTCGCCCGACGATCACATCCACCGCATCGGCCGCTCGGCGCGTGCCGGGCACAGCGGGGTGGCGATCAGTTTCGTCAACGCCGATACCGAGGCGCACTTCCGCCTGATTGAAAAGCGTCAGGGCCTGCGCGTGCCGCGCGAACAGGTGCCCGGCTTTGAAATGACGCAGACCGAGCCCACCCAGCCACCGCCCTTGCGCAACCCGCTGACCGACCCGCACGGCACGGGCGGCATCAAGGGCACGCGCAAGAGCAAGAAAGACAAGCTGCGCGAGGCCGCCGCAGCGGCAGCCAAGCCTCAAGCGCGCGGGTAAAGAATCATCTGCGTGCAGCGGAACAGGGCAATCGTCTTGCCCGTGTCTGCATGCGTGACCACGGCATCCCACACCTGCGTGGTGCGGCCGCCGTGGGCCAGCGTGGCCACGCAGCGCACCGTCCCCTCGCGGGCCGTGCTCAGGTGGTTGGATTTGAGCTCGATGGTGGTGAAGCTCTGCGCGCCCTCGGGCAAGGTGGCCATGCAGCCAAAGCCGCAGGCCGTGTCGGCCAGGGTCACCACGCTGCCGGCATGCAGGAAACCGTTGGAGGCCATCAAATGCGGCTGCACCGCCATCTCGGCGTGCAGCTCGCCCGAACTCACGTGGGTGACGACGATGCCCAGGTGGCCCGGCAGGTGGCCCACGCTGAGGGTGTTGAACGAGGAGGGGGTGGTCATGCGCTCAGTCTACCGGGCTCAGGCCGACGGCGTGGGGGGATGACGGGCCTGCCACGCCTTCAGGGCCGCGCGGTAATCCGCCATGGCCAGGTCGTGCAGGTCAAAAATGCAGGGGTCGCACCCATTGCCGCAGCAGGCGTTGATGTCTGGCGGTTCGGGTGGCTGGGGCATCGGGTCGAGCGCATCGACCTGATTCATGAAAACGGGGGCTGGCGACTGGTCCATGGGTCATGATTGTCGCGCAGCCCCCGAAACCCGATTGACGGGTGGGGCTCAGTCCTGCGGCGCAGGACGAAGCCCTTCAGGCAAAAATTTCAGTGCAGATCAGTAGCTGCCACGGCCACCGCCGTAGCCGCCGTTGCCACCACGGCCACCGCCGTAGCCGCCACCACCGAAGCCGCCACGGGGACGGTCTTCACGGGGGCGGGCTTCGTTCACCACCAGGGCGCGGCCGTCAAACGACTGGCCGTTCATGCCGCGGATGGCGGCTTGAGCTTCCTGGCCCGAACCCATTTCCACGAAGCCGAAGCCCTTGGAGCGGCCGGTGTCACGATCGGTCATGATCTTGGCAGAGTTCACTTGGCCGAATTCGGCAAAGCGCTGTTGCAGGTCGTCGTCGCGCATCGAATAGGGCAGGTTGCCGACGTAGAGCTTGTTGTCCATGGTTGGACCCTTTCAGAGATTTCAAGAGAGAGAGATTCGCCGCTAGAAGTACAGGGTCTGCCGCGGCCAGCAGACCATCCGTTGAGGTGTCACCTTGCGGGGTGAACCCTCGCAACTGGTTCAGAACCGACGACGCGGTGCCTGAGGAGCGCCACCCGCGCGGGGCTCGAGGTGGCGGAAAGTGATGCGACCCTTGTTGAGGTCGTAAGGCGACAGTTCGAGCGACACCTTGTCGCCGGCCAGGATGCGGATGCGGTGCTTGCGCATCTTGCCGCCGGTGTAGGCGATCAGGCTGTGACCGTTCTCCAGCGTGACGCGGAAGCGCGAGTCGGGCAGCACTTCGTCCACCTGTCCGCGCATTTCAATGAGTTCTTCTTTGGCCATGATGAATGGATGTGGGCATGCCGGGCCTGGAATCAGGCGGGCAGTGCGGGTTGACGGAGGTAGTGCAGGCCCTGCGCCATGGCGTATTGCACGGCTTCTTTGGACGTGGAGAACAGCGGGATGAACCGGAAGACCCGGTCATGACTGGCGGAGCCCCGACCACTGCGGATGGAGAGCGAGGCGGTGTACTGACCACCATCGGTCTCGCGGGAGACCGGTGACAGCACGTAGCGCCCCACCTGTTGACTGTGAGGAGAGAGATCGTTCAAAGGACAAGTTCAAACTGGGCCGGGCGCAGGCGCCACAACCAACCGGCTTCGTGTGCCCGACAGGCCGACACGAATCGGGGAGAAAACAGAGATCAGGAGCCTGCTTGGGTGACAAGACGCCCGCAGATGGCGGGTGAGCAGGACAACGGGATCAGACGATGCTTGCCTGAAGAGAGCAGGTGCCGGAAACAACAAGCCGGGCCTGCGAAGAATGCGGGTGCTGGGCGCCTGACCCGGCGCGGCCCCACAGGGCGACGGGTGCTGCGGAGGAAAGCGATACGGCAAGCACCTGAGAACACTATAACAGGGATGGGTTTTTTGTGGCGGTTTATTTGCGCTGAGATGTGTTCGTTGACAATCGCCCACTGTTGTCTGGTTTCTGACGGAATTTCGCCCATGCTCATTCACGCTGATTTCTCTGCCCGCGCAGCGGTGCTCACCGATCAGCAACCCTGGGTACCGTCACCCCAACCCGGGGTCGAGCGGCGCATGCTGGACCGGGTGGGCCTGGAAAAGGCCCGGGCCACCAGCCTGGTGCGTTATGCGCCGGCGGCCAGCTATCCCGCGCATGAGCACCCCGGGGGCGAAGAGATTCTGGTGCTGTCGGGCGTGTTTGCTGAAGACGGACGCCACCACCCGGCCGGCACCTACTTGCGCAACCCGCCGGGCTCGGCGCATCAGCCTGCCAGCCCCGAGGGGGCCATGATCTTCGTGAAGCTGTGGCAAATGAACCCGGCTGAGCAGACCGCCGTGTGCATCAACACGCGTGACGCAGCCGCCTGGCACACCCAGGCCGACCGCACCGTGTGCCCCTTGTACGACGGCTTTGGCGAGCGGGTGCGCTTGCTGCGTCTGGCGCCTGGGGCACTCGTGCTGCCTGAGGGCAACGATGCGGGGGCTGAGTTGTTCGTGCTGCAGGGCAGTCTGCTGGAGGCGGGCCACGCCTCGCCACAGGGCACCTGGCTGCGCCTTCCGCCGGGCGATGGGCTGGGGGTGGAGGCCGGCCCGCACGGGGCCGAGCTGTACCTGAAGACAGGGCACCTGCGCGAGCTGATCGATTTGCCCCCTGCATGATGAGCACTGACCTGTCGGCCCGCGTGGCCATCATCGGCGGCGGGCTCAGCGGCTTGCTGGCGGCTTGGCGCTTGCAGGCACAAGGCGTGCGTGAGGTGGTGGTGCTGGAAGCGCGATCACGCCTGGGCGGGCGTGTGCATACGCTGGAGGGCATGGACCTGGGCGCCACCTGGTGCTGGCCCGAAATGCAACCTGATCTGCAGGCCTTGCTGGACGAGTTGGGCCTGCGCACCTTCGCGCAGCCCGATCAGGGCGACATGGTGTGGGAGCGATCGAGCACCCAGCCCCCCATGCGCGTGCCCGGCATCAGCAGCGCGCCACCATCGATGCGTCTGCATGGTGGCATGGGGCGTCTGGTGGACGCCTTGCACGAGCGTCTGGAGCCCGGTACCGTGCGCCTGGGGTGCACGGTTCAGCAGGTGGCCCGAAGCGAGCACGGCCTGCGGCTGGACATCGAGGTAGACGATGGGCATGGACAGTTGCGATCGCAGGCCTGTGTGGCGCAGTACGTGCTGCTGGCCCTGCCACCCCGCCTGGCCGCACAGTGCATCGAATGGCAGCCAGCCTTGCCGCCCGAGCTGCATCGGGCCTGGCAGGCGTGCGACACCTGGATGGCGCCGCACGCCAAGTACCTGGCGGTGTATGAGCAGCCCTTCTGGTGCGATCAGGGCCTGAGCGGCAGCGCACGCAGCGCCTTGGGGCCCATGGTGGAGCTGCATGACGCCTCCATGCCGGGCGGGGCGGCCGCGCTGTTTGGCTTCATCGGCGTGCCCGCCGCGACGCGGCAGCGTGTATCGGCCCAGGCCTTGCAAGACCTGGCCCGGGCGCAATTGGTGAGGCTCTTCGGCCCCCAGGCGGCCACGCCGCGCCATGAACACCTGATGGACTGGGCGCAAGAGCCCCTGACCGCCACGGCGGATGATGTGCGCGCGGGTGGCGCCCATCCGGAGCCGGGCCTGCCCACGATGGCTGTCACCGGCCCGTGGGCCGGGTGCCTCACGGGCGTGGGCAGCGAGTGGTCGGTGAGCTTTCCGGGCTACCTTGCGGGGGCGGTGGAGGCGGCGGAGATGGGGGTGGCGCACTACTTCAAGTGCGCCACCTTGGCTTAAACCGCTGACAACACCTCAAACTGCTGCCGATGCGGGCCCAGAAAGAGTTGTTGGCGCTGTTCATCAGCATCCACCAGGCAGACCAGCGCACCCAGCTGGATGCCCTGACTGTCGTTGTAGGGACGGGGGCTGAACTGGCGCCACACGCTCATCGCTTCTCGGATGGCCTCAGCGCGACGCGCCTGACCGGTGGCCAGGTACGAGGCCTCCAGCCCCAAGGTGTCGTATTTGTTTTCGGCGATGTTTTCTTCGTGCGTCGCCGTTTCGTGGGCCGCCCGGGCGGCCTGTTCGGTGGTCAGCAGGTCGTCGGCGAGCCGTTGCAACACCTGCTGCTGCAGCCATGTTTTGTCCATGATCAGGGCATTCTGCCTCACTCGATCACGATCTGGCCGCCTCCTGGCAGCTGGCTCACCAGGTCGATGCCCATCAGGCGCGATGGGGTGGTGAACCCCGCCGGCGCATCGTGGGTCAGCAGGTGATTCGTCACGGCCAGCGCCCCAGGCACGGTCAGGCTGTAGCCATTGACCGTTTGCACACGCGCGGTGCGCCGTTCGCCGCGCGCGTTGATGGCCTCGCCCCACACATAGGCGGGCATGCGGGCTCGGGCGGCTTCATCGGGGCCCTTGACGGTCTTGGTCACCAGGGCGGCCAAGAAGCGCTGAACCACAGGCAGCTGCAAGAGCGGCCCCAAGACGTTGCCCAGCCGCATGCCGACCACGCCCAGGCGAGTCGTGGGCACAAACACCGTGACGTTGGGGATGCCCGTGCTGTGGAACGCGGTGGATACATCGCCCCAGGGCACGGACGCCGCCAGCCGTTCGCCACGACCAAAGTCGATGCGCCGGACTTCATGTGCCAGCGGCACCCGCATCAGCCTGCCATCGCGGCGAACACGGCCACCTTGCGGCGTGCTCTCCAGCGTGGTCTTCATGGTGCCCGGCGACAGGCTGACGGTGGTGTCGAAGCCCAGGCGCAGCTCCACCGCATCCGGCAGGGCTTGCTTCAGGGCGGCGGCCACGCAATCGGTCGGGATCACATCGAAGCCCACGCCTGGGCAGAGCACCACGCCGGCCTGGCGCACCTGGGCATCACAGCGAAACACCTGTTCGAACACATCGATTTCGCCGGTGATGTCCAGGTAGTGCGCACCGGCCTGGATGCAGGCCTGAACCATGGGCTGACTGGTGGCCGAGAACGGCCCCGCTGCCAGCAAGACCACCTTGATCCCTTTCAAGTGGGCCGCGATGTGGGTGGGGTTGTCCAGATCGAAGGCGCGGTGTTCCAGCTTCAGTTCTTGAGCCAGACGCTGAACCTTGTCCCGGTTGCGCCCCGCCAGGATCGGGCTCATGCCCCGTGCTGCGGCTTCACGCGCGATGAGTTCGCCGGTGTAGCCATTGGCGCCGTAGATCATCCATGCCATGGGGTCAGTCGCGTGTCACTTGAACGGGTTGAAGGTTTTGCCCATCAGGTAGCCCATCCACAAAGGCATGGGCCGCATGACGGCCGCCAGTATCTTGTTGACTGTACCCGGTACACACACGGGCTTGCCCTTCATCACCGCCCGGATGCCTTCCGACACCACATCGTCAGGCTGTTGCCACAGGATCTTGGGCAGGTGGTTGGCCGTATCACGTGTGCCCATCACGTCATGGAACTCGCTGTAGGTGAAGCCCGGGCACAGCGCCGTCACGTGCACCCCATGCGGTTTGAACTCCATGTCCAGCGACTGCGACAGCACCAGCACATAGGTCTTGATGGCCGAGTACAGCAGGCTTTCGCCCGGAGGCGACAGGGCGGCCAGCGACGACACGTTGATGATGCGGCCCCAACGCCGCTCGATCATGCCGGGCGCGATGCTGTGCGTCAGCTCGGTCAGGGTTGTCATCATCAGCTGGATCTCGCCGCCCAGCGGGGCCCATGGGGACTGCGCGAACTTCGAATGCCCCGACAGGCCCGCGTTGTTCACCAGAAAGTCGATGCGCCAGTTCAGCTGCTCCAGGTGGGTCATGACCGCAGCGGCCGCGCTGGGGCTGGCCAGGTCGACCGACAAGACCTCGCACCGAACGTTGTGCTGCCGGGATAGCTCCAGCGCCAGATTCTTCAGGCGGTCGCCACGGCGGGCCGCAAGCAGCAGGTCGTAGCCTTGGGCGGCCAGCTGTCGGGCGAAGGTGGCGCCGATGCCGGCGGATGCGCCCGTGATCAGGGCTTTGCGACGAGGGGTACTCACGGTGATTAGCCTTTCTGCTGGACGGGTTGCCTCAAGGCGGGGATTTCCTGGTGGACGTTGAAGCCCTTCTTGGCGCGGCCAATGTGGCCTGCGTAGGGGGCGATGGGGCCGCGCAGCACAAAGGGCAGCGGCACCTGACGTTGTCCGTCGGAGAAGCCCCAGGTGCCGATGCCCAGGTAGAGGCCGGGGGCCACCCGCCGCACCTCATCCACCATGTGGATGGCGCCGCACATGGACGGGAAGGCCGCGTAGACCAGGGTGTAGGCCGGGCGCCGGTCGTAACGCGAGGGCGCGATCAGCGTCTGCATGGGGTAGCGCCGCACCGTGCGGCCCAGGTGCGCGAAGCTGTTGTAGCCCTGGCCGCGGTCTGCAGACATGGGCTTGAAGGCCTTGCACAACCAGCGCCCCGGCATGAGCGGGTTGTTGACCGTCAGGTGGCCGATGACCTGGGCCACGGCATTGGGCTGCGCCAGCAGGCGCGCGGCGAACTCGCCATCCATCTCTTGCAGGGACGGGGCGGGCAGCTTGCCAAACAAGGCCATGAGGTCTTGGATGCGCATGGCCCGGAGGTCTGATTCGGTCAGGTCACTGACGGCTTGGCGAACGGCGTGCATGATCTTGAATGGCATTCAACACAGCGCCACTATAACACTTGTTGAATGACGTTCAAGATGTCGTTTAAGATGCCGCCCATGGCCCGAAACAAGCGCGATGTCGATGCTGAAGTGAAGCGTGAGCAGATCGAAGAAGCCGCCTGCGCGCTGTTTCTGTCCGAAGGGTATGAGGCCACGTCGATGGCGGCGGTGGGCAAGGCCGCGGGCGTGGCGCCCAACACGCTGTACTGGTACTTCGCCAGCAAGGACGACCTGCTGGTGGCCACGCTGAACCGCCTGGTCAACCGGGCCCTGCTGCAGCTGGCGGGCATGCAAGACCTGTCTCTGGGGGATCAGCTGCGCTGGCTGCTGGGCGAGTTTCAGCAGGCCAGCAAACTGATCTCGACGGTGCACTCGCGCCTGGATCGGTCAGAGACGGTGCGCGAGTGGCACGACCGCTTTCACGAGATGCTGGACGCGATGCTGGTGCAGCAGATGGTGTCCAAGGGCATGTCGCGCACGAAGGCGTCTGTGATGGCCACGGTGGGCACCTATGTGGTCGAGGGCCTGCTGTCGCACCCCCATACCTCGCAGCAGTTTGACAAGGTGGTGCAGTGGCTGGCCGGTAATGGCAAGTTGTGATGTGCCACATGGCCCTGGTCTGAGCGCCACAGCCCCACCGGGCACCCCACGCCGCTCATGTCCCCCGCGCCCGGCTGCGCCGAGCGCTCCTCCTTGACTTCGCTTTGTGGGGAGCCCGGCGGGGCTGTCAAGCAAGGATGTGTCGACATTGACTGGCGAAGGTCCATGCCCAGCATCCATGTCACGTGTTGGATGTAGCGCATTTGTGCTACATTTTTTCATCCGCCTTGTTCATGCCGGACGAAAGGTTTTGCCGTGAGTACAACGACCATCCGTATCGACGACAACTTGAAGGCCCGCCTGTCTGCAGCCGCCGAAAGCGCGGGCACGACGACGCATGCATTCATCCTGGATGCCATCGAGCGAACCGTCGAGCAGGCTGAACAGGAAAAAGAGTTTCACGAGCTGGCGGATGCCCGCTGGACACGACTTCTGGAAACCGGCAAGACCGTCTCATGGGACGAGGCGAAAAGCTACGTGGCCGCGCGCGTGCGTGGTGAGCGTCCTGCCAAACCAACGGCCCGAAAGCCGAAGGGCGCATGACGCGGATCGAGCTTGCGCCCGAGGTTCTGGACGACTTCGATCGGCTCATTGAGCACCTGACGCAGCACGACGTACCGGACGCAGCGTCGCGCATCACCGAAGTGCTCGACGCCATCCAGATTTTGTCGCACAGCCCTCTCATCGGCCGGAGGGTCAAAGGCGGCAAGCGAGAGCTGGTGATCGGCAGAGCATCCCGTGGATACGTTGCGCTGTACCACTACGTCAGCGACATCGATGTGGTCTTTGTTCTGGCGGTGCGTGGTCAGCGGGAGTCAGGCTTCAAACGACAGCAGCGACGGTGAGTTCTCGTCACGAGCCGTGGATGTTGTATGCGCAATACCGCCAAGCAACCTCTGGCCATTGACCGCACCCGCTGCACAAGAGCCAGTCGAAAATCGGCTGTCAGCGATAGGCTGAACTCGGTCATTGAGACCTCAAGGCCGAATGGCAGCGATTGGTCATCACCGGCCATTCGATTGGCGAAGACACGACTGACCGGTTCGCATGCAGTTGCAGTCGGTCGGTTGGTCCTGACAAGCCAGATCCCTCGAAGAATGGGGTTATGTGGGCCTTCGGTTCACCCTCCCTGCTAGACTAATAAGCTATGCGTCGTTGGCTTTCCATCCTCCTCGTTTTCTGCGTGTGCTGGCAGTCGCTGGCCCATGCGGGGCTGGGCGTGTGGGCGGCCGAGGGCGAGGAAGTGGTGCATGCGTTGCTTCACTTTGACGGCTCTGCGCATCACCACGACGTCCATGACGACCACGATGCGGGGTTTCATCAGGATGATTCCGACGAATCAACAGAGCATGTGATGAGCGATGCATGCCTGTCCGCTCCGGCCTTGCTGACTGCCGCCGTTTTGCCGGTTCTGCGCGTCGGTTCGGCGCCACCGGTCATCGCTCATCCCACCGAGCCGCCGCAGCCCTTCTTGAGCGGCCCAGAGCGACCTCCGCAATCACTCACCTGACACCGCCGTGTTGCGCGGGGCTGACCCCTGCGCGTTTGGTTTGAGCGGTAGCGACCCGATGTCCGGCTGAATGCCGGCGGGGCCGCACCACACTTCTGTCAGGATGATCGTGAATTCATCTCCATGGTTCACCCCATGGCGCCTTGCCTGCATGCTTGCAGGCAGCGCGCTGGTTGGCGCTGCACAGGCTGCGCCACCTGTTCCCCCGGTTTCGGCGACCTCGTCCCCGGCCACTTCCTCCTCCGTTGCCCAGCGTTTGACCATGGCGCAAGCCCTCGCTGCGGCGTGGGATCGTTCCCTGGCGTCCGCCGAAGCGACGGGCCGTCAACGTCAGGTGCTGGCCGAGCAAGGCTTGGCCGACGCTTGGCTGGCTGCGGCGCCCTCGCTGGCACTGTCCCGACGCGAGGGTCGCGGTTCTGCGGCCGCAGGCGCGCGCGAGACCGAGCTGGGCATCGCCTTGCCGCTGTGGCGCCCGGGTCAACGCAAGCTCAACGCCCAAGTGGCGCAAGCCGAGTCCGACTGGGCGGGTGCCTCGGAACGCGCCGCGCGCCTGCAGCTGGCCACGCGCCTGCGGGAGCAGGCCGCCCAACTCCAGCAGGCCGAGGCCAGTGCTTTGCAGGCGGCCCAACAGCGCAAGACCTTGGAAGCGCTCAGTGCCGATGTCGAGCGGCGTGTCCGGGTGGGCGATTTGGCTCCCACCGACGCCATGGCTGCCCAGGCCGAGATGCTCGCTGCTCGCAGTCTGGCGCTTGAGGCCGAACGGGCCTTGGCCGCACAGCGCAGCGCCTGGACCCTGTTGACCGGATGGACCGCGCTGCCTGAGCCCGAGGCGCTGACGCCGCGCGGCGATACGGCCCAGAGTGCACCACCTGAGGCACACCCTGAAGCACAGTTGGCCGCCGCGGCGGTGGCGCGTGCCCAGCAACGGGTGGCTCAGGTGCAAGCCCAACGTGGGGCCGCGCCCGAACTGGGCATGGGCATGCGCCAGGAGCAGCCCGGCTCGGGGCAGCCCCGGCAAAGCAGCGTGGCCCTGTCCCTGAGCGTGCCATTTGGCACGGATCCCCACAACGCGCCCCGGTTGGCCACCGCCTTGGCTGACCTGGACCGCGCGCAGATGGCCCTTCAACGCATGCACCAGCAGCTTGAAGCGGAGCAAGCCTTGGCACGCGGACATGTGAGCGCGGCCACCGACCAAGCCGCAGCGGAAGCCGAGCGTGCACGCCTGTTGCGCGAGCGTGCCCGGCTGTTGACGCGGTCCTTCCAGGCCGGTGAATCGTCCCTGCCAGAACTCCTGCGTGCCCTGTCGTCCGCCGCACAGGCGGACGCAGCTGCTGCACGTCAACACGCCGCCCTGGCACAAGCCCTGGCCCGCCTCCAACATGCCCTTGGACAACTGCCATGAGCCGCATTGATTTCACCCCTATGAACCGACTCAACCTCCTCACTCCCTTGCGCCAGACCTTGCTGGCCCTGGTCTTCTGCCTCGGCGTCAAAGTGACGCTGGCTGCCCCGGGCGCTCACGGCCCCAATGGCGAACACCTCGACGGTCCACCAGCGACCAGCACCGCCACCTCCACCTCCACCGTACCGAAGATGGAAGCCCAATCCGAGCTGTTCGAGCTGGTCGCGCGCCTCAGTGGTGGCGAGTTGTCCATCCTGATCGACCGCTTCGCGACCAACGAACCTGTCTTGAAAGCCGACGTCGAGGTCGAGTCCGGCGCGCTGAAAGCGAAGGCGAAGTTCCACCCCGACCTGGGCGACTACGCGGTGGACGACCCGGCGATGCTGAAGCTGCTGTCCCAACCCGGCGAGCATGCCGTTGTCGTCACCGTGGTGGCGGGCGATGACAGCGACTTGCTGGATGCCGTGCTCCGTGTCGGGGCTGGCCAGGCCCAGGCCGCCACTCAGGCGCATGACCACGGGCACGAACACGGTGCGGACGACCACCCCGCCCACGATGACGCCCATGCCGGCACCGCTTGGCGCTGGGCCGCCGGGGGCGTGCTCGTGCTGGGGCTGGGCGTGATCGCCGCGTGGCGCTGGCGCCAACGCGCGGCAGACACCGCCCACGCTGAAACCAACAAGGGAGACGCCGCATGAACCCGATTCAGATATGTCAACGCATGCACCTCCAGTTGCGCACCCTGACAACACTGTTCGTCCTGAGCTTGAGCCTGCACGCCGCTCACGCCGGGCCGGGCGCCCATGGCCCCAACGGCGAACACCTGGATCAGGCTGCGGCGCCGAACACATCCGGCTTGAGCCGACTGCCCGATGGCAGCGTCCACATTCCGAAGATCGCGCAACGCCGCATGGGCTTGCGCACCCTCATCGCACCGGAAACCGATGCCGCTGTGACGGTGCAACTGCCCGGTCGGGTGGTGGCCGATCCGAACGCCAGCGGCCTGGTGCAGTCGATGCACGGCGGTCGCATCGAGGCCGGTCCGCAAGGCTTGCCCGTGGCGGGCCAGGCCGTGCGTCAAGGCGACGTGCTGGCCTGGGTACGCCACCATGCCGAGCCGTTCGCGCTGGCCGCCCAGCAGGCGCAACGCAGCGAACTGCGTGCCGCCCGTGAACTGGCCGAGCAGCGACTCAAGCGCCTGGAATCTCTGGAAGGCTCGGTGCCACGCAAGGACATCGACGCCGCGCGCATCGAGGCCCAGTCGCTGGCTGAGCGGGAACGCGGCATCGGCGCCAGCCTGGCCGCACGCGAGGCCTTGCGGGCGCCTGTCTCCGGGGTCATCGCGCGCGCCGACCTGAAGGTGGGGCAGGTGGTCGAGCCTCGGGAGGTGCTGATCGAGGTGGTCGATCCGACGCGCATGCTGGTCGAAGCCACCACCCCCGATGTCCAATTGGCCAGTCAGCTCGCCCAGGCCAACCTGCTGGGCCAAGCCGATGTGCAACTGCAGCTCGTCGGGGCGGCCCGCTCGCTGCGCGATGGGGTGCTGCCACTGACCTTCAAGGTGCGAACCCGTGGCGATGCCGTGCTGGCCGTGGGGCAGCCCGTGACCGTGGTGGCGGCGCTCAAGCGTCAGCGCAAGGGCATCGTGTTGCCGGCCGAAGCCGTGGTGCGCAGCCCAGCCAATGAGTCCGTGGTGTGGATCAAGGTGGGCGCTGAGCGCTATGTGCCGCAGCCCGTGCAGGTTCAGCCGCTGGACGCCCACACCGTGCTGGTGACCCAGGGCTTGGCGGCGGACAACCGCGTCGTGGTCCGAGGTGCGGCGCTCGTCGCACAGATCCGCTGAGGAGCGCGGCATGTTCAACTGGATCGTTCGATACAGCCTGCACAACCGGCTCTTCGTGCTGGCCTTTGCCGCCCTGCTGCTGGTCTATGGCGGGATGACCGCCTGGCGCACGCCGGTCGATGTCTTCCCCGACCTCAACAAGCCCCTGGTCACGGTGCTGACCGAGTCGGGCGGCATGGCGCCGGAAGAGGTGGAGCAACTGGTCACCTTTCCCATCGAGACCGCACTCAATGGCATGCCGGGGGTGACCCGCGTGCGCTCGACCTCGGGGGTGGGTCTGTCCATCGTCTACGCCGAGTTCGACTGGGGCACCGACATCTACCGCAACCGCCAGCTCGTCGCCGAGCGCCTGGCCCAGCTGCGTGGGCAATTGCCCGACGAGATCACACCAGTGATGGGGCCGGTGTCGTCCATCATGGGGGAGGTCATGCTGATCGCCTTGCCGCTGGACGGGGCCAAGGACGCGGCCACGCCCATGCAGGCGCGTGAGTACGCCGACTTCGTGCTCAGGCCGCGGCTGCTGGCCATCCCCGGGGTGTCGCAGGTGATCCCCATTGGGGGCGATGTGCGCCAGCTGCGCGTCGAGCCGGACCCGAGCCGCATGGCTCAGTTCGGCATCTCGCTGACGCAGATCGAGCAAGCGCTGCAAGGTTTTGCCAGCAACGCCGGGGGCGGCTTCATCGACCTCAACAGCCGCGAGTACCTGATCCGCCACCTGGGCCGCACCAACCGGGTCGATGACCTGCAAGGCGTGGCCGTGGCCTGGAAGGATGGGCGACCGGTGCAGCTCAGCCAGGTTGCCGAGGTGCGCTTTGCGCCGGGCCTCAAGCGCGGGGATGCGGGCTACAAGGGCCAGCCTGCCGTCATCGTCAGCGTGCAGAAGCAGCCTGCGGGCGACACCGTGCGACTGACCCGCCAGATCGAGCAGGCGCTCGATGAACTGAAGGCGGGCATGCCCAAAGGCTTGTCCGCGCCCCAGGTGCTGTTCCGTCAGGCGGACTTCATCCAGGCCTCCATCGGCAACGTGACCGAGGCCTTGCGCGACGGCGCCATCATGGTGGCCATCGTGCTGTTTGCCTTCCTGCTGTCGGCACGTACCACGCTCATCTCGCTGGTCGCCATCCCCTTGTCACTGGCCGTCACCGCGCTGGTCTTCAGGCTGCTGGACCAGTCCATCAACGTGATGACCCTGGGCGGCCTGGCGATCGCGATTGGCGAACTGGTCGATGACGCGGTGGTGGATGTGGAGAACATCCTGCGCCGCCTCAAGGACAACAGCCTGCTGCCCCAGCCCCGCCCCGTGCTGGAGGTGGTGCGCCAGGCCAGCGTCGAGGTGCGCTCGGGCATCGTCTACGCCACGGTCATCGTCGTGCTGGTGTTCGTGCCGCTGTTTGCCCTGCCGGGCATCGAAGGTCGACTGTTCTCGCCCCTGGGCATTGCCTACATCGTCTCCATCCTGGCGTCGATGCTGGTGTCGATGACGGTGACGCCGGTGCTGTGCAGCCAGTTGCTGCCCCGCATGAAGCAACTCGGCCATGGCGACAGCCCGCTGGTCGCTCGTCTCAAGCGCTGGGATGCCAAGCTGCTGACCTGGTCCTTTCCGCGCGCCCGGCTGCTGATCGGCGCAGCGGTCCTGGCCGTGGCGGCGGCCGCGGCCTCGGTGCCGTTCTTCCCGCGGGCTTTCCTGCCGGCCTTCAATGAGGGCTCTCTGGTGCTGTCCCTGATGTTCAACCCGGGCACCTCGCTGGCCGAGGCCAACCGCATGGGCGCCCTGGCCGAGAAGCTGATTGGCGAAGTGCCGAGTGTGACCCAGGTGGGCCGGCGCACCGGCCGGGCCGAGCTGGACGAGCATGCCGAAGGGGTGCACTCGGCCGAGATCGACGTGGACCTGCGTCGCGAGGGCCCGCCCGTGGACCGCGAGGCCGTGATGGCCCAGATCCGCGCGCAGCTGTCCGTGCTGCCTGCGCAGGTCGCCATCGGTCAGCCCATCTCGCACCGGCTGGACCACCTGCTGTCGGGCGTGCGGGCCCAGATCGCCGTCAAGATCTACGGGGACGACACCGACACGCTGCGGGGCCTGGCCGAGCAGATGCGCCAGAACCTCTCGGGCGTGAAGGGGTTGGTGGACCTGACGGTGGAAAAGCAGGTGCTGATCCCGCAGGTGATGGTCCGCCTCGACCCGCAGCGCCTGGCCCAGACCGGGCTGGCACCCGGCGAGGCCATCCGCATCCTCAAGGCCTTGACCGATGGGGCGCATGGCGCGCAGATCGTGGACGGCTCGCGCCGCTACGAGCTGGTGCTGAGACTGCCCGACGACAAGCGAGGTCCGCTGGACCTGGCCCGCACGCTGGTGGACACGCCAGCGGGCCGCCTGCCGGTATCCAGCTTCGCCACCGTCGAAGAGGCCGATGGCCCCAACCAGATCGGCCGGGAAAACGGCCGCCGGCGCATCGTGGTCTATGCCAACACCGATGGGTCGGACATGGGGCGCGTCATCGCCGACATCCGCCAGGTCATTGCGAAGACCTCTTTGCCCACCGGCAGCTTCATCAGCCTGGAAGGCCAGTTCCAGGCCCAGGAGCAGGCCACCCAACTGATCCTCGGGCTGTCGCTGGTGTCGCTGGCGATGATGTTCCTGGTGCTGTACTCACGCTATCGCTCGGCAGTTCTAGCGGGTGTCATCATGGCCAACATCCCGTTGGCGCTCATTGGCAGTGTCGTGGCCATGTGGATCGCCGGGGTGAGCCTGTCGGTGGCAGCCATGGTGGGCTTCATCACACTGACCGGCATCGCCACGCGCAACGGCATCCTCAAGATCAGCCACTACATCAACCTGTGCCGATTGGAAGGCGAGACCTTCAGCCAGGCCATGATCGTGCGGGGTTCGCTGGAGCGCCTGACCCCGGTGCTGATGACCGCCCTGGTCGCGGCTTTTGCGTTGACGCCGCTGCTGCTGGCGGGCGACGCACCGGGCAAGGAGATCCTGCACCCGGTGGCGGTGGTGATCTTCGGGGGGCTGATCAGCTCGACCTTGCTGGACACGCTGCTCACGCCCGTGCTGTTCTGGCTGCTGGGGCGTGAGGCCACCGAGCGTCTGCTGGCCGAAGCCCATGCGGAAGCGCAAAGCCACACCCCCGCCGAGGCCAGAGCACCAGAAGCCTTCTGATCTGACACCATGGGCCTGGCGGTGCCGCCCTCAAGCGCACCGCGCCTTGCATGGAGATGCAACGATGACAACCAAGCAACTGATCCAGATCGCCGCCCTGACCTTGTGCGCGCTGAGCCTGAACCCTGCGATGGCGCATGGCGCTGGCAAGGCTCGCCATGGGGGCGTGGTGCAGGTGGCCCATGACGTGAACTTCGAGCTGGTGGCCACGGCCGATGGCGTGATCATCTACCTGGTGGACCACGACCAGCCCATGCCGTCCAAAGGCATCGCGGGCAAGCTGACCGTCTTACAAGGTGGCAAGAAAACGGAAGCGGACCTCAAGGAAGCTGGAGACAACCAGCTCAAGGCCACTGGCGTGACGGTGAGCAAGGGGGCCAAGGTCGTGGCCGTGCTCAACAACGTCGAAGGCAAGACCGTGACGGTGCGCTTCTCGGTCAAGTGAGCCCGGCATGACTCAGCCATCCCATCCGCTGCTGCCCACACGTCGGCCGGCAATCCGGGGCGGCGTGCTGGCCCTGCTGGCAGCCCTGCTTTTCGGGGCCAGCACGCCTCTGGTTCAACGCTGGGGCGCGGGCCTGGGGCCGTTCACCACCGCCGCCTTGTTGTATGGCGGGGCGGCCGTGATGGGAGCCCTGCTGCGCCAGCCGGCTGCGCGCGAAGCGAGGTTGCAGCGCAGCGATGGGGTGCGTCTGATCTGGGTGGCCCTCTTCGGGGCGGTGCTGGGGCCTGTGGCCTTGGCCTGGGGGCTGCAGCACACCAGCGGCACCGGGGCCTCTCTGATGCTCACGCTGGAGGCCGTGTTCACGGCCTTGCTGGCGGGCTGGCTCTACGGCGAGTCGATGGACCGTCGGGTCTGGGCTGCCGTCGCCCTGTTGCTGGCCGGCGGCATTGCGCTGGTGCTGGACCAAGGCGCCCAGCCCGCCGCGCCGCAGGCCTCGGTCTGGGGCTTGCTGGCCGTGCTGGTCGCCACGACCGCCTGGGGCATCGACAACACCTTGTCGCGGGCCCTGGCCGAGCGCGACCCGGCGCAGGTGGTGCTAGCCAAGTCCGCTCTGGGCACGGGGGCCACCTTGGCACTGGCCTGGCTGACGCGCGAGCCGACGCCGCACTGGCACGCTGGCCTAGCTTTGCTGGCCGTGGGGGCCACGGGCTATGGCTTGAGCCTGCGCTTTTACCTGCTGGCGCAACGCTCGTTCGGCGCAGCCCGGACCGGCTCTGTGTATGCCTTTGCCCCCTTCATCGGCGCGGCGCTGGCCTGGTGGCTGGGCGACCGCTCAGGCGGCTGGGGCATGCTGGTCGGGTGTCTGCTGATGGGCGCGGGCGTCGTGCTGCACCTCATGGAAGCGCATGAGCACGAGCATGTGCATGAACGGCTGGTGCACGAACATGCGCACCGGCATGACGATGGCCATCACCTCCATCACCATGAGCCGATGCCGACGGGGGCACACAGCCACCGGCATGAGCACGAGCCCATGCAGCACAGCCATCCACATGTGCCGGATGCGCACCATACGCACCGGCATTGACCGCAAGCTGCTGGAAGAGCAGTACTCATCGACATGCAGATGACGCGATGCTCTGGAAGCACAGCTAAGGCGCAGCTCATGACCGCAGAGGACGATGAACCAGTCATTCACTTGATCGCGGTCTCGGTACGTCAATGACCGCTGTGGGGCTATCAGCGTGCGTAATGCAGCCGAGGTCGAAGGGCAGAGAACGCTGCAAACCAGCCCCCCAACCTCGCCACCACTCCAGCCCCCCCCCAGGCCCACCCCCCGGCCCGCCCGGCGCCTTCGATGGCGCCGAGAAGCGCAGCAGGTCGGTGGGCGCGCGCAGCGCGCTTCGTCTAACAAACTCGCCGAGGATGTTTGAGCGCAGCGGCTGAAGGCCGCGTAGCGAGTTCCTCGGCGCCACCGGCCTGAGAGCATCGCAGGGCAGTCCCGCTCCGTGAGCGGGACCGTCATCGTCAAGCCGGGCGGGCCGGGGGGTGGGCCTGGGCGCGTGGCACCAAAAGAATCAAAAGAACGCCTGAATCCCCGTCTGCGCCCGCCCCAAGATCAGCGCATGCACATCGTGCGTGCCCTCGTAGGTGTTCACCACCTCCAGGTTCACCAGGTGGCGCGCCACGCCAAACTCGTCGCTGATGCCGTTGCCGCCCATCATGTCGCGGGCCAGGCGGGCAATCTCCAGCGCCTTGCCGCAGTTGTTGCGCTTCATGATCGACGTGATCTCCACCGCCGCCTTGCCCTCGTCCTTCAATCGCCCCAGCCGCAGGCTGCCCTGTAGGCCCAGCGCGATCTCGGTCTGCATGTCGGCCAGCTTCTTCTGCACCAGCTGATTGGCCGCCAGCGGCCGCCCAAACTGATGCCGGTCCAGCACATATTGCCGCGCGCGAAACCAGCAGTCCTCTGCGGCGCCCATCGCACCCCACGAGATCCCATAGCGTGCGCTGTTCAGGCATGTGAACGGGCCCTTCAGCCCCCGCACCGTCGGAAACGCGTTCTCTTCCGGCACGAACACATCGTCCATCACGATCTCGCCGGTGATGCTGGCGCGCAGCCCCACCTTGCCGTGGATGGCCGGTGCACTCAGGCCCGTCCAGCCCTTCTCCAGCACAAAGCCCCGAATCTGGTCTTTGCCGTTTTCTTCACACTGCGCCCACACCACAAACACATCCGCGATGGGCGAGTTGCTGATCCACATCTTGCTGCCGCGCAGCGTGTAGCCACCGTCCACCTTGGTGGCACGCGTCAGCATGCTGGCCGGGTCGGATCCGTGGTTGGGCTCGGTCAGCCCAAAGCAGCCGATGAACTCGCCGGTGGCCAGTTTGGGCAAATACTTGCGCCGCGTGGCCTCGTTGCCAAACTCGTAGATGGGCAACATCACCAGCGACGACTGCACGCTCATCATCGAGCGGTAGCCGCTGTCCACGCGCTCCACCTCGCGGGCGATCAGCCCGTAGCTCACGTAGTTCAGGCCGGCGCCGCCGTACTCGGTCGGGATGGTGGCTCCCAGCAGGCCCAGCGCACCCATCTCGGTGAAGATGGCCGGGTCGGTGTGCTCGTGCCTGAAGGCCTGCGTCACGCGCGGCAAGAGTTTGTCTTGCGCATAGGCCCGGGCGGCGTCGCGCACCTGGCGTTCGTCGGTCGTCAGCTGGTCATCCAGCAGCAGGGGGTCGGCCCAGTTGAACGAGGCCGGCGCGGTTGGTGTGGTGCTCATGGGGCGATGGTATCGCCTGTGCCTTGGGGCAAGAGCCTCGTCATGGGGTGGTCGCCGTGCCCCAGTTGGCGCTGAATCACGATCAGGCGGTGCACGTGGTGAGCCAGGGGCAGTTGGGCCACCCGGTTCGGGCCGCCATGCAGCTCGACACTGTCTTGCACCACCTGGGCGGCCACGCGGCCCACGGTGCGTTGGGCGTGGGCCAGTGCCCATTCGCGGGCGGTGGGGTCATCGTCGTCGTCCAGCGTGGTGGTGGCCTGCTCCAGGGCTGAGCGCGCCTGGGCCAGGGCGTGCTGCATCGCGGCGCTGGGCACCGACGCCAGCCAGGCCCAACTGGGATTCGCGTGGCGGCTGGCGCCAAATTGCTGTCGCGTTTGCAGGTGCGCTGCCGTTTGCGCTTGCAGCACTTCCATCACGCCCAGCGCCTCGGCGCACCAGGCCAGCATGCCCCGGTTCAAGGCGTGCATCAGGGCGGGGGCACCCTGATGCAGCGGGCCCAGCAGGGCGTGTTCAGGCAGCACCGCGCCCTGCAGCGTCACATCGGCCACGCGGCTGCCGTCGGGCAGGGCATGGGGGCGCACGCGCACGCCGGGCGTGTCCAGCGGCAGCAGGAACAGCGACACCCCGTGTGCATCGTCCGGTTCACCGGCCGTGCGGGCCGACACCACCAGCAATTCGGATTGATGACCCAGCGGCACCAGCACCTTGTGGCCTTGCAGCACCCAGTGGGCACCTTCGCGAACGGCCTCGGTGTGCACGGGCCCTGGCCGGTTGAAGGCCTGTGCGGCGGCATCTTCCTGGTGAGCCAGGCTCATGATCAAGGTGCCGTCCAGCACATCGGCCAGCAGCGAGTGTTGATCGGGCGTGCCCGCGTGTGTCAGTGCGCTGGCGGCCAGCACGGCGGTGGGCAAGAAGGGCTCCAGCACCAGGGCGCGCCCCAGCGCTTCAAACACCTGCGTGATGTCGTGGGCCGAGCCGCCCGTGCCGCCGTGGGCGGCGGGCAGCAGGGTGGCGATGGCACCCAGATCCGCGAAGGATTGCCAGCGGTTGAGGCTGTAGCCCTGGGGGTTGCGGGCGATCTTCTGCCGCGTGTCGATGTCGTAGCGGTGGGCCAGGAAGCGGCCCAGGGTGTCGCTGAGCGACTGGCGTTCGTCGAGCTGGCTGAGGTTCATGTCACGACCCTCGGGATGCGTTTGGCGATGATGTGGTGGACCATGTTGGAGCCCGAAATACTGACGACTTGCGGTGGATGAACTGCTGAGGGGCCGCAAAGGCCGCTTCGGGCTGGCCGCGCCAGCGCCTGCACGCCGCCCTGGAGGGCGTGGTGTGAGCTGATTCTGGGGTGGTGTCGGGCTCTTGACAATTCGGGATGACGTTGAAAGACTGTCAAAGAATATTTGACACACTGACAAGTCTGAGTCTGCATATCCACGCTGTGATGCCGCCATGACCACCATCGATCCTGCCGCTTTGAGCCTGCTGGTGGACATCCTGGACGCCGGCAACCTGAGTGAAGCTGCCCGCCGCTTGAACATGAGCCGGGCCAACGTCAGCTACCGGCTCAAGCAGTTCGAACAGCAACTGGGGGCGCAACTGCTGCGTCGCACCACGCGCCAGCTTCAACCCACGGACGTGGGCTTGCAGTTGTACGAGCACGGTCGGCGCATTCGGCAAGAACTGGCCGCTGCCCACGATGCCGTCCATCTGCTGGGCCAAAGTCTGCAGGGGCGGCTGCGCCTGAGCCTGCCCAGCGGATACGGGCAGATGGTGATGGCCCCCTGGTTACTGAGCTTCAAACGCGAGCACCCCGGCATCGTGCTGGACGTGGCCTTCGAGAACCGCGTGACCGACCTGGTGCGTGATGAGGTGGACATTGCCGTGCGGGTGATCAGCAACCCGCCCGACAACCTGGTGGCCCGCGACATGGGCCCGGTGCGTTATGTGGCCTGTGCCCACCGAAGTCACGTGCAGGCGCACGGCCTGCCGCGCACGCTGGACGAACTGGGGCGCGCGTCCATCATCACCTCGGGCGTGGTGGGCCGGCAGTTGCGCCTGGCCGCGTATCTGGACGGTGAGCGCCACGAGGTGCCCCTGCAGCCCACGCTGACCTCAGAGAACTTTCTGTTCTTGCGCGAGGCCATCGTGGCCGGCCTGGGTGTGGGCCTGGTGCCCGACTACGTGGTGGCCGATCTGGTGGCGCAGGGCGAGGTGCTGACCACCCTGGACGAATGGAAGCTCAGCATCTTCGGCATGCGCATGATGATGCTGTACATGCCCAACCGCCACCACACGAGGGCGGCGACCACCTTCATTGACTATGTGCTGGACCAAACCCGGCGTAGCCAGGCGGCGATGTCGTCGATCTCGTCATCACACACGCTGTGATCGATGGGGTAATCGTGCCATTCCACGGGTTGACCCAGGCGGCTGAGCACCGCGTAAGCCTGTTGCCCGCGCGGCATGGGCACCACCCCATCGGCATCGCCATGGCCGATGAACACCGGCGTGTTCGTGTTGGCAGGGTGACGCTCGGCCTCGGTGGTGTCGGGCAGGGGCAGGTAGCCAGAAAGCCCTACCAGCCCGGCCAAGGTGTGCGGGTAGCGCAGGCCCGCCAGCAGCGTCATGGCGCACCCCTGCGAAAACCCCATCAGCACGATGCCTTTGGCCGGCACGCCACGTGCCACCTCGGCATCCATCAGGGCGTGGATGGCCTGCAGCGAGGCGCGCATCGTGAGCGCGTCTTCACGCTCGGGGCCGGTGGTGGGCCGGATGTCGTACCAGGCCCGCATGCGGTAGCCGCCATTGATGCTGACTGGCATCACCGGGGCGCTGGGCAGCACGAAGCGCAAGGGCCCCAGATCGGCCAGGTCACGCGCCAGCATCTGGCACACAGGTTCGAAGTCGCTGCCGTCGGCCCCCAGGCCGTGCAGGATGATCAGACAGCGCTGGGGCTGCGGGCCGGTCTCGTGTTCCAGGGCGTCAAGCATCATGGGTGGATCATGCCAGCCATTCAATGCCGGGCAGCTGTGCGCACTGCTGGCGGATGATCTGGGCCATGTCCTGCATGTAGGGGCGCGAGGCCTGGGCCTTGGGGCAGATGGCGTGCAGCTCGCTCCACAGGCCTTTGGGGCCGATGCGCACGGCCTGCACATAGTCGTGCTCCAGGTAGCTTTGCAGGCCCCAACTGGGCAGGGCGGCCACCCCGCGCCGGCTGGCCACCAACTGCACGATGGCCACCGTCAACTCGGCCGTGCGGCGCGCCGGGTTGACCTTGGCGGGCGCCAGCACCTCGCGCACCAGGTCGATGCGGGCATCGGGCACGGGGTAGGTGATCAGGGTTTCGTCGGCCAGATCGCGCGCGGTGATGAAGCGCTTGTGGCGCAAGGGGTGGTCGTTGGCCACCACCGCCATCATCTCGAACTTGAACAAGGGCGACACTTGCCAGGCCCGCGCCGACTTGGGTGCCGAGCCGATCACCAGGTCTGCCCGGCCTTCTTTGAGCAAGGCCAGAGGCTCGGCATGGAAGCCCGCCACCAGATCAACCTCGACCTCGGGCCAGCGCTGGCGAAAGGCGTGCATCACGGGCATCAGCCAATCGAAGCAGGTGTGGCACTCCAGCGCGATGCGCAGCTCGCCCGTGGTCTCGCCCTTCATGCGCTGCAAGTCGCGCTCGGCCGCGCTGACCTCGGCCAGCACGCTGCGCGCCAGGGTCAGCAGGCGCTCGCCGGCCGGCGTGAACTGCAGGCCCTGGCGCGTGCGCTCGAACAGCGCCAGGCCGTGGTGCTCTTCCAGAGCGCGAATCTGGTGCGACAGCGCCGACTGGCTCAAGTGCACCCGCTCAGCCGCCGTGGCCAGTTTGCCGGCGTCGGCGATGGCGACCAGGGAGCGGAGGTGGCGTAGTTCTAGCATGAATGCAGTTCAAGGAAATACGATGGGCATGCATTCTATTCAGTTGGATGATGTCCCCCTTCAGAGGGTCATGGCGGGCCGCCAGGTTTGCTACTGTGTTGCCGCTTCACTTTACGGGCCGGCTGGCCATGACATGTTGAATCTCGCACATCACTTCTTCCGGCGGCTGCGAAGCGGATGTGTCTTGCTGTGCTGGCTGCTGGTCGGCGGTCTGGTGTTCGCTGGCTCGTACTCGCCGGACCAGATCCCCAATCCCCGTGATGGCGGTTCGGGTCACATCGCCAACCCGGACGGTCTGATCGACGAGGGCAGCGCCGCCCAGCTTCAGCAGTTGCTCAGTAGGCTGGAAGCCGACACGGGTGCGCAGGTGGCGGTAGTGGCCGTGGAAGACATCCACGAGCCCAGTGACATCTTCACGTTCGCGCAGGCGCTGTTCGAACGCTGGGGCATAGGCCAGAAAGGGTGAGACAACGGCTTGCTGGTGCTGATGGTGCGCAACCAGCGCATCGTGCGCATGCACACGGGCTATGGGCTGGAAGGCGCCTTGCCGGACTTGCTGGCTGACCGCATCCAGCGAGAACACATGTCGCCTGCGTTCAGGCAAGGCGCCTACGGAGAAGGCCTGTTGGCCGGCCTGCAGGTGGTCGATCGCGTGGTACGTGATCCGGATGCCATGCAACCTTGGGTGCCGCCCTCGGCGCACGAGAACAAGGGCTGGCGGCAGTTCAAATGGCTGATGGCGATCGCCGTCAGCCTGATCGGGCTGTTCTGCTTTGTGTTCAAGTGGGCCTTGGGGCATTTCGTGGGCGGCAAGGCATCGAGCAACCGCGAGCCCGAGGCCCTGCGTTACACCCGCACGGGTTGGCTGCTGGCCTTTGTGGGTGGGCCGTTGACCATCCTGGCCGTGGTGAACTGGTTGCCTGTGTCGCAGCCGATCTGGCTTGCGTTGGGTGCCACATATGGCTTCTTCACGCTGCTCACAGCGCGGCAAGCCTGGCGGCTGCATCGCTACGCACAGGGGCGCGCTGCGCAACACAAGTACTTCGACCTGGCGCTGCTCTACACACGCCAACGCCGATTCTGGGGCTGGGTGGCCATCGCGATGCCTGTTCCGTTCCTGCTCTACGCGCCCTACATCTGGACGCGCCATGACCACTATCGGCGACACCCGCGCGCGTGCGGAGCCTGTGGTCAGCCCATGCGCCTGCTGGGCGAGGACGAAGAAGACGCTCACCTCAAAGCGTCCCGCAGGCTGGAAGAGCAACTCGGTTCCAAGGCGCATGACGTGTGGCGTTGTACCGGCTGCCACGCGGTCAAGATGTGGTCCTTTCCGGGGCCCGCCACGCAGTATGAAGCTTGCCCGGTATGCAAGGCCCAGACCTACGAACAGCAAAGCGACACGGTGCTGGTGCAGGCTACCACCGAGCGCGCGGGCCGGGGTGAGCGTACCTACCGCTGTCACCACTGTGGCGTCGAGAAGACCCGGCCTTATACGATTCCCCGTGAGACATCGTCCTCAGGCGGGGGCTCATCCCGTTCGGGCTCGTCTTCTTCGTCTTCAGGCAGTTGGGGCGGCGGTCGGTCAGGGGGCGGCGGGGCCAACACCAGTTGATAGGGGCTGTGGGCCTCGGTCAGGGGGCCAGCTCGACGGTGTAGTGCTGCCGTACCGTGTGCATGGCTGATGAGATGGCATCGCACACCGCATCGGTGTCCATGCGCAGGCCGCCCTTGAGGATCACCTCGGCGTAGTCAACCGACGATGCCATGCCGTCTTCGAAGTTGTCTGAAACGGTCGGGCTGAGGATAGGTAGCCGCCCGGCAGGCACGTACAGCGACGCAGCCAGTGCTTGCTGAAAGGCCAGCAGCGCGGACCTGCCGTGAGAGGACTCGCGTGCAGGGGGCGAGAGCGCGTTCGCGCGGATCAGCAGGCTGTCGATCTCGATGATGAGGTCTTCATGGGCACGCACCTCGGCTTGTTCTGCATCCTGCCCGTTGGCCAGCCACACGGTGTCGACCACGATGCTGTCTTCCTCGGGCACGCGCAGCGTCACGCACGGCTCGCCCAGTCCCATGTCCATCACAGCCAGCGTGTGGAGTGGGTGGCCTTTGATCTCGGTGTGGCCGAGCTTGCGGTACCGCAACGCGAACCAAACCACGAAGGGGGCGATCAAGGTCAGGGTGAACAGCACATCGAAGCCTGCGTCGCGCTCGGTGGCGCCGCTCAGGCCGATGTACAGCATCGCGATGACGTTGCCCATCAGAAACAGGCCGATGCCGGCCAGAAGGCGCACCCAGCGCGAGCGCTTGACCTTGACCGTGACCATGCGGCGCTCCTCCGGTGGCGCATGGCGCCGGGAGGCTCGGGGGTGCAGGGGGCCGAGCCCGTGCTCTGCAGGATCCGCTTGCAGGCCGGTGGACGCATACCGGTCGGAGGCCGCGCCAGCGTGCGGCGACGCTGGCGCGGCAGCCTCAGGGCCCTGTGCGCGCCGCGTCAGGCGCTCAATGCGTGCGATGTAGTCGCCATCGTCGGAGGTCATGGTGATATGCCCAGGCGCAAGGCTTATTGGGTGTAAACCGTGTCGAGCAGGGGCGAATCGAAAATGGCCACAGGCGCAACCACTGGCTCGCTCAGCGGCACTTGGCTGCCATAGCGCTCCTTCATTGTCTGCTGCACGACGGGCGAACGCAGGTCGAAGCTGCGCAGCTCGGCCAGTGGTGTCAGCTGGATGCCTAGGGCGGTGTCATACAGCTTCCACACCAGCTCGGAGCAGTACAGACGCTTGTCTGACCATTCGAACGTCAGGTCGTAGTCGAGGCCCACCATTGGCCGGGCGCTGGCTTGCAGTGCCGCTTGCTGCGACGCGGTGAGCGGCTGCCTCAGCCGCTTGACCACCACATGATGACCCGCCCCGCGGGCAATCCAGCGCGGTAAAGGTGTGTACTTCACGGGCTGTACTGCCTCGAACACCTGCCATTGCCCCTGGTGACGCAGCACCACCCCCATGTGGCTGTAGCGCGAGCCCGTGGCCGCCTGCACTGCGCGGCTCTGGCTGGACGTCGAGGTGTGGAAGACGATGTCACCCGCACGCGGGGTGTAGGCGCCCGCCGCGTGTGCGCCGCCGAACCCAGCTGCTGCCAGAACCCACGCGATGCCAATAGCGCGGCGTGGACACAGGGCAGAAGGTGGCATCACGCAGCGGCCTCGTCAGTGAGCGCGAGGTCAAGGATCACCAGCCGCGGGCTGTGCCAGCGTTGCTTCATTCGGCCCCACCAGCCCAGGTCGGGCTGCTTCCGGTAGACGGGATCCTGCTTTGACAAGGGTGCGATCATGGAGGTGTGTATGCCCGGGTCTAGGCGATCCAGGAACAACATCTTGTCGCTGGGGCGCATGGTTTCGGCATGAAGCTGTTGCAGCGCCCGCTGATGAATGGGCGCATTGGCCGCATCCAGCAAAAACACGGCAAACATCGGCGTACTGCCAGCCGCGACCGCAGCGAGATGCAAGCTGCGTACATCGGGTTGCGCCATGCAATAGGATCGCGCACGCACCATCAGTGTCGAGATACGGTCGACATACAGGTTGTCGTTGACGGCATCGCGCTGTGTCGCGGGTGCGGTCATGGTCATCAAGTCGCGAAGACCGGTCAGCTGGTCGTGGCTCAGCACCACATTGTGTTCGCCATCGATCACAGCCACGTGCAAGTGCTTCTCATCAGCCAGCAGTGTCAGGACGCCCAGGGGTTGATGGAGCCACGTCGCGGCTGGATCGATACCTCGTGCCTGAGTTTCGTGGATGTATGCGAACAGGAACGGATGATCGAAACCCTCCAGCATCTGGGCCTCGGCCTGGATCAAGGTGCGATCACCTTCCACCGCCTGCATCGAGCCGGCAAACCACAGCGGCGTGTACCACGCGGTCTCGCGCACCTGCGTTAGGGTGGCCTCGGTCGGATCATTCAGCGCTGCCTGAAGCGCAGCAAGAACGGCGTGCATGGTGGGCTGTCAGTTCAACTGGCGGATCGTTGCTGGAAGCTCACCACCACCTTCGTAATGGCGGCCAGCGGCACTTGCGCATCCAGGGGGAGTGCCACATAACCCGCATCGTCTGCGGGCCGTTGCAGTGCCACCCGGCTGCGGCCGATCTCGCGGTCCATCGCGTCGAACACCTTGACCAGCAGTGTACCTTCGCATGTCTGGTTGGACACCACATAGGCCTCCAGGCCGTGGTTGCCGTCTGCGCCGGTCGTCAGGTTCTGAACCTTGGTGACCTGAAGCCCGGCCTGGGTCACGCTGGGCTCGACGACCAGCGTACGACCAGACTTCTCGATGCCCTTCTCTACCCCCTTAACCACTTTCCCAAGACCGGAGGTCAACGACTCGGCCGCCTGGGCGCCTTTGTCCTCCAGGACGGTGCCCATGCCTTTCACCATGTCGATCTTCTCGGCGGCCATGGTGGCCCCCTTCTCTTCGGCGGTTTTGTCTGAACACCCTGTCGCAAGGCCAAGCAGCATGATCAGAGCAATGAAGGAAACAGGGCGGAAATACTTCATGGCAGCAATCATTTGCTCACGTTCAGGAAAGGAATCGGTGCGCCTGCGTAAATAGCCGAGGGAAGTGCGCCGTCCCACTTTTCGGCCTTGATTTTTTCAACCTCGATGCGGCGCAACTCCAGCACGTCTTTGCTTTGCGTCAGTGCGGCGTTTTGCAGGCGCAGGGCTTCAGCTTGTGACTTGGCGATCGTCAGGTTGGCATAGGCCTCGCCATCGGCTTCAGCCTTGCGTGCTGAGGCTTCCGCTTCCGCCACAGCCACCTTCTGACGCTGTTCGGCTTCCACGGTCTTGAGCTTGTTCTCGGCCGCCAGGCGCAACTGCTCTTGAGTCACCTTGTCGTTGATGGCCTGCATGTACGACTCAGAGAACGCAAAGTTGCGCATGTCGATGTTGATGACCATGGCACCGTAAAGCTTGAGCTTTTCACGCAACTCGACGTTGATGTCAGAGGATACCTTGGCACGATGGGCTATCAGATTGGGCGCGCTGTAGCGTGCGGTGACCGCCTTGAACACTTCTTGCGTGGCCGTCTCAACATAGGACTGGAGGTTGCCGTCTTGCGAGTACTTTTCATACACCTCTGCAACCCGGTCATGCGCAATGCTGTAACGCACGGTCAGGCTGACTTTGACGGGCTGCTGGTCGGCCGTGCTGCCATCAGCACTTTCGATGTCTGCCGCTTTGGCGCGCACACTGAAGTTGTTCAGCTTTTGCCATGGAGGCAAGATTACGAGGCCCTCACCCTCAATCCCCACGATTTTTCCAAACTGGGTGACAACACCGCGACTGCCCGTCGGCACCGAATGAAACGGCCATGCGAGGAACCCGATGACGACCAAGGCGCCCAGGCTCACCACGGTGCGTGTGAACCCATTCTGCGGCTGGATGCTGGCGATGCGTTCTCGTAGTTTGGAATTGCTCATTGATCGGTGCCTCCTTGCAACGTGATGTCTGGGGGGCGGCCATCTGGTGGCCTAGCCTCAGTCGGATGAGGGGTGCGCGAGCAGCACGCGCTTCTTGGCAGCTTGCGCGCGTCGGTTGGTGCCGTGTTGATGAAGCAATGACACGACGCGACGTCGGCGAGTTGACGTGGCACTTTACTGCCGCTGCCGCCGCGTTTGTGCGCCATCCCCCATTGGTGGGCATGAGGACGCAGCGGTGGGGCCGCATCGGCCCGTTGATCACTGTGTCTGCACCGTGTGTAGCAGTGGCGAATCGAAGATGAACGCCGGAGAGATCACTGGCTGGGCCAAGGCAGCCCCAGCAGTACACAGCGTGAATTGGCGAATACATAGCGGGCACCACAAGCGATCAGGCGGCGTCCGTCCGGAGACAGGCTCATCCTGGCGTTTGAGAAATTGAACAGATCGGCCTCGGCAGGGGTGGCAGGGTCTGCTTCATCCGTTTGAGGTGATGGCGGCATTAAAACGGTTGAGAGGTGGTGCCAGCGCGCCTGCTCGCGGTGCAGCACCAGCGCACCAGCATAAGCGTCATGGCGGTACACACTGACAGGGGCCTCTCGTGCCTTTGCCGCCAGATACCAGCCATGCCTCAAGCCTCCCGCCATCGGCGGCAGCACTGGGTAGCCGTGGACTGCCTCATTGCCTGGCATCGATGTCGCAGGCGACAAAATTTCCCAATTGGGGCGGAGATGTTTGTCATGCAGCACGACCAGCCCAGGGGGGCGCCATTGCAGGCGGGCTGCTTTGGGAAACGGACGCCAATGTGGGTTGTCGCGCAGCGCATGTTCGCTCGTGACTTGAGTGCTGCCATCTGCACTGACCTCGTAGATCGTCACCCCATACGCCAAGTCAGTTGATGCATCAGTGCGTTGCGCCCACAGCACGGCCAGTTGCTGGCTCGAATGATCAAAATCAGCAAGGTATGCAGCTCAACCCCACGCATGACCGGCTGGCGGGCGAAGCATGGCGCCTGGGCTATGGCGGGATACGGATGCTGAACATGCTGCCGGTGATCATCCGTGACGTGGCAAAGCTGTTTGTCGGCATTGACGCCTTGTGTTTAGGTGCAACGGATCCCGATGTCGCGCAGGAATGCCATTACAGCAAGCGCAAGCTGTCAGCCTCATTGCAGGCGGACCGTGATGGGGCGCCGACTCAAACCGACTGGGAAAGTGTGCGCGCTTGGGTGAAGGCGCAGCTCTCCAACAAGGTGGATGTATACGTGGTGATATCCGACAGCGAACTGCAGGAGTGAACGGCTCAAGTCAAAGCCGTTGCCGATTTGCAGTTGAGAGCGTATGTGATGGCGTTACTCAATGACGCATCACTGCGGCAGCACTCAGGCTTCATCGTCAAGTTGACAAACGCTTTAGCAAGGCGGGACGATGCCGTGGTGCCAACAGATGGACTATCCGGGCGGCAGGCACTATAGCAGTGGGCCAGTAGGCGCGAGCATCGAAACGTGCAGATAAGCGGGCTCGTGACCCATCGAGACGACGAGCTTGGTCAGGTTCAATGAACTGTTGACAATCGCTTGAATCCCGAAGAGGCTTGGCGTGCTGCCGTCAGGTGTTTGTTGATGCTTGGTGCTACCGCACTGGTGGTGTGGCATCTGCCTGCGTGGTCGCTCGCACTGAGAAACGACCAGCGGCGCATTGATGCTGCGATTGAATACTGGTCTAGCCTCGCCGATGACATGCGCAGCGAATCACTGGATAGTGGAGAGCGCAGGCGGAAAGCGTCGTGAAGGTGTGCGTCCGAGCGTATCAGCCAGGCTGATTGGTGCGTTGACCAAACTGGTCCTTGGTCTTACGCCACAGGGCCCATAGATCAATGGGCTCGCCGGCATCCTGAAGCACTTCGGGTGGTAGCTTCAGTGTGGGGGCCAGCAGGTGGCCGATCCAGTTGATCAGAGCAGCCCAGCAGCCGATGAACGAAAGCATCGCCACACCGAAGGCGGTGATGCTGATCTTGTTGCCAGCCGACTTGAGAAAGTCCTCGAACGACATGCGGAACAATCCGTGCTCCACGAACTGCCCTCCGCCCCACCACAAACCCAAGACTGCCAAGGGCCAGAAGTAGGGCATCACGGTTTGAAGTGCGGAGATGGGGTCACGTGGCGGTTTCGGGGCGGGTTTTTCGCCGGGGGGTAAAGGGGGGCCGTTTTCCTGCATGAAGCGCCGGATGTGCTCCCAGAACCTCATGGCGCTTTCTTCGCGGATCAGCATGGGCGGCACGATGTCAAAGCATCCCAGAACCCGATCACTCTCGGGGGTGGCCTTCACATAGAACATGAGGTGGTGGTTGATTCGCACCACGTTGCCGGCCAGTACGGTTTCGCTGAAATATTCGGCCTCCAAGCAGTCCCAGTCGTATTCGATCACCTGCATGGGCCAGGGACGAAAGGTGTTGAGCCAGTGTCGCGCCAGGGCCGCTGGGCTGAGGCCCTGCCGCTGCTGGATGTCGGGCATCACGCGATAGACCTTGCGGGTCTTGCGGTTGAAGGCGATCGGGACGTCTGTGGGAGAGAGAAGGTCAATCCGTACGAAGCGCAGCGCTGTGAAGAGGCCGGCTACCGTCACAACGAGCAGGAACAGGGTGAACGCACCTGTTGTCAGCTTGAGTAAGCCATTTAACTGGAGTGTGAGCGACCACCCCAAGCCTACTCCTGCCAACAAAAGCGGTGCAGAGATGAACATCAGCACTGCAAAAACAGCCAAGTACCCCCGCAAACGAGTGCTTGATTGTTGAATCATCAGAAGTTGGTCCGAAGCTGTGGTGACCAGCTCTAGGCCTATGGCACGTTCCGCCGCGGGCTTGCCTTTGGATAGATGTCGTGTCTGCTTGTGTCGCTCAGACACAGGCAGGTCATCTCCAAGGTGCGCTTCCAGAGCGGTTTTACGGATGTAATGGATCATTGGTCAGAGTGTACGGATCACCCCGTCACCGCTTTGCGGTTCATGGGTGTCGGTTCGATGGCGTCGTAAGTTGCAGATTCAGCGACGGCTTTCTTTGCCGCTGCTTCAAAGGCTTTGCTTTCTTGCTCTGCGCCGTTCGCCTTGCTGCCATGTTTGTCTCGCCACTTTGGCTCGACGCCCCAGTAAGAGCACTCTACCCATTCTTCCAGCGCCGTGCGATCGTGGTAGACCACCACGGCTTCGTAACCTACAGCCAAAACGGTGAAGACCAAGCCCCAACCCGTGAGGCTCAGACCAAAGAAAGCGCGTGCTGCAACCGTGGTGGCAGCGCGTCCGGCAGCCGCTGTGGCCGCGCGGCCAGAAGCACCACGGATGGATGCCTCCACCAGTTTTCGGGTAGTGATCCACGTATGAATTGCTTCCCCTCCCGCAGCGAACAACGCCACGCCAGCCGCTCCGTAGAGGGTCATCGTGCCGAAGTATTGCGCCGCCCTCACTGAGTCTCCACCTCGATACTTCCCCGCTGCCTTCAAGTGGTTCTGCTGGGCATTCAAGAACGCTCCGGCGGCGCCGGCGAATGCAGCGCCAGCGGTGAAAACCGCTGCGCCGAACTTGGAAACCGACTGAACCGTCGCCGAGGAAGTCGTGTTCATCACCTTGGTTAGCGCAATGGCCGCGATTTCACTCACGCCGCCGACCATGCCTGCTTTGTTGTCCCAGTAGCCAAGCTGGGTCAGCTCGACCTGCTCCCGAATGGCGTCACGCTGTTCTTGGCTTAGGCCTGGGGTCAGGAGAAGACGGTCGCCCAGATTCTTGAGCCGGTCTTCATTGACTTCGTGCAGTCGCCACTGCAAGAAGGCGCCAAAGAACGATAGACCTGACTCCCCGGCAATGGCCGCGGCCGTCGAAGCGCCCTTGGCTGCCTGGCTCACCAAACCGCCTGGCTTGACCGCCGCTTGCACGCCCTGCGCAGCGGCCCGCAGTGGGGTGGTGGCCAAGCCGGCTGCATAGGCCAGACTTGCAGGCAAGCCTTGGCCTATCGCGTCGGTGAGGGCCTTCTTCAGGGCGTCATACCGATGGGCTTGCTGATACAGGGCTTGCAAGTCCGCATCGTCGAGCAGCAGCAGCGGTATCTTGCCGGATACATCGCTGAGCACTTGCAGGCGCACATGACTGGCTTGCGCTGCCAGTTTGTTCACTGACCGTACGTTTCGCAAGTCGGCATCGGTCACGAGGAATTCGACGCCGACCTTCTGATCCAGCATGGCCGGAGGCAGGTCTTCCAGTGCCTTCAAGGCCGCGCGCGTGCTTCGGTTGAAGGTCTGGCCTTGGGCTGCCAAACGCCTGGTTCTGTCTCTCAGCGTACGCAGGGTGACGTCGGCCCGTACCCGCATTGGCCGGGGCGGGGGTTGCTTGTCCAGCAGCGCGCGCAGCATCAGGCTTTGATGGTGGCACCAGCTATGGATGCGTGCGGCCAGCTGTCCTTCTGCGCTGTTGAGCTTGGCCAGCACAGCCTCTGCCATCGACTGGGTGGCCGCGCCGGCTGCCGCGATGGGCCTATCGAGATACTGAGCCAGTATCTGCGTGGACACCCCCGCCAGAATGCCCTGCAGCCCAAAGCTCAATGCGATGCCTGATGGCGTCAGCCACCCGAGTTTCGCCTTGAGGTAGCCGCCAGACCAGTCATCGGTGATCAGCGTCTTGAAGGTGTCATAGGCTTTGTCGAGTTTGGCATCCGGGCTGGTCAGCCAGTTCGCCGAATGCGCGAGCCAGGTATCCATGGGCGCAAACAGCGATTGCTGGTTGCCCACCATGGCGCGCAAGGCCCAGCCGAGGTCGTCTTCGGCCTTGGCTTGCAGCAGTTTGCGCATGTGCTCCAGCAGCTTGGGGCTGCACCTGCCAGCCACGGTCAGCATGCGCTGGCATTCGGCCATGTAGGTTTCGCCCGGGTTGTGCTCTGCCCGTCGGTCGTACACAGCCTCCGTGTTGTAGTGCAACCGCATGGCCTCAGCCAACGCGGGAAGCGCCAGCACTAGGCTTCGGTCGTCGTCGTGCTCGTACACCTGTTTCTCGAAGCGCGTCAGCCGGGCTTCGTAGTTCTTCAGGAAGGCTTCAAGCTCTTTGTGCTTGTGCAACCGCTCGATCTTGGTGCCGGCTTGTTTGACGTTGATCTGAGCCATGTCTGCCACTGGCGCGACAACCAGCCCCCCGCGCGTGAGATCCTGGTAGGGGAAGAACTTGGCTGACTTGGGCAGCGTACCGCGCACCCCTGTGTCGTCGATGAAGCCCTGGTGACGCATCTCGCCGACCTTCATCCATGCCTTGGACTGGGCCAGTTTGCGCAGCTGGGCCTGGTCCAGCTCCGAAAACGCGGGCCGGCCGAGCGGGTCCTTCAGATCCGCCTCGGTCAATGGGTTCTTGAGCTGCAACTCTTGTGCAGCGTTCAGCTCTGCCTGACTGATGCTTTCTCTGAGCATCTGGATCCGGCTGGCCGCTGTGAACGCGTGGCTGTTGGCCTGTACGTAGTCCAATCCCTGCTTGTGCCTTGCGAGGCTGATCTCGGCCAAGGCGATGGCGGTGCCGACCGCATCAGGCAGCGCCACGAAGACGCCCTTGTCAATGGTCTTCTCATGCCCTTTGGACAAGGTGGCCATGCGCTCGAGCAGGCTATCGGCTTGGCCTTTGACCTTGGCAAGGGGCATGGACGATGCCAGGGTGGCGTGGTCGAAGCTGTCCAGCGCAAAATCGGCGATGTTCTGTTCAAGCCACTCTGGCGTGGGACGCATCCAGTCAGGCCATTGACCACCCGACAAGACCATGGGAATGCTGATGGCGGTCATGGCCTTGGGATCCGCCAGATTGCGGGCACGCACAGTTTGATCCCACAGGTTACCGCTGACGGCCACCTTGATGGTGCCGGCCTGATGCGCATCCGCCAGACGGTAGCTCATCACCGTAAAGATGTGCGATCCCCCTTCACGGGTGCAAGCGAAAGGCTTGGCCTGGGCGAAATGGGGGTGCTCTGGCGGGACCAAGGCCCCGCCAGGCAGAACCCGGAACACCTCCCAGTGCGCCGCGGTTGGATCAATGGGGCGGCCAGCCTTCTTCAGCGCCTCGTTGTGGGCTGCGGCCTTCTGCTGGAGCACCTTCGGTGGCTTCTCATGGTGGATGTGCAGGTAGCTCCCGGGGCGCAATGATCGCAGCACGTAGCGTGCGTGTTTCAGCGCCGGCAGCTGGGCTCGCTTCGCGGAGTCGTGCGCTGTTGCCAGGGCCTGGGCGTTGCGGGGCGCCAACTCTGCGTCCGTGGCCACAGCACTGTGAAAGAGAAACACGATGGGCAGGCCGCTGTTCTCGCAGGCCTTGCACTTGTTTTCATTCATGACAGTTCGCTCCCGAGCGTCCTTTGGAGGTGTCCAAGACACTTCTCGATTCGTTGTTCTTGCGTATCAGCGCGCGCCCACGTTGCCTGCGCCAGGAACATATGCAGCGTCGTGATCAGCTGTGTGTCGAAGCGGTGACGCATGCGCTGCCATGCGTCCAGGGTTTGTGTGATCGTCTCGCTGTGCAACAGTGTTGTGGTCAGTGCGGCATCCAGGCGCAGGGATGGACGCGTCTGGGCTGCCATGGCTTCGCGGATGCGATGGCGCCCATAGGAGGCTTCATCGCACATGTGCTCGTGCATGTCAGCCTGGCCGCGAACCCTGTTCCACTGGCCTAGTCGGGTCAGGTGGTGCCAGCGCTCAATCGGCCCCAGCCAAGCCTGGGCATTCTCTGTCGAGGCACTGTTAAAGACCAACTCCATGACGCGAGGCGAAGCCAAGCGCAAATGCCTGCGTTTGCCTGAGACGTAAATCGTCCACATCCGCTTCAAGCGCGCCATCAACGCATCACCGTCCAGGCTCGTCTCGATCAGCGTTCCGGTGCTGATCTTGTGAAGCCCCGTCTCCAGAGACCGCGCATGGTCATGCTCTGCTTCCTCGATCGTGGCCTCAAGCCACTCGTCCTTGGATCCATTCAGGGCGACCACATACGGCAGTGAAGACGGGGCGATGGGGTGCTCGCTGGACGACACAGCGAAGACCTTCCGCTGCCATGCCTGTTCTCTGCGCTGCTGCGTGATCGACGGGGGATCCTCTTCGGAAACATGAAGGGCGACGAAAGATGGCTCGCCGAAATAAGGGTCGACCAGCAGGTACAGCGGCAGACCACAGAGGTTGGGCGGGGTGTGATCAGTCATGGGGCTCGTCGCCACGCTCAGATCAGGGCCGCACCGGCACCCGCAGCAGCAGCTTGTTGTTGGCTGCAGGGGGGCAGCACTCCAGCTTTCTTCAAAGACAGACTTGCCGACGCACTCCCCCCGCCCGTCAACACCTTCTGCCCGCCCTTGAAGCTGGCCGGCCCGCTGGTGCCCAGCTCGATGTTGCCGCCTTCGATCTTGATGTAGCCGCCACCGCCGTTGAGCACGATGCGGTTGGGTGCGCTGATGACGATGTCGGCGGCGGTGCTTTGCAGGTCGATGGCCTGTTGGGCGGTCAGGCTGAAGGGGCCGCTTTGGGCTTCGGTGCGCACGTTGCCGCTGGCGGCGTGCAGCTTCAGGCCGGTGTCTTGCACGGCGCGCTGGGTGTTCTTGGCTTCGCCCCGGGTGAAGAGGCTGATGCCGTTCTTCACGGCCCAGGCCTGGTGGCGTTGGGCCAGCAGGTTCAGATCAGCCTAAATCCGGCAGTTCAGCGCCCATGATCGCACGCTGAGCCAGAGCTGGCGCGGGTGTGACCGGATTTGGCACACTCACCAGATGGGTGAGAGCAAACGTAAGCGCGAGGTGGCC
>JBKBMV010000020.1:0-48456 GCA_046295615.1 Aquabacterium sp.
TGCACTACAAGGCCGCATGGGCATGTGGACAAGCCGCTCTGCGACTTGCCCACATGCCCACACGGCGCTACGACCACCACCGATTGTCGCCGTTGGTTTCCACACGAAACGACGAGGGGCCTGCCATCACCACCAAAAATGAACTGGCGCCTGTCAACAGGTAAAGTGCCAGTAATTACCTCCGTGCTGCTGCTGGTGTCCAGGTAACGTGTTCCTGGGCCGTTGCTTGTGGTTGTCACTGGCCCGTCCGTGCCCATGGCAATTTTTACCGACAACCACTGCAGCATCTCTGTTCGATCTTTCATCCATTGCTGCGTGACGGTACACTGCCCAGTTCCTTCATTGAATAAGGAAAACTGACTGGCGACGTCTTCGTAAACCCTGAAGCTGACCAAGGACAATGCAGATAACGCAACCCTCGCGTTCACGTCGGTCCGAGCAGCACTGCCGAGTTCGGCTGCCGTCGTGTATATTGTTGCTGGGGTGCTTTTAAGTTGAACGGAAGTTCTGCTTTGGAAGAAAAATCTTGCTTTGCTATCAAAGCTGGCGTCATCAATCGAGCTAATTATTGATTTCCCATCTGCCGCGCCCACAAGCATCTCAAGAAATCTATTTGGTCCAATGCTGCGAATGAGCCAGAATGTGCTTTTTAGAGGGCTGCCTCCTGCGCCAGCCACTACTGTGGCCCAGAGATCATCAATTGTTCCAGGGCCGATGATGTAGTTGTTCCATATGGCAGAGCCTATGATTGGAAAATCAGTTAATGGCTGCGTAAGCATGGCGCCCCGCGCAGCCTTAAGACCTGCCGCATAGGAGACACAAGCATATAGCACATCACGCACATCGCTCAATGTGTCTATTTTAGATAACGCGCCTGTGCTGGTTAGTCGACCTCTTTGATCGCTCCCCAAAATACTGAAGAGTAAAGTTCCAGACCATGCAGAGTTTTGCTCAGTTGCGGCTGCAGTATCCTGAATATCTTGATTAAACAGAACCTCGCCAACAGCTGTCGCATCTGCCTTAGCAATTCGATCAATGCCCGGGATCAAACCAATTTGCCAGTCTAAGCTTTCGCCCAAAATGTCCCTCAGTAAATTCTCGGCAACCTTGTCGGAGGCTGCTTGCATAAGCTCATCACCGGCTTCTCCGCCAATACGAAGCGAAAATTGTTTTTCGGTATAGGCCCGAATCAATGCCGAGAATGCCCCGCGAGACGCGTTTGCCTCAGTAGCGCCACGTAGCCACTGAATGGTTGGCTTAAGGCTTACGTCGTCCTTTTCTTCCAGCTTGTCCGCCAGCCACCGATATATCTCCCAGCAGCCAATACTGTCATTTCTTGCGTTTGTTCGCAGCGCCCTGAGTTCGCCAACTTCATTCTCGTCTAGATTAGTGGCCACTGTTTACACCTCTCTGATTTGTTTAAGTATGCGGATTACTTCCTCATATATTTCCGGCCAATCCGCGCAATGTCTCTGATTAAATTGGATGCCTGCCCATATACCAGGTTGCCACATGAAGCCAGTGCCGCCGCCATTGCGAGGGTGGTCATGATTACACGCAGCTACCGGCGGAAGACCGTCTGTGCCCACCAGATCGGTAGCGACGTAGTAAGTGACATGATCTATGTAGTGCCCATTGGGGCCGAGCACATGTTTCATTTTGACGAGATCCAAGCCTGGACGGACCTGCCTTCTTTCCGAAATCCAATTATTTTCATCGGCCAACTCGATTAGCCTGTAGCCATGCGGCTCCACCGGTATATCTTTTGACCTTAGCAGTACGCGTATCTGGAAATCCGACCCATATCCATTGGCAGCCAACGAAATCGCATCTGGTGGGCGAGGTTCGTTGGGGAGCAGCGGCTTATGGTTCCACCATTCAAAGGTTATGGAGTTGCTGCCGCCGCCAACATAATAACCGGGCCCAACAAACCACTGCCAATTTACCTTAAAGACCCCCTCAGTTGATGGGTCATATTTGGGCAAGGCATCGCCCTCGCAAACTTTATCAGCGCATTCTGATATTTTGCTGCCAGCTTGCTCTGCTTTTTGCTTTTCCGACATATCGCACGCCCCCAAAAAAAGAACGCAGATTGGCGGAAGAATTTGCTTTACCACGCTTTTCGCAAATATTCTCATGACTTATCCATCCTGTTTTTATGGCGTCAATGGATCAATCTTTTCAGATTGAAAGTCGGCGCAACTAAATGAGCACCCATTTGCGACGCGGATGGGTGTGCTAGATTTATAATCGATATCCAAGCAGTGCTTTATGACGCCTCTGCTGCTGATCATTTTATTAATTTGCCACAAAACGTTAAATAAAGCCCTGTATCGCAACTCACCGCAAGCCACCCCAAATCGTTCATTTACAACTTGCTGTGCGTTTGCCTCATTCGATTCACGTCGACTGCGTGTTCAAGCGCCATGACCACCTCTTCGGCGATTGCTTGCAGATCGAAGATATTTACCAGCAGCCCGTTGCGCCCATGCTCGATCACTTCACTGACGGGCGCCGTATCTGAACCAATGGTCAAACACCCCGAGGCCATGGCCTCCAACATCGACCACGACAACACAAACGGGTACGTCAAGTAAATGTGGGCGGCAGGCACCTGCAGCACCTTCCTGTAAACGTCATAAGGCACCTTGCCCAGGAAGTGGGTGCGGCTCGAATCCAGCGACACTTCCTGAAGCATCTTTTCTCGCCAGTTGGCGGCGCCCTGCGGCTTCTGGCCATAGCTCACGTAGTCTCCACCCACGATGATGGCATGGCAGGTTTTGTGGGCCTCTTGCACTTGCTCCAGCGCTTGAGGTCGTCTTCCATCAGGGGGCTCATCATCGTTTCCTTCAACGTTAACACCTGAGGAGAAGTTCAATGGGGTAGTACGCATCGTGCAAACAGGTGATTGACCGCGCCCCGATGTGTGCCCACACTCGGCACACTGAAAAAACAGAGGGGGACACCATGGGCCATGCCCGTTTGCTCACAGCCATGATTCGCAGCTACAGCCTGCGCAGTGTCGCAGCCGTCTTGATGGGTATAGGTGCTTCGGCACATGCCAGCACCCACACCGATACCGTCGCCATGCTGGGCGAAGCCCGCCTGAGCAACCTGACGTTCACCCTGGTGGATCTGGACCCCAACGATGGACTCGCGCCGTCGCTGACGTGGTTGCCATCTACCCTCTCGATGACAGCCCCGCTTTTTCCTTCCAATGTGAGTTACGACTGGCAGTGGGTGTCCAACATCGGTTCTGACAACGGTGTAACCCAGGAGTTTGGCGCGCAGCTATCGCTCAGCACCGCCGAGGTTGAAGCGCGCAGGATGGCGATTGCAAACAGCACCTGGGGCGACCTGTCGGTAAGCGGAGACCGTCGGCAAATTAGTACACCCGCAGGTCAGCCCAGCCTGGTGCTGAGCAGCGGGACAGGCCTGTTGATCAGCGGTACATGGACACTGCAAGGGCATAACCAACTTGATGCCCTGCTGGCCTCCATCGCCAGCAAGGACAGCAACCCCGACATCGCATCGGTGGAAGCCAACCTGAGCATCGGTTTTGATGCTGTGCCCAACCAATCGGCGCCGAGCGCCTTGGAGCCAGCGATCCCGGCAGGCCTTGGCTGGGGTCTGTCAACCAGTCAAGATGCATTCAGTGATGGTGGCTCGTTCGAAATTGGTGTGGCCAACCGCTCTCTGGCCGACATGGCGCTGGCGCTCTCCCTGTCGGCCTCGGTGACGCTCAGCCCCAACTTTGGTGCTTATGTCGCGCCGAGCCCAATCTGGCCATCCCCTCCCATGGCCATCCCGGAGCCCAGCACCTGGGCCTTGATGGGTCTGGGCCTGGTGGGATTGGCGGGCCTGCGTCGGGCTCAGCGTCAGAAACGTCTGCTTACGCACCCCCTGCTTTCTCTGGATTGACACAAGGCGCCCGGCGTCTCAGCATCGGCAACATTCGTTTAACCGTGCGTGTGACGCACCTCGTCGTGTTTTATCAGGCCAGCCGGCTCAAGTGCGCTGCGCCGGGTCACGATAGTCTGGTCCATGCGGCCGTATTTTTGTCTGACCCATGCTGCTTGCCCCGGATCCAGCCCGCGCTGTCGTGGATGACCCCGAGCTGGATCGCCTGATCCGCGCGGAGCGCCTGCGCATGCTGTTCGCCCCCACCTTGCAGGTGGCGGTGGTGAGCGCCCTCAGCGCCATCGCGCTGGGCCTGGTCATTGGCGCACAGCTGCAATGGCAGAACATCGAGCTCACGGTGGCCTGGATGGTGCTGTGCGTGCTGGGCTCGGTGATGCGCCTGGCCCATTGGCGGGCCTACCTGCGGGCGGACGACCGCGCCGCCCCACGCTGGCTGGACAGCCTGTCGAACGTGTGCATGGTGCACGGCGCCATCTGGGGGCTGGCCGGCATCCTGGTGCCCATGGAGGACCTGGTCACCAACTCGGCCATCGTGGCCACCCTGGTGGGCGCGGCCTCGGTCTCCACCTTCACGCTGCAGGCGCACTTTCGGCCCAATCTGGCCACCAACCTGCCCATGCTGTTGCCCACCGCCGTGATGTTGATGACGCGGCAAGACGCCCTGGGGCTGTTCGCGGGCGTGGGCCTGGCCACCTTGACCGGCGTGATGCTGTTCGAGAGCCGACGGGCCGAGCGCCGCATCACCGAGCTGCTGTGGCTGCGTTTCCTGACCGACCGCATCGCGCGCGAGCGCTCGGACGCCCTGCAACTGGCGCGCCGCCACAGCGCCGTGAAAGACCAGTTCCTGGCCACCATGAGCCACGAGATGCGCACGCCCCTGCACGGCATCCTCGGGCTGGCACGGCTGATGCGCGAGCGCCTGCCTGCCCGCCCGGGTGTGCTGCAGGAGGCCCGCCACCAGGCCGAGCTGATCGAGCACACCGGCGAGCACCTGCTGGAGATCATCAACGACGTGCTGGATTACTCGCGCATCGAAGCCGGCAAGCTGCACATGGACGCCCGCGCGGTCGATCTGCGCTCGTTGATGGAGGAGGCGCTGGATGTGTTGCAGGTGCACGCGCGCGACAAGGGCCTGAGCCTGCAGAGCGACTTGCGCCTGCCCACGCCCTGCTGGGTCTGGGCCGATGGCGGCTGCCTGCGCCAGATCCTGAACAACCTGGTGGGCAACGCCATCAAGTTCACCGAGGTGGGCGAGGTGCGCGTGACGATCCGCCTGGACGACACCGCCCCTGGTGCACCCCACCCACAACTGCAGCTGACCGTGGAAGACACCGGCGAGGGCATCCCGGCCGACCAGTTGCCCCTGATCTTCGAGGCCTTCCACCAGGTCGACGGCAGCTTCGGGCGCAAACACAAGGGCACGGGGCTGGGCCTGACGATTGCCCGCGAAATGGCGCGCGCCATGGGTGGTGATCTGAGTTGCCGCAGCGTGGTGGGCCAGGGCTCGGTGTTCACGCTCAGCGTGCCCATGCCGCTGAGCGCGCCCGACGCCGCACCCCAGGGCCGGACATCCGGCGCTCTGCGTGGTGGTGCGGGCCAGCCCGGCCGCGTGGCGACCACAGGCACCCCCCATGCCAACGGGCTGTCACCACTCGACGATGTCGACGCCGACCACAGCAGCGTGGCCGGCCATCCGACCCTGCCCCCCAGCTGGCAGGCGCGGGTGCTGCTGGCCGAGGACAACCCGGTGAACGCGCTGGTGGCCGAGGCCACGCTGACCAACCTGGGCCTGAGCGTGACCCGCGTGGAAGACGGGCGCCAGGCGCTGGAAGCGCTGATGCACAGCCCCCCACCGTTCGATCTGGTGCTGATGGACCTGCAGATGCCCGGCATGGACGGGCTAGAGGCCACCCGGCAACTGCGCCGCTGGGAGCGCGAGCGCGGCATGGAGCCCACGCCGGTGGTGGCCCTGACGGCCAACGCCCAGCCCAGCGACCGGGATCGTTGCCTGGCCGCCGGGATGAACGGCCACCTGCCCAAACCATTCAAGCAGGAAGACCTGGCGGATGTGCTGCAGCGCTTTCTGCTGCAGTCCACCGCGCCTCAGTGAACGCGCGCCTTATTGGCGCACGCCTTCCACCTGGATTTCCAGCTTGATGTTGTCCGGGATCACAGGCAGGCCGTAGGTCATGCCAAAGTCGCTGCGCTTGATGGTGGTTTCGAAATCGCCACCGCACACCTGACGCTTCAGGCGGGGGTGGTCATAGCAACCATAGTGTTCGGCGTCCAGCTTCACGGGCACGGTCTTGCCCAGCATGGTCAGCGTGCCTTCCACCTCGTCGATCTTGTCGCCATCAAACTTGATCTTGGTGCTCTTGAAGGTAGCCGTCGGGAAGGCCTCGGCGTTGAAGAAATCCTTGCTCTTCAAGTGGCCATCGAACGACGGGGTGCCCGTGCTGATCGAGGCCATGTCGATGTTGATCTCGATCTGGCCGGTCTTGGCCACGGGGTCGATCACGATGGTGCCGCTCTTCTTGTCGAAACGGCCGCGGTTGGTGGAGGTGCCAAAGTGCTTGGCCTCGAAGTTGACAAAGGTGTGGGTGGGGTCGAGCGCGAAGGTGATGGGCTCGGCCTGCACGGCGGTCACGGACAGGACGGTGGTGGCTGCAGCGGCCAGGGCGATGCGGAGGCTCATGGACAGGTTCCTTGCAAAGTCAGGGGTTGAACACACAGGGACGAAGAAGCGATTCACAGGGGTGGCAGGTTGCGCAGCACGAACTTGAAGCGCACCTCCACCTCGTCGGCCACGACGCTGGTGTCACGCCAGTCGCCATCGCCCACCTTGAAATCCAGGCGCTTGAGCTTGAACTGGCCACTGGCCGTGCTCAGCCCCTGCGACTGGGTGATCTGCACGGGCACCACCACCGGGCGGGCCTGGCCCTTGATGGTCAGCTGGCCAGTGGCCTCGAAGCGGCCGGGCCCCGTCGCGCGGATGCTGGTGGACTGGAAGCTGGCCTTGGGAAACCTGGCCGCGTGGAACCACTCGGGCTTGGGCAGCTCGGCATCCGCATCGGGGTTCATGTTGACGCTGCCCAGTTCGATGTCGATGCCCACCTGGCTGCGCTGGGGCGCCTTGGGATCGAACTGGCTGCGCACGGCAAAGCGCTGAAAGCGCCCCTGGATGGGCACCCCCAGCTGGCGGGCCACGAATGTCACCTCGCTTTGGGCAGGCACCAGGGTTTGGGCCGCCACCGGGGCGGCGGGCGCCGCTGTGGCCGCCTGGGCGGCGGCCGGCGGCTGGGCCCAGGCCATCGCCATGCCCGCCAGGGCCGGCACGCACACCACGGCCCAGGCCACCAGCCTGGCTCGGTGATGCACCACCACGGCCCGCTCGGAATGCCACCTCATCGAATTACTCATGCCAGATCTCCTGAACAGGTCAGCGGCCGGGCCGCATGCGGTGGATCAGTCCATCCCGATCCACCAGGTGATGTTTGAGTGCGGCCCCCACGTGCAGCACCACCAGGGCCATCAGCGCCCAGGCCGCCAGGCTGTGCAGATCCTGCAAGACCTTGCCAAGTTCCTGGTCCACGGCCACCCAATCCGGCAGGGGCAGCACGCCAAACCAGACGATGGGGTAGCCCTTGGCCGAGCTGGCCGCCCAACCCAACAGCGGCACGGCGAAAAACAACACGTACATCAGCACATGGGTGCCATGGTGGGCCACCCGCTGCCATGCGGGCATGGCGGCCTGGATGGCCTCGGGCAAGGCGGGAGGACGGTGGCTCAGGCGCCAGACCAGGCGCAACACGCTCAAGGCCAGGATGGTCACCCCGGCCCACTTGTGCCAGTTGATCAGTTTGAGCTTGCCGATGGAAAACGGCTGCTCGCTCAGGTACCAGCCCATGGCAAAGGCGCCCACGATGCCCAGCGCCAGCACCCAGTGCAAGGCGATGGCTGGCAGGCTGTAACGAGAGACTGGGGGCGTTTGTCCGTGCTTCATCGGCGATGTCCCTGCGGCGTTGGCTGCAATGATGGTGTAGCGTAACGTTCATCTGATGAAAACGGTTGCACCCGCTTGATGCCATCGTTCAAAAAATTTGAGTCTTCTGATCCGGTCGAGACCTGGATCTGGGGGCGGACTCAAGGATGCGCGTGAAACACCGATAGACCGATGACTCTGTCTTTTTCAGCCCCATGTCCACGACCACCTTGTCCAGACTGGCCGATCTGCTCTTGAGCCGCGACCCCAAGCAGCGACTGCGCATCACACGCTCGCTGATGGCGGCCAATGTGTTCATCGCCTGCTGCGCGCTGCAGTTGTATGCGGCGTGGATCGGTTTCATGGACTACGCCGACGTCTACCGACTCAGCGGCGTGATCGTGGTCAATTGCCTGGTCTGGTACGGGATGCTGCGCTCGGGCTACAACCTGCGCTTTGAAGACCCGGCCATGACGCTGCCGCAGATCCTGTCGGCACTGACCATCATCGTCGGGGCCTACGCCGTGGCCGGGCCGGTGCATGGCTCCACCCTGATGCTGCTGGCCCTGGTGCTGGTGTTCGGCATCTTCAACATGAAACCGCGGGGGGCCCGCATCGCCGGCGCCTACACCGTGGCCCTGATGGGCGTGGTCATCGTCTATAAAACCCAGTCCGACCCGGTGCACTACCCCTGGAAGCTGGAGATCGCCCACTTCGTGCTGACCGCCGCCATCGTGCCGACGATCTCGTCGCTGGCCGCGCAACTCAGCAGCCTACGCGCCAAGCTGCAAAAGCAGAAGGACGAGCTGGCCGTGGCACTGACGCGCATCCAGATCCTCGCCACGCGTGACGAACTGACGGGGCTGATCAACCGCCGTCACATGATGGAGGTGCTCGGACAGCACCAGAAGCGCCTGCTGCGCTCCGGCCACCACCGCTTCTGCCTGGCGCTGGTGGACATCGACCACTTCAAACGCATCAACGACACCCACGGCCATGGCATCGGCGACGAGGTACTGCGCGGCTTCGCAGCCGCCCTGCAACGGGGCTTGCGCGAAACCGATGTGGTGGCGCGCTGGGGTGGCGAAGAGTTTCTGCTGCTGCTCAACGACACGGCGCCTGAACTGGCCAACATCGGTCTGGAGCGGGCCCGCGCGCTGTTGACCGAATCGGTGCTGGTGCCCACCATGCCCCAGCTCAAAGTGACGTTCTCTGGCGGCCTGACCGCCTATGACCCGGGCGAAGGCCTGGACGCCTGCATCGAGCGGGCCGACAAGGCGCTCTACCGCGCCAAACGCGACGGTCGCAACCGCACCGTCATCGACAACACCGGCAGCAGCGCCCCCGTGACCGAGCCTGCAGCCTTGCCACGGTCGCACGACGCGACCCAAACCATGCCGTGAGGTCACTGCTGCAACGCACCGCCCGCGCGGTGATGAACCTGGTGCTGGGCGCCGACCGCAAGGTGCGGGCCCGCGTGCAACTGACGATGATCGCCGTCTACGGCTACACCGTCAGCGCGTTGCTGCTCGTCTATGGCATGGACATCGGACTGGTGGAGCGCGGCCCGGGCGAATGGCTGCTGGCCTACATCCTGGTCGGGGTCACCGGTTTTTACCTGCTGGTGCGCACCGACCTGTCCACCCGCCTGGGCAACCCGGGCATGGACCTGCCGCAATGCCTGTACGCCATCGTGGCCATCCTGTTTGCCTACGTGATCACCGGGCCCGTGCGCTCGTCGGTGCTGATGCTGGTGGCCCTGGTGCTGGTGTTTGGCATGTTCACCCTGACCGCCCGCCAGGTGGTGATCATGGGGGTGTTCACCGTGCTCAGCCTGGGCGTGGTCATGACGACCATGGTGCTGACCGAGCCCGGGCTGTTCGACGCCCGGCTGGAGTTCATCAAGTTCGTGTTGACGGCCTCCACCCTGCCGGCCTTGTCGGCCGTGGCCTTCTATGTGGCGCAAGTGCGCGCCCGACTGCTGCAACGCAAGGCCGCCCTGCGCGAGGCGCTGGCCAAACTGGAGCAGGTGGCCATGCGCGACGAACTGACCGGCCTGTACAACCGCCGACACATGCAGGCCGTGCTGGATCAGCAGGTACTGCGACAGCAGCGCAGCGGCGAAGGTTTTTGCCTGGCCATCATCGACCTGGACCACTTCAAACAAATCAACGACCGCCTGGGGCACCAGGCCGGCGACGAGGTGCTGAGCACCTTCGCCCGCGTGGCCAGCGAGGTCATGCGCCAGACCGACTCCCTGGCCCGCTGGGGCGGGGAAGAGTTTTTGCTGATGTTCACCGCCCCCGACCCTGGCACCCCGGGGGTAGAGATCGCCCTGGGACGCCTGAAGCAGGCCCTGGCGCGCACCCCGTGGCCGCAGGGCATCCGGGTGACGTTCTCGGCCGGCGTGACGCAGCACCCGCTGGACGAGCCCCTGCACGCCACGCTGGAGCGGGCCGACCGCGCCCTGTATGACGCCAAGGCCGCCGGGCGCAACCGCTGGGTGACCCTGGAGGCAACCCCGGTGGCCGAAACCGCCCAAGTGTGAGAAAGTCATGCCAGGGTCGGGGTGCGCCACCTCCCGTCCCCCAGGGAGGCTGGCTTGCTCAGATCCACGAGATCTGACCCGAGCCCGACAAGGTGGCGTGGCGTACCCAGCCTGATTGAGCATGCACAGCCCGTCGCACGACGCGCCCTACCGGCACATCTTCGAACACGCCGGCTCGGGCATCGCCCGCCTCTCCCTGCAGGGGCGCTTCCTGGAGGTCAACCCCCGACTGGCCGCCTTGCTGGGCCGGTCTGCCGACAGCCTGGTGGGGCTGCACGTGCAAGACCTCACCCACCCGGACGACTGGCCCGTCTGCCAGGCACAGATCCAGGCCGCCTTGCAGGGCCATGCCGAACGCTACACCCTGGAAAAGCGCTATCTGCACGCCAGCCAGGCGCCCGTGTGGGTGGCCGTGACCGTCAGCCTGTGGCGCGACGAGCAGGGCGAGCCCCGCGAATTCCTGACCATTGTGGAAGACATCGGCGAGCGACGGCGTGCCCAGGAGGCCCTGGCCTCGGCCCAGGCGGCCGAGCGGGCCAGCAAGGCCAAGACCGAGTTCCTCTCGCGCATGAGCCATGAACTGCGCACGCCACTGAACGCCATGCTGGGCTTTGCGCAGTTGTTGCGCGTGGACACCCAGCACCCCCTGAGCGAGCCCCAGCGACAGAAGGTCGATCACATCGAGAAAGCCGGGGCCCATTTGCTGGCCATGCTGACCGATGTGCTGGACCTGTCGCGCATCGAGGCGGGCTGCCTGCCCATGCAGTGCCAGGCCCTGCCTGTGGGGCCCATGATGAACGAGGCCGCCGACCTGGTGGCCCACCAGGTGCGCGAGGCCCAGCTGCGCCTGCACATCACCCCGGCCCCGGCCGAATGGCGCCTGCTGGGTGACCCCGTGCGGGTGCGCCAGGTGCTGGTCAACCTGCTGAGCAACGCCATCAAGTACAACCGGGCCGGTGGCTGGGTGCAGCTGGAGGCTCAGGTGCTGCATGGGCGCGTGGCCTTGTCCGTCAGCGACAACGGCCCGGGCCTGTCGCCTGCACAACAGGCCCACCTGTTCGAGCCCTTCAACCGACTGGGCGCCGAGCGCAGTGCCGTGGAGGGCACCGGCATCGGCCTGGTGATCGTCAAGCGCCTGGTCGAGCTGATGGGCGGCGAGGTGCAGGTCAGCAGCACGCCCGAGGTGGGTACCACCGTGCGCGTCTGGCTGCCCCAGGCCGAAGCGCCGGCGACCGAACACCTCGACACCGCTCGCAGCACGCGCTCAGGCTTTGGTGTGCTGGACGAGGATGGCACGCGCACCCTGCACGTGCTCTACGCCGAGGACAATCCGGTGAATGTGGAGTTGGTGCGCCAGGTGATGCTGATGCGCCCCCAATGGACGCTGGCGGTGGCCACCTGCGGGGCCGATGCCATCGCCATGGCCATCAGCCGCCCCCCCGATTTGCTGCTGCTGGACATGCACCTGGGCGACATGAGCGGGCTGGACGTGTCGGATGCGCTGCACGCCCACCCGGCCACCAGCGACATCCCCCGGGCGGCCTTGTCGGCCGATGTGATGCCCGACCAGATCGCGGCGGCGCGTCAGCGGGGGTTTGTGGAGTACTTGAGCAAACCGCTGGATGTGGGGGACTTGCTCAAACTGCTGGACCGCTGCGCCCAGGGCGACCTGCCCTGGCCCGAGTGAGGCCGGAATCAAGCCTCAGATGGGCAGGTCGGTGAAAAAGCGGCCGCCGTGGAACACCAGCGGCGCAGCGCCCAGGCGACGCCGGCAGTGCTCGACCTGGCCCACAAAAATGAGGTGATCGCCCTCATCGTGCTGGCTGCGGTGGCTGCACTCGAACACCGCCACGGCACCCTCGATGACGGGCGCGCCGGTCAGCCCGGGCCGCCAAGGCGTGCCCTCGAAGCGATCAATGCCCTTGCGCGCAAAGCGCTCGGCCAGCACACGCTGGTCGGCCGCCAGCACATTGATGGCGTAGTGCGAGGCCGCCAGAAAACCCGGCATGGACGACGACTGGCGCGCCAGACTCCACAACACCAGGGGCGGCGACAAGGACACCGAATTGAAGGAATTGGCCGTCAGGCCAATGAGCCGCCCGTCCGGATCGCGCGCGGTGACGATCGTCACCCCGGTGGTGAACTGGCCCAGCGCCGCACGGAAATCTTCGGGGCTGAAGGGCGCGGCGGCCGGGGTGGCATCGGACGAAGTGGGCATGAAATACTCGATAGGCAAGGAGACAGTGTAGACGGGTCTGTGCGCCAGCGGGCGCCCCGCGCCGCGCGCCCCGGGGCATGACAGGGTCAAGCCAGCCGATACACCCACACAGGCCGCCCCGACGGATCGCCCGCAGGCAGGCGCAACACCGCATGCGGCGGCCAGGGCTGGCCGTGGGCATCCCGCGCTTCAAACTCCAGGCTCACCAGCCAGCTGCCCTGGCGCATCTCGCGGCGCGCCTTGTCCAGGGCCCGGGGCATGGTCTCGGGGCGCTGAAACAGGTACACCACGTCGAAGGCCGACCAGTCCACCGCCCACATGTCGCCACGCTGCACGCGGGCCCAGGGACAGCGCAGGCGGGCCACCGCCCACCACAGCCAGCTCCACTCGATGCCGCTGAGCTGCGCGGTAGGGTAGGCCTCACGCCAGGCCTTCAGGCCATCGCCCAGGCCACACCCCGCATCATGGATGCGGGCGCCCTCAGGCAGGGGCATGTGGCTCGGCAGTTCGCGCAGCGCGCCCGAGGGCGTGGGAAACACGGGCGCGTCGCGCCAGGCCTGCCGCGGGTAGGCCAGCAGCAGCACGCCCAGGGGCACCAGCCACACCCAGGCGGGCAAGCCACCCGAGGGCGCCAGGGCCAGGGCACTGGCCGGAAACCCGGCCGCCACGAACACCTGTCGCCAGGGGGTCGAAGCCACCCGGGGCCAGCAGGCCAGGGCCGCCCCCAGCAAGGTGGGCAAGAGCCACACGGCCCAGACCGGGGCCGCTGCCCGCTGCAGGGCCAGGCACAGGCCCCAGGCGGCCAGCCAGCTCAGGACGGCAGGCAAGGGCCAAACCATGATGGTCACTCGGTGCTCGGGTGGCGAGATACGCCGTGCGTGTCGCGCGCTCAGGCCTCGGCTGCGCCGCCGCGCAGCTTGTCGATCAGGCCGTTGAGCTCGTCCAGGCTGCCAAAGGCGATGGTGACCTCGCCTTGCTCGCCACGCTTGGTTTTCTTGCGGATGTGAATACTCACTTGCGCCGTCAGCAGGTCGGACAGGGCCTCTTCCAGGCGCTGCACATCGCGCGACTTCTCGCTCTTGACGCGCAGCAACGGGGCCTGTCGGCCTTGACCCTGCACCTTGGCCACGAGCTTTTCGGTCTCGCGCACGTTCAGCTTCTTGCTGGCCACCTCGTGGGCGGTGGTGATCTGCTGGGCCTTGTCCAGGGCCAGCAAGGCGCGGGCATGACCCATGTCCAGATCCCCGGCCATCAGCATGCCCTGCACCGGCTCGGCCAGGTTCAACAGGCGCAGCAGGTTGCTGGCGGCACTGCGCGAACGGCCCACGGCCTGGGCGGCCTGCTCGTGCGTCAGGCCGAACTCGCTGATCAGGCGCTGCAGGCCCTGGGCCTCTTCCAGCGGGTTGAGGTCTTCACGCTGGATGTTCTCGATCAAGGCCATGGCGGCGGCGGCCTCGTCGGGCACGTCCTTCACCAGCACAGGCACCTCGGTCAGCCCCGCCAGCTTGGCCGCCCGTGAGCGGCGCTCGCCCGCGATGATTTCGTAACGGCCCCCACCCACCGGGCGAACCAGGATGGGCTGCATGATGCCTTGCGAGCGGATGCTCTCGGCCAGCTCGTACAGCGAGCCCTCGTCCATGCGGGTGCGGGGCTGGTACTTGCCCGGCTGCAGCAGGTCCAGCCGCAGGGTGCTCGGGGCCCCCTCCGTCGCCGTCTGCGGGAGATCACTGATCTTCGGGCCCAGGAGGGCCTCCAGGCCCATGCCCAATCCTTTTGATTTTTTCGTCGCCATGGGCTGCATTGTCGCCGCAAGCGCTTACCTTCCGCGCGCCCCGCGCCGATAATCACTCGTGATGGATACGCCCGCCGCCCCCGCCCCATCAGCCGAGGCCCTGACGGCCGAGGTGGCGCGCTTGCGCGCCGAACTGGCCGCGCGCGACGCACAGGTGCAGGCGCTGCAAGCGGCGCTCAACGAGCGCGACAGCATCATCTCCGGCTTCAACGACCACGTGCCCGGTGGCCTGCTGATGCTGGACCGCGCGCCCGATGGCCGGCGCGTCATCCCGGTGGCCAGCCAGGGCCTGGCCACGCTGTTTGACCTGGACCCAGCCCTGCTGAGCCAGCCCGAGCCACTGTTCCACGCCATCATCGAGCGCCTGCACCCGGAAGACCGGCCCAAGATCGCCGCGCTGGAGGCCGAAGCCAACGCCGGGCGCTCGCAGCTGATGGGCGAGTTCCGCGTGCAGCGCCGCGACGGGGCGCCCTGTTGGGTGTGGCTGCAGCTGGGCCTGCAACGCACCGAGCAGGGCCACCGCATCTGGTACGGGGTCATCCAGGACATCACCGAGCGCAAGTTGCTGGCACACCGCCTAGAAGCCCGCGACGCCATGCTCAAAAGCCTGAGCCGCAACCTGCCCGGCGTGCTGTTCAAGCTGCTGGTCTCGCCACAAGGCGACACGCAACTGGCCTACATCAGCGAAGGCGCCCGCCGCCTGTATGAGCTGGAAGACATCCCGCCCCAGCAGCTCACCTGGGCCTCGCATTACCAGCGCATCCACCCGGACGACCTGCCCGAGGTGCAGCGCCTGAGCCAGCTGGTGTGCGACCAACCGGGCGAGCTGCACCGCTACGAATACCGCGTCATCCTGCCCCAGAAGGGCCTGCGCTGGATGGCAGGCCAGTCCATCGGGCAGCCCGAGGGGCCCGAAGGCACCACCGCCTGGTATGGCTACGTGCAGGACGTGACCGAGCAAAAGCTGTATGCCGATGCCGTGATCTCGGCCGAAGCCGCACAACGGGCCAACGCCGCCAAGAGCGAGTTCCTCTCGCGCATGAGCCACGAGTTGCGCACCCCCTTGAATGCCATCATCGGCTTCGCCCAGTTGCTGCAGATGGACCGCAGCGGCCTGTTTGGCGCCGAGCAGCGCAGCCGCGTGCAGCTCATCGAAAAGGCCGGCAAGCACCTGCTGGCCATGCTGGGTGACGTGCTCGACCTGTCGCGCATCGAGGCGGGCAACCTGCCCCTGTCCATCGAGCCCGTGGACGTGACGGCGGTGGTGGATGAAACCTTGAGCCTGGTGGCCCCCCAGGCCCAGCAGGCCGGCGTGCGGCTGGACGCCAGCGCCCTGCCCCCGCACCTGCACGTACAGGCCGACCGCGTGCGCCTGCGCCAGGTGCTGGTCAACCTGCTGAGCAATGCCATCAAGTACAACCGCCCTGGCGGTGAAGTGCGGCTGAGCGGCGGCGTGGAGGCCGATCAGGTGCGCTTGCAGGTGCAGGACACCGGCATCGGCATGCGGCCCGAGCAACTGGCGCAACTGTTCGTGCCCTTCAACCGCCTGGGTGCCGAACGCACGGCCATCGAAGGCACGGGCATCGGCCTGGTCATCGTGCAGCGCCTGCTGAGCCTGATGCAAGGCCATCTGAACGTGCACAGCGAGCCCGGGCAGGGCAGCACCTTTGGTGTCCACCTGCCCCAGGCCGATGAGCTGCCCGAGCCCAGCGACCACCAGCCGCTGCAGGCCCTGGAAGCCCCATCACCCAGCAGCGCCACCATCCTCTACGCCGAAGACAACGAGGTGAACGTGATGCTGGTGCACGAGGTGCTGAAGCTGCGCCCCCACTGGCGTCTGGTGGTGGCCACCAGCGGCGAACGCGCCCTGACGCTGGCGCAGCGCCAGCGCCCGGACCTGCTGCTGATCGACATGCACCTGGGCGACATGAGCGGCCTGGACCTGGCCGACGCCCTGGACCGTGTGGAAAGCCTGCGCGCAGTGCCTCGCGTGGCCCTGTCGGCCGACGCCATGCCCGACCGCATCCACACCGCCAAGGCCCGCGGCTTCAAGGCTTACCTGACCAAGCCGCTGGACGTGCTGGCCTTGCTGCGGTGCCTGGATGAGGCTCTGAGCCCGTCTCGTTGAACCGCGCTTGGCGCGGTTGACCTCAGACCACGCCGCGCGCCACCCGCTGCACCAACTCGCGCGCGAAGCTCACAAACGCCTGCGCCCCTTTGCTGGCCGGGTCGAACACGACGCCCGGCAGGCCGTAGCTGGGAGCCTCGGCCAGGCGTACATTGCGCGGGATGACGGTGTCGAAGACCTTGTCGCCGAAGTGGCCCTTGAGCTGTTCGCTGACCTGCTGCTGCAGGGTGATGCGGGGGTCGAACATCACGCGCAACAGGCCTATGAGTTGCAGCTCGCGGTTGAGGTTGGCGTGCACCTGCTTGACGGTGTTGACCAGGTCGGTGAGGCCCTCCAGCGCAAAGTACTCGCACTGCATGGGCACGATCACACCGTGGGCACAGGTCAGGCCATTGAGGGTGAGCAGGCTCAAGCTGGGCGGACAGTCGATGAGCACGAAGTCGTAATCGGCCGCCGCCGCTTCGATCGCGGCTTTCAGGCGGCGGTCGCGGCGCTCCAGGTTCACCAGCTCGATCTCGGCGCCCGCCAATTCGCGGTTGGCGCCCAACACGTCGTAGCCAGCCTTCTCGCTGCGCACGCGGGCCTCGGCAATGCTGGCGTATTCCAGCAGCACATCGTAGACGCTGTGAGCCAGGGTGCGCTTGTCCACGCCCGAGCCCATGGTGGCGTTGCCTTGTGGGTCCAGGTCGATGATGAGCACGCGCTGGCCGATCTGGGCCAGGCCTGCGGCCAGGTTCACGGTGGTGGTGGTTTTGCCCACCCCACCCTTTTGGTTGGCAATGCAGAAGATGTGCGGCATGGTCTGATTATCCATGCCCGCACACCCGCTGCCGACCATCATGGTGCCATGCTGGCACCGGGGGCTGCCCCCGATGCTCAGACGCGACGGCGGCGCGCGGCAGCCGCCACCACGCCCAGGCCCGCCAGCATCAGCGCGTAGGTTTCAGGCTCAGGCACCGGAGCGGCCACAGCGCCCAGACGGTACACCGATGTCGTGCCCGACACCTCGTTGGCCACGGCCAGGTGGTAGAAGCCGTCCATCTCGAAGGCGCTCAGGCCCTCGGGCGAGACATCGCCGCTCTCGCTGATCAGGTAGCCGATCAAGCTCACGTTCTTCGGGTCGGTCACTTCAAACGCGGCGATTGACGACTTGGTGGTGCGCTCCAGGCCGACAAAGGCCAGGGTGCGGTCACCCACTTGCAGCAGGGTCAGGCCTTCAGGCTCGACGCCTTTGTCATCACTGCGGCCATCGTTGTAGATGCCCGCCGCGATGGCCAAGGCGTCCAGCATGCTGCCACTGTCGAACACCTGCTCCATGTTCTCGTTCCAGATCGAGAACGAACGAGCACCGAACGAATACAGATCGTCCTTGGTCGAGTCCAGCTTGGAGATGTTGGTGCGGCCCAGCTCACCCGTCACGCCCAGGCTGCTGGCGCGGGCCAGGTCGGCATCGTCAAAGTTGGCATCGCCTTCGTTGGCCGTGACGATGTAGGTCTGCCCATCGGCACCCCGGTAGCTGGCGATAGCGTCCGGCTGGTACAGGCCCTTCAGGGACACGTTGCGCAGCTCGATGCGGGTGGGGCCGCTGCTGCCGCTGACAAAGTCGCGGTCGGTCGGGTCCACTGCGTTGCCTGGCAGGCTGTAGTCCTTGGCGCCCAGGCCCTTGACCGAGGTGAACTGGCCGGTGGCCAGGTCCAGCGTGGCGATGGCGTTGGCTTCTTGCAGGGCCACGAAGGCCTTGGTGTTGTCGGGCGAGATGGCGATGTACTCAGGCTCGAAGTCCTGCACCGTGGTGCCATGGCGGCCGTCGAAGATGCGCACATTCGGGCCCGACACGGGCACACCCGAGAAACCGGCGGTGGCCGTCACGGTGCGGGTGCTCATGTCGATGATGCTGACGCTGCCGGGGGCGTCGGCCAGGCCGGAGCGCTCGGCCTCGTTGGCCACCAGCAGGGTGCGGCCATCGCGGCTGAAGGTCAGCATGTCGGGCAAGGTGCCTACACCGACCGAGCCGGTGTTCAGGCGAGAGCCCGTGTCGTAGAACTGCACGGTGCCCGCCGCCAGCTTGTTGGTGGTATTGGCCATGGCTACCGCGGCCACGCCGTTGAAGATGCTGACGCTGTTGGCCTCGCCAAACACCGAGGTGTCGATGTGCTGCACCAGGCTGCCGGTGCGGGCGTTCAGCACGTCGATGCCCTTCAGACCCACCACCCACAGCGTGTTGGTGGCCGCGTCGAAGGCGGGGATTTCAGAGGTCTGCCCCGCGACGCCGGTCAGCGAGTGCTGGTAACTCCACAGCGGACTCCAGCCCGCAATCGGGTTGGCCAGGGCGGTATGGCTGAGGGTGGCGCCGGCCAGGCTGAGGGCGGCCAGGGTGATACGGGACAAACGCATGGGGCACTCCGTGAATACTGCACAAGTGCAGGCAGCGTAGTCCGCAGGGATGACGCATGCGTGTCAACGGCGTGACGGTGGCGTGACACCCCTTCCATGCCCGCCCGCGAGGCCGCCGACCGGCTGGTGCGTCCGCTCAGCGGGGACGCATCCACACCAGGCAGCGCTCGGCATCCAGGCCGGGCACCTGCAATGGTTCCACGTGAAACACGTCCACATCCGCCGGCAATTGCGCCTGTTCTTCGTCCACCGTGCGGGCCTTCATGGCCATCCACACGCCGCCCGGGGCCAGACGCTCTCGCGTCAAAGCGATGAAGTCCGCCAGCGAGGCGAAGGCCCGCGAGGTGACGATGTCGTGCTGCGTGCGCAGGTCTTCCACCCGGGCATGCTCGGCACGCAGGTTGGGCAGGCGCAGTTCGGCCGCCACCTGTCGAATGAAGGCGGCCTTCTTGCCGACCGTGTCCACGCAGGTCACGTGCACGTCTGGCCGAGCGATGGCGAGCAGCACCCCCGGCAGGCCGCCGCCGCTGCCCACGTCGAGCAGGCGCACCACATCATCGAGCCCGGCTCCCTCCCCGCCCATCTCCTGGCGTAGGGCCAGGTGCCGCGCCAGGGACGGCAGCACCGCCAGGCAGTCGCTCAGGTGGTGGGTGAACATCTCAGGCGCGTCGCGCACCGCCGTGAGGTTGTAGGTGCTGTTCCAGTGCGCCAGCATGCCCATGTACGCGGCGCAGCGCTGCTGCTGCCCATCGTCCAGCGTCACGCCCAACGCGGCCAGCACCGGCGGCAAGGCGGCCAACCACTCGGCCTCAGACCAAGCCACCAAGCGCTGCGGTGCGGGTTTGGGCCCCAGTCGGGGCTGCGCTCGGGCGCCCGACGACACCTTGCCCGTGAGCGGATAGCTGCTGTGGCCCAAGGGGCGCTTGTACCCCTTCATGCCGGCCCTCCCGCGGTGCGCGCGGACTCGTCCGACTGCCCAGCGAATCCTTTGAACCGACCCTTCTTCAGGTGGATCAGCAACAGCGAGATGGCCGCCGGGGTGATGCCCGACATGCGCGAGGCCTGCCCGAGTGTCTCCGGCCGGTGCTTGCTCAGACGCTGGCGCACCTCGTGGCTGAGGGCGCTCACCGCCATGTAGTCCAGATCGTCCGGCAAGCGCAGGTTCTCGTAATGAGCCGCACGCTCAACCTCGTCGTTCTGCTTGTCGATGTAACCGGCGTACTTGATGCTGATCTCCACCTGCTCGATCACGGCCTGCGCCAAGGCATCGCCCAGCTCAGCCGACAAGGTTTCACGTGAAACAAGCGCTGGCCCCTCTGCGCCCTTCCCGGCTTCGGCACGCAACCGAGCCTGCTCGGCGGCCGCCAGGTTACCTGCCTCAACCGCCTGGTCGTAGCTCACCCCGGGCCGGCGCAGCAGATCGGCCAGGTTGTACTCGCGCTCCAGCGCCTTACCCAGCAGGCGCTCGGCCTCGGCAGCGGGCAAGGTAGCCGGGCGCACCCAGGTGCTGCGCAGCCGTTCGGTTTCACGTGAAACAGCGTCGCGCTTGCGGTTGAAGGCATCCCAGCGCACATCGTCCACCAGGCCGATCTGGCGACCCAACTCGGTCAGACGCATGTCAGCATTGTCTTCCCGTAGTTGCAGGCGGAACTCCGCCCGGCTGGTGAACATGCGGTACGGCTCGGTCACGCCCTTGGTGATCAGGTCATCCACCAGCACGCCCAGATAGGCCTGATCGCGGCGCAGCGTCAACGCGTCTTTGCCCTGCGCCTGCAGCGCGGCATTGGCGCCGGCATACAGGCCTTGAGCGGCGGCTTCTTCGTAACCGGTGGTACCGTTGATCTGGCCGGCAAAGAACAGCCCGCGGATGGCCTTGGTCTCGAAGGTGGACTTCAGCTCGCGGGGGTCGAAGTAGTCGTACTCGATGGCATAACCGGGGCGCAGGATGTAGGCATTCTGCAAACCCGGCATGGTGCGCAGTGCCGCCAGCTGGATGTCAAACGGCAGCGAAGTGCTGATGCCGTTGGGGTAGAACTCGTTCGTCGTCAGGCCTTCGGGCTCCAGGAAGATCTGGTGCGAGTCCTTGTCGGCAAATCGGTTGATCTTGTCTTCAATGCTCGGGCAGTAGCGCGGCCCCACCCCTTCGATCACGCCGGTGAACATCGGGCTGCGATCGAACCCTGAGCGGATGATGTCGTGGGTCTGCTGGTTGGTGTGCGTGATCCAGCACGGCAGCTGGCGCGGGTGCATCTGGGGCGTGCCCAGGAAGCTGAACACCGGCACCTCGGGCCCCGTGGGCGCCGATCGGGGTGCACCCGGCTCACCCCATCCCCCCACCAGCCCCACCCCATCACCGGGTTGCTCGGTCAACTGGCTGAAGTCGATGCTGCGACCGTCGATGCGCGGCGGTGTGCCCGTCTTCAGCCGGCCTTGCGGCAACTTCAACTCTTTCAGACGGCCCGATAAGGACACGGCTGGCGGATCGCCCGCGCGCCCCGCGCTGTAGTTGTTCAGCCCCACGTGGATCTTGCCGTCCAGGAAGGTGCCGGCGGTCAGCACCACCGCGCGGGCGCGAAAGCGCACCCCCACCTGCGTGACAGCGCCCACCACCCGGGCACCGTCACCATCGCCCTCGACGATCAGGTCGTCCACCGCCTGCTGGAACAGCCACAGGTTGGGCTGGTTCTCCAGGCGGTGGCGGATGGCGGCCTTGTAGAGGATGCGGTCGGCCTGGGCGCGCGTGGCACGCACGGCCGGGCCCTTGCTGGAGTTGAGGATGCGGAACTGGATGCCGCCCTGGTCGGTGGCCAGACCCATGGCCCCGCCCAGCGCGTCCACCTCTTTCACCAGGTGACCCTTGCCGATACCGCCGATGGACGGGTTGCAGCTCATCTGGCCCAGCGTCTCGATGTTGTGGGTCAGCAGCAGCGTGGCGCAGCCCATGCGCGCCGAGGCCAAGGCCGCCTCGGTCCCGGCATGGCCGCCGCCCACCACGATCACGTCAAATTCCTGGGGATACCACATGCACACACCTCACGACACCATCCCGGCACCCGCACAAGCTGCTCACCGCAAGCCCGCCGGAATTGCCTATTTTTAGAGCAACCTTCCATTGTACCGAGGCGCTGCCAGCCTGTGGAAAACCTTAAAGCGCCCTGCGTGCCTCGTCACGGGGATCCCGACAACCTCCACGAATGAGGGGGCTCACTGCCCGTTCCATGCGGGTCAGTCGGGATCGCTGCCAGGCGGGTGGTGTGCACAATCGGCAAAGGCCAGCCCATCTGGCCTTCACATCAACCAGGAGAGATTCATGAAAGTGTCCCCATGGCTGGCCTTGGCCGCCCACGTACTGCTGGCCCAACCGGCACTGGCCGCCGTCGACAACGGCGGCTGGGAAATCCAAAACACGAGCGAAGGCATCACCCTTGGCCTGTACCAAAAATCCGGCCTGGTGGATGTCACCTACCTCAGCCTGAGCGTCAGCACCCTGGGCTCCGGGCCCACGGCCAGCCGCACACTCACGGGCACCAATTTCACCCTGGATGGCGGTGCCATCGTTTATGCCGTACAACTCGGCGACACACTGAGCAACGCCGCCTTCAATGCCGGCAGCTTTCCTGTACTGGTGGGCCCCAGCCTGGTGAACTGGAGCAGTTTGACGGTCGAAGGCAACGAAGAGTTCTGGCTGGGCGCTCAAACCCGCGAGGGCAACGCCGGACAGAACCCCTGGACGGGTCTGGGCTGGGCGCGCGCGCGCTTCGACGACAACGGCCAACTGACGTTGCTGGACAGCGCCATGGGCTACAACGTGGACACGCTGGTGGTGGGCGCCGTGCCCGAGCCTGGCACCTGGGCCTGATGGGGCTGGGTCTGCTGGGCCTGGGCTGCGCGCAGCAGCGGCGCCGAGCCGCCTGATCCAGTACTGGGCGGCTTGTTCATGACGCAAGCCGCCCAGCGCTCAAACACTTGGCAAAGCCCGCCGAGCCAGATATATTGAGTGCCTCGCTGTCATCACCGAGCATTCAAGCAGGGCCCTTTTCTTGCGGTGCGCTGCGCATTCACCGCCCATGCAGTGCCGTCCGGGTTGCGCCGCCTGTTGCATCGCGCCCTCCATCACCTCGCCCCTGCCTGGCTTGCCACAGGGCAAGCCCGCTGGCGTGCCCTGCCCTCATCTGGATGAACAATGGCGCTGCCAGCTGTTTGGGCGGCCTGAACGGCCTGCCGTCTGCGCCTCGCTGGCCCCCAGCCTGGAGATGTGTGGCGATGAGCGCGAGCACGCCATTCGCTGGCTGACGGCCCTGGAATCAGCCACCGCCCCCGGCGTGCAGCGCTGACACATACAACCACCGGCCGTCCACACGCCGAAACAGGCTGAGCTCTTCCAGCCGGTGCGCCCGCCCACCGATCTTGTAGCGCGCCACAAAGTGCACCTGGCCCTCGTCGCTGCCGTCCCAGCGCACCGCCTTCACCGTCAAGCCCAGCCACTTCAAGCCGGGCTCGGGTGCTTCGATCAGCGATGGGCGGGTGTCGGGGTGCCAGGTGGCCAGCAGGTAGGGCCGCCGGTCTTGAACAAAGGCGGTGTATCGCGAGCGCATGAGGGACTCCGGATCCGGGGCCCCCAGGCCTGCGCCCGACGCCAACGCGGCATGGAACACGCCGCAACAGTCGTCGTACGCCGCTGGCCGGCCGCAGGGGCAGGCCGCCGCCTGGGTGGGTGCCGCCGCGCTCATGCGGGCGCTCCACCGGGCGATGGTGTCGGGGTTGGGGCGGCCTGAGACGAGGCCTGCAGCGCCAGGTGGATCTCGCACACCCCGCGCAGGTACACCAGCGTGGGCAGCACCAGCGCGATGGCGAACACCACCCCGCCGCCGATGGTGGCCGACCCGATGTACTGCAGCGACTCGGCGGGCACGGCCGAGGGGTTGTTGACCCACACCCCGCGACCGAACAAGCCCGCCATCAGGGCCTCGGGCGGCACGTCCACCCCCATGATCCACACTGAGGCCTCGGCCATCACCCGGCCACCCAGCATCACGATGAGGCTGGTGGCCGCCGCCACCAGGCCGGTGGCCACGCTGAGGGCGGCATTCAGCACCACTGCCTGCAACAGTCGCGTGCGCATCAGGGCCCACACGTGGCGCAGCGCCGCCAGCGCACTCAGGCCAGACCACACCGTGGGCGCGGTCAGCGGCGCCAGCACCGCCGCCCCCGCCAACAGCATCCAGCCAATCACCACCACCGTGGCGGGGGCCACCACCGCGAACAACCAGGGGCCCAACTGGGCAGGGCCGCTGAGCCAGTACAAGCCGCCCAGCGTGGCCGCCAGCAACGCTGCGCCCAGCAGCATCACCACCAGCACCACCAGCACCCGGTGGGCCATGCCCAAGGCGTCGAGCACGGCATCGGCCACCTCCCGGGGGGTACGGCCCAGGGCACGGTCCATCATGATCAACCCGGCCGCGTTCACACCGTAGAAGGCCAGAAACAAGGCGCCCGCCCCTTGGGCGATGGCCCAACCCAGCTCATCCCGGCCCACCGAGGCCTGGGCTGTGGCCGCGGCCAGACCCGCACAACAAAAGGTGGCCAGCAGCACGTACAGCGCCCGCCCCTCTCGCAAAGCCTCCACGCTGGAGAGCACGCGCACCAGGGCCTGCCACCAGTCGAATCGATGGCCTGGCCAAGCAGGCTGGGCGGCGCCGGTCACGGCAGGGGTGTCATCAGTCTGTGTCATGGGCGGCATTCATCCAACGCGGTCCGATCATAGGGGCTAGCCCGCATCTGGGGCTGAGGGTCAGACACAACAGGCCTCAGCGTGGCTTGACATGCAGCGAAAAATTCCGCTTGACAGACTGGCCGAACGTGCCAACGTCCACCATAATGGCCCGGTCTGTGTCTGGAAGCGACACCGTCTGATGGAATGGGTCCTGATGGGTTGAAGCTCCGCATGGTTCATTGGAAAGGAGCTCTCTCATGGGCAACAAGCTGTATGTGGGCAATCTGGCCTACAGCGTGCGCGATCAGGATCTGAACGACGCTTTCTCTCAATATGGCTCGGTCAACTCGGCCAAGGTCATGATGGACCGCGAAACCGGCCGCTCCAAAGGCTTCGGTTTCGTCGAAATGGCGTCGGATGACGAAGCTCAGGCCGCCATCAACGGTCTGAACGGTCAGCCGGTGGCCGGCCGTGCCGTGGTCGTGAACGTGGCGCGTCCCCGTGAAGAGCGTCCCGCAGGTTTCCGCAGCCCCTACGGCGGCGGCGCTGGTGGTGGTGGCCGTCGTGAAGGTGGCGGCGGTGGCTACGGCGGTGGCCGTGGTGACGGCGGCGGCTACGGCTACGGCGGCGGTGGCCGTCGTGAAGGCGGTGGCGGCGGCTACGGCGGTGGCCGTGGCGGCAATGGCGGCGGCTACGGCGGCGGCTACTGATCCCTCCGGGGCCCAACGCCCCCAGGCATCACATCCAACGGCTCCTTCGGGGGCCGTTGTGCTTTCTGGCTGTGCTTGGGCTGCTGGCTCTGGTGATGCTCAGCGCGAGCCTGGCGCTTCGTAGCGCCCGGTGACCCGTCCGCCCAGCTCCGTGATGCCTGTGCGCTCGTCGTGCCGCAGGTTCTGGCCTCGCACCACGTGACCCGCCTGCAGCAGCACCACGGGCGTGTCCGAACTCAGCACCCGCTGTCGGGCATCCATCTTCAGGCCTTCGCCCAGCAACATGCCAGGCCGCTCGGCTTGGCCGGGCACCACCGGCGGCTTCAACAAGGCCTGCACATCGCCCTTGAGCCACAGCACCTCGTTGCGCTGGTCGGCCTCGGCCTGCAAGGCCTCCGCACGCACGCTGCGGCCTGATGCATCCAGCGCATGCAGGCGGATGCGCTCCACCGTCATGCGCTCCACCGTCGGGAAGTGCCGAATCCGCTCGCCCTGCAGCACCCGCTGCAAACGGCCATCTGGCCCGGCCTGCAGCACTTCGGCGCGCTGCAACTCCACGTCCGGCGTGTCATCGCTCAGCACCACCGCCACGCGCGGTTCGCTCGTGGTCGATGAGCGCACCAGCCACCAGCTGAAGCCGGCCACTCCCGCCAAAGCGAGCATGGGCAAGGCCGCCTGGGCCCGCTCCAGCCAGGTCCAGGGGCTCCTCACGTCCGGGGCCCCTCGGCGGTGGTGTCCAGGGTCCGGGCGTGGCCCTGCAGCAAGCGCCGGTAATGGCCCGTGGCCTGCAGGATCAGGTCACAGCATTCACGCGCGGCACCCTGCCCACCCCGGGCGGCGCACACATGGTGAGCCAGCGCGCGCACTTCGGCATGGCCATTGGCCGGCGCCACCGCCAGGCCTGCACGCACCAGCAGGGGCAAATCGGGCCAATCGTCACCCATCACGGCCACCTCGTGCCAGGCCACCCCCAGTCGGGCCAGCAAGGGCTCGGCCACGGCCAGCTTGTCGTGGGCGCCGAACACCGCCTCCGTCACGCCCAGGTCTTTCAGGCGACGGCGCACCGACGGCGAATCCCGCCCGGTGATGACGATGGGCGTGATGCCCGCCGTGGCCAGCAGCTTGAGCCCGTGGCCGTCCAGCGCATGGAAGGCCTTGAGCGTCTCTCCGGCCTCGCTGATGTACAGGGTGCCGTCGGTCAGCACACCGTCCACATCGAACATCGCCGCCTTCAGGCTGGCCGCACGGCTCATGATGGCGGCAGGGAAGGCCAGGGTGGGCTCGGGGGTGCGTGGTGAGGTGTTCATCTCAAATCACCTTGGCCCGCATGAGGTCGTTGGTGTTCACTGCGCCCACCAGCACGCCCTGGGTGTCCACCACCAGCAGGGTGTTGATGCGGTGGGCCTCCATCAGGGCCACGGCCTCCGCCGCCAGCACCTCCTCGTTCACGGTGCGGGGCGAGGGGGTCATCAGCTCACCGGCGCTCAGGGTGCGCAGGTCAGCCCCCGCCTCGATGCGGCGGCGCAGGTCCCCGTCGGTGAACACGCCCAGCACCCGTCCGGCAGCATCCACCACGGCGGCGGCGCCCATGCCCTTGGCACTCATCTCGCGCATCAACTCGCCAAAGGGCGCTTCGGGGGCCACGCGGGGCACGGCGTCGCCACTGCGCATCACGTCACGCAGGTGCGTCAGCAGGCGGCGGCCCAGCGAGCCACCAGGGTGCGAACGGGCAAAGTCTTCGGCCTTGAAGCCGCGGGCGTCCAGCAAGGCCACCGCCAGGGCGTCGCCCAGGGCCATCTGGGCCGTGGTGCTGGCCGTGGGCGCCAGGTTCAAGGGGCAGGCCTCCTGGTCCACCGCGCTGTCCAGCACCACATCCGCATGGCGGGCCAGTGACGAGCCCGGCTTGCCCGTCATCGCCAGCAAGGCGATGCCCTGACGTTTGATGACCGGCAACAAGGCGGTGAGCTCTTCGCTTTCACCCGAATTGGAGATGGCCAGCACCACATCGCCCGGGCGCACCATGCCCAGGTCACCGTGGTGCGCCTCGGCCGGGTGCACGAACATGGCCGGCGTGCCGGTGGAGGCCAGGGTGGCGGCAATCTTGCGCCCCACATGGCCGCTCTTGCCCATGCCCATCACCACCAAACGCCCCTGACAGGCCAGCACCGTGCGCACGGCGCGGACGAAGGCCTCGCCGGCGGGGCCCTGCAGGCGGGCTCGCAAGGCCTCCAGGGCCTGGGCCTCGATGGCCAGTGCGCGGGTGGCCTGGGCCAGCACAGCCTCCGGCGTCATGGGTGGGGGGGACAGCGACATGGGGGTTCAACCACTTTCAGAACAGTTTCAGGATTCTAGGTTGTGTGCACTCTGTTGTTGCTCCGAGCACCACGCTGGGGCTGACCCCCTAGGCTGAAGTCGGGCAAACGTGCACACTCGGACGCATGCGCTGGTCGGGCCTGTGGCCTGTGGCTGAGCGCCACCCCGGTCTGGAGCCCACCCTGATGCCCATGGCGAACCCACCCACCGACACCCCCACACCCACCGACACCCCCACGCCCACCGACACCCCCACGCCCACCGACACGCCGCGCTGGCGTGCCCTGGCCCGCCGTGTCACGGTGGCGGCGGTGCTGTGGACGGTGGTGGTGATCGGGGCAGGCGCCTGGGCGGTGCAATGGGCCCTGGAAGAGCAACGGCAAAGCGCCCTGGAAGCGGCTCGTCACCGGCTGGACAGCGCGCAACGCACCCTGGAGGCCAGCTTCCAGCACCTGGCGGTGTTGCCCCGCGCCCTGGCGCGCCAGGAGGGCATCCGTCGCTACCTGACGGAGCACAGCTTGGCCAACAGCGACCGCCTGAGCGATGCGCAACGCGAACAGGTGCAAGCCCTGGCACAGTCTCAGCGCAGCATCCAGGCGCAAAGCCAACAGCTGTACGAGACGGCGCAAGACTTCAAACTCGGTGCCCTGTTCATCACCGACTCCTACGGCACCACCCTGGCCGACAGCAACCACGCCCAGGCCGACAACGCGCTGGGGCGCAGCTTCCGGGGGCGGCAGTACTACGTCGATGCGCTGGACAACCCCAGCGGCCTGGGTTACCAGTTTGCGGTCTCTCAGGTGCAAAGCGGCCCGGCGTTCTTTTTCTCGTCTCGGGTGGGCACCCAGGACTCACCGCTGGGCGTCGTGGTGGTGATGCAGTACGCCCGCGACTTTGCGCCCCTGCTGCAAGATCCCAACCGACGCCTGTTCGTGACCGACGAACACGGCGTGATCGTGATGGCACCTGCGCTGAAGATGCCCCTGCAGCGCACGCCGCTGATGGGCCGCAGCGACATCCGGGCCGAAACCGCCCAGAAGCGCTACAAAACCGCGCCACAAACGCTGGACTGGACCCTGGAGCGCCTGCGCGTGGGCGACGAGCACGTCTTGCTCGTGCGCGAGGGTGGCGTGCGCTACATGGCCTTGTCGCAAACCTTGCGTCAGCGTGAACTGACCGTCTGGGCCCTGGTGCCCCTGCACGGTGAAGCCACGCTGATCACGGCCGTGATCGGCCTGAGCACCCTGGTGCTGCTGGCGGGGCACGGCGTGCTGGCCCTGATGGCCCAACGCATCCGCCGCCAGGCGGCCCTGGGCCGCGCCCAGCGCGACCTCGAACACATGGCCCACGCACTGCCACTGAGCGTGTTCTGCTGGCGCCAGCCACCCGGAGAACCGGGCGAATTCACCTTTGTGGCTCACGGGGCGCAGCAGCTGCTCGGCCTGGACAATGCCGACTTCCAGCAACGGCCCCACAAGGTGTGGGCCCTGATGGGCGATGCCCAGGCTGGCCCCCCTTTGACCCCCACCGACTTCCAGGTGCGCACGGCCGCCGGCACCCGCTGGGTGCGCTGCGAAAGCCGGTGCGTGCACCACAGCGACGGCACCGAGGTCTTCAACGGCTATTGGGCCGACATCACCGAGCGCAAACAGGTCGAGGCCCGCACCCAGGCCGTGTTCGTGAACTCGCCCGTGGCCTTCCTGTTCTTTGACACCGACCACGGCATCACGCGCTGCAACCCCAGCGCCGTCCGCCTCTTTGGTGCCGAGACGGACACCGCGCTGCTGGGGCTCGACCCCACCCGACCGCCCCTGTCGCCAACCGGCCCCGTCAACCCGGAAGCTGGTAGCCTGATGGCCCGCGCCGTCGAAACGCGCCAACCGGTCACCTTCGAATGGCGGCACAGCCGGCTGGATGGCGAGGTCTTCGACGCCGAGATCGTGCTGGTGCCCTTCGAGTTCGAGCAACGCCTGCAGTACTGCGCCATCATCCAGGACATCAGCGCCCGCAAGCGCGCCGAGATGGCGCAACAGGCTGCCCAGCGCGCGGCCGAGGCCGCCACCCAGGCCAAGACCAACTTCCTGGCCAACATGTCGCACGAGATCCGCACGCCCATGAACGCCATCATGGGCATGACCCACCTGGCCCTCATGGACGATCTGCCCGGCAAAGCCCGCGGCTATGTGGACAAAGCCCACCGCGCCGCCACCACCTTGCTGCAGATCCTCAACGACCTGCTGGATGTCTCCAAGATCGAATCGGGTCGGCTGGAACTCGAAGCCGTGCCCTTCCAGCTGGAAGACGTGGTGCGCCACATGGCCGAAGTGCTGGGCGTGCGCGCTGAAGAGAAAGGGCTGGAGCTGCTCTTCACCGCCCCGCCCGACATCCCCACCGGCCTCATTGGCGACCCCATCCGCCTGGGCCAAATCCTCATCAACCTGGGCACCAACGCCATCAAGTTCACCGAGCGGGGCGACATCCTCATCGGCTGCGAGGTACAACGGCAAGACAGCCACGATGTGCTGCTGCACTTCTGGGTGCGCGACAGCGGCATCGGCATGCAGCAAGAACAGATCGAGCACCTGTTCGAGCCCTTCACGCAGGCCGACAACTCCAACACCCGGGCCTATGGCGGCACCGGTCTGGGCCTGACCATCTCCCGCCAGCTCGTCGAGCTGATGAAAGGCCGCATCTGGGCCAACAGCCAGCCCGGACGCGGCTCCACCTTCCATTTCACGGCCCGGTTTGGCGTTCAATCCAAACAAACGCGGCGGGCCCTGCTGGCCAGCGAACTGCAAGGCCGCCGCGCCCTGCTGGTGGACGACAACGCCACCGCCCGCGAGGTGCTCAGCGACATGGTGCGCCGCCTGGGCCTGACCGTGGACGTGGCCGACAGCGGCGAAGCCGCCTTGCAGCGCATGCACCAGGCAACCGCGGCCGGTCAGCCCCACGACCTGCTGCTGACCGACTGGCGCATGCCCGGCATGGACGGCATCGCCTTCGCGCGCGAAGCCCTGGCCCTGCCCCCTGAGCAGCGCCCGTGTGTGCTGCTCGTCACCGCCTTTGGCCGTGAAGAGGCCCTGGCCGCCGCCCAGGACAACGGCGTGGCGCTGGCCGGGGTGTTGAACAAGCCCGTCACCCCGTCAACCCTGTTCGACACCCTCAGCCGCGTGCTGGGCCATGACGACACACCATCCACGGTCGTGCCGGAAGGCACCCGCATCCTCACCCAGGCCCGCGAACGCCTGGCCGGGGCCCGCGTGCTGCTGGTCGAAGACCAGCCCATGAACCAGGAGCTGGCCCGGGACCTGCTCGAGCGCGCCGGGATGACCGTCGTCACGGCCAACAACGGCCAGGAAGCCCTCGACAGGCTGGAACACGACGGTGCATTCGACGGCGTGCTGATGGACTGCCAGATGCCCGTGCTGGATGGCTACCAGGCCACCGAACGCATCCGCGAGCAGGCCCGCTGGCAACACCTGCCGGTGATCGCCATGACCGCCTCGGCCATGGCCACCGACCGTGACCGGGTGCTGCGCTGTGGCATGAACGACCACATCACCAAGCCGCTGGATCTGGCGCGCATGTTCGACATCATGGCGCGCTGGATCACGCCCGGCACTCCAGCTGCGCACCGCGACACCACCACGAACACCATCGACAGCACGGCGCCCAGCACCAGCCCCCTGCCCCACATCGACAGCCACGACGGGCTGGCTCGTTGCATGGGCAACCTCGACCTCTATGGGCGACTGCTGAAAGGCTTTGCCCGCACCCAGCGGGACTTCGGCGTCCTCTACGACCAGGCCAACCACCGTGACCAGGCCCTGCTGCTCACCCACACGCTCAAGGGCCTGGCCGGCAACATCGGCGCCAAACAGCTGGCCGAGGCCTGTCACACCCTGGAGCAGGCGCTGACCGACAGCCCAGACGATGATCACCCCCAGACCGGCTGGCGGGCCCGCAGTCAAACCGCGCGAGACCTCACCGTGGCTGCCCTGATGGCCGTGGTGCACGACATCGACGCCATGCAGCAAGCCCCGGCGGACCGGCTGAGTGCCGCCCAGGCCGCGGTACGGGCCGTGCATGAACACACCGAAGAACACAACTGGCATGCGCTGGGGCGGCTGATCCACGACCACGACGCCCAGGCCCGCGATGAATTGCAGCACCTGCTGGACACCTGGCCTGCCCTGCTGGACGAGCCCCGCATGCCCACCCTGCGGCAGGCGCTGGAACAGTACGACTTTGCCGCCGCCGAAGACGCCCTGAGCCAACTGCTTCAGACCCTGACCAACCCCCGCTGAGGCCCTGGAGGTCAGGCGGCTGTCGGCCGACCCGCAGCCGGCCTCACATCACCGAATCAGCGAACGCATTGCCGCGCTCGTCGGCGTACAACTCCATGATGCGCAGGATCTCGTACTGCTGCTGCATGAAGGCATCGACCAGCGCCGGGTCGAAGCCCCGTCCCCGCTCCTCGCCCATCACGGCCAGCGCCTGCTGAGCGCTCAAAGCGGGCCGGTAAGGCCGGTCGTTCATCAAGGCATCGAACACATCGGCCATGCCGACAATGCGCCCGAACAGCGGGATCTGTTCGCCCTGCAGGCCTTGCGGGTAGCCTGTGCCGTCCCAACGCTCATGGTGCGTCAGCGCGATGGTGCGCGCCGTGGACAGCAACTCGTGCTCGTGCCGCCCGATGATGTCGGCCCCAATTTGCGGATGCTGGCGCACCAGGGCGCGTTCATCGTCATTCAGCGGCCCCGGCTTGCCCAGCACCTGATCCGGGATGCCGATCTTGCCCACGTCATGGAGTGCCGCCGTCTGGAACAAGAGCTGCAAGGCTTCGGGGCCCAGGCCGATCTGCTGCCCCAGCAGGCGTGCGATGTGGCTGATGCGGACCACATGGTTGCCGCCTTGCTGATCCTTGAACCCGGCCGCACGGCCCAGGCGCCGGATGATCTGCTGGCGCGTGGCCACCAGCTCGCTCGTGCGCTGCGCCACCATGCGCTCCAGCTCGCGCGACTGATCGTACAAGGCCAGGTGAGTGCGCACGCGGGCCTGCACCAGCGGCGGGCTGATCGGCTTGGTGATGTAGTCCACGGCACCCAGGCTCAGGCCCAGGCTCTCGTCCTCGACCGTGCTCATGGCCGTCACGAAGATCACCGGAATGCGGCGCCGATCAGGATTGGCCTTGATGCGCCGACACACCTCATGCCCGCTCAGGTCGGGCATCATGATGTCCAGCAAAATCAAATCAGGCGGCTCGTCCGAGTAGGCCAATTGCAGGGCCTTCTCGCCCGAGGTGGCCACCTTGATGCGGTAGTCCTGACCCAACACCCGGGTCAACAACTCGATGTTCTGCGGTGAATCGTCGGCCACCAGGATGGTGGGCCGGCGCAGGCCAGCGCTTGCACTCATCTGGAATGCTCCCTCAGGCCAACGGCACCTGGCGCGTCAGATTGGCACGCATGCGCACGGCCATCACGGCCCCGGCCGCACGCACCACCTCCACCGCCACGGCCGGCACCCGGGCCACCAGCTCTTCAAAGCGAGGCAGGCGCAAGGCATAAACCACGCACGGCGTCATCGCCTCGACGTTGGCCATGCGGGGCGCATCCGAAAACAGCCCGGGCTCGCCGCAGATGGCGCCCGGACGCAAGATGGCAATGCGCGACGCTCCCGGCGCACTGCCGGTGACGAACACCTGCAAGGAGCCCTGCCCTAGAAAATAGACCGTGCGGTCGTGGTCGGCCTGCTTCACCAGCAGATCGCCCGAGCGCAGTTCGTGCCGCGTCAGGTACTGGCAAAACGTCCGCCATTGCTGCGCATCCAGACGAGCGCGGAACGCGTCTTCCGTGTTGAGCGTCTGTATGGCCTGAATCAGTTCTGTCGAATCCATCCTCGCCTCACCTGTACCGCATCCGACAACCGTTGCTTCTTGAAGAAGCAAAGCGGAGACTTTAATCCAAGGCGTCTGGTTTGGGGAACGATTTCACGACTTTTCAGCCTGCGAAGAACGACGAAGACGCCCGGATCACTTGCCAATGCAGAAACGCGTGAATATTTCACCTAAAAGGTCATCGGCCGAGAACGCCCCGGTGATGGTGCCCAGGGCCTGATGCGCCAGGCGCAGTTCTTCGGCCAGCAAATCCAGGGCACCGTCGTTCAAGGCGGCATGGGCCTGGGCCAGGCCCAGATGCTCACGCGCCTCGCGCAGCGCCTGCACATGGCGCTGACGCGCGATGAACAGCCCCTCGGGCACAGCCTGCCAGCCGGCCAGCGTCAGCAAGGTCTGCCGCAAGGCCTGCAAGCCCTCGCCCGTACGGGCCGACAGGCTCAGGGCTGGCCCGGCAGGCTGCAGCACGTCAGCCCCGATCGCTGGGCTCTGCGCCGCCACATCCGCCTTGTTGAACACATGCACCACCGGCACGCCGGCCGGCAGCCGCTGGGCAATGGCAGCGTCGGCCTGGGCATACACCGGCTCGGTCCACCGGGTCAGGTCATGCAGAAACAACACCGCGTCCGCCTGGCCGATGGCCTCCCAGCTGCGTGCCATGCCTATGCGCTCCACCTCGTCACTGGCCTCGTGGTCAGCCCGCAAGCCTGCGGTGTCGATGACGTGCAGAGGCACGCCTTCGATCTGGATGGTTTCGCTCACCTTGTCGCGGGTGGTACCAGCAATGGGCGTGACGATGGCCAGCTCGGCCCCCGCCAGCGCATTCAACAAGGAACTCTTGCCCGCATTGGGCTGTCCCGCCAGCACCACCTGCAGGCCCTCGCGCAGCAAGACGCCCTGCCGGGCCTGGCGCAACACGCCGTCCAGCGCCTCGGCCAGCCGGTCCAGTTTGCCGCGGGCATCGGCCTTCTCCAGGAAGTCGATCTCTTCTTCCGGAAAGTCCAGCGTGGCCTCCACCAGCATGCGCAACTGCACCATCTGCTCGCGCAAGGCGTCGATCTCTCTGCTGAACGCACCGCCCAGGGAGCGGCTGGCCGACCGGGCTGCCGCCTCGGTGCTGGCATCGATCAGGTCGGCAATGGCTTCGGCCTGCGCCAGATCGATCTTGTCGTTCAGAAACGCCCGCTGCGTGAACTCGCCGGGCTCGGCCAGGCGCAAACCCGGCAAGCGGGCGCGGCCTGTGGACGGGTCTGGCTCGGCGGCCGCCTCCAGGCAGCGCGCCAGCAGCAGCTGCATCACCACCGGGCCGCCATGGCCCTGCAACTCCAGCACGTCCTCGCCGGTGTAGCTGTGCGGCCCGGGAAAGTACAGCGCCAGCCCGTGGTCCAGCGCCTCACCCCGGGCGTCCTTGAAGGGCCCATAGGTGGCCACGCGGGGCGCCAGATCGCGCCCGCACACGGCCTGGGCCAAGGGCATCAGGCCTCGGCCCGACACCCGCACGATGCCGACCGCACCCCGCCCCGGGGCCGTGGCCACCGCCACGATGGGCTCGGTGCGCCCCAGCATCGTCACGCCCTTCAGTTCAGTGCACCACGCCCAGGCTGCGGTTGATGTACCACTGCTGAGCGATGGACAGGAGGTTGTTCGTCAGCCAGTACAGCACCAGGCCGGCCGGGAAGAAGAAGAACAGCACCGAGAACATCAGCGGCATGATCCACATCAGCTTGGCCTGGAGGGGATCCGGCGGCGTCGGGTTCAGCCAGGTCTGCAACAGCGTCGAGGCCGTCATCAGCAGCGGCAGCACGTAGTACGGATCCTTGATCGACAGGTCGGTGATCCAGCCGATCCAGGGCGCATTGCGCATCTCGACCGACGACAGCAGCACCCAGTACAGGGCGATGAACACGGGGATCTGGATCAGGATGGGCAGGCAGCCGCCAATCGGGTTGACCTTTTCCTCGCGGTAGATCTTCAGCATCTCCTGCTGCATCTGCTGCGGGTTGTCCTTCAACGATTCGCGCAGAGCCTGGATGCGCGGGTTCAGCGCCTTCATCTTGGCCATGGAGCGGTAAGCGCTGGCATTCAGCGTGTAGAAGGCCGCCTTCAGCAGCACCACCAGCAACACGATGGCCCAGCCCCAGTTACCCACCAGGTTGTGGATGTGGAACAGCAGCCAGAACAAGGGCTTGGCCAGCAGATGGGTCCAGCCATAGTCCTTCACCAGCTCCAGGCCTTCGGCGATCTCCTTGAGCTTCATCTCTTCCTGGGGGCCCATGTAGAGCTGGGTGTCCAGGCTGCGCGATGCGCCCGGGGCCACCTCACCCACCGGGAAGAGCATGCCCACGGCATACAGATTGCCGGGTTGCGAACGGGCAAAGAACTCACGGGCCATGGCCTCGGGCTTCAACCACACCGAGGTGAAGTAATGCTGCACCATGGCCACCCAGCCCTCCTGAGAGGTCTTTTGGAACTCGGCATCGTTCTTCTGGATGTCTTCAAACGCCACCTTCTGGAACTTGGCCTCGGGCGTGTAGAACGCCGGACCGGTGTACGACTGCGGCGCACCCCACACGTCCGGACCTTCGTGGATGAGCGAGCCATCACGCACCAGTTGCACATACAGCTGAGGGCTGATGGCCGCCGCACCCTGGTTGAGCACCTCCTGGCGCACCTGCACCAGGTAAGCACCACGCGGGAAGGTGTAGGTGCGACGCAGCACCACGCCGCCCACAGGGTCGGATTCCAGGGTCAGCACCAACGCATCCTGGCCCTTGGCCAGTTCACGCGCGCTGGTCACCGCCTTGAACGGTGTCAGGTGGTTGGGCACATCGCCACTGGCCTGACCAATCAGGCCCGACTGGGCCACATACGTTTTGGCGGCCGAGCGATCGAACAACACCATGTTGCCGCTGCCCTCACCCGAGGCCCGGTGCTGCAGCATCTCGGCGCGCACCACGCTGCCGCCCAGGGTGTCGATCGACACCTTCAACACGTCGGTGCTCACGGTCAGCACTTCGCTGGGCGTGACCGCCGGGGTGGTGCCCGCAGGCGCCGACGCCGTGGCACCGGGGGTGCCCTCCAGGCTGGTGGCTGCCGAAGGCACAGACGCCACTGCGCCCGCCACACCACTGGCGGCTTGTGACGCCGGCGCGGCAGCCGGGGCAGCCGGCTCGAACAGCGAAGGATGCCCGGTGTGACGCAGCCAGCCGTCCCACAGCATCAGCAGTGACACGGCAAACACCGACCACAGCAGCACACGGCGTATATCGTTGTTGATCATGGGCGAGAAGAATCCGACGTGGGTTGACAGAAACGGGAAAAGAGTCGCGAACGGCCCCAGGGGGCAGACTCTGGCACAGGATCGTGCCCACCGTCACACAAAGGGTGACAGCGCAAAATCCGACGGGCGGCCAGGTACGACCCGGCCGCCGGCCCGTGTCGCTCCAGAGCGACCAGGGCGTATTGTGAACAGGTTGGCGTGAACCGACAGGCCGAACCCAGCCATGGGCTCAACAAAAGTCGGTAAGCCCGCACCAACCCCATGAGCACGCGGTTGACGCCGCGACCCAGCGCGCGCCACAGCCGGCAGGCCTGGACGCGCATCATGAGTTGGCCGGGCGCACCCGCGCCCACAGCTCGTCCAGCTCGGCGCGTACAGCGGCCTTGAGTGCCTCTGAGGCGGCACTGGGATAGTCCTGCCGGTCAAAGCCCCGCGTCAGGCGCACCACCCAGGCTTGAACGGAACGTGCTGGCGCCGCCGAAACGACGGATGGGCCCAGGCGCTGACACGCGTGGACCCCATGACGACGCACCGATTCGCGCGCCTGATGGCGGATCAAGGATCGGGTCACCGACCGTCGCGCCTGCTTCTTGGGCAGCACAAGACCCAGCCGGTTAGCCGAGTCATCCACAAGCACTGGCACGGGTGCCGGGTCGGCTGTTGACAACTCGGGCACCGCCGGCGCATTCCACAGCACATGCAGCGCAAAATGCGCTGTGCGAGACACGGGGCGGGTGCCCAGTGCCTTCTGGAAATCCGACGATTTCAGACTGGCGGGTTTCACGGCACAGCAGCCCAGGCGGGCACGCATCCAGACGACAGCCAGATCATGACAAAGCCGGGCAAAGCCCGGCCTTGTTCACGACAGGCGATGGGGCTGCAAGAGCCCGAAGCACCGGGCCAGCCGGCCCAGGCCATCGCTCTGTATTGACCGATCAGACGGCCAGACGCTTGCGGCCCTTGGCGCGGCGGGCATTCAGCACCTTGCGACCACCCTTGGTCTTCATGCGAACGAGAAAGCCGTGGGTGCGGGCGCGGCGGGTTTTGGAGGGTTGGTAGGTACGCTTCATGATGGTCTTTCACTAGGCCTGACCCACAACCTCAGGGCCGGCAGAACCAGCAATTACAACAGTTTTCCCATCAGGGGTCAATACCAACCCGCATCAAGGCTGCACAAAGACGGCACAAGCATGGGTACAAAAACTGTGGATAACCCTGTCCCCTGCCGGCTGAACAGGCTTAGAATTCGCGTCCCAAGGAAGGACTTGTCCACAACATGAGTGCCGCCGAATTGCCCGCACCGAACGCCTCCGAGCTGCACGACCTGTGGTCACGCTGCTGTGAGCGTCTGGCCACCGAGCTGCCCGAACAACAGTTCAACACCTGGATCCGGCCCTTGCCGGAAGCCCAGAGCAGCCAGCAAGATGGCGTGACCGTGCTGTCCGTGCGGGTGCCCAACCGCTTCATGCTGGACTGGGTGCGCACCCAGTACAGCCAGCGCCTGGAAGCCATCCTGGGCGAGCTGGTGACGGGCCCCGTGCGCCTGGATGTGGCCCTGGCGCCGCGCATGGCCTCGTCCATGCCCCCGGCGATGCCGACAGGCACCCCCGTGGGTGCTGGCGGCTTGATGCGCCCCACCCTCATGCCCGCACGGGCCCTGCCTCCGAACGCCCAGACGGCTCAAACCACCTCAAGCGGGTCGTTCAACGGGCACCCGGGCAGGGGCCATGGCGACCGCCATGAGTCATCCTCATCCGAGCGCCGTCAGGCGCAACGCACCCCTCAGGTGATGGGCCTGAACACGGCCCTCACTTTCGACAACCTGGTGCCCGGCCGCGCCAACCAGATGGCCCGCACCGCCGCCCTGCACGTGGCCGGTGCGCCCGGCCAGATGTACAACCCGCTGTTCATCTATGGCGGCGTGGGCTTGGGCAAGACCCACTTGATGAACGCCGTGGGCAACGCCCTGCTGGCCGACAAGCCGGACGCGCGCATCCTGTACCTGCACGCCGAGCAGTTCATCTCGGACGTGGTCAAGAACTACCAGCGCAAGACGTTTGATGAGCTCAAGGCCAAGTACCACAACCTCGATCTGCTGCTGATCGACGATGTGCAGTTCTTCGCCGGCAAAGACCGCACGCAGGAAGAGTTTTTCAACGCCTTCGAGGCGCTGTTGGCCAAGAAGGCGCACATCATCATGACGTCCGACACCTACCCCAAGGGTCTGGCCAACATCGATGAGCGACTGACCTCGCGCTTTGATTCGGGCCTGACGGTGGCGATCGAGCCGCCCGAGCTGGAAATGCGCGTGGCCATCCTGATCAAGAAGGCGGCGCAAGAAGGCATCGACATGCCTGAAGACGTGGCCTTCTTCGTGGCGAAGAACGTGCGCGCCAACGTGCGTGAGCTCGAAGGTGCGCTGCGCAAGGTGCTGGCCTTTGCCAAGTTCAGCCACAAAGAGATCACCATCCACCTGGCCCGTGAGGCCTTGAAAGACCTGCTGTCCATCCAGAACCGGCAGATCTCGGTGGAGAACATCCAGAAAACGGTGGCCGACTTCTACAAGATCAAGGTGGCGGACATGTACTCCAAGAAGCGTCCCGCCTCGATCGCCAAGCCGCGCCAGATCGCCATGTACCTGGCCAAGGAACTGACCCAGAAGAGCCTGCCCGAGATCGGTGAGCTGTTCGGGGGCCGCGACCACACCACCGTGCTGCACGCATGCCGCAAGATCGCCGGCGACCGCGCCAAGGACAGCGAACTCAACCAGCAACTGCACGTGCTGGAGCAGACGTTGAAGGGCTGATCCAGGGTTTCAAACACGATGTGTCCAGGCGCCACGCCACCCGGCCAAGGCCCCATCGGATCGCACGAGACCCCCTGCGGGTCTCTTTTTTTCGCCCTTGTCAAGGTACAAACTTGTGGACAACAAAAGAACAAGTACCGGCTTGTCCACAGGCTGAGGCCAACACGCCAAGTTGTTGTCTGTTGTCCCCATCACGAAGCCGGGTACGATCCACAGACTTGTCCGGGGCTTAAATCCTTGATGGATCAGGACAAAATAGCGTTGTGCACAGAAGAAGCCGCCCTCTACCACGACGACCAATTTGAAAGATTAAGATGATTGTGTTGAAAGCAGCCCAGGAAAAAATCCTCGCCGCCCTGCAGTCTGTGGGTGGCATCGTGGAGCGGCGCCACACACTGCCGATCCTGGCCAACGTCCTGATCCGCAAAAACGGCCCTGAACTGGAACTGATCACCAGCGACCTGGAGATCCAGATCCGCACCAAGGCCCAGTTTGATGGTGATGAGGGCAGCTACGCCACCACCGTGGGCGCCAAGAAGCTGGGCGACATCCTCAAGAGCCTGCCAAGCGACCAGACCGTGTCGCTGACAGCCAACCAAAACAAGCTGACCCTGCAGGGCGGCAAGAGCCGCTTCACGCTGCAAACGTTGCCTGCAGAAGACTTCCCCCTGGTGCAAGAGGCTGCCGACTTCGGCCCCGCCTTCAGCGTGCCTCAGAAGACGCTGAAGATGCTGATCGGTCAGGTGCACTTCGCCATGGCCGTGCACGACATCCGGTACTACCTCAACGGCATCCTCTTTGTGGCCGAAGGCAATACCCTGACCCTGGTGGCCACCGACGGACACCGCCTGGCGCTGTCTCAGGCCACCCTGGAGGTCGAAATGCCCAAGCAGGAGGTCATCCTGCCCCGCAAGACCGTGTTGGAGCTCATGCGCCTGCTGAAGGACGATGGCAAGGGTGAAGAAGAACAGCTCATCGAGATGCGCTTTGCCGGCAACCAGGCCAAGTTCAGCTTCGGCGGCCTGGAGTTCGTCACCAAGCTGGTCGAGGGCAAGTTCCCCGACTACAACCGCGTCATCCCCAAGAACCACAAGCACCACATCACCCTGGGTCGCACCACCTTGCTGGCCAGTCTGCAGCGGGCCGCCATCCTCACCTCCGACAAGTTCAAGGGTGTGCGCCTGAACATCGCCCCGGGCCTGATGAGCATCGCTTCGAGCAACGCCGAGCAGGAAGAGGCCAAGGAAGAGATCGAAATCGACTACGGCGGCGACAGCTTCGAGATTGGCTTCAACGTCAGCTACCTGATGGACGTGCTGTCCAACATGGGTCAGGACATGGTGACCGTGTCCCTGCAAGACGCCAACAGCTCGGCCCTGATCACCAACCCCGAGTACGAAGGCTTCAAGTACGTGGTGATGCCGATGCGGATTTGAGCGTGACCCAGCAAGCCCACGGCCACGCCGCTCAGGGAAGACATCATTTCCCAAGCTAAAATCCCAGAGCCCTGACGAGTCTGTCGGGGCTCTTTTTCATTCCCCAGGGCCATTCCATGAGCGACGTGACGCCTTCTCCTGACCAGCAACCTGACGTGCCTGCCGCCGCTCCGGCTGACACAGGCTATGGCGAAGGCTCCATCCAGATCCTCGAAGGCCTGGAGGCCGTGCGCAAGCGCCCGGGCATGTACATCGGTGACACGTCCGACGGCACGGGTCTGCACCACCTGGTGTTCGAGGTGGTCGACAACTCCATCGACGAGGCCCTGGCTGGTCACTGTGATGACATCGTCGTCACCATCCACACCGACAACTCCATCAGCGTGGTGGACAACGGCCGTGGCATCCCCACCGGGGTGAAGATGGACGACAAGCACGAGCCCAAGCGTTCGGCGGCCGAGATCGCCTTGACCGAGCTGCACGCCGGCGGCAAGTTCAACCAGAACAGCTACAAGGTATCGGGCGGCCTGCATGGCGTGGGCGTGAGCTGCGTGAACGGCCTGAGCAAGTGGCTGCGCCTGACGGTGCGTCGTGATGGCCTTGTGCATTATCTGGAGTTCAAACAGGGCGTACCGCAAGACCGCGTGCTCGAGGTGCGCGATGGCGTCGAAGTCAGCCCGATGAAGATCATCGGCGAAACCGACAAGCGCGGCACCGAGGTGCACTTCCTGCCCGATACCGAGATCTTCAAAGAGAACAACGAGTACCACTACGACATCCTGGCCAAGCGCCTGCGTGAGTTGTCCTTCCTGAACAACGGCGTCAAGATCCGCCTGATCGACGAGCGCAACAACAAGGAAGACAACTTCGCCTACGCCGGTGGCGTCAAGGGCTTTGTGGAGTTCATCAACAAGGGCAAGAACATCCTCAACCCCAACATCTTCCATGCACAAGGCGACAAGGTGTCCGAGAACGGCACCAACGTCGGTGTGGAAGTGGCCATGCAGTGGAACGAGAGCTACAACGAGAACGTGCTCTGTTTCACCAACAACATCCCGCAGCGCGACGGTGGCACCCACCTCACGGGCCTGCGCGCAGCGATGACCCGCGTCATCAACAAGTACATCGAAGACAACGAGCTGGCCAAGAAGGCCAAGGTGGATGTGGGCGGCGACGACATGCGCGAAGGCCTGGCCTGCGTGATCTCGGTGAAGGTGCCCGAGCCCAAGTTCTCCAGCCAGACCAAGGACAAGCTGGTGTCCAGCGAAGTGCGCGGCCCGGTCGAAGAAATCGTGGCCAGCAAGCTCACCGACTGGCTGCTGGAGAACCCCACCGACGCCAAGATCATCTGCAACAAGATCATTGAAGCCGCCCGCGCCCGTGAAGCCGCCCGCAAGGCCCGCGAAATGACACGCCGCAAGGGCGTGCTCGATGGCCTGGGCCTGCCCGGCAAGCTCGCCGACTGCCAGGAAAAAGACCCCGCCCTGAGCGAGATCTACATCGTGGAGGGCGACTCCGCAGGGGGCTCCGCCAAGCAGGGCCGCGACCGGAAGTTCCAGGCCATCCTGCCGTTGCGCGGCAAGATCCTGAACGTCGAGAAGGCCCGCTACGAAAAGCTGCTGACCAGCAACGAAATCCTCACGCTGATCACGGCCCTGGGCACGGGCATAGGGCGCGGTGCGGGCACCGACGACTTCAACCCCGACAAGCTGCGCTACCACCGCATCATCATCATGACCGACGCGGACGTGGACGGCGCCCACATCCGCACCCTGCTGTTGACCTTCTTCTTCCGCCAGATGCCGGAGCTGGTGGAGCGTGGCCACATCTACATCGCGCAGCCGCCGCTGTACAAGGTCAAACACGGCAAACAAGAGCAGTACCTGAAAGACGCGGGCGCACTGGACGAGTACCTGATGCGCGTGGCGCTGGACGGCGCGGTGGTGGAACCCGGCCAGGGCAAGCCCGCCATCGCGGGCGAACAGCTCAGCGAACTGGCCGCTGCCTACGTGAAGGCCAACGCCGTGGTGGAGCGCCTGGGCAACTGGATGGACATCGAGGCCCTGCGCGCGATCGCCAACGGCCTGACGCTGAACCTGGACACGCTGGAAGACGCTGAACAAAGCGCCACGGCCTTGAAGGCCGCGCTCCGCAACGCCGAAGTGACGGCCGAGTTCGACGCCCGCAGCGACAAGTACATCCTGCGCATCAGCCGCATCTTCCACGGCAACACCAAGTACAGCATCATCAATGCCGACTTCGTGCACGGCGCCGACTACGAGGCCCTGGCCAAGGCCGGCGCCACCTTCAATGGTCTGCTGACGCCCGAGGCCATCGTGCGCCGTGGTGAAGGCGAGAAGGCCAAAGAAGCCAAGGTGGCCGATTTCCGCGCTGCCATGGCCTGGCTCATCACCCAGGCCGAAAACAGCGTGAGCCGCCAGCGCTACAAGGGCCTGGGCGAGATGAACCCCGAGCAACTGTGGGAAACCACGATGGACCCGAACGTGCGCCGCCTGCTGCGCGTGCAGATTGAAGACGCGATCGAGGCCGATCGGGTGTTCACGATGCTCATGGGCGACGAGGTGGAACCACGTCGTGATTTCATCGAGAGCAACGCCTTGCGGGCGACGAACATTGATGCTTGATCACAGTTGAGTTCATGAGCACCCTCGACCTCACATCCTTGCGACAGGCCACGGCTGCCTTGCGTGACGGGCTCTCGGTGGTCGATGATGCGGCTTGGTTTGAGCGACAAGATCCCAAGGTCCGCCAGACCTTGATGGCTGGCGTGATTCAGAGCTTCGAGTTCATGTATGAAGTCAGCGTCAAGATGTTGCGCCGCCAACTGTAAGCCGAGGCCGACACGCCTGTCGATATCGATCAAGCCAGCTTTCGCGATCTGCTGCGCATGGCTGCTGAAAAAGGCCTGATTGGCGACGTCGAGGCCTGGTTCGGCTTTCGCCAGATGCGCAACATCACGGCGCAAACCTACGATCTGGTCAAGGCCCAACAGGTTTACGCGGGTTTACGGGGCTTTCTGAGTCACGCCGACATGCTGCTGGGCCGACTGGCCTCCCGCCATGCCTGACGACAGTGCCGTACCACCGGGCTTGGCCGTCGAGCCTCGTCATTGGGACGCGGTAACGGCCCAGGGCTCGATTGAACGCTGCGCTGCGCACGCCGTCGATGGCGCCGTCATAAAAGCGCCGGTCTCGCAAGCGCTCTTGCTGAAAGCGAACCAGTTCCTGGTCGTCCATGGACACAAACCAGTCTTCCAGCTCGCGCAGCACTTCAGGGTCATCGTCAGCCACGTTCAGGCATTGCCAGTAGGGCAGGCGTGTGAGCTTGCCAACCAGCTCAATGGCCGCCAGCTCCACCATGTTCCGCGCGGCTTGTGAAGGCCCTTCTGACCGGTTGGCCGAAAACGAGAACACCACGTCCAGCCCTGGATTGGTGAGCCGGGCTTCGCCATCGCCGGCATTGGCATCGCGGCTGGCCAGCACGGTGAGGTTCTTCGATGACACGCCGGGCAGCAAGGTCATGCTCTCGTTGTCCACCAGCGCGGCATCAAAACCCAACACTGAAAAGCGGGTGTCTGCGCCAAAGCGAACACCGAACAGCCGCTCGGGCAGGCTCAGCCCTACCGAGCCGCCACGTCGCTCCACGCTGTCGTCCATCTGGCTGATGGTGCCGCGCAGGCTGTAGCGAGGCACCACCGCAAAGGCCGACTGCTTCTGCGCCTGCTGCAGCAGCTGCATCAGGTTCTGCTGATCGCTGCCAAACACCGACAGCCGCACCGCACGCGAGCGCCGCGTCATGTCCGAGATGGCCGATGTCATCATGTCTCGCGCAGACACCGGCACCTTCTGCGTGGCATCGCGCAGCTCTTCCATCATCAGACTGACGTCCCGCACGCCCTGCTGGAACAGCATGTCGTCCATGCAGCGCAGCGCAGGGGTGAAATTGGTCACCGCCCGCCCGCCTCGGTCGACGGGGTTGAGCTGTGACCGCACCTGAGCCTGCTGGGTCGGTTGGCTGCCGCAACCAGCCAGCCACAGCAGGCTGGCCAGGGCGACCAGGGGCAGGGCATTCATGGCGTCCTCCGTGGGTGGCTGGTGTCAGTGGCTCACTCGTTACGCACAGAGATGTCACCCCGCACTTCACGCCGCACCGTCTTCACGCAGCGATCCTGGCCATTGCGTACCAGCTTGTTGCGTGCATCCAGACCGTGGCTGAGCTTGCAGTCCAGGGCCGGGCCCACCAGCATCGAGTTCAGCGGTGTGGCCGTGCCCTGGCACATGTCGCCACCATCGCTGGCTTCGGTCGACGTCCGCTTGCCGTCGGCCGCACATTTGCGGGCGCCGATGTCGTCTTCCACGTTTTGCGTTTTCACGCAGGCGGCTTTGTTGCCAGCCAGGGTCTTGATGGCAAAGCCCGTTTCGCAAACGGCCACGGGGCCGCCGGCGTGTGCGGCGTTGGCCAACAGCAAGGTGGCGAGGGCAGCGATGATGTGCGAGCGCATGAGCGGTTCCTGATTGAAGTTGATCCAGTGGTTGAAAGCACGACCGTGCTTGTGTTGAATCGTAGGAACCGCCACGCCGCTTGACCATTCGCCCCCGTGCGTAGAGGTGCAGGTGGCCTACGCATCAGGGCGTAGAGCCAGCACCCCTGGATGGGTGGCATAGTGCAATTCTTCCAGCCTGATGCCCCGCCATGGATGCCGCCGAATCGGAGCTGACCACCTACGAGCAGCGAGCGTTTGCTCGGCACTTTGCGTTCGATCTGCACTTTCCACTGGCTGGGGTGGCCATGCTGACCCTGTTGTGTGCGTGGCTCATGCATGGTCGTGTGGCCAACGCACAGATCCTGGCCTGGCTGGCCTTCAGTGTGCTGGCCAACCTGGCGCGCGAAGGCTTCATGTGGCACACCCGCCCCCGCCTGGAGACCCATCAGCGCCATGCGGCGGTGTTGAGGGCGTACACGTGGTCGTCGCTGGCCTCAGGCCTCACATGGGGGGCCTTCGTGTGGCTGTATGTCGATCCCGCCCAGCCCCTGACGCCACTGGTGGGGGGCTCTATCGTGGCGGGCCTGATTGGCGTGTCGGTCACACCCCTGTCCATCCACTTGCCGGCGTTCTATACCTTTGTGCTGCCGCTGTTGGCGCCCTACCTGGTGGTGATGGTGCTGGCCGGGGGCGCTGAGCGCTTGACGCTGGCCGCCATGTCCGCGCTTTACCTGGGGGCCATGGCCAACTATGCCCACGCCACCCACCGCGTGCACCGCGAGAACATCCGCTTGCGCTTCGAAAAGCAGCAACTCATCGATGACCTCACCGTGCGCAAGGCCGAGGCCGAGAACGCAGCGCGCATCAAGGGCTTGTTTCTGGCGGGTGTCAGCCATGACCTCAAGCAGCCGGTGCGCGCCATCAGCCTGTACACCGGCTTTCTCAAGCGCAGCGAGCTGCTGACGATGGGCGAAGACCGTTTACGCGACACGGTGCTGAAGATCGAAACGGCCGCAGGGGACATCCACAGCCAGATCACCCGCCTGCTGGAGTTGTCGCGGCTGGAATCGGGCACGGCCCCTGTGCACCTGAGTGAAGTGAACCTGAACGAGCGCTTGTATCGCATGGTCGAGCTGGCAGGCCCCGATGCACAGTGCCGCGGTGTCGACCTGCGCGTGCGAACCGGGCCACCCGTGATGCTGACCACCGACGTACGGATGCTCGACTCGATGATTCAGAACCTGCTGGGCAATGCGCTGAAGCACGCCCAGGCCACCCGCGTGCTGGTGGCCGTGCGCCACCAGCGCACCGGCGTACGCCTCGAAATCCGAGATAACGGGCAGGGGATTGCCCCTGATCGCCTGCCTCAGCTGTTCGAGGCTTACCGCAGCTTTGATGACCGCCAGTCCAGCGACAGCCATGGCCTGGGCCTGGCCATCGTGCGTGCCCAGGCGGGCTACCTGGGCGCCCAGATCACGGTGCGCAGTGCGCTCGGCCAGGGGAGCGTGTTTGCGCTGGAAGGCCTGGGCTGAGCACTAAGTCACTGATGGCGGCAGGGCGGGTGCCCCGCCTGTACCCACCGTGGCCCGGTGCTGCCATACTGGGCTCAGGAAGGAGGTTGTGCCATGACACGCGCCCATCCACTGTTCCTGAGCGTGGCCGACGTGGCCGGGCTCGTCAGCCAGCAAGGCCTGCCTGACACGCTGGCTGGACTCGTGCGCTGTCTCGACGAAGACTTCCAGCGTTGGCCCGACTTTGACAAGTGCCCTCGGGTGGCCCACCACTCAGCCGTCGGCGTCATCGAGCTGATGCCCATCTCGGATGGCCAGCTCTACAGCTTCAAGTACGTCAATGGCCATCCGGGCAATGTGCGCCTCGGGCTGTCCACCGTCATGGCCTTTGGGGCCTTGGCCGAGGTGCACACGGGCCTGCCCCTGCTGATCAGCGACCTCACCCTGGGCACGGCCCTGCGCACCGCGGCCACGTCGGTGTTGGCTGCCCGCGCGCTGGCACGGCCTGACAGCCGCGTCATGGCCTTGATTGGCAACGGCGCCCAAAGCGAGTTTCAGGCCCTGGCCTTTCACCACCTGATGGGCATCGACACGGTGCGCGCGTTCGATGTGGATGCCAGCGCCACACAGCGCCTGGTGCGCCACCTGCAGGGCACCGGCCTGCGCGTGCAGGCGTGCACCAGCGTGGCTGAGGCCATGACCGGGGCCGACATCGTCACCACCGCCACGGCCGACAAGCGGCTGGCCACCATCGTGCAGGCCGAATGGCTGCGGCCCGGCATGCACCTCAATGCCATCGGTGGCGATTGCCCGGGCAAAACCGAGCTGGCCCCGGCGGTGCTGCAGGCCTCGAGCGTGTTCGTGGAGTTTGAGCCGCAAAGCCGCCTCGAAGGTGAGCTGCAGCACATGCCGCCTGACTTCCCGTGTGTGGAACTGTGGCGGGTGCTGGCTGGAAAGCACCCCGGCCGTCAGCGCGCTGACGAGATCACGGTGTTCGATTCCGTGGGCTTTGCGCTGGAGGACTTCAGCACCTTGCGCTACCTGCACGCGGCGGCCCTGGCCCACCAACTGGGCCGCCCCTGGCCCCTCATGCCTCAGCTGGAAGACCCGCGCAATCTGTTTGGCCTGTTGACCAGCACACCGCAATCCGTGCGCTCAGAAGCCTCGCTGCAGGTTCACACTGACTGACCCTAAATCCGGCAGTTACCCCGCCGCTGGCAGCCCTGTTGGGGGTCTTGGCGGGCCGATGACTGGCGCGATGCGGTCGCTGATGTAGCGCAGCAGGCAGCCCCAGCGGTCGAGGT
>JBKBMV010000021.1:0-46013 GCA_046295615.1 Aquabacterium sp.
GCTCAGCGCGTCTTGAAACGCCGCGTCCCCAGCGCCTGAGCCCACCGCCTCCAGCTGGTACAGCCGGGTCTCGCTCAGCCACTGCAGCCAGGGTGCCAGCAAGGGGTGCGCCAGCATGCCGCTCAAGGGCTGCGGTGTGCTCATGGGTCTTCCTGCGTTGATATTTGGAACGCACGAAGTCTAGAGGCCGAGCCCCGCCCGATCATCCCCCCTGGGGTGGGGAAGTTGCTACAAGGTGAAACCGGGTCATTCTCCACCCATCGGCTTGGCGACCTCCCCCGCCTTCGCTGCCCTATTGATCCGGCACGAAGATGTTTTGTCTCCCACGCAGCGCTCTGTGCATGCGAGGAAGGCCGGGGACTCAAGACAAAACCGTGCCGGAGCAATAAGCTGCCCACGGGAGACTAGAATTCGAAGTTTTGTTCTTCACCTCTGCCTGACCATGTCCAAATCCACGAAGGCCTCTCCAGTCACCAAGGCCACCAAGCCTGTCAAGGTCGCCGCTGCGGCGCCTGTTGCTGCCCCTGCCGTGGCCCAGAAGGCCGGCTCCGGCGTGAAGAAGGTCGTGCTGGCCTACTCCGGCGGCCTGGACACCTCCATCATCCTGAAGTGGCTGCAAGACGAGTACGGCTGTGAAGTCGTCACCTTCACGGCTGACATCGGCCAGGGCGAAGAGATCGAACCCGCACGCGCCAAAGCGCTGAAGATGGGCATCAAGCCCGAGAACATCCACATCGAAGACCTGCGCGAAGAGTTCGTGCGCGACTTCGTGTTCCCCATGTTCCGCGCCAACGCGCTGTACGAAGGCGAATACCTGCTGGGCACCTCGATTGCCCGTCCGCTGATCGCCAAGCGCCTGGTCGAGATCGCCAAAAAGAGCAAGGCCGACGCCATCTCGCACGGTGCCACCGGCAAGGGCAATGACCAGGTCCGCTTCGAGCTTGGTGCCTACGCGCTGATGCCTGGCGTCAAGGTGATCGCGCCGTGGCGCGAGTGGGACCTGCTTTCGCGTGAAAAGCTGCTGGCCTATGCCGACAAGCACGGCATCCCCGTGGACTTCAAGAAGCGCAAGGGCGGCGCCCCCTACTCGATGGACGCCAACCTGCTGCACATCAGCTACGAAGGCGGCGTGCTGGAAGATCCGAACTTCGAGCCCGAAGCCAATATGTGGCGCCTGACCGTGTCGCCCGAGAAGGCCCCCAACAAGCCCGAAGTGATCGAGCTGACCTATGCCAAGGGTGACGTGGTCGCCATCAACGGCGTGAAGATGTCGCCCGCGCAAGTGCTGACCAAGCTGAACGAGCTGGGCGGCAAGCACGGCATCGGCCGCCTGGACAAGGTCGAGAACCGCTACGTGGGCATGAAGAGCCGTGGCTGCTACGAAACCCCGGGCGGCACCATCCTGCTGACCGGCCACCGCGCCATCGAGTCCATCACCCTGGACCGCGAAGTGCTGGCCCTGAAGGACGACCTGATGCCGCGTTATGCCCGTCTGGTCTACAACGGCTACTGGTTCAGCCCCGAGCGCGAGCTGCTGCAAGGCCTGATCGATGCCTCGCAGGCCACCGTGAACGGCACCGTCAAGCTCAAGCTGTACAAGGGCACCATCATGTGCGTGGGTCGCGAGTCGGCCACCGACAGCCTGTTCGACCCGCAAATCTCCACCTTCGACGACGACGGCGGCGCCTACAACCAGGCCGACGCGGCTGGCTTCATCAAGCTGAACGCCCTGCGCCTGCGCATCGGTGCCAACGTGAAGGCCAAGCGTGCGGCTTTGGCCCGCGCCAAGTCTGCGGCCAAGAAGCCTGCCGCCAAGAAGGCCGTGGCCAAGCCTGCCGCGGCTCCGAAGGGCCCCAAGGCCGCCAAGGCCAAGTGATCGATTTCAAGGAGTTTCAAGCATGAGCACCACCACCCTGGCCGGCACCGTCAACACGCAGGCCAACGTGTACTTTGATGGCAAGTGCGTCTCGCACACCGTCACCCTGGCCGATGGCACCCGCAAATCCGTGGGCGTCATCCTGCCCGCCACGCTGACCTTCAACACCGGCGCGCCCGAGATCATGGAAACCGTGGCTGGCCAGTGCACGGTCAAGATGGCGGGCTCGGACGAGTGGAAGACCTACGGTCCGGGCCAAAGCTACAACGTGCCCGGCAACTCGTCGTTCGAGATCAAGGTGGAGGGCGAGCCCTACCACTACATCTGCCATTTTGGCTGATGTGAAGGCGGCTGACGCGCGGTCAGCCCGGTACAGCAACAAGGGCGCCCTCGGGCGCCCTTTGTGTTGGATGAGCGTGGCCGAGGCATGGCCTGCCTGCCGATCACTCTTTGGGGGCGCCGCACTGTGCCAACGGTATCTCGGCCAGGCACTTTGGCGGGCTCACACCACCACGGGCTCGGGCTCCAGCCGGATGCCGAAGCGCCCATAGACGCTTTCCTGGATGGCGCGGGCCAGGGTGACCACCTCGGCCCCGCTGGCGCCACCCCGGTTGACCAGCACCAACGCTTGCTTTTCGTACACGCCTGCCCGGCCGATGGATTTGCCCTTCCAGCCGCAGGCGTCGATCAGCCAGCCGGCGGCCAGCTTGAAGCTGCCGTCGTCCAGCGGGTAGTGCACCACATGCGGGTCGCGGCCGATGATGTCGCGGCACTGTTCGGCCGTCACCACGGGGTTCTTGAAGAAGCTGCCGGCGTTGCCAATCACGGCTGGATCAGGCAGCTTGGCCCGGCGGATGGCGCACACCCATTCAAAAATCTGCCGGGCGGAGGGCTCGGTGATGCCGGTCTCGGCCACCTTGCGTTCCAGTTCCAGGTAACCCAGCACGGGCTGCCAGGGGCGGGGCAGTCGCAGCCTGACGGTGGTGATCACGCTCTTGCCCGCCAGGGCCTGCTTGAAGATGCTGTCGCGGTAGCCAAAGCGGCATTGGGTGGCGTCCAACGTCACCATGCGGCCGGTGATCAGATCGACGGCATCCAGCGACTCGAAGCGGTCTTTGAGCTCCACTCCGTAGGCGCCGATGTTTTGCACGGGCGCGGCACCGACCGTTCCAGGGATCAGGGCCATGTTCTCCAGGCCGGGCAGGTCGTGGTCCAGGCACCACTGCACCAGCGCGTGCCAGCCCACGCCCGCGCCCGCTTCCACGATCCAGGCGTCGTCTCGGGTGTCCAGCAGGCGAATGCCCTCAATTTCCATCTTCAGTACGCAAGCGTGCACATCCTGCGTCAACACCAGGTTGCTGCCTCCCCCCAGGATGAACTTGGGGGCGCGCCCCAACTCCGGATGGTTCACCACCCGCCGCACGTCGGCCGCGCTGCGCACCCGTACCAGGGTGTGGGCGTTGGCGGGCAGCCCGAAGGTGTTGCAGGCACGCAGGCTGGCGCCCCGCTCGATGAGCAGATCGACAGAAACTGACGGGGCGGAAGCAGCAGGCGAGGTGGGCATGGCAGAATTTTCGCAGACAAAGGAGAACCCATGCCCAGCTTTGACACCAAGCTCGACCCTAATCTGGAATCCGTCGGCAATGCCGTCGACACCGCCATGAAGGAAGTTGGCACCCGTTTTGACTTCAAGGGCACCAGTGCCGCGCTGGAGTTCAAGAAGAAAGAAAAGCAGGTCATCATCTACGGCGACAGCGATTTCCAGATCGATCAGGTGCGTGACGTGCTGGTCAGCAAGCTCACCAAGCAAAAGGTCGACATCCGTTTCATGGATGTGGGCAAGGTTGAGAAAATCGGCGGTGACAGGGTCAAGCAGGTCGTCACCATCAAGTCCGGCATCGAGGCTGAGCTGGCCAAGAAGATCGTCAAGGTCATCAAAGACAGCAAGATGAAAGTCAATGCCAGCATTCAGGGTGAAGATGTGCGCATCACGGGCAACAAGCGCGACGACCTCCAAGCCGCCATGGCCCTCATCCGCAAGGATTTGCCCGATCATCCCTTCTCGTTCGACAACTTCCGCGATTGAGCGGGCCTGGCTTGACCGCCCAGACTGACCCCGGAGACCCTCGCATGGCGCACATTCGTTCATCGGCTTCCTGGCTGCCCACCAGCCTGGTGTTGGCCCTGGGGCTGGCCGCAGGCTCGTTGCAGGCGACCAGTGTGGCCATGAGTGGCAGCATGGGCAGCAAGGCTCTGCTGATCGTCAATGGCGGCGCCCCCAAGGCCCTGGCGGCGGGCGACACCCACCAAGGGGTCAAGGTCATCAGCGTGCAGGGCGACCGGGCCGTGATCGAGGTTCAGGGCCAGCGCAGCACCGTGGTGATGGGCTCGGCGCCCGTCAGCGTGGGGGGCAGCGGTGGCTCGGGCGGTGGCACCGAGATTGTGCTGTCGGCCAGCACCGGTGGCCACTTCATGGCCCAGGGCAGCATCAACGGGCGCAGCACCGTGTTCATGGTGGACACGGGGGCCACCTCGATCGCCATGAGCGCCGATGAGGCGCGTCGTCTGGGTCTGAAGTTCGAGTCGGGCGAGCCCATGTACGCCAGCACCGCCAATGGCATCGTCAAGGGGCACCGCATCACCCTGCGCTCGGTGCGCATCCAGGATGTTGAGGTGTTTGACGTGGCGGCGGCCGTGCTGCCTCAGCCCATGCCCCACATCCTCCTGGGCAACAGCTTCCTGAATCGGTTCCAGATGAACCGGCAGAACGACACCCTCAAGCTCAGCCGGCGGTACTGATCCGCCTGCAGGCTCTCAACGCATTTGCCCATGGCCAAGAAGTCCCGATTGCCCGCTGGGCACCAGCACCTGTGCGACATTCTGTTCGACCAGGGTTTTGGTGAGCGCCGCACTTGCGATGGCCTCATCCTCCATGGCCTGGTGCAGGTCAACGGCCAGACGGTCGATGACCCCGAGGCCGTGTTCCCCGCCGACGGGCTGGCCATGGTGGTCGAGGGCCAGCCCTGGGTCAGCCATGTGCGTGCCCTGATCATGCTGCACAAGCCGGCGGGCTACGAGTGCTCGCTCAAGCCCGGAGCCTGGCCGGGCGTGCACAACCTGCTGCCGCCGCCGCTGCGTCGCCGGGGCCTGCAGCCCGTGGGGCGGCTGGATCAAGACACCACCGGCCTGCTGCTGATGACCGACGATGGCCCTTTGCTGCACCAGCTCACCTCGCCGAAGAAGAACGTGCCCAAGGTGTACGAAGTGGGCTGCAAGCACCCGGTGACCAAGGCCATGTGCGACAAGCTGCTCAAGGGCGTGGTGCTGGACGACGACCCCGAGCCGGTGGCGGCCGCAGCCGCCGAGCGGGTGCTGCCCGAAGGCGCTGGCGCCGAGGCCGACACCCTGCACCTGCGCCTGACCCTGCTGCAGGGCAAGTACCACCAGGTCAAGCGCATGGTGGCGGCGGTGGGCAACCGGGTCGACACCCTGCACCGCAGCCGGATTGGCCGCCTGACCCTGCCAGACGACATGCCCGCCGGACAATGGCGCTGGATTGACGACCCCGCCATCGTGCTGCCTTGAGCGCCCAGGGGCAGGTTCCGGTCGATAATTCGCGCACCATGCAAGTCTTTCGCGGTTTCCACCATGCGGCATTGGCGCCGGCCTGTGCCCTGACGATCGGCAATTTCGACGGCGTTCACCGTGGGCACCAGGCCATGCTGGCCCTTTTGCGCAACGAGGCGCTGCACCGAGGCGTGCCCGCCACCGTGCTCACCTTCGAGCCCCACCCACGCGATTACTTCGCGGCCCTGGCCGGCAAGCCCGAACTGGCGCCGGCCCGCATCGCCACGCTGCGCGACAAGCTGTCCGAGCTGGAGCGCTGCGGGGTTGATCAGGTGGTCATCCTGCCGTTTGATGCCCGCTTGGCCGCGCTCAGCCCCGAGGCCTTCGTGCAGCAGGTCATCGTCGAGGGTCTGCGCGCCCGCTACGTGCTGGTGGGTGACGACTTCCGTTTTGGCGCCAAGCGGGCAGGCGACTACGCCATGCTGGACGCCGCCGGGCAGGCCCAGGGCTTTGAGGTGGCCCGCATGATGAGCTACGAGGTGCGGGGCCTGAGGGTGTCGTCGTCGGTGGTGCGCGAAGCGCTGACCGCCGGCGACATGGCCCAAGTGGCCACCCTGCTGGGGCGCCCGTACACTGTGAGCGGCCACGTGGTGCACGGCCAGAAGCTGGGCCGCAGCCTGGATTGCCGCACCCTCAACGTGCGTTTCGGGCACGAAAAGCCTGCCACCACCGGCATCTTCGTGGTGCGTACCCACGGTCTGGCCGATCAACCTCTGGAGGGCGTGGCCAGCTTGGGTGTGCGCCCCACGGTGACCGAAGCCGGTCGGGTGCTGCTGGAGGTGCATTGCTTCGATTGGCCCGCTGATCTGGGCACCGAAGGGGGCTACGGTAAAATCGTGCGCGTGGAACTGCTGCACAAACTCCGAGACGAAGCCCGCTACGACGGGCTGGAGGCGTTGCAGGCCGCCATTCACAAGGACATCGCTGACGCGAAGGCCTTTTTCCAGGCGCAGCGCCGCCAGACCACGCGCGACCGAATTTGACGCTCGCATGATGCTCGGCCGCCGCGTGGCGCCTGAGCAGCCCTCGCCACCGGGCCTGTGTGCCTGCCCGGTGGCCTGCATCCTGACCACAGCCCCAAAATTCCTGAAGTCCGGCCCCCGAGCCGGTCTTTGCCGAGAACTGCCATGAGCCAAGACCACCAAGCCAACCCCAAGAAGGGCGGCGCCAAGCCTGCCGACGCGGCCCCCGAGTCCAAGTACCGGGCCACGCTGAACATGCCCGACACCCCCTTCCCGATGCGCGGCGACCTGCCCAAGCGCGAGCCGGGCTGGGTGGCCGAGTGGGAGGCCAGCGACCTCTACGGCAAGCTGCGTGCAGCCCGCCAGGGCGCGAAGAAGTTCGTGCTGCACGATGGTCCGCCCTATGCCAACGGCAACATCCACATCGGCCACGCCGTCAACAAGATCCTCAAGGACATGATCGTCAAGGCCCGCCAACTGGCCGGTTTTGACGCCATCTACGTGCCCGGCTGGGACTGCCACGGCCTGCCCATCGAAAACCAGATCGAGAAGACCTTTGGCCGCAACCTGAGCCGCGACGACGTGCAGGCCAAGGCCCGCGTCTATGCCGCCGAGCAGATCGACGGCCAGCGGGTGGACTTCAAGCGCTTGGGCGTGCTGGGTGACTGGTCGCACCCCTACCGCACCATGGACTTCGGCAACGAGGCCAACGAGATCCGCGCGCTCAAGAAGATCATGGAGCGTGGCTTTGTGTACCGCGGCCTCAAGCCCGTGTACTGGTGCTTTGACTGCGGCTCGTCGCTGGCCGAGTTCGAGATCGAGTACATGGACAAGAAGTCCAGCACGCTGGATGTGGCCTTCCCCTGTGCCGAGCCCGACAAGCTAGCCGCCGCCTTCGGCCTGACCTCGCTGCCCAAGGAAGCCTTCACCGTGATCTGGACCACCACCGCGTGGACCATCCCGGCCAACCAGGCGCTGAACATGCACGCTGAGCTCAGCTACGCCCTGGTCGACACCCCCAAGGGCCTGCTGGTGCTGGCCGAAAGCCTGGTCGAGAAGGCTTGCGGACGCTACGGCTTCGAGCCCGATCAGGTCAAGGTGTTGGCCACCACCCCCGGCGCCAAGCTGGAGGGCCTGAAGTTCAAGCACCCCCTGGCGCATGTCCATGACGGCTACAACCGCATGAGCCCCGTCTACCTGGCCGACTACGTCAGCGCCGACGACGGCACGGGCATCGTGCACGCCGCGCCCGCCTATGGCGTGGACGACTTCAACAGCTGCATCGCCCACGGCCTGAAGTTCGACGACATCCTCAACCCAGTGCAGGGCAACGGCGTCTACGAAGCCGATCTGCCCCTGTTTGGCGGTCAGCACATCTGGAAGGCTGTGCCGGTGATCCTGGAGGCGCTGAACAACGCCGGCCGCCTGCTGGCCACCAAAGAGATCACCCACAGCTACCCGCACTGCTGGCGCCACAAAACGCCGGTGATCTACCGCGCTGCAGCCCAGTGGTTCGTGCGCATGGATGAAGGCGAGGGCGTGTTCACCGTTGACAAGGCCCCCAAGACCTTGCGCCAGACGGCACTGGATGCCATCGACCAGACCACCTTCTACCCCGAGAATGGCCGCGCCCGCCTGCGCGACATGATCGCCAACCGGCCCGACTGGTGCATCAGCCGCCAGCGCAACTGGGGCGTGCCGCTGCCCTTCTTCCTGCACAAGGTGACGGGCGAGCTGCACCCCGACACGCTGGCGCTCATGGACCGCGCCGCCGCGCTGGTGGAGCAAGGCGGCGTCGAGGCCTGGGCCAAGCTGGACCCGGCCGAGTGGCTGGGTGAGCAGGCGGCCGAGTACAGCAAGTCCACCGACATCCTGGACGTGTGGTTTGACTCGGGCACCACCTTCTTCCACGTGCTCAACAGCGAGCGCGGCAGCCACGCGCTGGCTGGCCACGCCGATGGCCCCGAGGCCGACCTTTACCTGGAAGGCCACGACCAGCACCGCGGCTGGTTCCACAGCTCGCTGCTGGCGGCGTGCGCCATCTATGGCCGCGCGCCCTACAAGGGCCTGCTGACCCACGGCTTCACCGTGGACGGCCAGGGCCGCAAGATGTCGAAGTCGGTCGGCAACGTGGTCGCGCCGCAAGAGATCAGCAACAAGATGGGCGCCGAGATCATCCGCCTGTGGGCGGCCTCGACCGACTACTCGGGCGACCTGGGCATCGACGACAAGATCCTGGCCCGCGTGGTGGACGGCTACCGCCGCATCCGCAACACGCTGCGCTTTTTGCTGGCCAACACGTCCGATTTCAACCCGAAGACCGACGCCGTGCCTCTGAGCGAGCTGCTGGAAATCGACCGCTACGCCCTGGCCCGTGCCTCGCAGCTGCAGGAAGACATCCTGGCCCACTACGAGCGTTATGAGTTCCACCCTGTCGTGGCCAAGCTGCAGGTGTACTGCTCGGAAGACCTGGGCGCCTTCTACCTGGATGTGCTCAAGGACCGCCTGTACACCAGCGCCGCCAAGAGCCACGCCCGCCGCGCCGCGCAAACCGCTCTGTGGCACATCACGAACGGCATGCTGCGCTGGATGGCGCCCTTCCTGAGCTTCACGGCCGAAGAGGCCTGGAAGATCTTCAACGCAGGCCACGGTCAGACCGACACCATCTTCACCGAAACCTACTGGGATTTCCGCGAGGCCGACAAGGACACCGAGCTGTTGGCCAAGTGGTCGCGCATCCGCGCCTTCCGTGAAGAGGTCAACCGCCGGATCGAAGACGTGCGCACCCGGGGTGAGGTGGGCGCTTCGCTGCAGGCCAACCTGTTCGTCACCATCAACGCCGATGACCAGCGCCTGCTGGCCGACCTGCGCAGTCTGGGCGACGATCTGAAGTTCGTGCTCATCGTCTCCAGCGTCGAGCTGGCCGAGGGGCACTCCACCCAGATCGAGGTCAATCCCTCCAAGGCCGTGAAGTGCGAGCGCTGCTGGCACTACCGCGACGACGTGGGTGTCAACCCTGAGCACCCGACGATCTGCGGCCGTTGCGACAGCAACCTGCACGGCGCCGGCGAGCACCGAGAGCACGCTTGATCATGGCTGGCAAGAAGTCATCGTCTTCCCATGGCCTGCTGCCTTGGCTGGGCATCGCGGCCATCATCATTTTGCTGGACCAGTTCACCAAGACGCTGATCGTGGGCTACTTCCAGTTGGGCGATAGCCGCGAGGTGTTCTCGTTCTTCAACGTGGTGCGGGTGCATAACCACGGCGCCGCGTTTTCGATGCTGGCCACGGCGGGGGGGTGGCAGCGCTGGTTCTTCATCGGGCTGGGCTTTGTGGCCGTGGGGTTCATGCTCTACATGCTGCGCCAGCATGGCGGGCAACGCCTGTTTGCCTGGGCGCTGACGCTCATCATCGGCGGGGCGGTGGGCAATGTCGTGGACCGGCTCATCCACGGTTACGTGGTGGATTTTCTGGATTTCCACTTCCGCTTCCTGGAGCCGGTGTTCCACGGCGGGCATTTCCCCTCGTTCAACATCGCCGATGTGGCCATCTCGGTGGGGGCGGCGCTGCTGATCCTGGATGAGATCCTGCGCGTGCGGCGCGGGGGCTGATCCCCTGACGGGGCAGGGGATAGCCTGCAATTCGGGCGTCAAGGGCCTGTGCTAGTCTGAAGGTCAACCTTAGACCTTCTGCTCAGGTCCTGACCTGAGCCTTGCTGCCATGCCCGGACTGCTCTCCAACATCGACCCTGACGGCCTGCTCGAATTCTCGGTGGTCTACACCGACCGCGCCCTGAACCACATGTCCAAGCGCTTTCAGGGCGTGATGACCGACATCTCGGCCATGCTCAAGCGCGTGTACAACGCCCACTCGGCCGTGCTGGTACCGGGCAGCGGCACCTTCGGCATGGAATCGGTGGCTCGCCAGTTTGCACAAGACCAGCACGTGCTGGTCATCCGCAACGGCTGGTTCAGCTACCGCTGGACGCAGATCTTCGACATGGGCCGCATCCCGGCCAGCCACACCGTGCTCAAAGCCCGCCGCATCGCCGAGGGCCCTCAGGCGCCGTGGGTCCCTGCGCCCATCGACGAGGTCGTGGCCACCATCGCCCGCGAAAAGCCTGCCCTGGTGTTTGCGCCCCACGTGGAAACCGCCGCCGGCATGATCCTGCCCGACGACTACCTCAAGGCCGTGGCCGATGCCGTGCACGCCGTGGGTGGCCTGTTCGTGCTGGACTGCATCGCCTCGGGCGCCATGTGGGTGGACATGAAGGCCACGGGTGTGGACGTGCTGATCAGCGCGCCGCAAAAGGGCTGGAGCAGCTCACCCTGCTGTGCCATGGTCATGCTCAGCGAGCGCGCCCGCCAGGCGATTGACGCCACCCAGAGCAGCACTTTCGCCATGGACCTGAAGAAGTGGCTGCAGATCATGGAAGCCTATGAAGGTGGCGGTCATGCCTACCACTCCACCATGCCCACCGATGCCCTGGTGCGCCTGCGCGAGGCCATGGCCGAAACCGAAGCCTACGGCTATGAGAAGGTGCGACAAGAGCAGGTCAATCTGGGTGCGCAGGTGCGCGCTCTGATGGTGAAGCACGGCTACCCCAGCGTGGCGGCTGAAGGCTTCCAGGCCCCGGGTGTGGTGGTGAGCTACACCACCGACCCCGACATCCAGAACAGCAAGAAGTTCCTGGCCCTCGGCCTGCAAACCGCCGCGGGCGTGCCCCTGCAGTGTGACGAGCCGGCCGACTTCCGCACTTTCCGCGTGGGGCTGTTTGGCCTGGAGAAGTGGCACAACGTGCAGCGCTCGGTGCAGCAGCTGTCGCAGGCACTTGAAGCGATCGACGCGCAGTCGCAGGCGGCCGCCACCCGCGCGGCTTGAGCGTCCAGCTTGGCCATGTCCTGTCCTGCGCCGTGGTGGGGGGCTGGCTGTTCAGCCAGTTGCTCACCCTGTACACCACCCCCGTGGTTTACCTGATGCTGGACCGTTTTGTACGCCGACGCCACCCTGAACTGAGTTCGCCAGCGCCAAACTCATCGGTTTCACCAATGACGTGAGGGTGGGACAGGTTTACCTTGTAAGACACCGCATCTCTTCGGAGGACAGGTCTCATGGGTACCGCCAGCCGCTTGCCACCCCACGTCGTGGTCTCGCGCCGCCGCGCACCGCGTCGCCGCGCCAGTGCGCGTCAGCCGGCCGATTGGCCCGCCCGCGCCGAGGTGCGCGATGCGGCTGAGGACGTGCCCTCAGCCTTCATCACGCCCCTGGCCGATGCCCCTCTCAAGCCGGCCATGACCCTGGCGGCCACCCCGGGGCAGGTGGCCGAGCAGGGCGTGCTCGAGGCGGATGTCGGCCATGCGCCCAGCGTGCTCGACATGCCCCTGGCCGAACTCACCTGGCGGGACCCCTTCCGCTGGATGGCCATGGGGTGGCACGATTTCACCCGCACCCCGGCCATTGGCATGTTCTACGGCCTGTGCTTCGTGCTGATGGGCTGGGGCCTGCTGGCCACCTTCAACTACGCGCCGGAGTACACCCTGGCGCTGTCGGCCGGTTTCCTGCTCATGGGCCCGTTCCTGTGCTTGGGCCTGTACCAAACCAGCCGCAGCCTGGGACAGGGGCGTCAGCCGCGCCTGATCACCTCGCTGACGGCCTGGCGCTTCAGCAGTGCTCAGTTGGCCATCTTTGCGGGCGTGTTGCTGGTGCTGGAAATGCTGTGGGGCCGGGCGGCCATGATTGTCTTTGCCGTCAGTTTCAGCGGCGTGCCGGATTTCAGTGCACCCCTGCACGAACTCATGACCGAAGAGTATCTGGTCTTCTTCACCAGCTACCTGGCCGTCGGGGCCGTGTTCGCCGGGCTCATTTACGCCATCAGCGTCATCAGCATGCCCATGATCATGGACCGATCCGTGGATGCCATTTCGGCGGGCCTGGCCAGTTTGCGTCTGGTCAGCACCCAACCCGGGGTGATGTTGTTGTGGGGCGCCCTCATCACCGTGACGGTGGGCCTGGCCATGTTGCCCGGCTTCCTGGGCTTGCTGGTGGCCGCGCCGGTGCTGGGGCATGCCTCATGGCATGCCTATGCTGCCGCCACCGCCCGTTCAGCGGACGACGCCGGACACGATCAGTCGACTCAGGACTGAAAACCCTATCCTGATGTTGGGTATGCATCGGGTGTGACTTTTCGCACGTAGCTGGAGTTGAAGCGTCCGCGGGGCATGCACGCCCCGGCGCTTCTCGTGGCGGCACTGGCCACCACGACCACGTACACACCAGCTAGGAGTCCTCCCATGTCCTTCCGTTTTACTGCCCTGTCGGCCGCCTGCCTGTCATCCCTGTGCGCCGTGTCGGTCGCTCAGGCCAACACCCTGGTGGGCCTGACCACCACCAACCAGCTCGTCCAGTTCGACAGCGCCAACCCCGGCATGGGCTTCAATGCCGTGTCGGTGTCCGGTCTGGCCATGAACGAGCGCCTGCTGGGCATGGACCGCCGCCCCTCCGATGGCCTGATCTACACCCTCAGCGATGCCGGCCGCCTCTACACCCTGAATGTGCAGTCTGGGGTGGCCTCCTTCGTGGCCAACCTGCGAGCCGGCATGCCCGCCGCCAGTGGCGGCGTGTTCATGGGTCTGAATGGCTCGGCCTTCGGAGTGGACTTCAATCCCGTGCCCGATGCCGGCATGAGCCTGCCGTCGCTGCGCGTGGTCAGCAACGCGGGTCAGAACCTGCGCATCAACGTGAATGCGGCCAATGCCGGCGTCACCTTCATGGATGGTTCGCTCAATGGCGAATCGGCCTCCATTGTGGCCTCGGCCTACACCAACAACGACACCGACCCCAACACCGGCACCACCCTGTACGGCATTGATGCCCGCGCCGACGCCCTGTTCACCACCAGCGCCCCCAACGCCGGCACCATGACCCGTGTGGGCGATCTGGGTGTGAACGTGATTGGCGTGACCGGTTTTGATATCTCGGGCGATGGCCAGGCCTTCGCGGCCCTGACAGATGGCGACACCGGCCTGAGCGCCCTGTACCGCATCAACCTGATGACCGGCGCCGCCACCAACCTGGGCACCTTCGGCATCCAGGGCAATACCTTGCAGGCCCCGCTCGTCGGCTTGACCGCCATCCCGGCCGTGCCCGAGCCCAGTACCTGGGCCCTGGCCTTCACGGGTCTGGCTTTGGTGGGCATGGCAGCACGCCGCCGTCGGCGCGCCGCTTGAGGCACGGCGCAGGCTGGTCTAATGCGGGGTGTTCCTTCATGGATGACACCCCGTGTCTGCTGCTTCCCTGACGTCTTCTCTGTTCACCTGGCGGGTGATCGCCTGTCTGCTGCTGCCGCCCATCCTGTGGTCGGCCAATGCCGTGGTCGGTCGCCTGATGGTCGGCATCTTGCCGCCCGTCACCATGAACGCGGTGCGCTGGCTGCTGGTCGCCTTGATCTTGCTGCCCCTGGCGCGCCGGGCCTGGAGCCACCCGGGTGAATGGCTGAGCCGCTGGCGTCACCTGATCTGGCTAGGTGGCTTGGGGGTGGGGTGCTACAACGCCATGCAGTACCTGGCGTTGCACACAGCGTCACCACTCAACGTCACCCTGATCGGGGCCAGCGTGCCCGTGTGGATGATGCTCGTGGGCCGCCTGGCTTACGGGCAGGTGCTGCAGGCCCGCCAGATGGTGGGCGCCGTGTTCTCGATCGCTGGGGTGATGCTGGTGATGTCTCAGGGCGCCTGGGCCACCTTCGCACACTGGCAATGGGTGCCCGGCGACCTCTACATGCTGGCGGCCAGCCTCGCCTGGGCGGTGTACAGCTGGATGCTGGCCAAGCCGCCTGCCGACATGATCGGCCCCGAGCGGCCCGCCTGGACCTGGGCGGACTTTCTGTGGGTGCAGATCGTGTTCGGTCTGATCTGGGGCGCCTTCGGCACCGCCCTGGAGCACACCCTGGTGGATCACGTGCTGGGCTGGGCCTGGCTGACGGACCCCTGGGCCTGGGCCGCGCTGGTGTTCGTGGCCATCGGCCCGTCCATCGTGGCCTACCAGTGCTGGGGTCAGGCCGTGCAAGCCGTGGGGCCCACGATCTCGGCCTTCTTTGGCAACCTCACGCCCTTGTTTGCCGCCCTGTGGTCACTCGCCTTGCTGGGCGAGGGCCCCCGGTGGTATCACCCCGTGGCCCTGCTGCTCATCCTGGCGGGCATCGCCCTCTCATCGGGGCTGGTCCCCTGGGCTCAATTCCAGCGCCGCGGCCCCTTGCGGCCACCAAACGGCGGTTGACCGCGCCAGTAGCGCAGCATCAGCCAGCCCCCCAGCATGCCGCCCAGGTGGGCAAAGTGCGCCACGCCCGACTGCGTGCCCGTCACCCCGAAGAACAGCTCGATACCGCCGTACACCGCCACGAACACCTTGGCCTTCATGGGGATGGGCGGGAACAGCGGCATGATCGTGCGGTTCGGAAACATCATCCCGAAGGCCAGCAACAGTCCGAACAGGCCACCCGAGGCCCCCACGGTCGGGTTGGGTGAACCGGTCATCATCGAAATCACCAACTGGGCCATGGCCGCCGCCAACACGCTGGCACCAAAGAACTGCATGTAGCGCTTGGCCCCCCAGATGCGCTCCAGCTCCGAGCCGAACATGTAGATGCCGAACATGTTGAAGAACAGATGCATGAACGAGCCATGCAGGAAGCCATAGCTCACCACCTGCCAGGGCAGGAAGAGCGGACTGTTGACCGGCCACAAGGCAAAGTAGGCCGACAACATCTTGTTCAGCGCGATGTCCAGGCAGAACACGGCCACATTGATGAGGATCAGCGCTTGCGTGATGGGTGGGATGGGAGGCATGCGTGCGGTTTCAACAACTGAAGGGGGCGTTCGCCGGCTTGAGACTGCATGATAGGCGCATCGGGGCGCGGCTGTGGGCGGCAGATCCAGTCACCTTGGCATGCAATTCGCTCAAATCCCCTGGCGCCTCCATGAGCCCACCATCCAGAAAGGATTGGCATGCACCCAGAGTTTCCTCAGCTCACCGTCGTCACCCACCCTCTGGTGCAGCACAAGCTGACCTGGTTGCGCCACGCCGACACCAACATTGACGGCTTTCGCAGCCTGCTGCGCGAGGTCAGCCAATTGCTGGCCTATGAGGCCACCCGGGGGCTGCCCACCGAGATGATGTCCATCCGCACCCCGGTGGCGGAGATGCAGTCGCCGGTCATCAGCGGCAAGAAACCCTGCCTGGTCTCCATCCTGCGCGCGGGCAACGGCATGCTGGATGGCGTGCTGTCGGTGTTGCCCCTGGCCAAGGTGGGCCACATCGGCCTGTACCGCGACCACGACACCCTGCAACCGGTCGAGTACTACCTCAAGCTGCCCACCGACATCGCCGAGCGCCACGTCATTGTGGTGGACCCCATGCTGGCCACCGGCAATTCGGCCGTGGCCGCCATCGACCACGTCAAGGAAACCGGGTGCACCCAGATCACCCTGCTGTGCCTGCTGGCTGCCCCCGAGGGCGTGCGCAACATGCAGGCCCACCACCCCGATGTGCCCATCGTCACGGCGGCGCTGGACAGCCACCTCAACGAGCACGGCTACATCGTGCCCGGGCTGGGCGACGCGGGCGACCGCATCTTTGGCACGGTTTGACACAGCGAGGCGCCATGCTAGACCTCATCATCCGCCACGCCAACCTGCCCGACGGTCGGCAGGATATGGACGTGGGCGTTCAGCAAGGTCGCATCGTCGCGGTCGAGCCTGGACTGGCCGCCCAGGCGGCTGAAGAGCTGGACGCAGCCGGCCAGTTGCTCAGCCCGCCCTTCGTGGACGCCCACTTTCACATGGATGCCACGCTCAGCCACGGCCTGCCGCGCGTCAACCAGTCCGGCACCCTGCTGGAGGGCATCGCCCTGTGGGGCGAGCTCAAACCCCTGCTCACGCAAGAGGCGTTGGTGGAGCGTGCCCTCGCTTATTGCGACTGGGCGGTGGCCAAAGGCCTGCTGGCCATCCGCACCCATGTGGACGTGTGCGACCCGCGCCTGCTGGCCGTCGAGGCCTTGCTGCACGTGCGCGAGCGCGTCAAGCCGTACCTCGATCTGCAACTGGTGGCTTTTCCGCAAGACGGTGTGCTGCGCTCGCCCGGCGCCTGGCAGCACCTGCAACGCGCGCTCGACATGGGTGTGGACGTGGTGGGCGGTATCCCGCACTTCGAGCGCACGATGGAGCAGGGCGCCGAATCGGTGCGCCTGTTGTGCGAACTGGCGGCCGAGCGCGGCCTGCGGGTGGACATGCACTGCGACGAAACCGACGACCCGTTGTCGCGTCACATCGAAACCCTGGCCTTCCACACCCAGCGCCTGGGCTTGCAGGGCAGGGTGGCGGGCTCGCACCTCACGTCCATGCACAGCATGGACAATTACTACGTCAGCAAGCTCTTGCCGTTGATGAAAGAAGCCGGCGTGGCCGCCATCGCCAACCCGCTGATCAACATCACCCTGCAGGGGCGCCACGACACCTACCCCAAGCGCCGCGGCATGACCCGTGTGCCCGAACTGCTGGCCGCTGGGGTGCCTGTGGCCTTTGGCCACGACTGCGTGATGGACCCCTGGTACAGCCTGGGCAGCGCCGACATGCTGGAGGTGGCCCACATGGGCCTGCATGTGGCCCAGATGACCAGCCAGACCGCCATGCGCCAATGCTTCGACGCCGTCACCACCACCCCGGCCACCATCCTGGGCCTGGACGGCTACGGCATCGCCCCAGGTTGCCGGGCTGACTTGGTGCTGCTGCAGGCCCGCGACCCCATCGAGGCCATTCGCCTGCGCGCCACCCGTTTGGCGGTTTTTCGCGGTGGTCGTTGCGTGGCGCGCACACCGGCCGCCATCAGCCAGCTCTCCTTGCCTGGGCGGCCAGACCAAACCGGGTTCCAGCCCTGAGCTGTGCTATCCTTTCAGGCTGTTTGCTGTGCCCTGGTGGTGAAATTGGTAGACGCGCCGGATTCAAAATCCGGTTCCGCAAGGAGTGCCGGTTCGAGTCCGGCCCGGGGCACCACGCAACAAGTCCATACCCGCGCTGGCCATGCGCGTGAGCCGCGTGACCATGAACTACCCCACCCTCGAAGACGCCATCGGCAAAACCCCGCTCGTGCGACTGCAGCGCGTGCCTGGGGCTGACAACGATGCCCGTGGCAACGTCATTCTGGCCAAGCTGGAGGGCAACAACCCCGCCGGCTCGGTCAAAGACCGCCCCGCCATCAACATGATCCGCCGCGCCGAAGAGCGCGGTCAGATCAAGCCGGGCGACACCCTGATCGAGGCCACCTCGGGCAACACTGGCATCGCGCTGGCCATGGCGGCCGCCATCCGTGGTTACCGCATGGTGCTGATCATGCCGGAGGACCTCTCCATCGAGCGGGCCCAGACCATGAAGGCCTTCGGGGCCGAACTCATCCTCACGCCCAAGAGCGGCGGCATGGAGTACGCCCGCGATCTGGCCGACCAGATGGTGCGCGAAGGCAAGGGCGTGGTGCTCGACCAGTTCGCCAACCCCGACAACCCGGCGGTCCACTACGACACCACCGGCCCCGAGATCTGGGCCGACACCCAGGGCCGCGTCACTCACTTCGTGAGCGCCATGGGCACCACCGGCACCATCACCGGCGTGTCGCGCTACCTGAAAGAGCAAAACCCCGCGGTGCGCATCGTGGGCGCCCAGCCTCAGGAAGGCTCACGCATTCCTGGCATCCGCAAGTGGCCCGAGGCCTACCTGCCCAAGATTTACGACGCCACCCGGGTGGACGAGATCATTCATGTCAGCCAGGCCGAGGCCGAAGACATGGCCCGCCGATTGGCGCGGGAAGAGGGGTTGTTCTGCGGCATCTCTGCCGCCGGCGCCTGCTGGACGGCCCTGCAACTGGCGCAAAATGTGCGCAACGCCACCATTGTGTTTGTGGTGTGCGACCGTGGCGACCGCTATCTGTCGACGGGCGTCTTCCCCGCCTGATCCGATCGTTTTGGGCCACGCACACCACTGCCGGACTGCAAGATGGACATCCACAAGGAAATCGACACCCGCGGCCTGACCTGCCCGCTGCCCATCCTCAAGGCCAAGAAGGCCCTGGCCGACATGCACAGCGGCGAAGTGCTCAAGGTGCTGGCCACCGACCCCAGTTCGGTGCGCGACTTCCAGGCCTTTGCCCGCCAGACGGGCAATGAACTGGTGGGCCAGGAAACCCAGCCCACGGCCGAGGCCGAAGAATACGTGCACCTGCTGCGTCGTCGCTGAGCCCCGGCGCTGCGTCACTCGCCCAGCAAGTCCCCACCCTGCGGCGCCAGCAGCCCCAGGTGTCGGTACGCGGCGGCGGTTGCCGTTCGACCCCGGGGCGTGCGTTGCAGGTAGCCCTGCTGAATCAGGTACGGTTCGATCACGTCTTCGATCGTTTCCCGCTCTTCGCCAATGGCCGCCGCCAGATTGTCCAGGCCCACGGGCCCGCCGTCAAAACGGTGAATGATGGCCTCCAGCAGCTTGCGGTCCATCACATCCAGGCCCAACGGGTCCACATCCAGCATAGCCAAGGCCTTGTCGGCCATCGAGCGCGTGATACGCCCGTCGCCTTTCACCTCGGCATAGTCGCGCACCCGGCGCAGAAGCCGGTTGGCGATCCGCGGCGTGCCCCGTGAGCGGCGGGCCACTTCCATGGCACCTTCAGGGTCGATGGGCGCACCCAACAATCCGGCCGACCGGGTCACGATGCGCTGCAACTCGGGCGCGGTGTAGAACTCCAGCCGGGCCACGATGCCAAAGCGATCGCGCAGCGGGTTGGTCAGCATGCCCGCCCGCGTGGTGGCGCCCACCAGGGTGAAGGGCTGCAAATCCAGCTTGATCGAGCGGGCCGCAGGCCCCTCGCCGATCATGATGTCAATCTGATAGTCCTCCAGCGCGGGGTAGAGGATTTCTTCCACCACCGGGCTCAGGCGGTGGATCTCGTCAATGAACAGCACATCGTGCCGCTCCAGATTGGTCAGGATGGCGGCCAGGTCCTTCGGTTTTTCCAGCACGGGCCCAGATGTTTGCCGCAGGTTCACACCCAGCTCGGTGGCGATGATGTGGCTCAGCGTGGTCTTGCCCAAGCCCGGAGGGCCGAACAGCAACACATGGTCCAGCGCCTCCTGGCGCTTGCGCGCCGCCCCGATGAAGATCTCCAGCTGCTCACGCGCCTTCGCCTGGCCCACGTACTCGTCCAGGTCCTTGGGGCGCAAGGCGCGCTCCAGCGCCTCTTCGCCGCCCGAGGCTGGCGCGGCACTCAGCACGCGGGGCGCCAACGCCTCGTCGTCGCCCCGGCTTGTCCGATTTCCTCGGCTTTTGGGCCCAGGGGCCATGTCATCGGTGTGGATGCTCATGAGCTCATTATCGAGGCGCATGGATGTGTTGCTATATGGCAACAATGATCCATGCGGATGACCGCATGTGACAAACCTGTCATCAAACGATTTGAAAAAGTCTGTTGGAATAAGCGCAGTTTCAGTCAGCCACCCCACCCCGGGGCGCCCGCTGAAGCCTCTGAACCAACTTTGGAGAAGTCTATGAAAAAGACCCTGATTGCTCTGGCTGCCGTGGCTGCGTCGTCTGCCGCTCTGGCTCAATCGTCCGTGACCATGTACGGCGTGGTGGACGCTTCGATCGAAAGCGTCAAGGGCGCTAACTCGGTTACCCGTGTGACCTCTGGCAACCACACCAGCTCGCGCTTTGGCCTGCGTGGCGCTGAAGACATCGGTGGCGGCCTGAAGGGTAAGTTTGTGCTCGAGTCGGCTGTGGGCGTGGATACAGGTTCTGCCGGCGGCAGCGATCGTTTCTTCGACCGCTCCGCATGGCTGGGTCTGGAAGGCGGTTTTGGCGAACTGCGCCTGGGGCGTCAAGACACCCCGATCGGCGCCATTGCCGGCAACACCAGCATTCTCGGCGGCCAAGCTTATGACGATTTCAAGATCGTTCCGACCCTGGCCGGTAACACCGCTCGCCGCACCGATAACGCCATCACCTACGTGCTGCCCAAGCTGGCAGATGGCCTGACGGCACAACTGCAGTACAGCACCCGACTGACTGGCAATGAAGCTGCCAATGATGACACCGGTAAGCACTATGGTCTGAGCGTCCAGTACTCGGCTAATGGTTTCGGTGCTGGTCTGGGTTACGTTAATGCCAAGCTCAATGCACCTGGTACCACCAAGGCCAAGGGTGTGCTGCTTTACGGTTCTTATGACTTCGGTGTGGCCAAGCTGACCGGTTACTACAACCGTGACAGCCAAACAGGCACGGCCGAAGATCTGAAGTTGTACGGCGTGCGAGTGGACGTTCCAGTGAGCGAAAAGCTCGCCCTGCAAGCTTCGCTGTCGCAAGCCAAGGACACCACCAAGGGCGCTGGTGTTGAAGACGATGCCAACATCATCGCTTTGAAGGGCACCTACAGCCTGTCCAAGCGCACGTCGGTGTACGGTCTGCTGACCAATGTGTCGAACGACACCGGTTCGAGCCTGGGCATCGTGTCTACGCCGGCTGACAAGACCTCCCGCGGCCTCGCCCTGGGCGTGGTGCACCGCTTCTGATCTGTGGCTCGCCACTGATCACCAAAGGGCCCTCGGGCCCTTTTTTCATGGGTGTTTGCGGACAATCAGCTTGCTGTGTCGTCATTTCACGACACCTAGGTCAAACCCGAACAGTCATGTCATCGCCCCTGTGGACAATCGCAGAGACCCCCGAAATCAGGGGTAACCAAGGAGATCCTAGATGCAAAAAACTGTTCTGACCCGCGCTGTTGCCCTGGCGCTGGCCACGATGGGTGCTGGCACGGCTTTCGCCCAGTCGAGCCTCACTCTGTACGGCAACCTTGACATTGCCTACACCAACGTCAGCAAGAAAGCAGGGGATGTGTCTGGCACCTTGTTGCCAGCAGCCTCGTTCGCCACCAAGAGCACGGTCAATGGCATCAGCTCCAGCGTGTCGTCGGTGAACGCCATCGGTATTCGTGGCACCGAAGACATCGGTGGTGGCTACAAGGGCAACTTTGTCCTGGAAGGTCAGATGCAGGTCGACACAGGCGCCCAGAGTGGCCAAGACGGCCGCATGTGGGGTCGTCAGGCTTACGTTGGCCTGACCACGCCGTTCGGTGAAGTTCGTCTGGGTCGCCAGTACGCCCCGATGTTCTATGCCTTTGCCACCACCACGGTTGAAGCCCTGGGTGGCGCCGACCTGCAAGCCGTTGGTCTGGCCACCAACAACCTGCAAGTTCGCCAAGACAACCAAGTCAGCTACTGGATCAAGTCTGGTGGCCTGACTGCGTCGCTGTCATACACGCCCAACGCTGGTGTGGCTGACCGCATCAGCTCGTCGCGTGCCATCACCAACAACGTCACGTCTTCTTCGGGGCAGATCCTGGGTGGTCAGAGCTCCGGCAGCGAGACGGATGGCGAGCGTGGCCGCAGCTATGGCCTGTTCGTGAATTACTCGATGCCGATGGGTCTGATGCTGTCTGGCGCATTCAACCGTAACGAGTTTGCCGGCACTCCAGTTGGCCCGAATACTCAGACTGGCTTCAACTACTTCAACGCTGAGCAGTTTGATTCGTTCGTGTTGGCAGCTAAGTACACGGTGCCCAACGCAGGTACCGTGGTGAGCGCTCAATGGCATCAAAGCGAGTTGGAGACCAGCATCGCTGCCAACGGTGTTGCCGTTCTGCCTGGGCCGACCAACCTGCCCTTGACAGCAATTGATATCGGCGACGTGAAGATCCGTACCATCAGCCTGGGTGTCAAGCAGCCGATCGGTAATTTTGCGGTTGGTCTGCAGCTGGCCCGCACGGAGTTCACCAACTTCACGGAAGGCAAGAACACTGCCTTCATGCTGATCGGTGATTACAACCTGTCCAAGCGCACTCGCGTGTACATCCGCGCTGGTCAAATGAAGGACGATCGTGGCCGCACTGTGGCATACGCAACTCCTGCCGCTCCGGTCGTCAGCCCCGCTCTCGCTGGCGGTCCTTTCCCATTGCTGACCGGTCTGGGCAGCCTGGAGACCCCGTTCTTCAGCGGTGGCGGCGCCAATATTGATGCCAAGACCACTGTGGTGGGTGTGGGTATCCGTCACCAGTTCTGATTGGTTGATGTCTCGCAACAAAAAACCGCCCTCGGGCGGTTTTTTGTTTTGAGCATGGCGATCTGCGGTGCTGGCAGGCTGCAGATGCCGTCCAGCACGCCAACCATCAGTCGATCAGTTTCTCCAGCTTGAACAACTCCTCAGCCTGCTCACGCTCACGCACCAGGCACACGCGCTCGGCGTCCACCATCACCTCAGCAGCACGGCCCCGGGTGTTGTAGTTGCTGGCCATGGTCATGCCATAAGCGCCTGCCGACAGCACGGCCAGCACATCGCCCGCTTCCACCTGCAAGTCTCGATCGCGACCCAGCCAGTCGCCTGACTCGCACACGGGGCCCACCACGTCCCACATCTCGGGCGGTGCGGCGCGGGGTGTGGTGTTCACGATGCCCATGTAGGCCTCATACAGCGCAGGGCGCATCAGGTCATTCATGGCGGCATCCACGATGCAGAAGTTCTTCTGCTCGCCGCGCTTCAGGTACATCACCTCGGTCAGCAGCACGCCTGCGTTGCCCACCAGTGAGCGACCAGGTTCGAACAAGAGTTCGCGGTGGCCATGCCCACGTGCGTCGATGCGCTTCAACAGCGCGGCGATCAGCTCATCCGCGCCGGGCGGCGTCTCGTCGGTGTAGGTGATGCCCAGGCCTCCACCCAGGTCCATGTGGTGCAAGGTCATGCCTTCGGCCTCGATGGCCTCGACCAGGTCCAGCACGCGGTCAAGGGCGTCAAGGTAGGGCGCCACCTCGGTGATCTGCGAGCCAATGTGGCAGTCAATGCCCACCACGCGGATGCCAGGCAGGCTGGCCGCACGACGGTAGCTGGCCAGGGCCAGCTCGTGGGCCACACCAAACTTGTTGCCCTTCAGGCCGGTCGAGATGTAGGGGTGGGTGCCTGCGTCCACATCGGGGTTCACGCGCAGGCTGACGGGGGCGCGCAGGCCCAGGCCAGCCGCCACCTCCGACAGCACTTCCAGCTCGGCCGTGCTTTCGACGTTGAAGCAGCGCACGCCCACCTTCAGGGCCTGAGCCATCTCAGCGCGGGTCTTGCCCACGCCCGAGAACACCACCTTGCCCGCATCGCCACCAGCCGCCAGCACGCGTGCCAGCTCACCGGCCGACACGATGTCAAAGCCGCAACCTGCCTGCGCAAAGGTTTGCAGCACCGCCAGGTTCGAATTGGCCTTCACGGCATAGCACACCAGGTGGGGGCGGCCATTCAGCGCCCGCTGGTAGGGGGCCAGCGCGGCCAGCATGGCAGGGCGGGAGTACACGTACAGCGGTGTGGCGTACTGCTGCGCCAGGGCATGCAGGTCATGCCCATCCAGGCAGAGTCGGTCGTTCTGGTAGGCCAGGTGGGGGGATCCAGGCAGTGTCATGGTTGTGCAGTGGTCTCAGAAGAGGGGGCAGGCGCGCCGGAGGTGGTGGCGGCAGGCGGGGTGACGGTGGTGGAGCCAGCGCTGCCAGCGGGCGGCAGGGTCAGCGGGCCTTTCAGGCCGCAGCCACTCACGCCCGCAGCCAGGGTGAGGATGCCGGCCCGCAGCATCATGCCGAACGGGCGGCGGGCCGAGCTTTGGCCTCGATGGGGCCATGGCGTTGCCCGATGAAGGGTGGTGCGCGCAAGGGGCATCTTTACAATCCGAGGCTTTGAAAACAACTCGCCATTCTAAGGACGCTCCCATGTCTGCCGCTGCCACCCCCTCTGGTCTCACCGATGCGCAATACGACGATGCGGTGCGCGTCATGTTGAGTCATTTGGAGCGCACGGTCGATGCCTGGTTGCAAGACGATGTGATCGACATCGACGCCGCCCGCACCGGTCAGATGTTGACGCTGACCTTGCCCAACCGCAGTCAGCTCATCGTCAACGCCCAACCGCCCCTGCACGAGCTCTGGCTGGCAGCTCGGCGAGGCGGTTTTCATTTCCGGCTCAGCGCCGACGGCCGTTGGCTGGACACCCGCACTGGTGACGAGTTCGTGGCGGTGTTGTCATCCTGCGCCAGCGAGCAGGCAGGGCAGCCCTTGCAGTTCTGAGCCGGTCGGCGGGCATCGATGATGCCCATCAGGGCGTCTCGCTGCCCCCGAACAGGTCGAGGATGCTGCGCTTTTCTTCTTCGGAGCTGGGCGCTGGCGCATCCTTCGGGGTGTCTTCTTCCATGATCAGCTGGCGCACACCCGTGGCAGGGGTGTATTCCTCGTAGTACCACTCGCCATTGATGTTCACGACGCCCTCGGGGGGCGGGATCTCGGTCACAGGCATGCCGCCTATCGCCACGCTCATGTAGTCAATCCACACCGGCAGCGACAGTCCGCCCCCGGTCTCGCGGTCGCCCAGCTTGCGGGGCTTGTCATAGCCAATCCACACCACCGCCACCCGATGGCTCGAATAGCCGGCAAACCATGCATCCATCGAGTCATTGGTGGTTCCGGTCTTGCCATACACGTCCGGCCGCTTCAGCAGCGCCTGAGCGCGAGCTGCCGTGCCCGAGCGTGTCACCTCCTGCAGCAGGCTGCTGGTGATGAAGGCATTGCGGGCGTCGATCACACGCATCCGCTCGTCCCGTGATTGCGGGCGATTCTGGGCCAGCACGCGTCCGTCGCTGTCCGTGACTTTGAGGATCAGCTGCGGGTTCAGACGGTAGCCGCCATTGGCGAACACGGCGTAGCCGTTGGCCAGTTGCAGGGGGGTGACGGTGCCAGCGCCCAGCGCCATGGTCAGATAGGGAGGGTGGCGTTCGGCATCGAAGCCAAACCGGGTGGCCCATTCCTGGGCAAACGGCGCGCCGATGGAATGCAGCAAGCGGATCGACACCATGTTCTTGGACTTGGCCAGCGCCCGCCGCATGGTCATGGGGCCTTCAAACTTGCCATCGTAGTTCTTCGGCTCCCAGGGGGTGCTGCCCGTGGCGCTGCCGGGGAAGAACAGCGGCGCATCGTTGATCAGGCTGGAGGGGGTGAAGCCCTTTTCCAGCGCCGCCGAGTAAATGAAAGGCTTGAAGCTGGAGCCCGGTTGACGCCAGGCCTGGGTCACGCGGTTGAACTGCGCGCGATCAAATTCGAAGCCCCCCATCATGGCGCTGATCATGCCGGTGTCGGGGTCCAGCGCGACCAGGGCGCCTTCCACGACGGGCATCTGCACCACGCTCCATTGTTTCTTTTGGTCGGGCATCACGCGGATGATGGCGCCACGCTTGACCTGGGTCTTGGGGTTGGCTTTGTCCGTCAGCGCGTTGCCCAGCGCTCGCAGCGCCTCACCACTCAGTTCCAGCTGTTCGCCGCTTTGCAAGGCCACCTTGATCTTCTTGGGTTCGGCGTGGATCACCACGGCAGACTGGATGTTGCCGCTGGCGGGGTGGTCTTCCAGGGCTTCCGCGATCAGGGTGTCCCATTCGCTGGGGTCGGCGGGCAGGGTGACATGGCCCTCAGGGCCGCGCCAAGGCTGCCGGCGGTCAAAGTTCAGCAGGCCGCGCCGCAGCGCGTTGTAGGCTGCGGTTTGCTCCCGCAGGCTCACCGAGGTGTAGACATTCAGGCCTCGGGTGTAGGCGTCGGTACCGTAGCGCTCGAACATGAGCTGGCGAGCCGCTTCGGCCACATACCTGGCCTCGTCGGGCAGAGAGTCCTTTCGACGATAGGTCAGAGTCTCTAGTCGGGCCTTGTCGCGTTCATCGGCAGTGATGAAGCCGTTCTCCAGCATCCGATCCAGGATGTACATCTGGCGAATGGTGGCCCGTTTCGGGTTGCGGATGGGGTTGTAGGCCGAGGGGGCCTTGGGTAGGCCGGCCAGCATGGCCGCCTCCGCGATGCTCAAGTCCTTCAAAGGCTTGCCAAAGTAGATCTCGGACGCGGCAGCAAAGCCGTAGGCACGCTGTCCCAGATAGATGTGGTTCATGTACAGCTCGAGGATCTGGTCCTTGCTGAGCTGGCTTTCGATCTTCAGGGCCAGCAAGATCTCGTAGATCTTGCGGGTGAAGGTTTTTTCGGTCGGCAGATAGAAGTTGCGGGCCACCTGCATCGTGATGGTGGACGCACCCTGGCTGCGGGAGTTGCCCACGTTGGCCAGACCGGCCCGCAGAATGCCGATGTAGTCCACGCCATGGTGTTCGTAGAAGCGCGCGTCTTCGATGGCCAGCACGGCGTTGCGCATCACTGGCGGGATCTGGTGGATGCGCACATAGTTGCGCTTTTCTTCACCAAACTCGCCGATCAGCGTGCCATCGGCCGCGTACACGCGCAGTGGCATCACAGGACGGTAGGCGCTGAGGCTGTCCAGTTCCGGCAGTTTGGGATAAGCGATGCTCAGGCCAATGCCGACCAGCATGGCGCCCGCCAGGCCGGCAGCCACCGCCCCGCCCATGAGCCAGGCCAAAGGGCGCAGCAGGCTGCGCCACCACCAGGACTGTGTCCAGGAGGTGGTGGAGGAAGAGCCCCTTGAGGCGGACGATGAAGACTCAGGAGAAGTCATGGGGTGGACGTCGCAACAGATGGGCGATTATAGAAATGCCCCCGAATGAAGCTGAGTAAAGGCCGCCGAGGAACCCGTTTCAGGGGTTTGCGAGAGGGTTGAAACTCTTTGTAAGTCGTGTGCATCGCGCAACGAGCATGGGATTTCTCCTGCATTCTCCGCGTTCATTCACTTTTTTTTTACTGATAGGATTCCACGGGTTTCTTTAACGTTCCTGCGTCCGGCTTGGGCGCATGGAGGATGGTGTGAGTTTTCTTGACACGCTCCTGGGCCGCAAACACCCGCCCATGATCGGTTTGGACATCAGCTCATCCGGCGTCAAGCTGGTTGAATTGAGTCAGGCGGCTTCCGGCGAGTACGTGCTCGACAGGTTTGCTTCCGAGCCGTTCGAAAAGGGTTGGATTGCCGATGGCCAGATCGAAAAATTCGATGAGGTCGCCGAAGCCGTGCGCAAAGTGGTGTCCAAATCCGGCACCCGGACCAAGCGTGTCGCCATGGCCATGCCCCAATCAGCCGTGATCACCAAGAAGATCATGCTGCCGGCTGGCCTGCGCGAAGAAGAAATGGAAATGCAGGTCGAGGCTGAAGCCAACCAGTACATTCCGTTCTCCTTGGACGAGGTCAGCCTCGACTTCTGCGTGATCGGGCCCAGCCCCACCTCGGCTGGCGATGTCGAAGTGATGATTGCAGCGTCACGCAAAGACCGCGTGCAGGATCGACAGGCGCTGGCCGAAGCCGCTGGCCTCAAGCCCTCCGTGCTGGACATCGAGTCGTACGCCTCTCGTTTGGCCATGCAGCGCTTGACCGAGGCGCTGCCCGGGCAAGGCAAGGACTTGCTGATCGCGTTGTTCGAAATCGGGGCCGAGACGACCAGCCTGAAGGTGTTGCGCGACAACGAGTTGCTTTACGACCGCGATCAGGCCTTCGGTGGCGCGCAACTCACGCAATTGATCTCCCGTCAGTATGGCTTCTCGTTTGAAGAGGCCGAAGTCAAGAAGCTGTCAGGCGACCTGCCCGAGGACTATCAGACCTCGCTGCTGTCGCCGTTCGTCGACAGCCTGTCCCAAGAGATTGGCCGAGCCTTGCAGTACTTCTTCACCAGCACCCCCCACCACAAGGTGCACTACGTGATGCTGGCGGGCGGCACGGCGGCCCTGCCAGGGCTGAAAGACCGGGTCACCGAGCTCACCGGGTTTGCGTCCATGGTCGTCAACCCCTTTGACAACATGAAGCTGGGGGCGGCTGTGCGCGAAAGCAAGCTCCGCCGCGAAGCGCCCTCCTACCTGACGGCCTGTGGCCTCGCCATGCGGAGGTTCCTGGCATGATCCTCATCAACCTTCTTCCGCATCGGGAAGAGAAACGGCGACTGCGCAAGCAGGCCTTCATGGCCGGTTTGGCGGCCTCCGCCATCGCTGGCCTGGCCCTGGTGGTCGTCTGGTACGGCGTTCAGATGCAAATGATCAGTGCGCAGCAAGCGCGTAACGCCGTGCTGACCGACGCCATTCAGAAGCTCGACGTCGAGATCAGGGACGTGGCCAGCCTGCAAGGCGAGATCGAAGCCCTGAAGGCCCGTCAGCGCGCCGTGGAAGACCTGCAGAGCGACCGCAACGCGCCTGTGCACCTGCTCAATGAACTGGTGGCGCAGACGCCTGAAGGCATCTACCTGACCAGCGTTCGCCACTCAGGCGAGAACGTGCTCATCACCGGCTTGGCCCAGAGCAACGAGCGTGTGTCCGAGTTCTTGCGCAACACCAACGGACGCTCGCCCTGGTTTGAAAAGCCCGAGCTGGTTGAGATCAAAGTGGCCGCCCGGGCCGGAGGTCAGGGGGCTGGCAATCAGCGCCTGTTTGAATTCTCGATGCGCCTGGGGTTGAAGCGTCCTCAGGATGCTGCGGCTCAGGCGCCCGGCACGGGGGCTTCTGCGCCCGCGGCGGCGGCCAAGGGGTAAGCGATGGCCAAGATGAACGCCAATGTCGATCTGAACGCGCTCTTCCAGGACGCGCAAGATCAGTTCAAGGGGCTGAACCCCAAAGAGCCCGGTCAATGGCCCCTGCTGCCCAAGCTGGCCTCTTTCGTGGCTGCAGGCGCTGCGGTGGTGCTGTTGGGTTGGGTGGCCTTGCTGTCCGGTCAAAAAGACGAGCTGCAAGCAGAGCGCGACCGCGAGCCGGCCCTGAAGCAAGACTATCAAGCCAAAGTGGCCAAGGCCGTCAACCTGGAAGCCCTGCGCAAGCAGCGCATCCAGGTGGAAGAGTACGTCAAGCAGATGGAAAAGCAGCTGCCTGGCAAAGCCGAGATGGACGCTCTGCTGTCGGACATCAACCAAGCCGGCTTGGGCCGTGGCCTGGACTTCGAACTGTTCCGACCTGGCCAGGTGGTGGTCAAGGACTACTATGCCGAGCTGCCGATTGCCATTCGGGTCACTGGCGCGTATCACGACATCGGCGCCTTCGCAGCCGATGTGGCCAACTTGTCCCGCATCGTGACCCTGCACGATCTCGTCATCGGGAATGTGGCTGGCCGGGATGCCGGTGGCAACTTGTACCTGGAGGCCACGGCGCGCACCTATCGTTATCTGGATCCGGCAGAGCTTCAGGCCAGCCGCGAGCAAAAGAGGAAGCAGGGGGGCGCACAATGACCCAACGTGCATTCTGGTTGACCCTCTGTGCGCTGGGCGTGAGCTCTGCCTTGGTGGGGTGCTCCGGACCAGAGGATGAACTGCAGTCCTGGATGACGCAACAGCGGCAGCAGGTCACGCCCGATGTTCAGCCCTTGGCTGAGCCGATGCGCTTCAAGCCCGAGCCCTACAGCGGCCTGGAGGGCACCGATCCCTTCAGCGTTCGTAAGCTGACTAGCGCCCTCAAGCAAGAGGCCGCGCAGCCGAATTCCCTGGTGTCAGCCGAAATCAACCGACGCAAAGAACCGCTGGAAGCCTTCCCGTTGGACAGCATGTCCATGGTGGGCAGTGTCACTCGCAAGGGTGTGCCACATGCTTTGTTGAAGGTGGATGGATTGTTGTACCAGGTGAAGGCCGGTGATTACATCGGCCAGAACTACGGGAAGATCATGAAGATCACCGAGACCCAGATTGAATTGAGAGAGATCGTGCAGGACGCCTCTGGTGAGTGGATTGAGCGCACCGCCAGCCTGCAATTGCAGGAGACCGGCCAATGAGCACCCAGCAGGAGACCCGACATATGAGCACTCGCCCCACTTGGCCCGCCCGCGCAGGCTGGCGCCTGACCCTGGCGGCGGCTTCCCTTGCCCTGGTCTCACCCTTGACGTGGGCGGCAGCGGCCATTCAGGCCATCACCAGCTCTCAGCAGGCAGGTTCGGACGTGATCCGCGTGGAGTTGTCCGAACCCCTGGCATCGCTGCCTGCGGGCTTCGTGGTCCAGGCGCCTCCCCGCATCGCCATAGACCTGCCCGGCGTGACCAACGCTTTGGCGCGCAATGTGGTTGAAGTCAATCAAGGCAACGTTCGGTCGGTCAACGTGGCCCAGGCCGGTGAGCGCACGCGCCTGGTGCTGAATTTGCGTCAGCCGACCAATTACCGAGCGCAAGTGCAAGGCAAAACGCTCCTCTTGACCCTGGATCCAGCTGCCGCTGCGCCAGAGTCTGCTTCTGCAGGTGCTGCATCAGCCTCTCCTGTGGCCCAGCCCGGGGCAGCCCAGGAGGCGGTGATTCATTTTGCCGACAACAAGAACCCCGTTCCTTTGGCCTTGAAGGCGATCGATTTCCGTCGTGGGAGCGATGGCGCCGGGCGCGTGCTGGTCGATTTGCCCAACAACCAGGTGGGCGTCGACATTCGCCAGCAAGGCAAGAGCCTCGTGGTGGAGTTCACGGGAGCCAATCTGCCCGAGCGTCTGCGTCGCAAGTTTGATGTGGCCGACTTTGGTACGCCGGTTCAAAACATGACGGCCAGCCAGCTGGGTGACCGTGTGCGTCTGAACGTGTCTCCGACGGGTGACTGGGAGCATTCCGCCTATCAAAGCGATAACCAGTTCGTGCTGGAGGTGCGACCTCGCAAGACCGACCCGAACAAGCTGACGCAAGGGCCTGGTTACTCCGGTGAGAAGCTGTCGCTGAACTTCCAGAACATCGAAGTTCGTGCCCTGTTGCAGGTGATCGCCGACTTCACCAACTTCAACGTGGTCACCAGTGACACGGTCACGGGTAACGTGACCTTGCGGTTGAAGGACGTGCCCTGGGATCAGGCGCTGGACATCATCATGCAGGCCAAGGGCCTGGGCGTGCGCAAGTCTGGCAATGTGCTGTGGATCGCGCCCAAGGACGAGATCAACGCCAAGGAGAAGATGGATCTGGAAGCCCAGGCGCAGATTGCTGCGCTGGAGCCTCTGCGCACCCAGTCATTCCAGTTGAACTACACCAAAGCTGAAGAAATTGCCAAGGGTTTGGCAGGTGAAAACAGCACCGGTGGAGGTGGGAGTGGTGGCAACAACAGCACCCGCATTCTGTCGCCCCGCGGCAGCGTGATTTTCGAGTCGCGCACGAACCAACTCTTCGTCAGCGACATCCCATCCAAACTGGAAGAAATCCAGCAGATGATTGCCAAGATCGACGTGCCTGCGCGCCAGGTGCTGATCGAGGCGCGCATTGTCGAAGCGGATGATTCGTTCGGCCGTACCTTGGGCGTGCGTCTGGGCACCAGCAACCGCACGGCGGTGGGCTCGTCCGGTCGGCTGAATCTGGGTCTGTCGGGCAACTATTCTGGGGTTGTCGCGCAGACCGGGCAGGGCCTGGCGGGTGCAACCGCCAGCGTGGCCAACAGCTACTTCGTCAACCTGCCTGCCAATGGTCTCAATGGATTTTCGGCTGCCACGATGGGCGTGTCGTTGTTCTCGTCCAGCGTGAACCACGCGCTGAACCTCGAGATCTCGGCACTGGAGGCCGATGGTCGCGGCAAGATCGTGTCCAGCCCCCGCGTCATCACGGCTGACCAGGTCAAGGCCTTGATTGAACAGGGCACAGAGCTCCCTTACCAGGTGGCCACATCCAGTGGTGCCACGGCCATTGCTTTCCGCAAGGCCAATCTGAAGCTGGAAGTGGTGCCTCAGATCACGCCCGAGGGCAACATCATCCTGGATGTGGATGTGAACAAGGACAGCGTGGGGCAGATCACCACGGCTGGTTTTGCCATCGACACCAAGCATGTGAAGACCCAGGTGCTGGTGGAAAACGGCGGCACGGTCGTGATCGGCGGCATCTTCCAGCAACAAGAAACCGTGAACCAGCAGAAGGTGCCCTTGCTGGGCGACATCCCGGGCGTGGGCGTCTTGTTCCGCAATCAGGAACGCAGCACCCGTCGCTCTGAGCTGCTGATCTTCCTCACGCCCAAGGTCGTGTCCGATCGCTCGGGTCTGCGTTGAAGGCTTGACCCTTGAGTGATGGTTTGAAGAAGGTGATCGCCCTGGTGGGCTTGCCCGGTGGTGGCAAGTCCACGGTGGGGCGACAGCTGGCGCGCCGGATTGGGGCGCGCTTTGTGGATGCCGATGCCGAGCTGGAGGCCCACTTCGGCATGCCGATCAAGGCATTTTTTGCCGAGTTCGGTGAATCAGCGTTTCGCGACCAGGAAGAGCAGGCCATGGAGCGGCTGACTCAGCCTGGGGCTGAGCTGGTCATCCTGGCCACGGGCGGTGGCGCGGTGCTTCGGCCTGGCAACCGCCAGCGCCTGAAAGATCGGTGCACCGTGGTGTACCTGCGGTCCACGCCAGACGAGCTGTTCCGCCGGCTTCGGCATGACACGCAGCGGCCTTTGCTGCAGGTGGCCGACCCCAAAGCCAAGCTCAAGTCCTTGTATGACGAACGCCACCCCTTGTATGAAGAGGTGGCGCATTACAGCATCGACACCGGGCGGCCGTCGGTGGCCACCCTGGTGAACATGATCACCATGCAGCTGGAAATGGCGGGACTGATCCCGCCGGCGGGGCTGCCCGCCGGTGATCTCAGCGCGCCGACGGCATGAGCCCTTGCAGATAGGCCTGGAAGCCCGGGCCGATTTGCGGGTGGGTCAAGGCCAGCTCGACGTTCGCCTCCAGAAACCCTTCCTTGCTGCCGCAGTCGTAGCGCTTGCCGGCATAGCGGTAGGCGTAGACCGATTCGGTTTTGAGCAGGCCGGCAATCCCGTCGGTCAGCTGGATTTCGTTGCCCACACCTCGGGGTTGCTGGCGGATGTGCCCGAACACCGACGGGCTGAGGATATAGCGACCCGCCACGCCCAGGCGTGATGGCGCCTGCTCAGGGGCAGGCTTCTCCACGATCCGGTGCACGGCCATGATGCGCTCTGAGACGGGGCTGCCCGCCACGATGCCGTAGCGGCGGGTGTGCTCGGCGGGCACTTCCTGCACGGCCAGGATGGAGCCTTGCCATTCGCGGTACTGCTCCACCATTTGGGCCAGCACAGGCGGCTCGCCCACCATGAGGTCATCGGCGAGCAGCACGGCGAAGGGTTCGCCACGCACCAGGCGCTCGCCGCACAGCACGGCGTGCCCGAGGCCCAGGCTTTTGGGCTGGCGCACGAACACGCATTCCATGTCCTCGGGTTTGATGGACTGCACGGTGCGCAGCAGTTCGTGCTTGCCCGCCAACTCCAGTTCGTGTTCCAGCTCGAAGGCCGTGTCGAAGTGATCTTCGATGGGCCGCTTGTGGCGGCCGGTGACGAAGATCATTTCGCGGATGCCTGCAGCATAGGCTTCTTCCACCGCGTACTGGATCAGCGGCTTGTCCACCACGGGCAGCATTTCCTTGGGCTGCGCCTTGGTGGCTGGCAAGAAGCGCGTGCCCAGGCCGGCCACCGGGAAGATGGCCTTGGTGATGGCGGCTGTGCTGCTCATGGGTACTGCTCCAACACAGGGTGGCGTCAAGCCAGGCGGGCCAGTTGCCCCTGGATGCGCTCCAGCGTGGCGCTGAAATCGGCCAGACGTTGCTTTTCTTGCTCCACCACCGCTGCGGGCGCGCGGGCCACGAAGCTTTCGTTGCCCAGCTTGGCCTGTGCCTTGGCGATCTCGCCCTGCAGTCGGGCCACTTCCTTGCCCAGGCGGGCCTTCTCGGCCTCCACATCGATCTCGACGTGCAGGGCCAGGCGAGCATCGCCTTGCACCGCCACCGGGGCCATCTGCGTGGCGGCGGCAAAGGCGGCCTCGTCCAGCAGCTTGACCTCGCTGAGCTTGGCCAGGGCCTGGATGACCGGGGCGGCCTGCTGCATGAACTCGGCATCGCCCGTGGTCAGCAAGGGCATGCGTTCGGCAGGCGACAGGTTCATCTCGCTGCGCAGGTTGCGGGTGGTGCCGACGATGGCCTTGAGCTTGGCTACCCAGGCGTCTGACTCGGGGCAGATGCGCCCCAGGTCGGCGCGGGGGTAGGCTGCTGTCACCAGAGACGCGTCACTGCCAGGCTCCTTGCGGCCGGCCACGGGGGCCACCACCTGCCACAGCTCTTCGGTGATGAAAGGCGTGATGGGGTGCAGCAGGCGCAGCACGGTTTCGAGCACGCGGATCAGGGTGCGGCGGGTGGCGCGCGCAGCGGCTTCGTTGCCCGAGGCCTTGGCGGCGTTGAGCTGGGCCTTGGCGATCTCGATGTACCAGTCGCAGTACTCGTCCCAGACGAATTGGTAGATGGCGTTGGCCACGTTGTCCAGGCGGAAGTCGGTGAAGCCTTGCTCCACGGCGGCTTCGACACGCTGCAGTTCGCTGACGATCCACTTGTCGGCGGGACTGAAATCCAGGTACCCGCCCACGGCACACACGCCGGGCTGATGGGCCTTCAGTCCGCAGTCCTGGCCCTCGGTGTTCATCAGCACGAACTTGGTGGCGTTCCAGAGCTTGTTGCAGAAGTTGCGGTAGCCCTCACAGCGCTTGGGGTCGAAGTTGATGGCGCGGCCCAGGCTGGCCAGCGCGGCGAAGGTGAAGCGCAGCGCATCGGCACCATAGCCCGGAATGCCTTCCGGGAATTCCTTCTCGGTGGCCTTGCGCACCTTCGGCGCCGTCTCGGGCTTGCGCAGGCCGGTGGTGCGCTTCTCCAGCAGCGGTGCCAGCTCGATGCCGTCGATCAGATCGACCGGGTCGAGCACATTGCCTTCGGACTTCGACATCTTGTTGCCCTGCGCGTCGCGCACCAGGCCGTGGATGTAGACGTGCTTGAAGGGCACCTTGCCGGTGAAGTGCTTGGTCATCATGATCATCCGGGCAACCCAGAAGAAGATGATGTCGTAGCCAGTGACCAGCACCGACGAAGGCAGGAAGAGGTCCATCTCCTTCGTCTGCTCGGGCCAGCCCAACGTGGAGAAGGGCACCAGGGCCGACGAGTACCAGGTGTCGAGCACGTCTTCGTCGCGGGTCAGCGGGCCGTCGTAGCCAGCGGCCTTGGCGCGGGTGCGGGCCTCGTCTTCATTGCGAGCCACGAAGATCTCACCGTTGCTGCCGTACCAGGCGGGAATTTGATGGCCCCACCACAATTGCCGGCTGATGCACCAGTCCTGGATGTTCTTCATCCACTGGTTGTAGGTGTTGACCCAGTTCTCGGGGACGAACTTCACGTCGCCCGACTCCACGGCTTCAATGGCCTGCTCGGCGATCGACTTGCCTTGTGCGCCCGGCTTGGTCATGGCCACGAACCATTGGTCGGTCAGCATGGGCTCGATGATCTGGCCGGTGCGGGCGCAGCGGGGAACCATCAGCTTGTGCTTCTTCACCTCGACCAGCAGACCTTCGGCCTCCAGTTGGGCCACCAGGGCCTTGCGGGCCACAAAGCGGTCCAGACCCCGGTAAGCCTCGGGGATCTCGGCCAGGTGCGACACCACCTTCGCGTCGAGCGTGAAGATGGTGATCATCGGCAGGTTGTGACGCTGGCCCACCTGGTAGTCATTGGTGTCGTGGGCCGGGGTGACCTTGACGACGCCGGTGCCGAACTCTTTGTCGACGTGTTCGTCGGCGATCACGGGCACCAAGCGGCCGGTGATGGGCAGCTTGACCAGCTTGCCAATCAGGTGCTGGTAGCGCTCGTCTTCGGGGTGGACCATGACGGCGGTGTCGCCCAGCATGGTCTCGGGCCGGGTGGTGGCCACGACCAGGGACTCATCGCTGCCCTCGATGGGATAGCGGATGTGCCACATCGAGCCGTCTTCTTCCTCGCTCTCCACCTCCAGATCGGACACGGCGGATTTGAGGATCGGGTCCCAACTGACCAGGCGCTTGCCACGGTAGATCAGGCCTTCTTCGTACAGCCGCACGAAGGTTTCAGACACGACCTTGGACAGCTTGTCGTCCATGGTGAAGTACTCGTGCTCCCAGCTCACCGAGTCGCCCATGCGGCGCATCTGCTGGGTGATGGTGGAGCCCGATTTCTCTTTCCATTCCCAGACCTTGGCCACAAACGCTTCGCGGCCCAGGTCGTGACGGCTTTGGCCCTTTTCCTGCAGTTGGCGTTCCACCACGATCTGCGTGGCGATGCCGGCGTGGTCGGTGCCCGGAATCCACAGGGTGTTGTGTCCCAGCATGCGGTGGTAGCGCGTCAACGAGTCCATGATGGTCTGGTTGAAGGCGTGGCCCATGTGCAGCGTGCCCGTCACGTTGGGCGGCGGCAGCTGGATGCAGAACGAGGGCTTGGCCGCGTCCAGGGTGGGCTTGTACAGGCCGCGTTGTTCCCACAGGGGGCCGTACTTGGCCTCGATGGGGCCGGGTTCGAAGGATTTGGCGAGTTCGGTCATCTGCGTATTTTAGGCGGGCAGGGCGCGCTGCTCTCTGGCTGGTCTTTACAGGACTTCACGCCGCATGGCGTCGGGACGGGGAACTCCGGATTTCTGATCAGGATCAAATAAATGCACCAAGACGTGGCACGCATGCTGAAAACGTCTTGGCGTGGCCGGACTGGGGGTCTACGATGGAATCAGCGGCCGGCCAGTGGTTGGCCACGCGCGACGCATCCGAGGAGGGACACACCATGTACGAACACCTGTTGGTGCCTGTGGACGGGGGCGATCTGGCCCAGAAGTCGATGGAGCACGCCATTGGTCTGGCCAAGATGCTGGGCGCCCGTGTCACCGGATTCACGGCCGAGCCACCGCTGCCCGTGATGGTGGTTGAAACGGCTGCGGTGGCCTATGACGTGGAAACCTTTCAGGAGCATGAGCGACGCTGTGAGCAGCACGCCCGTGAGTTGCTGGGGCGCTTTGCCGAGCAAGCCAAGGCTGCGGGGGTGGAGTTCGATGGCCAGTTCGTGATCACCGACAACGTGGAGCAGGCCATTGTGGATGCCGCTCAGGAGCACGAGTGTGACCTGATCGTCATGGCCACCCACGGCCGGCACGGGCTGGATGCCCTGATCCATGGCTCGCTGACCAAGAGCGTGCTGGCGCACAGCCGGGTGCCCTTGTTGGTGCTGCATTGAGTTTGTCAACCCGATCCTAGCGATCCATCATTCACCAGGAGAGACCGATGAGCGAACTGACCACGGCCCAAAAGGACAAGCTGATGGCTGACCTGAAACTGGTCATGGCCGATGCCGAGGCCTTGCTGGCCGCCACCTCCGACGACGCCAGCGCCAGCGTGGCGCAATTGCGTGCCCGCGTGACGGAAACCTTGTCCAAGGCCAAGGATGGCCTGATCGAAGCGCAGGAGGTGGTGGTCGACCGCGCCCGCGCGGCCGCCAAGGCCACCGACCACTATGTGCACGACCATCCCTGGAAGGCCGTCGGCATTGCCGCTGGCGTGGGCTTGCTGCTGGGCATGCTGATCAGCCGTCGCTGATCGGGTAGGCATGTCTGCAGGTGATGCCACCGGTGCAGGGCGCCCCGCCGCAGGGGCGGCCCTGCAGTCGTCATTGCGCCGCTTGGGCGCCACGTTGCTGGGCATCGCCCATACCCGGCTGGAATTGCTCGCCATCGAGCTGGAAGACGAAAAGCGCCGCCTGCTGGGCGTGCTGGGGTGGGGCGCGCTGGCCATCTTGATGGGGGGGTTCGGTCTGGTGTTTCTGGCCGTGTGGCTGACCGTGATGTTCTGGGAGACCCACCGTCTGTGGGCGCTGGGCTCGTTTTCGTTGTTGTTTCTGGGCCTGGCGGCCTGGGCGGTATGGCGGGCGCAAACCCTGCTGAAGGATTCGCAAGGGTGGCTGTCGGCCACCCTGGATGAGCTGGAGGCCGACCGACAGGCCCTGGCGGGTGCGGTGGGCCCAGCGGCCACTCCGGCAGCTCCGCCCGCCACTGGAGGCACCCATGGTGCATGACGCGGCAGAGCGCGCCGCGCGCAAGCGGGTGTTGCTGGCCCGCTCGGCCGTGCTGCGTTTGAGCCTGAGCCAGCAACTGAACCAGGGCCTGCAGCCCGCCTGGCGCACGCTGGACCGGGCTGATCAGGGCTGGCAGTGGCTGCGTGCCCATCCTTGGGTGTGGGCTGGGGCGGTCGCGCTGTTGGTGGTGTGGCGACCCCAAGCTGCTCCGGGCGTGGCCGCTCGGGCTTGGGGCGCCTGGCGCTGGTGGCAGCGTGTGTCGCCCGTGGCCATGCCGATGTTGCTGAAGCTGTTGAACACCACCGGGCTGGCATCGACACCCCCCACTTCGCCATCATCCACCCCCAAGGATTGACATGGATCTGACCTTTTACGGCGCCACCGGCACCGTGACCGGCTCCAAGAGCCTGCTGGAGATCGACGGCCTGCGCATCCTGGTGGATTGCGGGTTGTTCCAGGGCTTCAAGGCCTTGCGTGAGCGCAACTGGGCGCCGCTGCCGTTCGACCCGGCCTCGCTGGACGCGGTGCTCTTGACCCACGCCCATATCGACCACAGCGGCTGTCTGCCTTTGCTGACGCGGCATGGTTTTCGGGGCACGATCTGGACCTCGGCGGCGTCGGCCGACCTGTGCGACATCCTGCTGCACGACACCGCGCATTTGCAAGAGGAAGAAGCCCGCTACCGCAACCGCCACAAGGCCACCCGGCATGACCCGGCCGAGCCCCTGTACACCGTGCGCGATACCGAGGCCTGCCTCAAGCGGCTCAAGCCCGTACCGGCGCATGGCGAACTGGAGCTGGCCCAAGGGGTCGTGGCACGGTTCACGGGCGCTGGCCACATCCTGGGGGCCTCCAGCATCCAGGTGCAGGCGCAGGGTCGGTCGGTGCTGTTCTCGGGCGACCTGGGGCGTGATGACGATCTGGTGATGCAGCCCCCCGCGCCGCCCCCGGCTTCGGACTGGGTGGTGGTCGAGTCCACCTACGGCGATCGCCTGCACCCGGATGTCGACCCGATCGAGCGGCTGGGTGATGTGGTGCGACGCACTGCAGCCCGAGGTGGTGTGGTCATCGTTCCGGCCTTCGCGGTGGGGCGCACGCAAGGCCTGCTGTATGCGCTGTACCGGCTGAAGCGGGCAGGTGCCATTCCCGATGTCCCGGTGGTGCTGGACAGCCCCATGGGTATGGCCGCCACGCAGGTGTACATGAAGCACATGGACGGCCATCGCCTCACCGAGGAAGAGTGCGAGGGCATCGCCCAAATGACCCGCTTTGTGCGCACCGTGGAAGAATCCAAGGCCTTGATGCGGCAGCGTTATCCCATGGTGATCGTGGCTGGCAGTGGCATGGTCACGGGCGGTCGGGTGCTGCACCACATCCTGCACCATGGCGCACACCCCCGCAACAGCATCGTGCTGGGTGGCTTCCAGGCGGGTGGCACCCGGGGCGCGGCCTTGGCGGCGGGCGCCACCTCGCTGAAGATGTTCGGCGAGTATGTGCCCATCCGGGCCGAAGTGACACAGATCGAGGGTCTGTCTGCCCACGCCGATCAGCAGGGCCTGCTGAACTGGCTGGGGCAGATGCCCGCCGCCCCGCGCCAGGTGATGGTCACCCATGGCGAACCTGCCGCAGCGGACACCTTGCGCCTGCGCATTGAAGAGCGCCTGGGCTGGCATGCCCGGGTGCCGGATTACCGCGAGACCCTGAGGCTGGTGTGATCGGCCCTGCGCGCCACTGAGGGGCCTCCACGCACCAGGGGGAGCGCGCTCAAGGTGCCGCAGCCTGATCAGCCTGGCGGAATCGCGCCATGCGCTCCTCATCGGCAGGGTGGCTGCTCAGCGCGATACCCAGGCCCTCGTCATCGTCTGGCGCAGGCTTGGCGGTGTTGCGAGGCTGCTCGCCCGATGCTGGCTGGGCCTGGCTGTCTTCCCGCAAGCGTTCGAACAGCGTCACCATGATGCTGGGGCGCATGTCGTTGGCTTGCAGGAAACGGATGGCCGTGTCATCGGCTTCGCGCTCCATCTGGCGTGAGTAATGCAGGTGACCCAGCAAGGCCGGCGCGGTGGCGATCAGGCCGCTGACATCGCCCAGCGCGAGGCTGGTGATGGCGCCCAGCAGGGTGGATTGCACCAGGGTGCGCATGCCGTGGCGCGCTTCCACATGACCCAGTTCGTGCCCCAGCACGCCAATGATCACGTCTTCACGGTCTTTCAATAACTCGACCAGCTCGTCGGTCATGACCAGGCTGCCGTCCGGCAGGGCGAAGGCATTGGGGCCGATGCGTGAGGCGCGGAAGTGCACGCGCACCTCGCGCGGTGTGCCGCCTGGTGGCGGGTGGGCCTGGTGGTAGCGGCGGGTGGCCTGCTCAAAGGCCTGGGTGATGCGTGCGCGCGTGTCGGCAGGCAACTCGCTGGGGCGCAGCAACTGACCGTCCATGCTCTCCAGGGCACTGGCCCCGATTTGCTGGTCCACGCTCAGGGGCACCAGGTGCAGCACACCCTGGCTGGCCCAGGGCAGACCCCACTGGTACATGCCTGCGCCGACGGCGATCAGCAACACCAAGGCCGCCAGCGTGGCGCGCCAGCTTTGCTGCGCGCGCACCACCCAGCTGTCGTGCACCTGGTGGTGACGCATCCAGGCATCCCAACTGGCCGCATCGGCACTGTGCAGGCTGCCGCCTTCCGGCAGGTGGGCAGTGCGTGTGCCGTGTCGTGTGCGCTCCGGCCAGTCAATGTCCTTCCAGGGCCAGCGGTGCTCGCCTTCGGCGGTGCGCAACACCGCCTGCGTGCCAACGCGCCACAGCCGCCCGGCTTGTGGGCGCGCCTGCCGACCATCGAAATACTCCACGGGCAAGCCACCGCCCACCGCCGTGGAAGGGCTGCCGGGTGGGCTGCCGGTGGGGGGGGCCGGGTTGTCAGGCAGGGTGCTCACAGGCCCACGTCCATGCCCATCAGGTCGGCCGCCATGTCACCGGCACCATCCTTGTAGCTGCGCTGCACCTGCACCACCAACTCGTCCGGGTGCTGGCGGGTGTGGACGCTGACGGCCTCCAGCTTCATGCGGGCGGTGGCCACGGCAGCAAACGGCCAGTACAGCCCCAAGGTCAGCGCGGTCAGCAGCAGGTTCTTGATCATCAGCCCCATCAGCGACCAGTGCGACAGATCACTCTTGAACCGGATCTGCCGGTTGCCTGTGCGTGTCCAGACCAAGTTCTGCAGGGTGGCGGTCAGGTGCGCGGTGTACAGCATTTGCACCAGGAAGACCCCCACGATGAACAACGGCACCAGAACCGACAGGCTCATCATGAAACGCAGGGGGATTTCCCGGGAATCGGTCGGTATGCCCCCCACCAGAAACATCACCAGCACTGCGATGATCAACAAGGCCAGGCCCCCCAGCGCCAGGACCAACCCCGAGCGCATGAACACCCTGAGCAGTTCGCCAAAGGTGGCCGTGAAGTTGGTTTGCCACTGCCCCAGTGCGTAATGGCGGTGCTGGTAAGCCTTCAGGCGCCACAGCATGTAGGCCGACAGCACCATGACCGCGACCATGAACAACACGAACAACAGAGCACTCATGCCGATTTGGTGCCCAGCCATGGATTGCCCTTCAGGCGGCTTGGGCACCAGCACGGCCATCAGACCGCCGAACGTCACGCCAGCCAGGACCAGCAGCAGGAAGGGCACCAGAAACACCAAGTAGGCGTCTTTCACGCTGCCCTTGAAGGTGAAGCGCAGGCCGCGCCAGCTGGTTTGGGCCAGCTTGAACTGCAGCGAGGCCCGCAGCAGCGCCGGCCAGACCAGTGCCAGGATCAGGCCGGCAATGGCCCCAGCGGTTTCACTGACGTTACCAGCCACACCGTACAGAAAGAGCAGGGCGCTCATCAGCAAGAAGCCGCGCAGCATTTGACGCGGATTGCCATGGAAATCAAGCGGATGGCCGGCCACCTCGGTGTTGCTGTAAAAGTAGCGCAGCTTGCGGACCTTGGCCCAGGGGTAATAAATGCCCAGCGTCACGATGAGCAGCAAGAGGTTGACGATCCAGATGCGGAAGTACTCGCTGCCCGAGCCCGTGAAGCGGATGGGAAACTGGTGAGACTTCAGGGGCTCGCGGGCGTGCAGCCCCACAAAGGCGCTGGGCGAGGCGTGGTGCTCGGATTGGTAGTCATACGAGGAGGCCATGCCGGAGTCGGGCACCCCCATCGGGCGAGTGGGCAGGTTCATGTTCTTCCCTGATTGACCCGGGCGTGGACGCATCCCGGGCGGTTGATGTACTGATGTATTGGCGTGTCCGTCTGGCCACCCACAAGGTGGGGCTGGCGTCACCGCCTACAATTTTCACATGACTGTGTCCGCCCATCCGTCCGCCATGATCCCGCCATCCCCCCCCGGAGGCCAATCCCCCTTGCTGGCGGGTCTGAACCCGGAGCAATTGGCCGCAGTCACGGCGCCCGCTGCGCCCGTGCTGATCCTGGCAGGCGCCGGCTCGGGCAAGACGCGGGTGCTGACCACCCGCATCGCCTGGCTGCTGCAGACGGGCCAGGTCTCGCCCGCCGGCATCATGGCAGTCACCTTCACCAACAAGGCGGCCAAAGAGATGCAGGCCCGCCTGACGGCCATGCTGCCCGTCAACACCCGCAGCATGTGGATCGGCACCTTCCACGGCCTGTGCAACCGTTTTTTGCGGGCCCACGCGCGCCTGGCGGGCTTGCCGCAGGCGTTCCAGATCCTGGACACACAAGACCAGCTCTCAGCCGTCAAGCGGGTGATCAAGGGCTTGGGGCTGAACGAAGAAAAGTGCGTGCCCAAGCAGACCACCTGGTTCATCGCCAACGCCAAGGAAGACGGCCTGCGCCCCAAGGACATCCAGCCGCGCGATGAGCTGGGCCGCATGCAACTGGCCGTGTACCAGGCCTATGAAGACCAGTGCACGCGCGAAGGCGTGGTGGACTTTGCCGAGCTGATGCTGCGCAGCTATGAGCTGATGCGCGACCACCCCGAGGTGCGCGAGCACTACCAGCGCCGCTTCAGGCACATCCTGGTTGATGAGTTTCAAGACACCAACCGCCTGCAGTACCTGTGGCTGAAGATGTTCGCGGGCGACCCTGGGCGCAGCGGCAACAGTGTGTTTGCCGTGGGGGATGATGACCAGAGCATCTATGCCTTCCGTGGTGCCCGGGTGGGCAACATGAGCGACTTCGAGCGCGAGTTCGGCGTGCAGCAGGTCATCAAGCTGGAGCAGAACTACCGCAGCCACGGCCACATTCTGGACGCGGCCAACCAGCTGATCGCCCAGAACAGCCGCCGCCTGGGCAAGAACTTGCGCACCGATGCGGGGCTGGGTGAGCCCATCCGCGTGTACGAATCGGCCACTGATTACGCCGAAGCGCAGTGGGTGGTCGACGAGATCAAGAACCTGCGCCGCGAGGGCTGCGACCTGCACGAGATTGCGGTACTGTACCGCAGCAATGCGCAGTCGCGGGTGATCGAGTCGGCGCTGTTCAACGCGGGGGTGCCGTACAAGGTGTACGGCGGCCTGCGCTTCTTCGAGCGGGCTGAAGTGAAGCACGCACTGGCCTACCTGCGCTTGCTGGAGAACCCCAACGACGACACCAGCTTCTTGCGGGTGGTGAACTTTCCGGCGCGGGGCATTGGTGCACGCACCATCGAGCAGTTGCAGGATGCCGCCCGGCAGAGCGGGCGTAGCCTGTCGCAGAGCGTGACGGCAGTGCCGGGCAAGGCGGGCGCCAACCTGGGCGCCTTCGTCGCCCTGATCGACACCATGCGTGAGGCCACCACCGGCCTGACGCTGCGCCAGATCATCGAGCATGTGGTGGAGACTTCCGGCCTGGCCGACTTCTACCGCAACGAGAAAGATGGGCAGGAGCGGGTGGAGAACCTGGCCGAACTGGTGAACGCGGCCGAGGCCTTCGTGACCCAAGAGGGCTTTGGCAAGGACGCTGTGGCCCTGCCGGCCAACGACACGCCAGTGGGCAGCCTGGCGCCCGGCCTGCCGGCGGCGGTGGCCACGGTGGACGTGCTACCCGATGCCGAGACGGGCGAGATCATCTCGCCGCTGCTGGCCTTCTTGACCCACGCCTCGCTGGAGGCGGGCGACAACCAGGCCCAGGCCGGGCAGGACGCCGTGCAGCTGATGACCATCCACGCAGCCAAGGGCCTGGAGTTCATCAATGTGTTCTTGACCGGGCTGGAAGAGGGGCTCTTTCCGCACGAGAACGCCATGAGCGACGCCGATGGCCTAGAAGAAGAGCGCCGGCTGATGTACGTGGCCATCACCCGCGCACGACAGCGCCTGTACCTGAGCTTCAGCCAGACGCGCATGCTGCACGGCCAGACGCGGTACCACATCAAGAGCCGCTTCCTGGACGAGCTGCCCGAAGAGGCCCTGAAGTGGCTGACCCCGCGCAACCAGGCCTTTGGGTCGGGCTTTGCGGGCGCCTACCAGGATGCCTGGGCCAGCGGGCGGGGCATGGGCTCGATGGTGGGGGCGGGGGCGCAGCCTTATCGATCAGGCGGCGGTTATGGCGGTGGTCAGGGCAGTGGCCGCACCGCACCGGCCTGGCGCGGTGGCGCCCGTGCTGAAGACGCCTTCAAGGACCTGACCGCGCCCCTGCCCAAGGCCATGAGCGAATCACGCAGCGAGGCCGGTCTGCGGGTGGGCCAAAGCGTGTTCCACAACAAGTTTGGCGAAGGCGTGGTGCTGACACTGGAAGGCTCGGGCAACGATGCGCGGGTGCAGGTCAACTTCGGGCGGCATGGCACCAAATGGCTGATGTTGAGCGTGGCTAAGCTCACGCCCATTGAATGATCTGGGCAGTCTTGACCTTGATCGAATCCATGCAAGACCGTCATGGTCAAGATTCATCGCGCGTCATCATGGGGTGCCCCTGCTGGCGTTAAAGTCTTTGCATGGCTGCGCCTGCAGCCCCTCGCTCAAACCACCATCCAACGCACAGAAGGAGTGAGCCACATGGCCAAGACCGACAAGAAGACCACCAAGACTGCGGCTCCCAAGGCAGCCCCCAAGGCGCTGGCCGCCAAGGGCATGCCCATCGACATCGGCATGTCGGCCCAACACCGCGAAGCCATTGCCAAGGGCTTGAATGGTCTGTTGGCCGATACCTTCACGCTGTACCTGACCACGCACAACTTCCACTGGAACGTGACGGGCCCGATGTTCAACTCCCTGCACACCATGTTCATGGAGCAATACACCGAACTGTGGAACGCGGTGGACCCGATCGCCGAGCGCGTCCGTGCCCTGGGCTATCCCGCCATGGGTTCGTTCGCCGACTACGTCAAGGCCTCGACCGTGGCCGATGCGCCCAGCCAGCCGCCCAAGGCCAAAGAGATGATCCGCATCCTGGTGGCGGGGCATGAAGCCGTGGCCCGAACGGCCCGCGCGCTCTACCCCTTGGTAGACGAGGCCTCGGACGAGCCCACGGCCGACCTGCTGACCCAGCGCCTGGACATCCACGAGAAGACCGCGTGGATGCTGCGGTCCTTGCTGGAAGAGTGATCACGGTGCCGAGGCGGAGTCGCCTCGGTTTCACCTTGTAGCAACTTCCCCACCCGAGGGGGGATGATCGGGCGGGGCTCGGCCTCTAGACTTCGTGCGTTCCAAATATCAACGCAGGAAGACCCATGAGCACACCGCAGCCCTTGATCGGCATGCTGGCGCACCCCTTGCTGGCAC
>JBKBMV010000022.1:0-45534 GCA_046295615.1 Aquabacterium sp.
GACCTCGACCGCTGGGGCTGCCTGCTGCGCTACATCAGCGACCGCATCGCGCCAGTCATCGGCCCGCCAAGACCCCCAACAGGGCTGCCAGCGGCGGGGTAACTGCCGGATTTAGGATGACACGTGCTCAGGTGGGGGCCAGCCGGGGCATGACGCCGGGCCTGGCTCACCTGGCCCTGGTGTTCAATGCGCTGGTGTGGGGCTTGTCATGGTGGCCCTTGCGTGCGCTGCATGAGCAGGGGCTGCACCCCGTGTGGGCCACCGTGGTCTTTTTTGCGGTGGGCCTGCTGGTCATGGGCTGCGCGCGCCCGAGCGCCTGGCGGGGTGTGGCGCAGCGGCCGGCCCTGTGGGCGCTGGGCCAGGCTTGCTGGGCGGTGGGCTGATCCTGCTCGCCGCCGTGCTGGCTGCGCGCGAGGGCTAGGCCTCACGTGTTTGTCGAGTGTGCCTGTCGGCGCCCAGGAACGCTCAGGCCCGCAGCGTGCGGCTGTGGCGGTGCACGGTGTCCACCAGCACGCTCACGCTCTCGGGCGGGGTGAACTGGCTGATGCCGTGGCCCAGGTTGAAGATGTGACCGCTGCGCGCGTCGTGGCGTCCGAAGGCGTCCAGGGTGCGGATCACCTCGGCCTCCACCTGCTCGGGCTTCGCAAACAAGACGTTCGGGTCCAGATTGCCTTGCAGCGCCACGCGATCGCCCACCATCTCCCGGGCCTTGCCCAGGTTCATGGTCCAGTCCAGGCCCACCACGTCGCAACCGGTGTCGGCGATCTCGCTGAGCCACAGGCCACCACCCTTGGTGAACACGATGTGCGGGATGCGCACGCCGTTGTGCGACTGCTTGAGTTGCGTCAGCACCCGGCGCGTGTAGGCCAGGCTGAACTGCTGGAAGGCGCCATCGGCGAGCACGCCACCCCAGGAGTCGAAAATCATGGCGGCTTGCGCACCGGCTTCGATCTGGGTGTTCAGGTACAGGGCCACGGCATCGGCGTTCACTTCCAGGATGCGGTGCATCAGGTCGGGGCGCTGGTACATCAGCGTCTTGACCAGGCGGTAGTCGTCCGAGCCGCCGCCTTCCACCATGTAGCAGGCCAGCGTCCAGGGGCTGCCCGAGAAGCCGATCAGCGGCACCTTGCCCACGCCGTTGGCGTCGGTCAGTTCGCGGCGGATGGTGCGCACGGCGTCAAACACATAGCGCAGCTTGTCCATGTCGGGCACGGCCAGCTTGGCTACGGCGGCCTCGTCGCGCACCACGTGAGCCAACTTCGGGCCTTCGCCCGCCGCAAAGCTCAGGCCCAGGCCCATGGCATCGGGCACCGTCAGGATGTCGCTGAACAAAATGGCCGCGTCCAGGTCGTAGCGGCGCAGCGGCTGCATCGTCACCTCGCAGGCCAGCTCCGGGTTGATGGCCAGCCCCATGAAGCTGCCGGCCTGATCACGCGTGGCGCGGTACTCGGGCAGGTAGCGACCGGCTTGCCGCATCAGCCACACGGGCGTGCAGTCGGTGGGCAAACGCAGGCAGGCGCGCAGGAAGCGGTCGTTGGCCAGCGGGGGCAGGGCAGGGGCGTTGGTCTGGTCGTGCATCCCGGGATTGTAGGCAGCCTCACCCACGCGCGCCTCGCCCAGGCTTTACCTGGATCAAGGTGAGCCGCTTTTGAGGTGATCTGGCGGCAAGACGAGCGGTGGGCCGTCAAACAAGTGCATGGGCAGCTCTTTCAGCGAGCGAATCTGGTACGCCGGATGGCGCAGGCGCTTCTGGATGCCCTGCAATGTCACCAGCGGCGCACGCGTGGACACCAGGTTGGCCAGCCAGGTGGGTACCTGACCGCCCAGGTCCACCTGGGTCTGGAACTCGATGCGCGTCCACTCGCCCGGCAGTGGCGTTAGCTTGAAGGTGTTGTTCAGCATGGGCATGCGCACGCGGGCCGGGTCCACCGGGAGGCCGTCCACCGCCTGGCTGCGCACATGCACCAGCCCATCGGGCGTCTGCGTGATGCGGGTCCTGATCAACACATCGCGCGGGTCCGCCGGCCACAGCCCCTTGAACTGCAGGTGCATGCGGTCAGCCGGCAGGTCCTTGGGCGACGAGGCCGCCTCGCACTGGAACACCCAGTGCTTCATGTTGGGCACATCGGCCAGCAGCGCCAGCACGGCCAGTACCGAATACGGCACTTCGGTCTCGCCCCGGAACTGCTTGACCGCCTGGCCCGGCACGGCACGCACCCAGGTGCGGATCCCTTCGCGGCCCTCGCCACGCTCGATGGCCTCCCACGCCCAGGAGGGCGCCGCCGCCCCCAGGGTCAGGGCGGTCAGCAGCGTCCAGCGCAGGCAGTCTCGTCGTGTGGTGGGGCGCATGGTGGTGTCGTCCGCATCAGGGTTGAATGTGGTGCCCATACTAGCCGGGCGAGTCCCATCAACTCAAGGTCTTCTTGTAACTCTTGATGGCCAGCAGCGAGAAGATCAAACCCGCCAGCATGATGGGCCACAGGTGGGGCCACATGTCCACCAGCGTGAACTCCTTGAGGAACACCCCGCGCGAGCCCCGCACAAAGTAGGTCAGTGGCAGGCCCTGCGAGATGAACTGGGCCCACGCGGGCATGCCGCTGAAGGGGAACATGAAGCCCGACAGCAGGATGGAGGGCAGGAAGTAGAAGAACGACAGCTGCATGGCCTGCATCTGCGACAAGGCCACGGTCGAGATCAGGATACCCACCGACAGCGTGGTGATGCCGTAGGCCAGCAGCAGCACGGTCAACGCCAGCGGGTCGCCGGTCAGCGGCAGTTTGAACAGACCGAACGCAATCGCCAGGATGATGATCACCTGCACCACGCCCACCAGGAAGGTGGGGATGATCTTGCCGATGATCATCTCCCAGGGCTTGATGGGTGTGACCAGCAGGAACTCCATCGTGCCTTGCTCTTTCTCTTTGGTGATGGACATGGCCGTCATCACCAGCAGTGACACGTTCAGGATCATGCCCACCAGGCCGGGCACGATGAAGAAGGTCTGCTCGCCCTGCGGGTTGAAGCGGCGCTGCACGCGCACCTCCAGTTGCGGGCTGCCGTCCATCGCGGGCTCGATGCCGTCTTGTCGGAACACGTGTGATGCGGTCACCTGCGCCACCTCACCCGTGGAGGTGATGGCCCCATTGAGCGAGACCGGGTCGGTGGCGTCGGCCTCCACCAGGATGGTGGCGGGCAGGCCGCGCATCAGGTTGCGCGTGAAGTCGGGCGGGATTTCGATCACCACCGAGGTCTGCGCCTTGCGCAGCATCTCGCTGGCCTGGTCGGACGTGAGCTGGCGCGGGTCGATCTCCAGGTACACCGACTGCTGCAGGGCTGCGCGGTACAGGCGCGAGAACTCGCTCTTGTCGTGGTCCACCACCACCGTGGGGATGTGCCGGGGGTCGGGGTTGATGGCGTAGCCGAACACCACCACATACATGATGGTGACCGACAGCAGCGACACGAAGGTCAGCCGGTCGCGCACCATGTGCAGCAGTTCTTTGGCGGCGATGGCGCCGATGCGCTTGAAGGACGACAGCATGTCCAGCTTCCTCAGAACCGCGTGCCCTCACCCTGCTGGCGCAGCGTGAGGTAGAAAAACACATCTTCCAGGCCCACATCGATGTCGATGGGGTCCCCCACCTGATCGCCCAGATCGCGGCACCACGAGCCGATGTCCTCATGGCTGCGTGCCACCACGCGCAGGCTGTTGCCTTGCAGGGACAGCCGGACCACCCGCGGGTCGTGCGACATGCTGCGGTCGTTGAAGGGGCGCGTCAGCGGGATCTGTGCGGCCACCAGCTCCGAGTTCTGCAGCACCCGCTCGGGCGCATCGTCCACCAACAGGCGGCCGTACAGCACATAGGCGATGCGGTTGGAGCGCATGGCCTCGTCCATGTAGTGCGTGCTCACGAGCACCGACACCCCCGTAGCGGCAATGTCTTGCAGGATGTCCCAGAAGGCTTCGCGGGCCTTCGGGTCCACCCCGGCGGTGGGTTCGTCCAGCAGCAGGATGCGCGGGCGGTGGGCCATGGCGCAGGCCAGGGCGAGGCGCTGCTTCCAGCCGCCCGACATGGTGCCAGCCCGCTGCATGTCGCGCCCCTCATCGTTGAAGGCAAATTGCTCCAGCAGCTCGTTGACGCGCGCCTCGGGGTTGGCCAGGCCATACAGCCGGCACACAAAGCGCAGGTTCTCGCGCACCGTCAGGTCTTTGTACAGGCTGAAGTGCTGGGTCATGTAGCCCAGCAGGGGCTTGATCTTGTCGGCCTGCCGCACGATGTCGAAGCCCAGGCAGTGGCCCTGACCCGAGGTGGGCGGCACCAGCCCGCACATCATGCGGATGGCCGTGGTCTTGCCCGAGCCGTTGGGCCCCAGAAAGCCATACAGCTGCCCGGGCGCGATGCGCATGTTCAGCTGGTCGACGACGGTCTTGTCGCCGAAGGTCTTGGTCAGGTTGCTGACCTCGATGATGGGATCGGCGGTGGCGTTCACGATGCCTGCTTCTCCTGCGCCGGCACCACCACGCCCACCGGGGTGCCCGGCGGTGCGGTGCAGGTGGCCGACGGCGTGAGGCGGGCCTCGGTCAGGAAGCTCAGGCGATCGCGCAGCTCGTGGCTGAACATCATGGGCTGCGTGTACTCGGGCCGGGCGCTGACGCGGGTCACCGTGGCCTTCAGCGGTTGGTCACAGCCCGAGATGCTGACCTGCACCTCGGCCCCTGGCAGATAGCGTGGGCGCAAATCGTTGGGCACGAAGAAGCGCACGCGCAGCGTGTTGCTGTGCAGGATGGTCAGGGTGGTGGCGCCAGGCTGGGCGTATTCGCCCTGGCGCACATACAGCTCCTGCACCACGCCACCCACTGGCGCGGTCACGCGCTTTTGCTTGAGCAGCCACTCCACCTGGGCCACCCCCGCGGCGGCGGCATCCACGCCCGCATCGGCGGCGGCGCGCTCGTCTTCCCGTGCGGCCTGCTGGGCCGTGCGCAGGGCGGCGTTGGCGTCTTCCACCTGGGCCTTGGCCAGTTGCACCTGGGTGCGCTCTTGCAGGGTCTGGATGTCTGACACAAAGCCGTTGTTGCGCAGCTGCTCGGTGCGGCGCAGTTGGGTCTGCGCCTGCTCCAGCTGGGCCTCGGCGTAACGCAGCTTGGCCCGCAACTGCTCGATCTCGGCCGTGCGGGCGCCCTTGCTCAGGTTGCGGCTTTGCGCGGTAGCTTGGGCCTTCATGGCCTGGGCCTCGGCCAGCTTGGCTTCTTCCTGGGCCGATTCCAGCACGTACAACAGATCACCGGGCTTCACCAGTTGCCCTTCCTTGATCTGCATCTGCTGCAAGGTGCCGGCCACCGGCGAGGCCACCGCCGTGATATCGGCCTCCACATAGCCAGGCAGTTGCAGGACGGGTGCGGGCTCCAGGCAGCCGCTCAGGCTCAGGCTCAGGCCGACAGCCAGGGTGCTCATCGCCGCCGTGCGGGTCTTCGTTCGGTACATCATCGTCGGCCTTCAGGCGTGTGCGGTGTTCGTTCGTCGTTCAGGGTCCGGCTCACAGCCGGCCCAGTTCCATGTAAAGCGGGCGCTGGTCGATGCCGGGGCGGGGGTCTTCGTCGCCAAAGGTCAGCCACAGGTGCTCCGAAAACAGCTTTTGCCGCTTGTAGCCCCGGGGCACCTCCACCAGCGGGTCGCCATGCGTCACGCAGGTGGCCAGCGCATCCACCTTCTTGCCTTGGTGTGCCATCACCCAGTCGATCAAGGCCTGGTAGATGGCGGGCTCATCCTTCGCGATCAGCACATTGGCCAGCGTCAGGTAGTTCAGCACGCCACCCACCGGTGGCAGCTTGAAGCCACCCACCACGCCCACATACAGGTTGTACAAGGGCCGCAGCACACGGGCTGCCGGGTGAAACCCCATGATGCGGGTCTGCTTGTAGGCCTTCTGGTTCCAGGCCGCCAGCATGCCCACGATCTGTCCGTCGCGCAGCGCCAGCGTGTAGTCGCCGATCGACAGGTCCGCGTAGTACGGATCGCCTGCCATCAGCTTGCTGAAGTCGTACGCGGGGTAGCCGTTGCGGCGCGGGCCTTCTCGATCCTGGAAGGCCTGCATGGCGGGCACATCGGCGGCCGTGGCCGCCCGCAGCGTGACGCCGGCGGGCACGCGTGGCGCGCCCTTGCGGATGAACATGAAGCTCGTCTCGATCGTGTGGCTCAGCCAGAAGTCGAAGATCTTGTGATCGGCCACGCGTCGCCCTGCTTCCAGCGCGCGGGTGTTGCCCTTGATGATCACGCCCTGCACCAGGTCGCTCGGCTGGTGGTGCTTCTTCTGCTCCACGAACAAGGCGCCCGCGATGCCCCGACGGCGGTAGTGCGGATCCACGCGGGTGTCACCCGAGTAGTACACATAGCGCTTCTCGCCGTTGATGAACACATGGCGCCCCGAGATCACCGTGAGGCCGGCCAGAGCCTCTGGCCGCTCGTCGTCGTCCACCACCACGATGGTGTAGGACTCGCCGATCACCTGCGCGCCGGTGAAGAAATCAGGCTGGCGCTGAAAGCACATCTCGGCCGGGCCGGGCATGGTGATCTTGGCGACCAGGTCCTGGATGCGGGGATTGTCGGAAGGCTGGGCCAGTCGGTAGCTCAATGCCATGGTGTACTCCTCAGTCTGCTCAGGCCCGCAACAGAGGGCGCAAAGCGTCAGGCAGGGCTCCGGGCCAATGCCGCAATGGCTCGACCTTGATGTTGCCCTCGATCATGCCGCGGTCGCGGCACAGGCCCAGGTAGATGTCGCGCATCTGCGGGCACAGCAGGCACTGGGCCGGCTGCAGTTGCCCCAACTCCCGTGCCAGCTTGTAGTGGAAGTGCCCTTGCAGGGCTTGCTCCAGGTGCTCGGACAGCGCCTGCGCGCGCGCACTCGTGTCCACCTCGCCAAAGCTCTCGGCCAGCAGCACATAGCCGGGGCGGCCCTCCACCATCTGGTCCAGGGCCAGCAAGGTCACGGGCAGCACCTGCTCATCCACCGGCAGTCCGTCCAGAATGCCCTGGGCGGTGGTGGCGCTGATTTTCTCGCCCACCAGATCGACGCCGTCATTGCGTCCCAGGAAGGTGAAGCACGGCACCTGCCCCAGGAAGCCATTGACCCGCAGCACATCGTTCATGCGGTAGCGCGCCAGGCCGCTGCCCGTGGTCATCAGCGGGATGACCTCCTGGCCCTCGCGCAACTGCCAGGGCGGCAGCACCCGTTGGTCGTGGGCGTCGATGAACTCGTACACATGGCTCAGGTACGCCAAGGGGTAGCGGCCCTGGAAGGGGAAGGTCACCACGCCCTCCGTGGCCCACAAGCCCTTGCCCTGGAAGCCGGCATGCGGCAGCTTGCTGCGCAAGGCCTGCGCCCAGGGGGCGGCGGCGGCCGTGTCCCAGGCGCTGACCACGGCCAGGCGTGGCCATAGGCGCTGGAAGAAGGCCGGGTCCAGCACCCCATCCCAGGCCTGCAGCAAGGCGGCCGCACGGGTTGAGCGCGGGCAGCGCACGCCAGCCATCCGTGCGGTGCGTGGGCCCCACTGGCCATCATGCAGCGCGCGACTCAGCTCCCCACGCCAGGCCGCCATGTGCTCCAGCAGGTTCAGCCCGAAGGTCGGGCTCCACACCGAGATGAAGCCCAGGTGCTCGTCGGCACACAGGTAAGCCACGGTGGCAAACAGCGAATCGTCCAGTGTCTCGGCCAGGGCCACCTCTTGGGGCACCGCCTGCGTCAGGTAGGCCAGCGCACGTTTGCCCCAAGACAGCATCTTCATGTCGTCGTTGATGTCGCCAGCTGTCTGCGCCCGCAGCGCCGTCGGGATCCACGACAGCGACCAGTAATGCGTACCCGCCGCCTGACCCGGGTACTGCGCGTACAGATCCCCCACCCAGGCCGTGATCACCTGGTCCAGCTCGTCCAGGAACAGCTTGGTGTACGGGATCCACTTCACGGCCGAGGTCGAGCCGCTGGTGGGCTGATAGCGCGCCACGGGCGAATCGATCAGCCACGACTGCTGACGCTCGCGCTGTTCCGTCAGCGCCTCGGCGTAGTCCGCATAGGTGGACACCGGGATGCGTCGGACGAACTCTTCCCACGACCAGTCGGCGCGCACGCCATGCTTTTGCCAGGCGGGCGCCCGCGACGCGGCGGTGAGCCAGCGGCTGAGCCGGGCGCGTTGCACCGACTCCAGTTCACCCAGGTGCCGCTCAAAGCGCTGGCGACCTGGATTGACCAGCAGTTTGAGAAGGTGGTGTCCGAAGGAGGTACCGGCCCCCATCTCAGGAGGCCCCACCCTGCTTCAGGGTGTCCTCGTCATCATCCAGCCAGTTGGCCTGGGCGGCTGCCGGCGCCTTGGCCGGGATCCGTGCCGAGGCGGCCGCACGGTTGCGGGCCAGCGCGGGGTCCAGCTCGGTGCCCGGGCGGTGGTGCGTGCCCAGCACCCGCTTCTTGATCCACTTCCAAGGCACATCGACGATGGAGCGCAGGGCCGTGCCGTAATCGCATGAGCCAATGCAGGGAACCTCCGTGCCGCGCTCCCAGGAAGGATTGACCTTCTCGAAGAACCCGATGTGCTTGTTGGCGGCGGCCAGCTCCGGCGTGATGCGGGCGATGTCTTCTTTCAGGCGCACGTAGCTGTCGCCGAAGTCCAGCAGCATCTTGTCGCGGTCGAAGTACTCGGGGAACAACTGCTCGCAATAGGCCTGCGTGATGCGCTTGAGGCGCGGGTCCTCCTTGTGCACGCAGGGGTAGTACTTGTAGAAGTTGTTCGTGAGCAGCAGGTAGGTCTTGTAGCCCTTGGAGATCAGGAACCAATAGAAGGGCGTGAAGGGATGCTTGATGCGCTCGATCAACAGGCGGCGGTAGAAGGTGTTGGCCAGCGCGTTGTTGCCCCAGTAGGCGGGCTCGACGATGGTGTCACCGCTGAAGATGCCCCGCACCCGTTTGCCATCGACCACGATGTTGAAGAAGGTCTGCGTGGAGAAGCCCACGATGCGACCATCGGCCTTGCGCTCCACCAGGATCACGCCGGATTTCTTGGCCAGGTCGGTCAGGAAGATGTCCAGCGAGGTCTGTTCGTAGAACGACGAGTACAGCACATACATCTGCTGGATGTCCTTCGCGCCGATCCGGTTGATCGGGCAGAAGTAGGTGCGGACGGGGTCTTTCGGGGCCTGGGTGTTGGACATGCTGTACTCCTGGTGCACGCCGGTTGGGCTGCACAACCGACCTGCGGGGTGGCGTCGTGGTCGATGTTGCGTTGAACGGATGACGAAACTGATAACGCGATTGTTCAACTCGCTTGTCGCGCACGTCATCGGGCTTGCCCGAGGAACTCCCTTATATGGGGGATGTGTAACGCGAGGGATTAACCCTCGTGTGTGGTCCGATGACCACGGCCTTGTCGCCTGCCGACCCGCACATCCGGGGGTGTTTGAAACGGACATGCACAAGGGGCTTGGTGTCTTGCGGGTAACTGCTTATAATCTTTAGGTTTTGCCGACACGTGGTCGGCGTTTTTGTGTCAGTCCGCCAGCGTGGGTGTGCTTTCAGGGTGCTTGAGGTGCCCCGGTCGCTTGTGTTGGGTGGGCGGATCGTTCAACGGTTACCAAGCGCATGCAGCAGCCTCCACAGCAACACGCCGCGGCTGGCACTGGCAAGCCTCGCTGGCAGACCTTTGAAGAATCCGGCTGGGATGACTGGCGCAAAGACGTCCAACCTCCTGCCGAGCCGCTGACGCGGTCCGAGGCGCAAGCCTTGATCGCCAAGTATCCCAAGATCTCCGTGTGGCGAGTCATCGCTGCTCAGGCAGCGTTTGGGGTGCTGGTCGCGCTGGTGTGGGGTGTGCTCACGAATCGGGCCGATGCCGTGCTCTCTGCCCTGTATGCGGTGGGCGTGGTGGTCATCCCCAGCCTGCTGATGGCGCGGGGGGTGTTCGGTCCGAATGCGGGGCGCAGTGTCGGTGGCCTCCTCTTCTGGGAGGTGGCCAAGCTGGGGTTGTCTGGTGCCTTGTTGGCGCTGGCTCCGGTGGTCTTGTCGCCCGTGCATTGGGCGGCGCTGCTGGTGACCCTGGTCTTGTGCTTGAAAGTTGTGATGGTGGTGCTGCTCCTGAGCTTGCGCCAGCCCAAGGATCCGGTTTGACTAGAGTTTGACGATGGCTTCTGAACACGCACCTACCGCGCCCGAGTACATCGAGCACCACCTGCGCCACTGGCAGAACCACGCTGAGCCCCAGGCCATCGTGGACTGGTCGTACATCAACTACGACTCGGTTTTCTGGTCTCTCGTCATGGGTGCACTGGCTGTTTTCCTGTTGTGGCGGGCCTCTCGCAAAGCCACCTCGGGCGTGCCCGGCAAGTTCCAGGGCTTGGTCGAGCTGCTGGTCGAGATGGTTGACACGCAAGCCAAGTCCATCATTCCCAACGCCACGTCACGCAAGGCCGTGGCCCCGCTGGCTCTGACCGTGTTCGTGTGGATCTTCTTCATGAACGCCATGGACTTGATCCCGGTGGACCTGCTGCCGCGACTGTGGGCCGAATACTACGCCGCCACCGGCCACGACCCGCACCATGCCTACATGCGTGTGGTGCCCACCGCCGACCTGTCCATCACGCTGGGCATGTCCATCTCGGTGCTGCTGGTCTGCCTGTACTACAACATGAAGATCAAGGGTGTGGGCGGCTGGATCAAAGAGCTGTTCACCGCACCGTTTCACGCGCACGGCGCGGTTGGCACCATCTTGCTGATCATCCCCAACTTCTTCCTGAACATGGTGGAGTTCGGCGCCAAGACCATCTCTCACGGCATGCGGTTGTGGGGCAACATGTACGCCGGTGAGCTCGTGTTCATGTTGATCGCCCTGCTGGGTGCGGCTGTGGGTGCGGCCCTGACAGCCGGCGGTGCTGGCCTGTGGATCCTGCACCTGCTGGCAGGATCGGCCTGGGCGATCTTCCACATCATGGTCATCACCCTGCAAGCCTTCATCTTCATGATGCTGACCCTGGTGTACATCGGTCAGGCTCACGAAGGCCACTGATCTCTGTTTCTCTCGATTTCTTTCCTGTCCCTTTCCTTTTTTTAACCAACCTTTCTTTTAGGAGCAATCATGGAACTGGTGTTGGCAAACGTCGCTCTGGCTTGTGGTCTGATCATCGCCCTGGGCGCCATCGGAGCCTGTATCGGTATCGCCCTGATGGGTGGCAAGTACTTCGAAGCCACCGCTCGTCAGCCTGAACTGATGAACGAACTGCAGACCAAGATGTTCCTGCTGGCTGGTCTGATCGACGCGGCCTTCCTGATCGGCGTGGGTATCGCCATGCTGTTCGCCTTCGCGAACCCCTTCATCGCTTCGCTGCCCCAGTAATCGGTCTTTCTCGACTGAACATCCCATTTAAACGAGAAAGGTCCGAGCCGTGAATCTGAACGCAACGCTGTTCGCGCAGATCGTGGTCTTCGGGATCCTGTGGTGGTTCACGATGAAGTTCGTGTGGCCGCCGATCACGAAGGCGCTCGACGAGCGCGCCAACAAGATCGCGGACGGTCTGGCTGCGGCCGACAAGGCCAAGCTGGAACTGGCGAACGCCAACAAGAGCGTCCAGGAGCAGCTCTCCAAGTCCCGCGACGAGATCGCACAACGTCTGGCTGACGCTGAAAAGCGTGCGGCCGCGATCGTGGAAGAAGCCAAGGCCCGCGCCTCGGCCGAAGCCGCCAAGATCGTCGCCGACGCCAAGGCCGAGGCTGATGCCCAGGCCGTGCAAGCCCGCGAGGCCCTGCGCGAGCAGGTCGCCGTGCTGGCTGTCAAGGGTGCTGAGCAAATCCTGCGTCGCGAGGTGTCAGCCGAGGTCCACGCTGACCTGCTGTCCCGCCTGAAGACGGAGCTGTGATCATGGCTGAGCTCGCCACCATCGCACGGCCCTACGCCGAAGCCCTCTTCAAGGCCACCCCGGTGGCTGAGCAGGCCGCTTGGCTGGAGCAGGCGCAAGCCCTGAGGGCGGTCGCTCGCGACCCCCAGCTGAAGGACTTCGCCGACAACCCCAAGGTCACGCAGGAGCAGGTCTTCGACGTGATCGCCGGGGCAGCCAAGGTGGCTCTGGCACCAGCCGTGGCCAATTTCCTGCGTACCGTTCTGGAGAACGGCCGTCTGGCGGCGCTGCCGCTGATGGTCGAGCAGTACCAGTCGCTCGTGCAAGCCCGTCAGGGCGTGTCTGAAGCGCGCATCGTCAGCGCCTTTCCGATCTCGGACGCCCAGGTGGCCGAGATCCTGGGCCCCCTGTCGGCGCGTTTCGGTCGCCAACTGACTGCCAAGGTCGAGGTCAACCCTGACCTGATTGGTGGTGTGCGCGTGGCCGTGGGCGATGAGGTGCTCGACACCTCCGTGAAGGCCCGTCTGGAACGCATGAAGTCGGCCCTCCTGGCGTGAACCAGCGTCCGAACTCCAAGCAAGAACCGTCGCTAACCCCGCCGGCGGCGAACCCGTCGCCGGCTGTTGTCAACGAGGTATGCCTGAGTGCAGCCCTTGACCAGCCTGGGAGCAAAGCATGCAACTGAATCCCGCAGAAATTTCCGAACTGATCAAGAGCCGCATCGAAGGTCTCGGCGCGGCTGCCGACATTCGTAACCAAGGTACCGTCATCTCCGTGACCGACGGTATCGTGCGCATCCACGGCCTGTCCGATGCGATGCAAGGCGAAATGTTGGAGTTCCCCGCCGACGCCTCGGGCGTCCCCACCTACGGTCTGGCCCTGAACCTGGAGCGTGACTCCGTCGGCGCCGTGATCCTGGGCTCGTACGAGCACATCTCCGAGGGCGACACCGTCAAGTGCACGGGCCGCATCCTGGAAGTGCCCGTCGGTCCCGAACTGGTGGGCCGCGTGGTGAACGCCCTGGGTCAGCCCATCGACGGCAAGGGCCCGATCAACGCCAAGCTGTCTTCTCCCATCGAGAAGATCGCCCCTGGTGTGATCGCGCGTCAATCCGTGGATCAACCCCTGCAGACCGGCATCAAGTCCATCGACGCGATGGTGCCGATCGGCCGTGGTCAGCGCGAGCTGATCATTGGTGACCGTCAGACCGGCAAGACCGCCGTCGCCATCGACACGATCATCAACCAGAAGGGCCAGGGCGTCACTTGTATCTACGTCGCCATCGGTCAGAAGGCCTCGTCGATCAAGAACGTCGTGCGCTCGCTGGAGCAAGCCGGCGCCATGGACTACACCATCGTGGTGGCCGCTTCGGCCTCTGAATCGGCTGCCATGCAGTTCGTGTCGGCCTACTCCGGCTGCGCCATGGGTGAGTACTTCCGCGACCGCGGCCAAGACGCCCTGATCGTATACGACGACCTGTCCAAGCAGGCCGTGGCTTACCGCCAGGTTTCGTTGCTGCTGCGCCGTCCGCCCGGACGCGAAGCCTTCCCTGGCGACGTGTTCTACATCCACTCGCGCCTGCTGGAGCGTGCCGCCCGCGTGAACGCCGACTACGTCGAAGCCTTCACCAACGGCGAAGTGAAGGGCAAGACCGGTTCGCTGACCGCCCTGCCCATCATCGAAACGCAAGCCGGTGACGTGTCTGCTTTCGTTCCGACCAACGTGATCTCGATCACCGACGGTCAGATCTTCCTGGAAACCAACCTGTTCAACGCTGGTATCCGTCCCGCCATCAACGCCGGTATCTCGGTGTCGCGCGTGGGTGGCGCCGCTCAGACCAAGGTCATCAAGAGCCTGTCGGGCGGTATCCGTACCGACCTGGCCCAGTACCGTGAACTGGCGGCTTTCGCCCAGTTCGCTTCCGATCTGGACGCGGCCACCCGCAAGCAGCTGGACCGCGGCGCCCGCGTGACCGAGCTGCTCAAGCAAGCGCAGTATCAGCCCCTGCCGGTCTCTCTGATGGCAGCCTCGCTGTTCGCCGTGAACAAGGGCTACATGGACGATGTGGACGTCAAGAAGGTTCTGGCCTTCGAAGCCGGTCTGCACCAGTTCCTGAAGACCAGCCACGGTGCCTTGCTGACCAAGATCGAAGAGAAGAAGGCTCTGGACAAGGACGCCGAAGCTGAACTGCAATCGGCCATCGTCGCGTTCAAGAAGACCTTCGCCTAAAGGAGCGCACCATGGCCGTAGGCAAGGAAATTCGCAACAAGATCAAGAGCGTCGAGAACACCAAGAAGATCACCAAGGCCATGGAAATGGTCGCGGCTTCGAAGATGCGCAAGGCGCAGGATCGCATGCTTGCGGCTCGGCCCTACGCTGAAAAGGTGCGCAACATCACGGCGAACTTGGCCAAAGCCAACCCCGAGTACGTCCACCCCTTCATGATCACCGGCAACGGCGCCAAGAAGGTGGGCTTCATCGTGGTGAGCACGGACAAGGGTCTGTGCGGTGGCTTGAACACGAATGTGCTGCGTGCCGTGACCAACAAGCTCCGCGAGCTGGACGGTCAGGGCATCAAGGCCGACGTGGTCGCCATTGGCAACAAGGCCAGCGGCTTTTTCAACCGCATCGGTGCCAATGTCGTCGCGCAAGTCGTCGGCATGGGCGACACGCCGCACATGGAAAAGCTGATTGGCCCGGTCAAGGTGCTGCTCGACGCTTACACGGCGGGCGAACTCAGCGCGGTGTACCTGTGTTACACCCGCTTCATCAACACGATGAAGCAAGAGCCCCAGGTGCAGCAACTGCTGCCGCTGGGTGCCGACGAGTTCGCAGGCGAAACGACTCATTCATGGGAATACATCTATGAGCCGGACGCCAAGCTGGTGATCGACGAGTTGATGACCCGTTACGTTGAGGCGCTGGTTTACCAGTCTGTGGCAGAGAACATGGCTTCGGAGCAGTCGGCTCGCATGGTCGCCATGAAGGCCGCGACCGACAACGCCGGCAATGTGATCAAGGAACTGAAGCTGGTCTACAACAAGACCCGCCAGGCGGCGATCACGACCGAGCTGTCCGAGATCGTGGCCGGTGCGGCTGCGGTCTGATCCGAAGATTTTGATTTGAATTGAAGGAACGAAAAATGGCTGACACGCAAACAGTGGGCAAGATCGTTCAGTGCATCGGCGCCGTGGTGGACGTGGAGTTCCCGCGTGACCAGATGCCCAAGGTGTACGACGCCCTGAAGATGGACGGCTCTGGGCTGACCCTCGAAGTGCAACAGCAGTTGGGTGACGGCATCGTCCGCACCATTGCGCTGGGCTCGTCCGACGGTCTGCGCCGTGGCATGCAGGTGTTCAACACCCACGCCCAGATCACCGTGCCGGTGGGCCCGGCTACCCTGGGTCGCATCATGGACGTTCTGGGCAACCCCATCGACGAACGTGGCCCTGTGGACCAGACGATGACCGCGCCGATCCACCGTAAGGCCCCGGCCTACGAAGAACTGTCGCCTTCGACCGAGCTGCTGGAAACCGGTATCAAGGTGATCGACTTGGTCTGCCCGTTCGCCAAGGGCGGTAAGGTGGGTCTGTTCGGTGGCGCCGGTGTGGGCAAGACCGTGAACATGATGGAGCTCATCAACAACATCGCCAAGGCTCACTCGGGTCTGTCGGTGTTCGCTGGTGTGGGCGAGCGTACCCGTGAGGGCAACGACTTCTATCACGAAATGTCTGATGCAGGCGTCGTGAAGCAGGACAACCTGGCCGAATCCAAAGTGGCCATGGTGTACGGTCAGATGAACGAGCCGCCGGGCAACCGTCTGCGCGTGGCCCTGACCGGTCTGACGATGGCCGAAGCCTTCCGTGATGAGGGCCGTGACGTGTTGTTCTTCGTGGACAACATCTACCGCTACACCCTGGCCGGTACCGAAGTGTCCGCGCTGCTGGGTCGCATGCCTTCCGCCGTGGGTTACCAGCCCACCCTGGCCGAAGAAATGGGTCGTCTGCAAGAGCGCATCACCTCGACCAAGGTCGGCTCGATCACCTCGATCCAGGCCGTGTACGTGCCAGCGGACGACTTGACCGACCCGTCGCCTGCCACCACTTTCGCCCACTTGGACTCCACCGTGGTGCTGTCGCGTGACATCGCTTCGCTGGGCATCTACCCCGCCGTGGACCCGCTGGACTCGACCTCGCGTCAGCTGGACCCGCACGTGGTGGGCGACGAGCACTACACCGTGGCCCGCGCCGTGCAGAACACCCTGCAGCGCTACAAGGAACTGCGCGACATCATCGCCATTCTGGGCATGGACGAACTGGCTCCGGAAGACAAGCTGCTGGTGGCCCGCGCTCGTAAGATCCAGCGCTTCCTGTCGCAGCCTTTCCACGTGGCCGAAGTGTTTACCGGCGCCCCTGGCAAGTACGTGCCCCTGAAGGAAACCATCCGTGGTTTCAAGATGATTGTGAACGGCGAGTGTGACAGCCTGCCCGAGCAAGCCTTCTACATGGTGGGCACGATCGACGAAGCCTTCGAAAAGGCCAAGGCCCTCAACTGAGCGGCGCGCTCGGCCGTGACTCGGCGTTGCCGTGCTCACCGCAGCCTCGGCTACGGTTGTGCGCGGCGCCTTGATTCACGACCGATCGCTTGCTCAGTTCGGCGCTTCAGGCACCCCTCGGGGCTTGGATGCCGGACGCAGCAAGAACCGCATTTTTTGAAAGCACGATATGTCCACCATTCACGTTGACGTCGTCTCGGCCGAAGAGTCGATCTTTTCGGGCGAGGCCACGCTGGTGTCCCTGCCAGGTGAAGTGGGCGAGCTCGGCATCCTGCCGCGCCACACCCCGCTGATCACCCGCATCAAGCCGGGCGCCGTGCGCATCCAGCGCGCCGACAACAACGAAGAAGAGTTCGTCTTCGTTGCAGGCGGCATCCTGGAGGTGCAGCCTCACTGCGTGACCGTTCTGGCCGACACCGCCATCCGCGGCAAGGACCTGGACGAAGCCAAGGCCAACGAGGCCAAGCGCCTGGCCGAAGAGGCCGTGCAGAACGCCCGCGGCGAACTGGACCTGGCCAAGGCCCAGAGCGAATTGGCTGAACTGGTGGCCCAACTGGCTGCCATCCGCCGCCTGCGCAAGAAGTGAGGTCTGCGGGGCCAGCGCCCTGCCGTGCCGCTTCACCCGAGCCCGCCACCTGGCGGGCTTTTTCGTGCCTGCGTCACTGTGGATGATTCCTTCCCCCTCATGGGGGGCACTTGGTGTTTGTGGGCAGCGACAAGTCTGGCGGTATGCGTCAAGATTCGTGACATCAATCACGAAGTGAGGGCGACATGCAGGTAGTCGAGGCGCAAGAGGCATCCCCGCCATGGGGCGTGGAGCGGAGGCGTCCTGCAGCCCGCCCGTCGCAGCCACCTCGTCGCCACGGCGCCGACCTGGCCCGCAGTCGGGCCATGGCCGCCCGTCTGAGGCTGATGATTCACCGAGACCCGGAACCGACCGAGGCCCAGTGGCACGAGATGGGCATGGCCCTGTGGCGTGGTGACCCAGCGGCCGACGCGGTGGCGCACTGGATGATGGCTGAGGGCCTGGGACGGGCCTGGCCGCAGGTGGCTCGGTGTCTGTCCTTGGCGGGCACCTCAGCCTGGGCTGAGGCCGACGTGCCCCCCGCATTGAGGCACTTGGTGCAGCAGGTGCTGGCGCTGCCGCCCTGGCTGGATGAGCGCCGTCTGCGACGCGGCGCGCGGGTGCTGCAGGCCAGTGGCCGCATGGGCATGATGGTGTTGCGGGATGCCGCGCTGATGGCGGGCTATCAGGCCTCGGCCATCAACCAGACCTTGCTGCGCACGGGGCAGTTGCAACGCGGCGCTCCGCGGCGGGTGGCTGAAACGGGCCAATGGTGGTTGGCCTGCACCGAGGTGGATGGACTGCGTCCAGGCGCGCCGGGGTTCGAGCTGACCCTGAAGGTGCGCCTCATGCATGCGCTGGTGAGGGTGCGCTTGAACGCCCAGCCCGATTGGGATCGCGACAGCCTGGGCGTGCCCATCAACCAGCTGGACATGCAGGCCACCTACCTGGCCTTCAGCGTGGTGCAGTTGCTGGGGCTGCGCCTGACGGGCGACCTCATCGCCCGGCGTGACGCCGATGCGGTGATGCACTTGTGGCGCTACGTCGGCTGGCTGATGGGGGTGGATGAGTCGCTGATGTGCGATGACGAACAGACGGGCCGCGTGCTGCTGTACCGCAACCTCTTGAGTCAGGCCCCGTCAGACGAATCCAGCGTGGCCCTGGGCCGCGCCCTGATGGATGAACCGCTGGCCAGGCCCTATCGCTGGGGCGCGGCCTGGCGGGGCCGCTGGGATCGGGCTTGCCACCTGAGTCTGGTGCGCTGGTTCATCGGGGCGGCGGGCATGCGCAACCTGGGTCTGCCGGCCGTGTGGCCCTGGTACCCCCTGATGTGCTGGCTACCCCGCGCCCTGCGCTCGATGAGCATGCTGGTGTTGCCGCCCACACGCCCCTTTTGGCGGTGGTGGGGGCGTCGGCAACAGGAGGCCTATCGGCAGGCGGCAACGCCCGGCCCTGCGCACCACGTGGCGGGCGCGCCCCCCCGCGCTTGATACTGGCGGCGTGCGCTGACAAGCGCCCCGTGCCTGCGGTCAATGACGCCTGAGTCTGCGCCGGGCAGCATGGCGTCATGTCTGCCTCCACTGCCATGTCATCGGCTTGCCCATCAGCCGCCCCGTCAGCCACTCAGCGTGGCGCCGACACCCCGTTTGGCGCCCACGGCGCAACCGCCTCCCCCAGTGCCTGGCCCACGCGCCATGGACAGGATCTGGCCGCGTCGCGGCGGATGGCCCGGCGCTTGAAATGGCTCACGCGAGGCAACCCGGACCCGACGCCTGAGCAATGGGCCGCGATGGGGCAGGGGCTGCGGGATGGGGACCCATTGGCCGACGCCTTGGTGGACTGGATGGAGTCGGTAGGGATGCGCCAGGGCTGGGCCCGTCTGGAAGCTGCCCTCGCGCAGGGGCCGGAGGTCTGGCGCCGACACCCGGCCTCGATGGATGCGCCGCCCGCCTTGCGCGCCTACTTGGAATGTGTGTGGTCCACCCCGTCGTGGCTGGACGCTGAGCGCCTGGACCGAGGGGCGGCACTGCTGCAATCCACGGGCCTGCACGGGATGATGGTGCTGCGGGACGCTGGGCTGATGGCGGGCTACCAGGCCTCGGCCATCAACCAGGCCTTGCTGATGACCGGCTCCTTGCACCGTGGCGCCCAGCGCCGTGTGGCCGAGACCACGTCGTGGTGGCTGGCCTGCACGGGCGATGGGGGCATGAGCGTCGGCGCTCCCGGTTTCATGTCTACCGTGCGGGTGCGGGTGATGCATGCTTTGGTGCGGGCGCGCTTGTCTCATCACCCGGACTGGAGAGCCGAGGATTGGGGCCTGCCCATCAACCAGGTGGACATGCAGGCCACCTACCTGGCGTTTGGCGTGGTGCAGTTGCTGTCTTTACGCACCACCGGGGTGTTGATGACGCAGCGTGATGCGGACGCCGTGATGCACCTGTGGCGCTACATCGGCTGGTTGATGGGCGTGGATGAGCGCTGGTTGTGCGATGACGAGGCGACGGGACGGGTCTTGCTGTACCAGAACCTGCTCAGCCAGGCACCCGCCGATGACAGCAGTGTGCAGCTGGGCCGGGCGCTCGCCGACGAGCCCCTGCATCGTCTGTATCCCTGGGGTGGGGCGTGGCGCGGCCGCTTCAACCGCGCGCGGCACCTGAGCCTGGTGCGGTGGTTCGTGGGGGGCGATGGCATGCGCCGGCTGGGCCTGCGTCCGGTGTGGCCGTGGTACCCGGTGCTGATGGCGCTGCCGCTGGCCGTGGGCAGCGGCTTGGGCTTGCTCGTGCCACCGCTGGGCCGCGCCTGGCGGCGGGCGGCGCGGGCCCGGCAGGAGGCATATCTCACGGTGCTGATGGGCGAGGCCAAGGCGCCCCACGCGGGCCCGGTGGAAGCGGCGCGCTAGACTTGCGGGCTGACCTGCTTGGTCAGCCCTTTTTTGGAGCCCCTTTCATGCCCCAAGCACGCACCGCCACCCGCAAGGCGGCCCTCCCAACTACCCGTCAGGCCACCACCGCTGCAGCCACCCAAGCCGGCAAGAAGGTTGCCAAGACGGCTGTCAAGAAAGTCGATCGCCAGTCGGTGAGCAAGGTGACGCCGGCAACCGCGGTGGAGCCGCTGTCCCTGCATGGTTACCTGCAGCGCATCCTGACCACGCGGGTGTACGACGTGGCCATTGAAAGCCCGCTGGACGAGGCGCGCACCTTGTCGCGCCGCCTGGGGCACCACGTTTACATGAAGCGCGAAGACCTGCAGCCGGTGTTCAGCTTCAAGCTGCGTGGCGCCTACAACAAGATGGCCAAGCTGAGTGCCGCGCAGTTGGCCAAGGGCGTGATTTGCGCCTCGGCTGGCAACCACGCGCAAGGCGTGGCCCTGGGAGCCAAGCGCCTGGGCTGCCAGGCCACCATCGTCATGCCCGTGACCACGCCGCAGGTGAAGATCGACGCGGTGCGCCACTTTGGCGGGGAGCATGTGCAGATCGTGCTGCATGGCGAGAGTTACTCCGACGCCGCCCTGCACGCCAAGGCCCTGGAGCGCAAGAAGGGCATGACCTTCGTGCACCCCTTTGACGACCCGGATGTGATCGCAGGGCAGGGCACCGTGGCCATGGAGATCCTGCGTCAGCACCAGGGCCCCATCGACGCCATTTTCGTGGCCATCGGTGGCGGCGGTCTGATCAGTGGTGTGGCGGCCTACGTGAAGGCTGTGCGCCCTGAGATCAAGGTGATCGGCGTGCAGATGAACGACTCGGACGCCATGGTGCGTTCGGTGAGGGCGGGCGACCGCGTCACGCTGAGTGATGTGGGGCTGTTCTCGGACGGCACGGCCGTGAAGCTGGTGGGCGAGGAAACGCTGCGGCTGACGCGCGAGCTGGTGGATGACTTTGTGGTGGTCAACACCGATGCCGTGTGCGCAGCCATCAAGGACATCTACCAGGACACACGCGGCATCGTCGAGCCGGCGGGCGCCTTGGGTGTGGCGGCCATCAAGCAGTACGCCGCGCGCCATGGTGGGCAGGGCAAGACCTACATCGCCATCAACTGTGGCGCCAACATGAACTTCGACCGCCTGCGCTTTGTGGCCGAGCGGGCCGAGGTGGGCGAAGAGCGTGAGGCCCTGCTGGCGGTCAGCATTCCGGAGGAGCGGGGTTCGTTCAGACGTTTTTGCGAGGTCATCGGCCCACGCAGCGTGACCGAGTTCAACTACCGTATCTCGGATGAGCGCGAGGCCCATGTGTTCGTGGGCCTGAGCACGCGTGAGAAGGGCGAATCACGGCAGATCGCCAAGCAGTTCGAGGCCGAGGGATTCCGCACGGTGGACCTGACCCACGACGAGCTGGCCAAGACGCACATCCGACACATGGTGGGGGGGCGTTCTGCCCTGGCCGAAGGCGAGCGCCTGTACAGCTTCGTCTTCCCGGAAAAGCCTGGCGCCTTGATGAACTTCCTGAGCAGCCTGCCGCCGGGCTGGAACATCAGCCTGTTCCATTACCGCAACCAGGGCGCCGATTACGGGCGCATCCTGGTCGGGCTGCAGGTGCCCAAGGGTGAGGTGGCCCGCATTGGCCAGGTGCTGGACACGCTGGGTTACGTGTACGTGGACGAAACCCGCAACCCGGTGTATCGCCTGTTCTTGCGTTGAACAGGGGGGCGTGACTGCCGCCCCGGCGCCTCAGGCGTTCGGGTCGGCCTCGCCGCTGAGGTTGCTGCCGGGGTTGTCCGGCGTGCCGGGGGCCATGCCAGGTGCGGTGCCAGCCGATGGGCTGGTGGTCACGCCGGAGGCGGGCGGCAGGGTGCCAGTGGCCGGTGGCGGCAGGCGAGGCAGTTCGATGCTGGCCATGACCGGGCCCCCCGCCGGGCCGATCTCGGCCTGGCGTTGATTCAGGCCCAGCAAGACCATCTCGCCATCAATCACCTGACCGATGCGTATGGCGCGGGGCGGCTTGCCGTCAATCGACAGCAGCGCCACGCCGTCGGTACGACCGGGCAGTGGCGCGACCGCGCCAAGGACGCGCACGCGGGCGAGCAGCTGGCTGGCGGCGCCCGGGTTGACCGTGGGGGCGGCGTTGTCGGGTTGATTGGCGACAAAGAGGCGACGGAAATCGCCCTGCAAGGCCCCGCCCAGCTTGACCGAGGTGGCCGATGCGGGAACACCCGTGGGCGGCGCCAGCCACCGCAGGCCCCAATAGGCGATGCTGGCGGCCACAGCGGCCCAGGCGATGAATGCAAAGAAGCGAGATGCCATGATCAGGCCATTATGATGGCTGTTGAACGCTTTCAGCATGGTGAACTGCCCGAGGAACCCAGGGTAGATCCCGCGTCCCGGGTGCATGGGGCTCGGGCATGCTGCGGCCTGGTGCCTGCCCGCTGTGGCGGGCTGTTGTTTGCATGCTTGGACTGGACATGAAGATGTTTGCGCGCCTTCCTCGTCACGCAGGGGCTGTGGCCCGGCGTGTACGTCGTGGTTTCACCCTCATCGAGCTGATGGTGGTGCTGGTGATCATTGGCCTGCTGGCCGCCCTGATCGTGCCCAATGTGCTGGACCGCGCTGATGAGGCCCGCGTGACGGCCGCGCGCACCGACATCGCCAACATCATGCAGGCGCTGAAGCTCTACCGCCTGGACAACCAGCGCTATCCCACGGCCGACCAAGGCCTGGAGGCCCTGGTGACCCGCCCGGCCAACCCGCCCGTGCCGGCCAACTGGAAGCCTTACCTGGAGAAGCTCCCCAAAGATCCCTGGGGCAGCCCGTACCAGTACATGAACCCGGGCGTGAAGGGGCCGGTGGATGTGTTCAGCTTCGGGGCGGATGGTCAGACCGGTGGGGAAGGCCAGGATGCCGACATCGGTTCCTGGGAGTGAGTTCGCGGCCCGACGGGCCCGGGGCTTCACCCTGCTGGAATTGCTGGTGGTGGTGGCGATGATCGCCCTGACCACGGCGGTGGTGAGCTTTGCCGTGCCCGACCCGGCGGCCACCCGCCTGGAGCGCGAGGCTGCCCGCCTGGTGGCCTTGCTGGAATCGGCCCGCACCCAAGCGCGAACAGGGGCCATGACCGTGTTGTGGGTGCCCCAGGGCCAGGAGGCCGGGGCTGATTATCAGTTTCTGGGTTTGCCGCCCGCCTTGCAGCCCTCCTTGTCGTGGCTGGAGCCCGAGGTGCGCGCCGAGGTGATCGGGGGGCGCAGCATCGTGCTGGGGCCCGAGCCCGTGATCGGGGCGCAAAGCGTCATGCTGCGCCTGGGCGATCGCCAGATCGTGATCGGCACCGATGGCCTGGGGCCCTTCACCGTGTTCAGTGGCGACACGCCACCCGACTTGCCGGAGGTGGCCAATGCGCGCCCCTGAGTGGCGGGGTGGCCCGGTCCGGGGCATGACCCTCATCGAGGTGCTCGTGGCGCTGGCCATTGTGGCCATCACGCTGTCGGCCGGCATCAAGGCGGCGGGCGGCTTGACGGTCAACGCGCAGCGCATGGACGACCTGATGGTGGCCCAGTGGTGCGCCGAGAACCAGTTGTCGGCCCTCAAGCTGGGCAAGGTGTATCCGCCCGTGGGCGACAGCGACTTCGGCTGCAGCCAACTGGGGCGGCAACTGGCCGGCAAGCTGCTGGTGCGCCCCACGCCCAACATCAACTTTCGCCGCGTGGATGCGCAGGTGATGGATGAGCAGCAGCAAACCATCGTGCGGCTGTCCACCGTGCTGTCGAGGTTCTGAGGATGATGCCCCCCCGCGCTCACCAGGGCCCCCGTCGGCCGCAGGGCTTCACCCTCATCGAGGTGCTGGTGTCCCTGCTCATCTTGTCCGTGCTGGCGGCCACGGCCTGGAAGGGCATGGATGCCATTTCCACCTCGCGTCAGGTGGCCGAAGACAAGCTGCGCAACACCTTGCGCGTGCAGTCGGTGATGACGCAGTGGGAGGCCGACCTGGGTCAGGTGATCGACACCCTGGTGGTGCCGGGCCTGCAGTTTGATGGCGGGCATTTGCGCCTGACGCGCCGCGCCACCGGCGGGGTGCAGGTGGTGACCTGGATGGTACGCGGCGAGCGCCTGCTGCGCTGGGCCAGCCCGGAAACCACGCGCGTGGGCGAGCTGCAGCAGCATTGGCAGCGCTCGTACCAGTTGCAGGGCAACGAGCCGGGCACGCTGGAGGCGCTGCGTGGCGTGGCCCAGTGGCAGGTGTTCTGCTTTCGCAATGCAGCCTTGAGCAACTGCCAGTCCAGCGGCAACTTGGTGCAGGCGTTCCAGAGATCGCCCACACCAGAGCAGCCCCCGTCACCCACGCTGGTGCGCGAGCAGCTGCCGCAGGCCTTGCGCGTGCAGCTCAGCCTGGGCCCGGGCAGTGGTTTTGGCGGGCCGATGTCCCGCGATCTGGCGGTGGCACCGCAGATGGTGAATTGAATGAAAACGACGCGCCTGCTCGGCCAACAAGGGGCGGCCCTGCTGTCGGCCATGGTCATCGTGACCCTGGTGGCCACGCTGGCCTCGTCGATGGTGTGGCAGCAGTGGCGCGCCGTGCAGGTGGAAAGCGCCGAACGCGTGCGTAGCCAGGCCGGCTGGGTGCTCAGCGGTGCGCTGGACTGGGCCCGACTCATCCTGCGTGAAGACCAGCGCAGCGGGGGCGCCGACCACCTGGGTGAGCCCTGGGCCATCCCCCTGGCGGAAGCGCGGCTGTCCACCTTCCTGGCGGCCGATGCCAACAACAACGCCGAAGAAGGCGACAACACCACCGAAGCCTTCCTGTCGGGCCGGGTGGAGGACGTGACCGCACGCTATAACCTGCGCAACCTGCTGGATGGCGATGGCAAGGTGGTGCCCGAAGAGCTGCAGGTGCTGCGCCGCCTGTGCGAGAACGCCGGGCTGTCGCCGTCGCTGGCCGACGGTCTGGCTGACACCTGGCGCCGTGCCAGCCTGGCGGTGCAGGCCGCCCAGCTGGAAGATGCCGAGGCCATTGCCGCCCTGGGCGGTCCAGAGGCTTTGAAGAACGCCCCCCTGCTGCCCCAGACCCCCGATCAGCTGACCTGGCTGGGACTGGACGCGGGCACGGTGGAGCGGCTGCGCACCGTGGTCACGGTGCTGCCCGACACCACCAAGGTGAACCTCAACACCGCACCGCGGGAAGTGCTGGCGGCGGTCATCGACGGGCTGGACCTGGGACGCGCGGCCCGCATCGTGCAGGCGCGCCAGCGCACGCCGTTCAAGGCCACCAGCGAGCTCAGCAATGTGCTGGGGGCCGGCAACTGGAACCTCAACCGCCTGGCGGTCACCTCGGAGTTCTTCGAAGTCCGTGGGCGCCTGCGCTACGAAGACCACGTGATCGAGCAACGCCACCTGGTGCAGCGCAGCGGGGGTGATGTGGAGGTGCGCCACCAATCCCGGTTCTCGGGCCTGGATCTGCGCGCCGGGACACTCCCCCAATGAGGTTAGATCGGCAGGCCGGCGGTTGCAGCAATGTCACTGCGCGCAGGTATTCATCCTTAAAGGCGGCTTATTTCGCCGCTCCTACAATGTGAATGCGCCTAAGCTTGGCACCATCCCACCCTTCACCCACGTGATTTCCAGGGCATGAGCATCCTCATCATCCAACTGCCAGCGCGTCCGCGCCTGGGCGCCGAGCCGGACGGCGTCGAGAAGGCGCCGGCCAGCGGCCCGCGCGAGTACGCCTATGTGCTCAGCCCGGATGGCCTGAGCCTGGGGCGACAGGGGCGGTGCGTGGCGGCCATGCTGCCCCGGGCCGACAGCGTGGTGGCGGTGATGGCACCCCAGGACATCAGCTGGCACCGACTGACCCTGCCCAAGGCGCCCGCCTCGCGCTTGCGCGCCGCCCTGGCGGGCCTGCTGGAAGAGGCGGTGCTGGACGACACCGACGATTTGCACCTGGCGCTCTCGCCCCAGGCCAAGGCCGGACAGCCCTGCTGGGTGGCCGCCTGCGACCACACCTGGCTGACCAGCCAGCTCATGGCCCTGGAAAAGGCCAAGCTGCGCGTGGACCGTGTGGTGCCGGGCCTGGCGCCCGACGAGCCGGCCACGGCCTTCTTCCATGAAGTGGAGGGCGGTGACACCGACCCGGCCGCCGACCATGGCGCAGGGGTGTTGCTGAGCTGGTCCACCAGCGATGGCGTGTCGACCTGGCCCTTGCAGGGCAGCCTGGCGCGCAGCCTGTTGCCCGAGCCCCTGCCGCCGCAAACCCGCGTGCTGGCCACACCCCCCGTGGCCTCGCCGGCCGAGCGGTGGTTGGGCCATCCCGTGACGGTGCAGACCCCGTCGGAGCACATGCTGCTGGCCGCGCGCTCGCTGTGGAATGTGCTTCAGTTTGAACTGACGCCGCGCAGCAAGGGCCTGAATTCGCTGCGCGACCAATGGCGGCGCTGGATGGGCCCGCAGTGGCGCCCCGCCCGCATGGGCCTGATGGCGCTGGTGGCCGTGCAGGTGCTGGGCCTCAACCTCTGGGCCTGGCATCAGCAGCGCGAGCTCCAAAACAAGCAAGACCAGTTGGTCAGCCTGCTCAAGCAGGCCCACCCCCAGGTGCGTGTGGTGCTGGATGCCCCGGTGCAGATGCAACGCGAGACCGAAGCCCTGCGCCTGGCCGCGGGGGTGCCTGGTGACAACGATCTGGAAAGCCTGTTGGCGGCCGTGTCGCGGGCCTGGCCCGATGACCGCTTGCTGCCGGCCTGGCGCTACAACGAACAAGGCCTGAGTATCGGTTTGCCCTCGGCCTGGGGGCCTGGCGAGCGCGAGCAGTTCCTGCAGCGTCTGGTGCGCTCGGGCCTGCAGGTGCAGGACACGGGCGATGGGCGCGTGTTGCTGATGGCCCCGGCGGCAGCCGGGCGTGATGCCCCGCGCGGGTGAGATGGAGTCCCCACCCATGTTGAGTTCCCACCCCACCGTGTCGGCCTGGCAGCAGCAGTTGCAAGAGCGCTGGACGGCCCTGGCCCCCCGAGAGCGCCTGATGGTGCAGATCACCGCCTGGCTGGTCCTGCTGGTGCTGGTGGTGATGGTCGGGCTGCGTCCGGCCTGGCGCACCTTGAGTGAGTCTCCCGCCAAGTTGCAGGCCGTGGAGCTGCAGCTGGAGCAGATGCGCCGCCTGGCCCAGGAGGCGCAGCAGTTGCGTCAGCGGCCGATGATGCCCCCCATGCAGGCCGAGGCCGCCTTGCGCGCCGCATCGGCCCGCCTGGGTGAGGGCGCCCGGCTCAATGTGCAGGCCGACCGGGCCACCCTGAGCTTCAGTGGCGTGCCGGGCGGTGCCCTGGCCGACTGGCTACAGGAGGCGCGTGGCGCGGCCCGTGCCCGGGTGGTCGAGGCCGATGTGCAAAGCGCCGGCAACGGTTTCAGCGGCACCATCGTGCTGGCGCTGGCGGCAGCGCCAGCGTCGCAGTGAGGCATGTCCATGGCTGGTTTGCCTTCGTTCAAGCGCCGTCCCGCCTGGTTCCAGGGCGCCACGGCCCTGACCACGCGCTGGCTGGAGTCCACCCTGGAGGTGGCCCGCTGGGAGAACATGCGCAAGGCCGGCCGCCGCTGGGGCTGGTGGGGCGTGGGCATGGGCGCCGTGCTGGGCGTGATCGCGTATGCGCCGGCCCCCTGGCTGGCCCAGGGTGTCTGGTGGGCCACCGACGGGCGGCTGCTGCTGGCCGAATCGCGCGGCACCATCTGGCGCGGTGACGCCGTGGTGGTGCTGACCGGCGGCGCAGGCAGCCGCGAAGCGCGCGCCTTGCCAGGGCGCCTCAACTGGCAGATGGGACTGGTGTGGCCTGGCGTGCGGCTCAACCTGCAGCAAGACTGTTGTGTGCCGCAGCCCGTGGTGCTGACCGTGCGCCCGCGCGTGGGCGGCGCCCAGGCCTCGATCGGCCTGCAGCAGTTTGAGGATGTGGAGGGCGGCCCCCCGGTGGAGCTGGCCCGCTGGCCGGCGGCGTGGTTGTCGGGTCTGGGCACGCCCTGGAACACCCTGCAACTGGAAGGCACGGCCCGACTGTCTGCCCGTGCGCTCGGTGTGGAGTGGGTGCAGGGCCGCGTGCGCCTGCAGGGCGAGGCCACCGTGGCGCTGGACAACGTCTCGTCCAGCCTGACCACGCTGGACCACCTGGGCTCCTACCGCCTGCAGATCCAGGCCGATGGCCAGGGCCAGGCCGTCATGCGGCTCAGCACCGACGAGGGCGCTTTGCAGCTCTCCGGGCAGGGCGAGTGGCGCCCGGCGGGCGTGTATTTCCGGGGCGAGGCGCTGGCCACCGAGGCCGAGCGCGACGCGCTGGACAACTTGTTGAACATCATCGGACGCCGCCAGGGCGAGCGCTCCGTCATTTCGATCGGATAAGGCATGAAGCACCACCTCCTGACACGCCCCCGCACCTCCGTGCTGCTCACGGCGCTGGCCATGGGCCTGGGTTCAGCGGGCCTGTGGCCCGGCCTGCCTGTGGGACACGTCCACGCGGCCCCGGTGGTCAAGAAGGGCGGCCCCTCGGTCACCTTGAACTTCGTCAATGCCGAGATCGAGGGCGTGGCACGGGCCATGGCCGCCATCGTCGATCGCCAGATCATGGTCGATCCGCGCGTCAAGGGCGCCATCACCCTGTACAGCGAGCAGCCCTTGTCGCCGCGCGAGGCCTATCTGAACTTCCTGGCCGCGCTGCGGGGTCAGGGCTTTGCCATGGTCGAGGTGTCGGGCCTGCTCAAGATCGTGCCCGAGGCCGAAGCCAAGCTGCAAACCGGCACGGTGGATGTGGGCACCGTCAAGCGCACGGGCGATCAGGTGCTGACGCAGATCTTCCGCCTGCAGCACGAGAACGCCAACAACCTGGTGACGGTGCTGCGGCCGCTGATCAGCCCCAACAACACGATCAACACCAACCCCTCGACCAACACCCTGGTCATCACCGACTACGCCGATAACCTGCGGCGCATTGGCCAGATCATCGCGGCCATGGACGCCCCCTCGGTGACGGACACCGAGGCCATCCCGCTGCAGTACGCGATCGCGTCGGATGTGGCGCCCATGGTGCAGCGTCTGGCCGATGGCGGTGGTGCAGCCGCCCCGGGTGGCGCGGCGGGGCAGTCCACCATGGTGATGGCCGATCCCCGCACCAACACCCTGCTGGTGCGGGCCCCCAGCGCGGCCCGTCTGGCCCTGGTGCGCAACCTGGTGCAGCGGCTGGATCGCCCTGGCACGGCCGGCCTGGGCGGCAGCGGCATCCACGTGGTGTACCTGCGCAATGCCGATGCCGTGAAGCTGGCCCAGGTGCTGCGCGCGGCCTTCCCCGGTGGTGGTGGCTCGGGTGGTGGCGGTGGCGCCAGCACGCCGGCGGCCTCGACCAACCCAGCGGCGGGTGGCGCCAACAACCTGGGCGCGGCCGGCAACACCGGCGCGTCGTCGCAGAGCACCGCGCCGGTGGCGGCCTCGGCCCAGCCCTCCACGGGCGGCTTCATCCAGGCCGATCCGGCCACCAACTCCCTCATCATCACGGCCACCGATTCGCTGTACCGCCAGCTGCGAGCCGTGATCGACCAGCTCGATGGTCGCCGCGCGCAGATCTACATCGAAGCCATGATCGTCAAGGTGGATGCGAACAAGGCCTCGCAGATCGGGGTGCAGTGGGCGGCGGCCTCGGGTGACCGCACCATCGTGGGCGGGGCCACCAACCTGCCCATCAATGGGCCCAACAATTCGATTCCCGGCTTGCCGGGCGTCATCGCCGGTGGCGCTTCCGCCCTGGCGGGCCTGCAAGGCTTCAGCGTGGGTGTGGCGCGTCGCTTGAGCGATGGCACCTACAGCATGGGCGCACTGGCCAACTTCCTCAAGACCGAAGCCGGCGGCAACATCCTGTCCACGCCCAACCTGGTCACGTTGGACAACGAAGAGGCCAAGATCGTCGTGGGCGAGAACGTGCCCTTCGTCACGGGCAGCTTCACCAACACGGGCTCGGGCTCCAACAACGGCTCGGTCAACCCCTTCCAGACCATCGAGCGCAAGGACGTGGGCCTGACCCTGCGCGTGCGCCCGCAGGTGGGCGAGGGTGGCACCGTGCGCATGACCATCTTCCAGGAAGATGCCCGCGTGAACGCGGCCACGGCCACGGCCGCCAACGGCCCCACCACCTCCAAGAGCTCCATCGAGACCACGGTGGTGGTGGACGACGGCCAGGTGCTGGTGCTGGGCGGCTTGATGAAGGATGAATACGGTGACGGCGAATCCAAGGTGCCCTTGCTGGGCGATCTGCCCGTGCTGGGCAACCTGTTCAAGAGCCAGCAGCGCAACCGCACCAAGTCCAACCTGATGGTATTCCTGCGCCCGGTGGTGATGCGCAACCAGGATGCGGCCAATGCGCTCACGCTGGATCGTTACGAGTTCATGCGCCAGCGCCAGATCAACAGCACCCCCCAGGCCAGCGCGGTGATGGGCATCAACGAGGTGCCGGTGATGGACCCGCTGAAGCTGAGCAACCGCCTGAGCATGCCCTCGGTGCAGCAACCGCTGGACGATCCGAATGCCCCGGCGCCCACGGTGGTGATGCCCGTCGAGTCGGGCTATGCGCCGCGCCTGGTGCCTGTGTCGCCGGCCCCTGGTGCTGCCTCGGCCCCCTGATCGGAGAGCCCCATGCCGGCACGTCATCCCCTGCCTTACGCCTATGCGCGGGCCCATGGCCTGCTGCTGGAGCACGACGGCGAGCGTCTGACCCTGTGGGCCAGCCCGGGCGTCTCGCCCGCCGCGCTCTCGGAGGTGATGCGCAAGCACACCATCCACGCCATCGAGATGGACTCGCCCGAAGCTCTGGGCCAGCGCATCGCCACGGCCTACGCGGCCGGCGAAGGTAGCGCCGCCGCCGTGGTGGGTGAGGTGGAAAGCGCGGTGGACCTGTCGCGCATGATGCAGGACCTGCCGGCGGTGGAAGACCTGCTGGAAGCCAGCAACGACGCCCCCATCATCCGCATGCTCAACGCCCTGCTCACGCAGGCGGCCAAGGATGGGGCCTCGGACATCCACATCGAGCCCTACGAGCGCAACTCGGTGGTGCGCTTCCGCGTGGATGGCACGCTGCGCGAGGTGGTGCAGCCCAACAAGGCCTTGCACGCCGCGTTGATCTCGCGCCTGAAGATCATGGCCGAGCTCGACATCTCCGAGAAGCGCCTGCCGCAAGATGGTCGCATCAGCCTGCGCATTGGCGGGCGGGCGGTGGATGTGCGGGTGTCCACGCTGCCCTCGACCCATGGCGAACGGGCGGTACTGCGGATCCTGGACAAGGGCGACGCCAGCAAGTTCACGCTGGAGGCGCTGGGCATGAGCGGCGAGACGCTGGACCAGTTCAAGCGCCTGCTGCGCCAGCCGCACGGCATCGTGCTGGTGACCGGCCCCACGGGCTCCGGCAAGACCACCACGCTGTATGCGGGTTTGGCCACGGTCGATGCCGCCACCACCAATGTGCTGACGGTGGAAGACCCGGTGGAGTACGAATTGCCCGGCATCGGCCAGACCCAGGTCAACCACAAGATCGACCTGAGCTTTGCCAAGGCCTTGCGCGCCATCTTGCGGCAAGACCCGGATGTCATCATGATCGGTGAAATCCGCGACCTGGAAACCGCTCAGATCGCCGTGCAGGCCTCGCTGACTGGCCACTTGGTGCTGGCCACGCTGCACACCAACGACGCGCCTTCCGCCGTCACCCGGTTGATCGACATGGGCATCGAGCCCTTCCTGCTGTCGTCCTCACTGCTGGGCGTGCAGGCCCAGCGCCTGGTGCGCAAGCTGTGCACGCATTGCAAGCGTCAGGATGAGCACGGTCGCTGGCACCCGGTGGGCTGCAGCGAGTGCGGCATGAGCGGCTACAAGGGGCGTACCGGCGTGTACGAGCTGATGGTGTGCGACGATGAGATCCGCGCCCTGGTGCACGCACAGGCCTCCGAGGCCAAGCTCTTCGAGGTCGCCCAGCTCAATGGCATGAAGACCATGCGTGACGACGGCGATCGCCTGGTGGCTCAGGGCGTGACCTCGCTGGAAGAAGTGCTGCGCGTGACCCGTGAGTGACGGCCCCTGATCTGTTTCTGACGCTCCGACCGGACCTGCCCCATGCCCGCATTTCGCTTTGAAGCCCTGGACGCCAACGGCAAGACCGTCAACGGTTTGGTCGATGCCGACAACCCCAAGGCAGCGCGGGCCCAGCTGCGGTCGCAAGCCCTGGTGCCGCTGCAGGTGGATGCGGTGGTGGTGCAGGGGCCCAGCACGGGCGGCTCGCGGCAGCTGTTTCAGCGCCGGGTGTTCAACCCCACCGCCCTGGCCATCTGGACGCGTCAGTTGGCAGGCCTGGTGGTGGCCGGTTTGCCGCTGGAGCGTGCCTTGACGGCCCTGGCCGACGAGGCCGAAGACCCCCGCCAAAGCGAGCTGGTGGCCCACCTGCGCGCCGAGGTCAATGCGGGCTCGCCGTTTGCCCGAGCCCTGGCCAGCTCACCCCGCGAGTTCGATGAGGTGTATTGCGGCGTGGTGGCCGCGGGTGAGCAAAGCGGTCAGCTGGGGACGGTGCTGGACAAGCTCGCCACCGACCTGGAAGAGCAGCAGGCCCTGAAATCCAAGCTGATCGGGGCCACGCTGTACCCGGCCATCGTGTCGGTGTTCGCGGTGCTGATCGTGGTGGCCCTGCTGGTGTTTGTGGTGCCGCAGGTGGCCCAGGTGTTCTCCAGCAGCAAGCGGGCGCTGCCCATGCTCACGCAGTTCATGCTGGGCTTGAGTGCCTTCATGCAGAACTGGGGCTGGCTGCTGCTGCTCGGTTTGGTCGGTGGTGGCGTGGGCCTGGCCGTGGCCCGGCGTGACGAAGGCTTCCGCCAGCGCTTTGATGCCGCCTGGCTGGAGCTGCCCTTGATTGGCCGACTGTCCCGGGGCTACAACGCGGCCCGCTTTGCCGGCACGCTGGCCATGCTGGCGGGCTCGGGCGTGCCCATCCTGAAGGCCTTGCAGGCTGCCGCCGAAACCCTGTCCAACCGGGCCATGCGCGCCGATGCCCTGGACGCCCTGGTGCAGGTGCGCGAAGGCGCGCCCCTGGCCTCGGCCCTGGCAGCCAAGAAGCGCTTCCCGGGCTTGCTGTCCATGTTCGCCCGCCTGGGTGAGCAAACCGGCCAGCTGCCCCAGATGCTGCAGCGCGCCGCGCAGCAACTGTCCACCGAAGTGCAGCGCAAGGCCTTGGCGATTGCCACCGTGCTGGAGCCCTTGCTGATCGTGTCGATGGGCCTGGTGGTGATGTTGATCGTGATGTCGGTGATGATGCCCATCATGCAGATGAACACGTGGGTGAAGTGAGCGCATGAAGCTCTTGCTGGTGGATGACCACGGGCTGTTCCGTGAGGGTTTGGGCCTGTTGATGCAGCAGATGCCGATGGCGGCGGGGCCCGATGACCCCGCGCCAACGGTGCTCGAAGCGGGCAGCTTGCAAGATGCCCTGACCCTGGCGCGCGTGCATCCCGATTTGCGACTGGCGTTTCTGGACCTGCGTCTGCCCGATGCCCAGGGCCTGGAGTCCATCCAGCGCTGGCGCCAGGCCTGCCCGCAAGTACCGGCAGTGGTGCTGTCGGCCGACGACCGGGTGGACACCGTCATCAGCGCCATCGATGCCGGGGCGGTGGGCTTCATCCCCAAGACGGCCCGATCGGCCGACATGCGGCGAGCGCTGGCGCAGGTGCTCTCGGGCGGGGTGTACCTGCCCGACCTGCCGGATGCGCCCACCCTGTCTGGCGGGCATGGACACGAGGTGCCTGACCACGGTGAGGAGTCGCTCAGCCTCGGGTTGTCAGAGCGCCAGCTGGAGGTGCTGAGCCTGCTGGTGGAAGGTCAAACCAACAAGGACATCTGCCGGGTTCTGGGCTTGTCGGACTCCACCGTCAAGACCCACCTGGCGGCCATCTTCCGAAAACTGAGCGTGAACACCCGCACCCAGGCCGTGGTGGCCGTGGCCCGGCTGAATCTCAAACTGCCACCCTCCTGGCGCTTGTCGCGCGGTGAGTGAGGGTGGATCAGGGTGACATCAGCCGAATGGCTGATACACAAATCACGCCACCACGGTTAGAGTTGAGCGGTCACTGTTTCAGACGCTGTCATCCCTGGTCAGGGCCATGGTCTCTTCGATCATGGCCCTGAGTTTTTCAGGTCTGAAGGGTTTGTGCAGTACCGGCGCATCCAGGGTGGCCAGCACCCGCAGCTGCTCGGGGGCCGTATCACCCGTGATCACCACGGCAGCGATGTCGGGTTGCACACTGCGCACCCACCGCAGCACATCCCCTCCTTCACCGTCGGGCAGATGGTGGTCGGTGATGACCAGTGCCCAGGGGCCCTGGGCCAGTGTTTGGGCGGCCTGCACGCTGGCGTGGGCATCCACCTCCCATCCCCAATGGGCCAAGGTCAGGCTCAGGGCCTGGCGCAAGGGGGCTTCGTCTTCCACCAGCAGTACGCGTCGGGCTGGCGGGGGCGTCGTCGGAGTCTCTTCATTCGCGTGCTTCAACGATGATGGGCGAGCAGATCGCGGCGGCTGGGCCGACCGGGCGCGGGTGTCCGCATCTGCCAGCACGGGCAGCTCCAGGCTGAAGCAGCTGCCGCGCCCCGGGCGCGAGCGCAGTCGCAAGGTGGCGCCCATCAGGCTGGCAGCACGCCGTGCAATGGACAGCCCCAGGCCCAGCCCCCGACCCGCTGAAGTGTTACCAGGCAACTGCACAAACTCGTCAAACACCCGCTGCTGGTCGGCCTCGGCGATGCCGGGGCCGGTGTCCCACACCTCGATGCGCAACCTCGCATCACGCGGACGAACCGCGATCAGCACCCCGCCTGCCCGGGTGTGTCGCACCGCATTGCCCACCAGGTTGCGCAGCACCTGCTCCAGCAGCACCGGGTCACACCAGGCCACGGCATCGCCCGCTCGCACACGCAGCGACAAGGCCTTCTTGCGGGCAGGCTCTTGCACATGAGCCAGGATGGATTGCAGCAAGGGCGCCAGGGGCACGGCCTGCTGGCGTACCACGATGTCGCCCGCATCCAGCCGCGACAGATCCAGCAGGCCATTGAGCTGCTCTTCCATCGACACCACGGCCGCCGACAGCTTGTTGGTCAGGGCTTGCTGTGCAGGCGCCTGCGTTTGCTGGCGCAAGAGCTCGGTCATCAGGCCGATCGCCGCCACGGGCTGCCGCAGGTCATGGCTGGCCGCTGCCAGAAAGCGGCTTTTGGCCAGGTTGGCTTGTTGCAGCTCGTGCGTGCGCTCGGCCACCTGTTGCTCCAGGGAAGCGTTGAGGTGTTCGAGTTGGTCGAACGTCTGGGCAACGCGTGACAGGAGCATGGCCGAGAATGCCGGCATGATCGTGGGGATGGCCCAGATCAACCAATTGCGCGCGCTGATGTCGCCCACCAGGCGCAACATCACGAAATCATGCAATCCACTGAGAAGGACCAGACCGGCGCCGATCATCAGCGCCAGCATCAGCCCGCCCAACTGGAACTGCTTTCTGGATACCCACAGCAACCACAGTGTTGGGCAGAGCAGGCCGATCAGGACGGGCTGCAAGACATTTCTGGTCTGAGTCAGGGCCGGGTCCCATGGCAAGGCCAGTAAGCCGATGACCGGGGCTGCCAACGCGACGCTGGTCAGCGCTTTCTTCAGCCATGCAGGATGGCGCCCTGTGATGTGCATCACCAGCCAGCCTTGTGTCACGGCGGTGATCACATGCGCCATGAAGAACAGCCAGGAACTGATCTCCGGCGCCAGGCCGATGTCCTCGGTGATGAAATAGCTGCAATTGCGCGCGAAAGCGACGCCGATCAGCAGGCCGAAGAGTCCGGCAGCCACCTCCTGTCGCCGCACCCACCACAGCAGGAGAACGAACATGGAAAACGAGAAGCTGGCCAGGTTGACCGCGAGCAGGGCATGGCGGTGAAACACGTCCTGCCAAAGGTGCCGCGCCGTCATGTCGACTTTGGGGGCCAGGCTTGGAGCGCTCAGGCCTCCCTGGATGCTGTGCCACACGTCGACTTCGATGCGGTTATCGCCGGTTTGCAGCAAGGTGGGCGGGACGGTGATCCACTGGGTGTGCATGCTGCTGCCTTGCCCACGTGGAGTTGTTCGATCAGCCAGCAGGTGGCCGTTGATCCGAATTCGGTGCTCGGCGCTGATGTCCTGGAACCGCAGAGCCCAAAGCTGCGAACGCTCTTGTGGGCTGGACGGGTTCCACTGAAAAGGCAAGTGATAGCGGGCTGCCCCCCCCTGGGCGTAGCCCTGTGGGGCCCAAGCGTCCGGTAGCGTGACCGTCTGGGTCTCCAAAGCAGTGGGGGCATCGTGCGCGGGCGCCTGTATCCAGGTGCGCTGGGCCTCTCCCCACTGGATGCTCTCACTGGATTGAGGGTGAGGCAGCAGGGCACCTGCGATCCAGAGCCCCGCAATCAGCAGCATCAACAACCAAGCACCCCGATGAAGCCAGGCGGGGGTGTCGTGCGTGACTTGAAGTGGCGGCAGTATCGTCCTGTCAGCGGGTCCCATCCGCGTCATTATTCACGGCCTTGGCTTTTGGTCGCGTTTGCTTGACGGTGACGGCGAGCAATCTTGGTGATAAACCAGAGATTGTCCCCCCTGTTCAAGGGCTCGCCCCCGGGCAGGCTTTGTTGCAATCATCCATACCAAGCGTGGTTGTCTGGAGGGCTGATATGAGCAGCTGTACCGATCTCGTCCCTGTGCAACGAGACGACTTCCAAGGGCGCATCCCGATTGCCCACATGCGGCATCTCTACAGTCTGGATGCGGTGGAGAAACGCCTGGGCAAGTTGCCGCCCCGCGATCATGAGTCCTTGCGCGCCACGTATGAGCGCATGCTCGAGAAGGGCCCCGAGCGCTTCCAGGTCAAACCCTCCGGCCTGCCGGCCATGGAGCACCTGTACGACGAGTTGCCCAACTTCCATGAGGTGCTGGACGACCTGCGCCGCCAACTGGCCTTGTGCACCGACAGCAGCGACGCGCTGGAGATCACGCCCATGTTGTTGCTGGGCCCGCCTGGGGTGGGTAAGACCCATTTCGCGCGTGAGGTGGCCAAGTTGCTGGGCACCGGGCACGGCTTCCTGTCGATGAGTACCATGACGGCAGGCTGGATCCTGTCGGGCGCCTCCAGCCAGTGGAAAGGCGCGCGCCCGGGCAAGGTGTTCGAGACCTTGGTCGATGGGCAGTATGCCAACCCGGTCATGGTGGTGGACGAGATCGACAAGAGTGGCGGCGAGCACAGCTACGACCCGCTGGGCTCGCTGTACAGCCTGCTGGAGCACGACACCGCCGGTCACTTCACCGACGAGTTTGCCGAGGTGCCGATCGACGCCAGCCAGGTGATCTGGGTGGCCACAGCCAACGACGCGCGCGCCATCCCCGATCCCATCTTGAACCGCATGAACGTGTTCGAGATCGAGATGCCCGACGCCGAGGCAGCACGTCAGATCGCCGCCAAGCTGTACCGGGGCATCCGCGCCGACCATGCCTGGGGGCAGCGCTTTGACGAGGCGCCGGGCGAGGCGGTGCTGGAGGCCCTGGGACGGCTGGCCCCGCGCGAGATGCGCCGGGCCCTGATGGTGGCGTTTGGCAATGCCAAGCTGGATGGCCGTGGCGCCCTGGAAGTGCGCGACCTGCCGGAGCAAGGCCAGCGGCGTGCGCCGATCGGGTTTGTGCAGTGAGTTGCTGATCCTGGCGGGGGCGGCCCTCATCCCAAGCCGCCCGGCCTGGGCCATACTTCAGGCCACACACGCCTGACAACGCCCATGCCCGCCAGCCTCAGCGGCCGCCTCGTGGTGGCCATTTCCTCCCGCGCCCTGTTCGACTTCGAAGAAGAAAACCAGGTCTTTGAAGGCGCGGACGACCGTGCCTACATGCAGCTGCAACTGCAGCGCCTGGACGAGCCGGCGCGGCCCGGGGTGGCCCACAGCCTGGTGCGCAAGCTCTTGGCTTTCAACACGCCGGCCGCGCCGCTGGTGGAGGTGGTCATCCTCTCGCGCAACGACCCGGTGTCGGGCATGCGGGTGTTCCGCTCGGCCCAGCGCGATGGCCTGCCGATTGACCGGGGCGTGTTCACTCGGGGGGCCAGCCCCTGGCGTTACCTCAAGCCCCTGGGGGCGCATCTCTTTTTGTCGGCCAACGAGGCCGATGTGCGCTCGGCGCTGGCCGCCGGTGTGCCGGCCGCGCGGGTGCTGCCGCATGCGGCTCGGGCGGGGGATGCCCATCCGCATGAAGTGCGCATCGCTTTCGACGGCGACGCCGTGCTCTTCTCGGACGAGGCCGAGCAGGTGTTTCAGCAAGGCGGCCTGGACGCCTTCCACCACCACGAGGTGGCCCGCGCCGAGCAGCCCTTGCCCGACGGGCCCTTCAAGCCTTTGCTGACGGCGCTGCATGAGTTGCAGCAGCGCGCGGCACACGGGGGCGTCATGCGCGTGCGCACGGCGCTGGTCACGGCGCGCAGTGCCCCGGCGCATGAGCGCGCCATCCGCACGCTGATGAACTGGAACATCGAGGTGGACGAGGCCATGTTTCTGGGCGGCCTGCCCAAGGGGGCCTTTCTGCGTGAGTTCGAGCCTGATTTCTTCTTTGACGACCAGACCGGCCATGTGGAGAACGCCGCGCCCCACGTGCCCTCGGGGCATGTGGCGGCCGGGGTGACCAACACGGCGCGGCCGGACACGGACACAGGAGCCTGACCATGAGCGATGAGCTGTCGGATTTTTTCGCCCTGCCGCTCTTCAAGGCCGAGGAGGCCCTGGTCAAGCTGCGGCGTGACCTGCGCGACCTCAAACCCTTGCAAGAGCAGGGCTCGGGCAGCATGCCGGTGCGCTGGGCCTTCAAAGGCCTGCCGGTGATCGAGTTGCAGGTGGACGATGCCCAACCAGCCATCCTGGCGAGGCTGGCCAAGCGCCCATCACCACGCCCTGAGTGGGCCAACAAGACCTTGAAGAGCAGTGCCGACGTGCGTCAGTGGCTGGACGGCGTGCGCCAGCAACTCAAGCGCTGGGACGACGAGGACTGAGCCTCATCCCTCCAGCGGGTCAGTCGGCCTTGCGCCCCCGCATCTTGGTCTTGAACAGCTCGCGGATGCTCACTTCGCGCGGGCCAGGAATCAGCTCATACGATTCACCCGCAGCCAGGGTGCCAGGTTGCCTCACCGCCAGGTAAAAGCCGCAGTACCCGGATTGCGCCATCATCTTCACGGCCTGGGCAAAGCCCATCACCGCCGCGAACTTGAAGCACGGCTGGCGGGGCTCGCTGATGGCCAGCGTGCAATCCGGAAAGGCCAGCACGTCACCAATGTGCGCGTCGGCTTCCAGCAAGCCGGTGATGGTCAGGTTCTCGCCCAGCATGCCGTGGGGCAGGGGCTCGCCCCAGGCTTGTGCACCTGCCTGAGCCCGCACCGTTTGCCAGAACGCATAGTGCTCGTGCGGGTAGGCGTACACCGCCTTGTTGATGCCGCCGTGCACGGTGGGGTCGGCCTGTTCGTCGCCCACCACGCCCAGGGGCTGGACCGCGATGCGATCGGGCGCCTGCAGCGACGACACCGGGCGTTTGCCGATGGCGCTCAGCACGCGGCGGCCCTCGATGCTCAGGGGTGTGGCCTGAGCCACATTGATCGACAGCAGTTGGCGGGGCAGGATGGACATGCCCTGCAGTCTATCGTCAGCTCATCGCCAGGTCGACACGGTCAGGGCCATGGCCTTGAATCCCACCACGCAGGGCTGACCCGGCGCCCAGCCCATTTGCTGGATGGATTTGCGTGTCAACAGGCCCCACAGGGGCAGGCCGGGCAGCACCTGTGGGTTCAGCGGGTCGACCGAGCGGTCCAGTTCGATGCCCACGGCGCCATACACCCCGTGCTCGCCCGCCAGCATGATTTGCGTGATGCGGCCCCGCAGGTGGTTGCTGCTGCTGGTGTCGATGGGGATGTCGCGGTGCAGGCTGACGTCTCGGGCGCGCAGCTTGAGGCGCACCTTGGTGCCCACCGGGTGCAGCATGGCGGGCACGCTGACGCGCTGGCCACCCAGGTCGACCTCGCTGAGCAGCCATTCGATGTCATGCCGTTTGACCTCGCCCTCCAGCACGCTGCCGGCGTGCAAGCCCTCCAGGAAGGTGGACAGCGACACATCCGACAGGATCTGGGCCGTGGGGCCGGCGCTGGCCACGCGCCCCTCGTGCAGGATCACCACCTCGTCGGCCAGCCGCACCACGTCGTGCATGCGCGGGCTGACCAGCACCATCGGCAAGCGAAAGCGCGTGGCCGATTCGGCCAGCAGGTCCAGCAAGGCGTCGTGCTCTTGTTCCGGGACCAGTGCCAGCGGGTCGTCCAGCAACAGTCCCTCGGCCGACGACAGCAGCGCGCGGCCCAGCCCCAGCTTGAAGCGCTGCGCCGCCGTCAACTGATCGGGGCGACGGCCCAGCACGGCGCCCAGGTCCAGCCAGTTGACGATGTCGTCGGGTGCCACCGCCAAGGCGCCCACGTGGGTGGAGGTGCGCCCGCCTGATCGGGCGCCAAACAGCAGGTTTTGCCGCACCGTCAGGTGCGGGATGAGGTGGCCGTGGCCATCCAGCCAGGCCAGTCGCCGCTGGTGCGCGGGCAGGTTGATGCGGGCGGCCGAGTCGTACAGCGCATCGGCGCCCAGGGCAATGCGCCCGCCCAGGGCCGGGATCAGCCCGGCAATCGCCTTGAGCAGCCCGGATTTGCCTGAGCCTGGGCGCCCCACCAGCGCGCAGACCCGGCCGGGCGCCACCCGAAACTGGGCGCGCACATCGAGCTGCGAGGCCCGCAGCTTGAGCTCGACGCTCAGCGGCTTCATGGTGCGGGTGCTGACGCTCACACCCACCCCCGCTGGGTACGGCGCTGGCGGCCCAGTTGGCGACGCCAGGCCCGGCGGCTCCACTCGCTCAAGGTGATGCCCACGGCCGACACCGTCAACACCGCGGCCCCCAGGCCCCACAGGGTGTGCGGGTGCTCCAGCAGCCCCTTCAGCGCCCGCGCCAGACTCAGCCAATCCGGGCTGGCGGGCAGGGTGTCGGGGGTCAGGGCGGCCATCACCAGCACAGCGATCATCGATTCGCTGAAGGCCACGGCAAATCCCAATGCCATGGCCGAGGCCAGGGCGGGGCGGGCCATGGGCAGCGAGATGCGCCACCAGGTGCGCCAGGGCGAGACGCCCAGGGTGCGCGCGGCCGGCACCAACCAGGGGTCCACCTCTTCAAAAGCCGGGCGCAGCAGGCGGATCATCCAGGGCAGGGTCATCAGGCAGCAGGCCAGCAGGGTGGCCAGCAGCATGTGGGCGGGCGTCCAGCCGTCCAGCTGGCGCCACAGCCAGGCCACGTCCTGCTGGCGCCAGCCCAGCCACAGCCCCGCCGCCACCAAGGCCGGGGGCAGGCCGGCAGGCAGCAGCACGGCAATGTCCAGCAAGGCGCTGGTGCGCCACCGCTGCCGGCCCATCCAGGTGGACCAGGCCAGCGCCGGCACCGCGCACAGCAGCACGGTGCTCAGCGCGATCAGGCCGCTCCAGCTCAGGATGCTCAGCACGCTGGCGTCCATGTCAGGCTCCGGGCAGGCGCCAGCCCGGGGCCAGCGCCCGGATCTGTCGGCGCGACAGGGGGCCATCCAGCCACTTGACCAGCAAGGCGGCACCCGGATGACTGGCGCGGAATGAGCGCGCCACCTGCAGGGGCAGCCCTTGCATGCCGCTGGTGCTCAACCAGATGCGGCGGTCGCGGTCGGGGGCCGCCTGCCAGGCAGCCCGTGTGGTCACGCTGTAGGCCAGGCCCGGCGGGGCAGACACCGGTGGGGCGGGGCGGCTCAAGGCGCCCTGGCGCGTGAAGCCCTGACTCCATTGGTCCACCCAGGGGCCCAGGGCATGCCCGGCCGGCGGCGGTTCCCAGCGGGCCGCGCCGGCGATGCGCGCCGTCAAGACCTGGGTGATGGCGCGCCGCCAGTCGCTCTCGCCGCGCAGGCCGGCCTGGTCATCCTGGGGGCCGATCAGCAGCACGTCCGTGAGCGCCAGGGTGCGGCGGTCGTGGATCAGCCCGGAGCGGTCCAGGGCATCGGCCTGGGCACCACCCAAAAAAACGGCCATGGGCAACTGGCCGTCTTCCAGTTGTCGCAGCAGGGCCAGGCTGTCGTGGGTTTGCCAGTCGGCCTTCCAGCCCATGTCCTGGCGCATGGCCTGGGCCCAGCGCCCGCTCAAGCCCGTGCGCATCACCAGCGGGTCGATCCCCACCGGGGGGCTGTCTGCCCGGGGAGGCACCCGTGGTGAGGCCCAGGCCGTCGGGCTCAGCCCCAGGGCCACACCAGCCGCGGCCTCCTGCAGCCTGTCTCTCAGCCAGGAGCGCCGATCGGCGTCGGTCAGAGGGTGATGGGGCTCGGGCAAGGGGGGAGCAGACGTCGGCATGGGGCAAAAGCAGGTCAGGCCTGCCAGTCCACGTGCCGGCAACCCTCCCGAAGTCGATCAGCATACAAAAAATGTCGCCAATCGTGATCCGGTTCTCACCTGATGATCCCCTCATCCCGGGCAACCCGTGCCTGAGGGGGGAACCAGGAAAAGCCAGTCTGCACTAAACTACGCGGTTACCAGTGTGACAGATCGGTGAATCTGCGCCGGGCTCTGACGGTGAACCGTTGCAGGGGCTCGCGTGGGTTGGGCCCTTCAGGCGCATCGGGTCAGCGGGGTGTCGACAGCGTTGGTGAGCCGGATCGGTGGCAGGCGTTGCATGCAGATCACGACCACAGAGCGTTGTCGAGACCCTGTTTTTTACTTTTGGAGCTTCTCATGACAACGACTGCTGTACAGGTGAACGCACCTGCCTACGTCAAAAACACCAAACTGATCGCCTGGGTGGCCGAGATGGCCGCGCTGCTGCAGCCCAAGGACATCTACTGGTGTGACGGCACGACCGAAGAGTACGACCGCCTGTGCGCCCATCTCGTGGCCGCCGGTTCGTTCAAGAAGCTCAACCCCGAGTTGCGCCCCAACAGCTACCTGGCCTGGACCCACCCCTCCGACGTGGCCCGCGTGGAAGACCGCACCTTCATCTGCTCGGCCCGCAAGGAAGATGCCGGCCCCACCAACAACTGGTGTGACCCCGCCGAGATGCGCGCTAAGCTGCAAACCGGTGAACAAGCCCTGTTCAAGGGCGCCATGAAGGGCCGCACCATGTACGTGGTGCCGTTCTCGATGGGCCCGCTGGGCTCGGACATTGCCCACATTGGTGTGGAGCTGTCCGACAGCGCCTACGTGGCCGTCAACATGAAGCTCATGACCCGCATGGGCAAGGGCGTGATCGACGTGCTGGGCGCCGACGGCGAGTTCGTGCCTTGCGTGCACACCGTGGGTGCCCCGCTGGCCGAAGGTCAGAAGGACGTGGCCTGGCCCTGCAACCCCGACACCAAGTACATCGTCCACTACCCCGAGACCCGCGAGATCTGGTCGTATGGCTCGGGCTACGGCGGCAACGCGCTGCTGGGCAAGAAGTGCTTCGCGCTGCGTATTGCTTCGACCATGGGCCGCGACCAGGGCTGGCTGGCCGAGCACATGTTGCTGCTGGGCGTGACCAACCCCGAAGGCAAGAAGTACCACGTCGCTGCCGCCTTCCCCTCGGCCTGCGGCAAGACCAACTTCTCCATGCTGATCCCGCCCGAGGGCTACAAGGGCTGGAAGGTCACCACCATCGGTGACGACATCGCCTGGATCAAGCCCGGGCAAGACGGCAAGCTCTACGCCATCAACCCCGAAGCCGGTTACTTCGGCGTGGCCCCCGGCACCAACACGCTGACCAACTTCAACTGCATGAAGTCGCTGGATCGCGACGTGATTTTCACCAACGTGGCCCTGACTGACGACGGCGACGTGTGGTGGGAGTCGATGACCGACGAGCCGCCCGCTCACCTGATCGACTGGCAAGGCAAGGACTGGACGCCCCAGATCGCCAAGGAAACCGGCGCCAAGGCCGCCCACCCGAACGCCCGCTTCACCGTGGCTGCGACCAACAACCCCGCACTGGACAGCGAGTGGGACAACCCCGCCGGCGTGCCCATCGACGCCTTCATCTTCGGCGGTCGTCGCTCGACGACCGTGCCGCTGGTGACCGAAGCCCGCGACTGGACCGAAGGCGTCTACATGGCCGCCACCATGGGTTCTGAGACCACCGCTGCCGCCTTTGGCGCACAAGGCGTGGTTCGCCGCGACCCGTTCGCCATGCTGCCCTTCATGGGCTACAACATGAGCGACTACTTCCAGCACTGGCTCAACCTGGGCGCCAAGCTGCAGGCCGCAGGCCACCAGCTGCCCAAGATCTACTGCGTGAACTGGTTCCGCAAGGGGGCCGACGGCAAATTCGTGTGGCCCGGCTACAGCGAAAACATGCGCGTGCTGGAGTGGATAATTGGCCGCCTGGAAGGCAAGGCCAAGGGCGCCGAGAATGCTTTCGGCCTGAGCCCCAACTACGAAGACATCAACTGGAATGGCCTGAACTTCACCAAGGAACAGTTCCAGTCGGTGATCGGCATCGACACCGCCGCCTGGCAGCAAGAGCTCAAGCTGCACGACGAGCTGTTCGCCCAGCTGTCGTACCACCTGCCAGCCGAGCTTCCGGCCACCAAGGCCAAGATCGAGCAGCGCCTGGCCGCTTGAGATCGCGCTTTCTTCCCGCAAAAAGGACCCTTTGGGGTCCTTTTTGCGTCGCCTGGACCGGATTTACCGGCGTCTCACCTGAACGGGGGGGTGCTGATCGTGAGGGATTGCACAAAAATTCACGTCACGACAGCGGTTGTTTGGGGTGGGTGCGCCCATGTGAGTGAGTTGTTTCAACTTGCATCACCCGGATGAGGGGTATCCCTGATCTGGCTGAACCCGAAGAATACGCTCACTGGGTGGTCAGGTTCCGTACGGTTCCACCTGGTCTGCTGCAAGGCAGTGCGGTACCGGCGGACATACGTTTCAAGGAGAAACAAGCATGCAATTGAAGCAACTGGCTGCCGCATCCCTGCTGGCGGTGTCGACGTTCGCAGCGCACGCTGCGGCTGTGCCCCCGAACGGTAACCTGGGTCCTCTGACGGAACTTCCTGAGGTGTACTTCTCGTTCACCACTGAGTTTGCCCCCTCGACGTTTTCGAACAATTACTTCTTCTCGATCACGGGTCTGAGCGATGTGATTGGGTCGGTCGGCGCCATCAACAACACCGTGACCTTCACTGACATCCTGATCAACGGCATCAGCGTGGGTCCTCTGACCGCGAACAACAATGGCTTTGGCTTCTCGATGTCTGACTTGGACGTCGGTAGCTACACCCTGACCGTCAAGGGTAACGCCGCTCCTGGCTTCAGCGGCTACGTTGGCAGCATCTATGCCCAACCCGTCCCCGAGCCCGAGTCCATCGCCCTGATGCTGGCTGGCCTGGGCGTGGTCGGCGCGGTGGCGGCCCGCCGTCGCAAGGCCCACTGAGCAGTTCAGCCTAAATCCGGCAGTTCAGCGCCCATGATCGCACGCTGAGCCAGAGCTGGCGCGGGTGTGACCGGATTTGGCACACTCACCAGATGGGTGAGAGCAAACGTAAGCGCGAGGTGGCCG
>JBKBMV010000023.1:0-38956 GCA_046295615.1 Aquabacterium sp.
CAGGCGCCAGGCCTGGGCCGGTGCGCTGGTGTCGCCCACGGCCCGCCAACCCAGGCGCCAGCCCCAGCGCGATGACGAGGGGGCGGCCGCGTCGTTCACGTCATTGGCCCACAGGCGGCCCTGGTGGCGCCATTCCAGGGCCGTGTGCCAGCCCGTGGGTTGTGGCCGCCACACCAGTTCGGTCCAGGCGGTGTGCTGGGGGATGCCGGGCAGCGTGCGCCCGGCGGGCACAGCGGTGCTCACACCTGCCGAGGTGCTGGTGAAGCCTTCTGTGGTGCGTGCACGCATCCAGCCCAGGGCGCTGCGCACGCGCAGGCCCGTCACAGCCTCGGGCCACAGGGCCACGTCCAGGCTGGCTTCCACGCCCTGGCGCACCGTGCCGCCCACGTTCTGGAAGGTGCTGCGCCCAAAGCTGTTGCGCGCCACGGCAATCTCATCGCGGGTGCGCACCTCGTACAGGCTCAGGTTGAACATGCCACTGCGCGACCATCGCCACTGGCTGCCCAGCTCCACCTGGCGCCCGCGCGCGGCCTGCAGTTGCCAGGCTGGTGTCACGTCCCATTGCGCCTGCACATACGGGTCGGCTTGCGTGATGGTGTTGCGCTCGTCACGGCGTAGCGCGCCCTGCACGCCCAGCACGGTGGTGCCACCGTCGTCCACAAAGTTCTGAAAGCCCCGGCGCGTTTCGTTCAGCTGGTCTACCGAGACACCTGTCAGCACGTTGAAGGGCCTGGCCAGCCACTCGCCCTGCCATTGCCAGCGCAGGTCGGCGCCCACAAAGCGGCGGTTCAGATCGATCACGCCACCAGGGTGGGTGGGCCGTGTCTGCACAGTGCTGTCGGGCGGCGCGGGGATGGACTGGAACTGCGTCACCACCCGCTGGCCGCCATACACCAGCCATTGCCAGCGTTGCGCGCCCTGGCGCCACTCGTGTTGCAGCGACAACTGCGTCTGCTCGATGGCCTTGCGCGTGTTGTAGCGCAGCGCGACCGGGGCGGCCTGATCGGGGTCGTCGCGCCATTGGGCCTCGGTCAGGCCCAGCGGGTCTTGCGCTTCGGGGATGCGCACCTGCCGTGCGATCAGGTTCAGCGATTCGTCCTCAGACGGTTGCCACTGCAGCCGCGCGCGCCAGGCCTCTCGCTGGTAACGGCTGTGCTGGCGCTGACCGTCGGCGGCGCCCGCGCTGGCCTGCACGCTCACGCCCAGCGTGTCGCTGACGTGCCCCGAGCCTTCCACCATGGCGGCCCACAACCCATGCTCGCCCAGCACCAGGCCCGTGCGCGCCTCGGGCTGCGCCGCCGGCGGTGTGCTGAACACCTGGATCACGCCGCCCGCCGCATTGCCGTACATCACCGACATCGGCCCGCGCAGCACCTCCAGGCGCTGCACGTTCCACCAGTCCAGTGTGCCCGTCTGGCCCTGGCCGTCGGGCTGGCTCAAGGGCACCCCGTCTTCATACAGCCGCACCCCGCGCACCCCGAACGAGGCCCGCGACCCAAAGCCCCGCACCGACAGCTGCAGGTCTTGCGCCGCATTCTGGCGGTCCAGCGCCACCACCCCGGGCACCCGGGTCAGCCAGTCGGCCGGCTGATTGGGCAGGGCATCGCGCGCTTGCGCCGCCGTCACCAAGCCCACCGAGGCGCCGGCCTCGAAGGCGGTCTGCGCCTGGCGGGTGACGGTGATGGTGACCTCGGGCAGGGGGTCGGTCACGGGCATGTCAAGCATGCGCCCCCCGGGTGTCAAGGATTGCAGTGAGGGCAGTGCTGCGCGTCGGCCGTCTGGCGGTCGGTGCGCGGCCGGCGTTCTTCGTGAGGGCAGCGCACACAGCGCCAGGTTTCGGCGCGGTACTGCCGGGTGGGGGTGCCGCATTGCTCGCAGGGCAGGCCCGGTTCACGCGTGGTGATCCAGAAGCCCGGTGCCTGGCAGGCAGGGCAGGCCGACTGCAGCCGCTGCAGCAGGTCGCGGGCGGCCTCGCCGATGCGGGCCATGCGCGAGGGATGGGCACAGGCCCGCAGATCCGACTCCAGAAACACCTTGCCATCGTCGGCCATGCCCTGACACTGGTCAAACACGGCCTTGAGCGTAGCCTCATCGGCCATACCCTTGTGCACGCGGGGGTCGTTGTCGTGCTGGGGCCGCAGCACCAGCTGGTGGGCCGGAAAGCCCATGCGCTGCGCAAACGCCAGGGCGGCGGCCCAGTCGTCGGTCAGCAACTGCTCGGCATGGCCAGGGCCCTGGGCCATGCCCACCACCTCCAGGCCCAGCCGATCGTCGATCAGCACCAACATCTCCACGTTCCAGGTGAACATGCCTGTGAAGGGGTCGGGCGCGAAGCTGCCCTCGCTGGCCAGACCCACGGGCAGGCCGCTCAAGCTCATGCCCATGCGGGCCTTGCGGCGGGCGGCCTCCAGCTGGCTGCCTGGCCGGGGAATGTCGCGGGTGAAGGTGCCCAGCTGGTCGGTGTCATAGCCCGTCACCAGCTCAACCCGGCAGCCCAGCGCGGGCTCCAGCACGGGGCTGATCACGGCTTCTTTGCCGTGCTGCGTCAGCAAGGCGATGCGTTGTCCTGCAAAGGGCTCCATGGGGTCTCGTCGGTGTCAATCGGGTGCCATTGACCTCCATCGTAGCGCCGCAGGGTGCGCGCACCCCACTGCCACAGATGCAGCCACCCATGGTTGACGAGCTGACGCACCGCCTCGTGTTGCTGGATCACGCGCTCGATGGCGTCCACCGGTGCGTCGATCACCACCGTCAGGCGCAGCGGTTCATGCACCCAGCGCTGACCATCGTGCAGCGATTGGCGCGACAGGCCGATGCGCAGATCGCCGCCATTGCCCTCGAACACCCCGATGCGACCGCCCACCACGTTATGCAGCACCTTGTTGCCGCTGCCCAGCAGCGTGGGCTCGCAGGTCGAGGCGTGGTACTGCCAGTTGATCCAGTGCGTGACCAGCATGGGTGCGGTCATCAGCAGCTCCAGCAGGCTGCCATCCGCGTCGTGCAGGGCGTCGTAATCATGCAGGAAGGTACGGCCCCCCAGCGGCACGCCCACCGTGCGCTGCCGTGGCGCGATGATGAAGGCAGCATTACCTGCCAAGCCCCATTCAGGTCGGGTTTCGGCGCCATCGTTGGCACGGCGGCGCAGTTGGGTCAGCAGTTCACGCTGCGGTGCGTGGGCATTCAGGCCCAGCTTGGGCGCGCGTTCGCGACGAACCTGGTCGCCAGCCTGCATCAGCACACTTTGCAGGCGATCCCAGTGCGTGCGCGCGGCCGGGGGCATCACGTCCAGATCGAAGGGCTCGATCTCGTCGGTGGTGGTGTTGTGCAGACACGCCACAAACCAGGTCTCGGCGGGTACCTGCACGCCCTCTGTGCACAGGCGCTTGCGCACCGCCGGGTCGTTCAGCAGCCACGCCAGCGTGCGGGCATTCACCTCGCCCGTCTGCCCACAGCACGCACCGCAGTCCAGGGCGGCGGCATGCGCGTTGTTGGCCGACTGGCTGCCGTGGCCCACCAGCAGCACCAGGGGGGCCAGATGGCGACTCAGGCCCATGGCGCGCAGCACGCGGGCCGCCAGGGCACTGCGCGTGGCCACATCGGCATCGGCCAGTTGGGGCCGGCACACGGGCTTGTAGCGGGCCGGCAGGCCGTGCAGATCATCCCGGGGGCGCTCGTCGGTCGAGGGCCGCAGCCAGCGGCCCAGCTTACCCAGGTAGCCCAGGCCCGTGGCCTCCACGTACGAGAAGGCGGCGCCGGGCCAGCGGCTGGCGGCGCGCCACTGCTCGCCCACGGCCAGCCGCTCCAGCCGGGCCTGGGCGGCGGCGGCGGTCAACACCGGGTCGGCCACGGGCTCGGGGCCATGGCAGATCTGGTCTTGCACCTCCATGGCCGGGGCCAGCAAGCCGGGCAGCTGCGGACGCCGGGCCTCGGTGGCCAAGGGGGTGTAGGCCACGGGCAAGCCGAAGAAGCCGGCAAAGCCCAAGGTGCGGATGCCCGACCAGGTGGATTCCAGGGCGCGCCGCAGCGGCTCGCTGCGCACGTCAATGCAAAAGGCGGCCTGCACTTCGACGGTGGCGGGCGGCGCCGGAGGCGCTTTCACCTGCGGGCTCAGTTGGGCGGCCAAGGAGCGCTGGTAGCCCAGCTCCAGGGCCACCTGCCACACCTCGTCGGCCAGCAAGGCGCGCTCGGCCTGGGCCAGCACGCGGTCAGCGCCTCGCCATGAGGCCTGCAGGGCCGCAAAGGCCTGGCGGGTGGTGGCGTCGTCCTGGCATTCCAGCAGCACGGCACCCCAGGCCAGCCGGATGGCCAGCAGCTCGCGCAGGTTGTCGTCGTGCCCGCCGGCCTGTCGGGCCTGCCAACCCAGGTAGGCGCACCACGAGGCCCAGCCGTTCACCGTCAACAGCACCGATTCCAGGTAATCGGCCCACACGGCCTCGGGCAGCCCCAGGCGCTCCAGCGCCCAGTGCTCGGCATCCTGGCGTGTGGCGGGCAAGGCGCCCAGTTTGCGGCCCAGTTGCGGCAAACCCATCAGCAGGCCGATGCCGTGGTCGTGCTGCAGGCTGTCGCGCCAGAAGGCATACAGGCCCTCGGCACGTTCGGGCTGCCAATCGGCCTGGCACTCGTCAAAGTAGGCCGCACAGGTCTGGCTGACCTGGTGCGTCACGGCCTGGCGCCACGACAGGCGGCGATGGCGCTCGGGGTCGTTGTCCAGAACGTCGATCAGCAGGGGCAGGCGCGTCCAGGTGGGTTCTTGCTGCAGCTCAGCCAGGGCATGCTGGGCCGTCCAGCCGGCGGCGGTGGCCTGCGGCACGCGCTGCACGGCAGCCTGCAGGTCTCGTGGCTCGATGCGGCCCTCGGCCCAGGCCTGCCGTTGATACGTGCGCGGTGGAAACACCTGCATGCCGCCCAGGACGGCCATGCGTGCGGCCACGCGCCGCAGTGGCAAGCCCACACGCTGCCAGTGCGGGTTCACGGCGATGGACTGGTCCAGTGGCCAGGCCGGGGCCACCATGCTGCAGGCCTGAGCGCATGCCGCCTCGACCCGCAGCTGCCAGGCCGCGCGCTCGTCCGCCGCCACGGAGGGCGTGGCATCGTCAAGTCCCGGAGGGCTCAGGGTGGCGTGTGTCATGCGGTGTCCTTGGCGTCGTGGGGCGTGTCAGTGCGCGGCTTGTGCATCGTCAGCGTGCAGGTTGCTGATCACCACCTCAGCCTGGTGGCGTGGCGTCCAGCGCGTGGGCCACCAGCGCAGGGCCAGCCGGGTGTAAAACTCATCCAGGTACAGGCCGGCATAGCTCCAGCGCCGCCATGGGGCCAGGGCACCTGGCATCAACTGCACCAGCAGCAACCAGGCGTGCAGGGCCAGCATGCCCACCAGGGCCAGCACCCCGGCGGTGTGTGCGGGTGCATCCAGCGTGCCCAGGGGCAGAGCGTGTGCCAGCCAGGCCAGCGTGGTCAGCCCGGCCACCATGGCCGTGCCCAACAGCAGTTGCACGCCATGCAGCCGCACCGCATGCCGGCGTGCAGGTGTCATCCACAGCATGGGGGCCCAGGCCAGCGCCAGCACCAGGCTCCACCACCAGGGCCAGTGGCTGCCCAGCGCGGCCTGCACGCCAAACACCGCCGCCATGGCCACGGCCGGTGCCAACAGCAGGCTCCAGGCGGTGGGCCGGTGTGCGCTCAAACCTTGGCCCGACAGCGCCTGCTGCCGGGTGTGCTGCACGGCGCTCGATGACGCCAGGAAGGCGTGCGCCTTGTACAGCGAGTGCCCGATCAGGTGCAGTGCCGCCAGCGTGTACAAGCCCAGCCCGCACTCCAGCACCATGAAGCCCATTTGCGCCACGGTGGACCAGGCCAGCCGCACCTTGATGCTGATGCGCGTCAGCATCACCATGCTGGCCAGCACGGCCGTGCCCAGGCCCACCACCACCAGCACCCCTTGCGCCACGGGCGATGCGTTCAACAGCGGCGCGAACAAGATCAGCACATAGCCGCCCAGGTTCACCACGCCGGCATGCAGCAGGGCCGAGACGGGGGTGGGCGCCTCCATCACCTGGATGAGCCAGCCATGCACGGGCAGCAGCGCACAGCGCAGCACCACGGCCAGCGCCAGGCACACGGCGGACAGGTGCAGGGCTGGGCTGGCCCCGTGCTGGGCCACGTGGGCCCACAAATCGGTCAGCGAGCCGCTGCCCACCGTGAACCAGCTCAAGCCGGCGGCGGCAAGCAGCAGGCCATCGGCCAGGCGGTCGGCCATGCGCTTCTTCAGCGCGGCCAGCATGGCAAAGGGGCGGTCGGGGTAAAAGCACAGCAAGCGCTGCAGTGCCACGCCCACCATCGCCCACGCGGCGATCAGCACCACCCAATGCCCTGCCAGCAGCAACACATGCACCGAGGCCAGCACACCAGCCAGACCACTCAGGTAGCGCCGCTGCCCGCCCTCGCCTTGCAGGTAGCGGGCCGAGAAACTGCCAATCACCAGGCCCAGGCATTGCACCACCACCGCCAGCCAGGCGCCCAGCGTGGTGGGTTGTACCCACGGTGCCCAGGGCGCGGGGGTCTCACCCGGCCATACCTGGCCCACCAGCCCCAGCGCCGACATCACCCCGGCCACGCCCGCCAGCCCCATGAAGCTGCGCCACATCAGCGGCTGGGACACGCCACGCCAGGCCGGCACGGCGGCCGCCAGCAGCATCAGCACGGCAGGCGCGATCGCGCAAGTTGCCCAGAGCAAAGGATGAAGGTTCATGGCGTGCAGGAATTCCAGAGGTGGCGGCCGTCATGGCACCACGCGCAGGCGGCCACCGAATTGCACACCTCGCAATCGGCGCTGTCGGCCCAGATCCGGCAGCTGGAAGAACGCCTGGGCGAGCCGCTGTTTCTCCGCGAAGGCCGCCGCCTGGTGCTGACCGATGCCGGGCAGCTCGTGCAGTCGTATGCCGAGCACATCTTTGGTTTGGGGCAAGAAATGCTGGGCCGCCTGGAAGGCCGCAGCGAGGGCATGACGCGCCTGCGCGTGGGCAGCGTGGCCACCCTGTCGCGGAACTATCAGGAAAACTGGATCCGCCCCGTGCTGGCCGACCCGTCCGTCGTGCTGACGCTGGAATCGGGTCTGCTGGAAGACCTGCTGGCCCGCCTGCTGCAACACCAGCTCGATGTGGTGCTGTCCAACGAAACCGTGCCGGCTGACCCTGACCGTCCCTTGCATTGCCGCTTTCTGGGCAGCCAGGCCATCTCGGTGGTGGGCCCGGCCAAGGTGTGGAAGAAGCGCCGTCTGCGCATCCCTGAAGATCTGGATGGCCAGGGCATCGTGCTGCCCGGGCCCCGCAATGCCTTGCGCACGCAGTTCGATGCCTTGTGCGCGTCGGCCGGTGTCACCCCCTGGCTCAAGGCCGAGGTGGATGACATGGCCATGTTGCGTCTGATCGCGCGCGACAGCGGCTGGCTGGCCGTGCTGCCCGAGGTCGTCGTGCAAGACGAACTGCGGGCCGGCACCCTGGTCACGGTGGGCCAGTCCAGCCAGCTGCAAGAGCGCTTCTATGCCATCACCACGCCCCGACGCCATCGCGTCGAGGCGCTGGAGCGCTTGCTCCAGGTCTGAGGCCTGGAGGCCTCAAACGCGCTGGCGGCGGCGGGCCACCGAGCCCACCACGGCCAGACCAGCCACCAGCATGGCGTAGGTCTCGGGCTCGGGCACGGCCACCATGATCGAGAACTGATCGCCAGCCTGCATGCCGTTCAGGTTCAGCGTCCAGTCAGCGGCTCCGGCCTGCATCACCGGGTTGCCGATGTAGAACTCGCTGGTCACCGCCGGGCTGAACGTGGCCCAGGCTTGGGTCAGCGAGCTGCCCGAGGCGCTCACGCTGGCGAAGCCATCGGTGGTGATGGTGCCGGCGGGGGCGGCGAAGCTGATGCCCGACAGCGTCACGTTCACGCCGTTGAAGCCGGCAAAGCTCAGGTCACGCACCAGGGCGCTGAAGGTCAGCGGGTCACCGCTGAAGTCGGCCGACTCCAGGCTGAAGTTCAGCGTCACGCTCGACAGCGATGCGAAATCGATGTCGAACGACAGGGCTGATCCCACCGAGTAGTCGGTCACGGTGGCGGCGCCCACGGTGGTGGCACCGTTGAACACGGCCGCTTGGGCCGACGTGATGGACGCGGCGGCCAGGGCGGCCAGTGCGAGTTGATGCAGTTTCATGGTCAATACCTCAATTCAGTGGCAATACGGGCTCAGATCGGGCCCTTGGCCCAGGGGCCGGTGATGGCGAACGTGATGCCCGGCGTCTGGATGTTCACGAACAGGTAGCGGCCGGTCGGGTCGAAGCAGGCGCCGCAGAACTCGCTGGAGCGACGATCACCCGCCAGCGAACTCAGCTTGCCCGCCGCCGTCAGCTGGGCCGAGGTCAGGTTCACGTTGTTCTTGCTGAAGATGAAGGTGCCGCCCTCAGGGGTCAGGCCCATGATCCGGGTGCCGGGGCCGAACTGGTCGTTGACCGTGCCGCCGTCTTCACAGATCACGATGTGGCCACGGGGGCTGACGGTGATGTTGTCGCCGTTGTTGCCCGACAGCGTGTTGGCCGACGAGAAGATGCAGGTCATGACCTGGGTGGCCACGTCCAGTTCCCAGATGGTGCCTTCGCGCGCGGCGCCACCCGAGGTGTCCATCACGTAGATCTTGCCCTCGTGGTACCACATGCCCTCGCCGCGGTTCATCACCAGGGCGCCTTGCGTCCAGCCCTGTGCGAAGGGGCCGGCCACGGTGTTGCTCAACACGATGCCGGTGGGGCCCACCGGGTTGGCCACGCGGTTCGCATCGGGGTCGGCAATCGTCACCCATTCCAGCGCGTGCACATCACCCACGCCAGCGCCGATCACGCTCACGTTGTTCTGGCCCACCACCTTGGCCATCTGCAGCGTGCCGCCCTTGGCCAGCGAACCGGGCACGCCCGAGGTGTCCACCGGGATGTAGCGATAGAAGCCCGAGCGGCCGCTGCTGTCTTCCGACAGGTAGACGATGCCGGTGGCGGGGTCGATGGCCACGGCTTCGTGGGCATAGCGGCCCATGCCGATGATGGGCTGGCCGGTGGTTTGCAGCGGGTCGGCCGTCACTTCAAACACGTAGCCGTGCTTCTTGCCGTCGGCGCTCACGGCATCGGAGCCCACTTCCTCGCAGGTCAGCCAGGTGCCCCAGGGGGTAGGGCCGCCGGCGCAATTGGTGCGTGTGCCGCCCAGGCTGGGCTCGGTGCGCATCCAGTTGCCATCGCGGAAGTACAGGTTGGTGGTGCCACCCGCCGAGTAGCTGCTGCCACCGGCGGTGCTGGGGGCGCTGTCGTACACGGCGGGCGAGCCGAAGAACGTGGCATCGGTGCCCGTGCTGCGCTCGTGGTTGCGCACCAGCACGACCTCGGTGCTGCGGCCCACGCGCCGGGTGGTGATCACGGCCATGCCGTCATGCGAGCCCGGGGTGGCCTTGCCGTTGGCCATCACGTCACCCGTCCAGCCGTAGCTCTTGTAGCTGAAGCCCGCGGGCAGCATCAGCAGGGGCAGGCCGGTGGTCAGGTCATTCACCGGGGCCACGGGGCCATAGGGGCTGTCCACCAGCGAGGTCACGGTGCTGGCGAGGGCGTCGCGGCTGTGCAGGGCCGACAGTGCGGCCAGGAAGGGCAAGGCGCCGGCGCCCTTGATCAGGCTGCGGCGGTTGTTGTCGATGCTCATGGGGATGACTCCAGTTGTGACGGGGAAACCAGAAAGCACGGAGCAGAAGACGCGCTTGGTCGATTCGACGCGCCGCAACTCCAGAATTGATTTGGTGCAAACTGAAGTCAGACTGTAGGAAGCACGCGTGACGTGCACATGTCGTGTTCAACGGCGCATGGGCCTGATCGGATCATGCGGATTCAGGTCAGCACAACCGCGAAGCTGTCGGGTTGCACGAGCTGCCAAAAAGGTAATACGATATGAGTGTTTCAAATTCTCGTATCGAAGTCATGAGCGATCCCACCACACCAGCGCCTGAAGCCACGGCAGCCGCCACCCCGGCCACCCCTGTCACACCCAAGCCAGCGGTGAAGAAGACGGCGGCCAAAAAAGTGGCCGTGAAGAGCGTGGCCGTCAAGAAGGTGGCAGCCAAGACGGCGCCCACCCCAAGTGTGGTGGCCAAGAAGGTCGTCGCCAAGAAAGTGGTGGCCAAGAAGGCGGCCACTCAGGCTGCAGCAGCACCGGCCACCACCGCCAAACCCGCCAAGGTGGTCAAGCCTGCCAAACCGGCTAAGCCCCCGAAGGCAGTGAAGCCTGCGAAAGAGCCCAAGGTTGTGCGTGACTCTTTCACCATGCCCGCTTCAGACTTCGCCATCATCGACCGCATCAAGCTGCGCGCCATCGAGTGGAAGCACCCCGTCAAGAAGAGCGAGGTGCTGCGCGCCGGGCTGCAAGCGCTTGAAGCGCTGGGCGATGCCAAGCTGCGCGCCCTGCTCAGCGGCCTGGAGCCCATCAAAAAGGGGCGCCCCAAGTCGGCGTGATGGAGCGCGGGCGCCGGGGCGTTGCTACCCCGGCATCAGCTGGATTGCAAGGCGGTGCTCAAGGCGTGTATTGGTGCGCGTACCGCGCTTGAGTTTGCTAATATTCAAATACCTGAAGAGCCAGCCCATGCGAGTTGAACAGCAACAAGCACGACATGAACAGCAAAGCCAAGACGACGCATTGAAGTCGTTTCATGGTTACGTGTACACGCAGCTGAACTCACCTCGCAAGGAAGAAATCTTGCAGCGCGCTGCCGAGCGCATTCAGCTTTGGCAGCGCAACAAGCTTTGCAGTGATTACTACATCCGGTTTTGGACGTCGATCGTCAGGTCTGGCGACAGCGAGGCATTCAAGGCCAAGGTGTTGAACGCCTCCAAGCGTCGGGCAACCGCCATGATGCAGAACACGCCGTTTTCCTTCTTGATGCGAGAGCACCATTGAATCGTGCTCAGTTACATGCGCTCTTGCACAGAGCCAAGGAGTTGAGCGGACACAGTGAGTTTGTGATCGTGGGTTCCCTGGCCATTTTGGGCGCTGTAGCTGACCCACCCGATGCCATGGTTGTGTCCATTGATGTGGACACTTACTTGAAGGCTGATCCCGGACGTACAGGTGAGCTGTCTGAAGCCTTGGGCCAGGGTTCGCCATTTGAGGACGAACATGGGTATTACCTCGATCCGGTATCGCCGCATTTGCCGTCTTTTCCTGAAGGATGGCAGCAGCGGCTGATCTTGATAGATTTTGGTGATGTTCGCGCCTTTTTCGTCGAGCCCAATGATGTCGCCGTATCCAAGTACATCCGAGGGGATGAGCGCGACATGCGTTGGCTGCGAGAAGGCTTGAACAGCGGACTGCTCAATATGGACGTGATTGAGCGGCGTATTGGCAGCGCGCCCACAGCCGACGACACTGAACTGCCTGCCGCAAGAAGGCGGATTGCCGGCCACCGCAAGAGGCTGAAGCTCTGAAAGCCGCCCGACGCCCATATTCTCAGCGCCGTTCCGCAGCGTCTGCTGGAGCATTTGCGGCATACCATTCCCTCGGAACATTGAAGCCGAGATCACAGCCGCATGCCTGCGTTTCCCCTATCTGCTCTACCCCTTCTAGTGGCTTGGTTGGCGAGCGTTTACGCCCTGGATGCCTGCGCCCAAGCAGCCAGAGGCGAGGCCGCCACTCATCAGGCACAAGGCTTTCATTTCACCCACCACGATTGGGAGCTGGCCTGTGACAACACGCGTACCTGTCGTGCAGCAGGCTATCAGGCCGATGATGCTGAGAGGCCTGTATCGCTATTACTAACGCGTGAGGCCGGCGCAGCAGCCCCCGTGCGGGCCCAGCTGACCTTGGGCGATATCGATGCCGACGACACCAGCCAATCGCCGGTGGGCGCGCAGCCCCTGAGCCTGCGCTTCCGCGTGAACGGCCAGCAACTAGGTGCGCTGCCCTGGCTCAAAGATCAGCAGATGTACGGCCTGAACCCGATGCAGTTGCGCTCGGTCATTCAAGCCCTGCCCCAGCCCCGCGCGGTGGTGGAGGTTTTGCATGGCGACCAGACTTGGAGGCTGTCAGACCGTGGTGCCCACGCGGTGCTTTTGAAAATGGACGAGGCCCAGGGTCGACTTGGCACCCCGGGGGCGCTGGTGCGCAAAGGCGCGCGGCCTAAGGGCGCGGTGTTGCCGCCCTTACCCGCCCCGGTGGTCAAGGCCGTCAAGGTGCCGGCGCAGCCCGTTGGGGGCTCGACTGACCAACTTCCTGGGCTGAGCCCAGTCGCCCAGGCCAACTTACAGGCCCAACTCGTGCGCAGTGTGATCGACGAACACACGCAACTGAGCGAACCCGACCACGCGCCCGCCTTCAGTTTTCATCCCCTGGGTGGTGGTGTCTGGTTGGCCAGCACCGTGTGCTGGACGGCGGCCTACAACCAGGGCTCGTGCATGTGGTTGATCCAGCAACGAGCGCCCCATCGCCCCGTGTTGATCACTGACATCGCTTCTGAGTATCAAGACGGCGTCATCACCGCCAGCCACAAAGGGCGCGGCATTGGTGATTGCTGGGGGCATGAGGAGTGGACATGGGACGGTCGCACTTTCGTCCACACCCGGTCGGCCACCACCGGCTTGTGCAAGCTGGTGACGGCTGGTGGCGCTTGGGATCTGCCAACGCTCGTGGCGCGCGTTGTTCGTCCTTGAATGGGTTGGCTGGCGCCCTCGACACCCAGTAAACCGGACGTTTTAAGGCCTTGACGCAACATGCGCCGCGGCTTGCCGCAGCGCGTGCAAAATTCCGTTACGCTTTGGCACATCAGGCCCAGCCTCGTCAGAAGGACCTTGCCTGATACCCCAGGGAGCCCCAGCGTTGATCGTCTACCAGGCCAGCAAGCGCCAGTTCATCCACGACACGTTTCACGACGACATCGAGTTCGTGCTGTCGCAGCAATACCTGCGCACCACGGGCCGGCAGCCTGCGCCCGCCGAGTTCAAGGCCTGGCAGAACTCGCTGTTTGAAGTGGGCGAGGTGCTGAGGGACGACGCCATCCCTGACGACATGGGTGTGGCGCTGGAATACACCGTGCCGCAAACCTCCAAGCGCATCGACGTGCTGCTGACGGGGGAAGACGAGGCCGGCACGCCCAAGCTGGTCATCATCGAGCTCAAGCAGTGGTCGGAGGCCCGCTTCAGCGAGAAGGACGGCATCATCTGGGCCCGCCGGGGCGGCAAGGCTGGCGAGACCGAAGGCCCCCACCCCAGCTACCAGGCCTGGTCGTATGCCGCGCTGCTGAACGACTTCAACACCGCTGTCTACGAAGGTGGCGTGGCCCTGCAGCCCTGCGCCTACCTGCACAACTACCCCCGGCGCGACGGCGTGATCGACCACCCGGCCTACGCCACCCACCTGCAGCGCGCGCCGCTCTTTTTGAAGAAAGAGGCCGACCAGCTCAAGGCCTTCATCCGGCAGCACGTGCCCCATGGCGACAAGCGCCAGTTGCTGTACCTGATCGAGCACGGCAAGATCAGGCCGTCGAAGATGCTGGCCGACAGCGTGGCCGGCTTGCTGCAAGGCAAGCAGGAGTTCGTGCTGGTGGACGACCAGAAGCTGGTGTTCGAAACCGCACTGCAAGCCGACGCCAAAGCTCACAAGGGGTTGGACCAAGGCAAAACGCCGCGCAAGCAGGTGGTGATCGTGCAAGGCGGCCCCGGCACCGGTAAAACCGTGGTGGCCGTGAACCTGCTGGCCGCGCTGCTGCAACGCCAGCGCAACGCGCGCTACGTGTCCAAGAACGCCGCGCCGCGCAGCGTGTACGCCGCCAAGCTGACGGGCACCTTCAAGAAAACGCACATCCACAACCTGTTCAGCGGCTCGGGCGGGTTTGTGGGCTGCGAAGCCAACACCTTCGACACCCTGCTGGTGGACGAAGCCCACCGCCTGAACGAGAAGTCGGGCCTGTACGGCAACCTGGGCGAACACCAGGTGAAAGAGGTGATCAACGCCGCGCGCTGCACCGTGTTTTTTGTGGACGACGACCAGCGCGTGACCCTGGCCGACGTGGGCCACAGCGACGAGCTGCGCCACTGGGCGCGCCAACTGGGCGCCGAGGTGACCGAGCTGACACTGGCCTCGCAGTTCAGGTGCAATGGCAGCGATGGCTACCTGGCCTGGCTGGACGACGTGCTGGGCATTCGCCCCACCGCCAACACCGAGCTGGACGCACGCGACTACGACTTCAAGGTGCTGAACAGCCCGACCGAGCTGCACGCCCTGATTGAAGAGAAGAACCGCGCCAACAACAAGGCCCGCGTGGTGGCCGGCTACTGCTGGGGCTGGCCCAGCAAAAAAGACCCGAACGCCTTCGATATCGTGATGCCCGAGCACGGCTACCGTCGCCAGTGGAACCTCACGCAAGACGGCAGCCTGTGGATCATGGCCGACGAGTCGGTGGCGCAGGTGGGTTGCATCCACACCTGCCAGGGCCTGGAGGTGGACCACGTGGGCGTGATCATCGGCCCCGACCTGGTCTACCGCGACGGCCGCATCCAGACCGACCCGAAGGCCCGCGCCAAATCCGACAAGAGCATCAAAGGCCTGGGCGCCCTGATGAAGCGCAACCCCAGCGAGGCCCAGGCCCTGGCCGACCGCATCATCAAGAACACCTACCGAACGCTGATGACGCGCGGCATGAAGGGCTGCTACGTGTACTGCTGCGACCCGGCCTTGGCCGAGTACCTGCGTGCGCGACTGGGCCAGCGGGCTGCCCCGGTGGCTGTGGCCGCTGAAGCGCCTGCAGCCCCGCCCCCCAGCGCCAAGGTGCTGCCCCTGCGCCGCGTGAGCCAGGCCGAGCGCGCCCAAGGCGTGCCCGCCGTGCCGGTGGTGAGCCTGAAGTTTGCAGCCGGCACTTTCAGCGACCCGCAAGCCCTGGAAGACGGCGCCACCGAATGGGTAGAACTGCCCGAGTGGGTGAAGCCCCAGCCCGGCCTGTTTGTGGCCCAGGTGATGGGCGAGTCGATGAACAAGCGCATTCCCAACGGGGCGTGGTGCCTGTTCAGGGCCAACCCCCAAGGCACCCGCCACGGCAAGATCGTGGTGGTGCAGCACCGCAGCATCAGCGACCCCGAGACGGGCGGCAGCTACACCATCAAGCGGTATCGCAGCGAGAAGGTGATGGATGAGGATGGCGGCTGGCGGCACGAGCGGATTGAGTTGGTGCCGGAGAGTGATGGGGTGGGGTTTGAGGTGATGACCGTGAATCCGCAGGACGCCGATGGGTTGGCGGTGATTGCTGAGTGGTTGATGGTGGTGGAGTGAGCGCAGCTACGATAAGTGCTCAGATCTCTGGAATTCCTAGTTCGCGTAGATACGAATAGGTCGGGTCATAAAAGCTTGCCGCTCGGGTGGGATCTTCTTCATCACCTTCTGGCACTACCAGAACCATTCCCTGACGCGCGCGTGTTAAAAGCACACGGTAGGCATTTTCAAGGTAACGCCTGCGTTCCACCTTATTGATTCTGTTCCACCGCGAACCGCGGAACTGGTGGTGCCCCCAGTTGCTTCCGTTGACGCGTAAGTCCCCATCCCAGACGACGCACGCCCAATCCAATTCAAGGCCTTGAACTTGAAACTCGGTCGCGACTTCTTCCAGGTAAAAAGAAGAACGAGTGTCTTCGCTGCCATCGAGGAACCACTTTACTGGATCTGTCTTGACCCTGACGTCGATGGCGTGTGGTTTGAGCCTTTCCGCTTGAGAAGACACGACAATGCCGTAACGCTCTGAGCCGCGTGCCTGCGACTTTAGCCACTGTTTTGCGAGACTCAAATCACGGGTAATGACGATCGGATACCGATCGCGCAAGTTCAACAGTGTCTGCTTGGCTGACTCGACTTCGAAGTTCAATACCTCTTTGACAAATCTGCTCAAAGACTCCGCTCGGAACGATCGCATGGATGTCGCGAGGTGCAGCGAACAACTCTGTACGGTACCCTCTTTCGCGAGAACGTCCCTTAAGGCGTCGCTAGGCTGTTCATCAATAAGTTGCGGCGACAGGTGCACTTTCCAAGCAGGGAACCGACGCAGTAGTGCGCTGAGCCATTCGTCGATGCCACCCTCGCCCGTGTTGATCTCCTGGCCGCTTCCGACGAGACACACAATCACTGCCCAGTTCTCATGCCGGTCGAGACAGGAAATCAAGAACTCCGGCTCAGACTGGTTGAAACCAGCTTGCCCTTTCTTCCTCTCCATGAACGCACTGGTCTGCGCTACATCCCAGGCGCGTTGGGCTTCATCAAACAAAACTACATGCTCTGGCGGTGCCCCGTGATCACGGAGGTATTCATCGCGGAAGTGATGAACGTTTTGGATGAAAGCCTCAACCTCCTTTTTCGCTTCACCCTTGCGGATGCGGGTGCCTTCACTGGCGGCACGCTCAACCCGATCGCGCGTTAATGCCTCTCGCAATACGGCCACCAGAGGACCGTTACCCGACAAGAAGACGCTGTATGTATCGCTGTTGGCATCGAGGTGGCGGTTCGCGACGTTCAACCCTACCAATGTCTTTCCGGCTCCCGGCACGCCCGTGACGAAGCAAATGCACTTTTGCCCACGTTGGCGTGCCTCTTCAATGATTCCGTCAATGGCGTGCGTCGTCTCAGCCAGGTTTCGTGCACCAGCATCGTTGCGTGAGACGTCTTCAACCCTGTGCCCAGCGTAGAGCGCACGGGCCGCCTCGACAATTGTTGGGGTCGGCATGTAGCGACCCTGCTCCCATCGCTGGACATCAATCCGTGTCGCTTTGGTGGTTGCGATGGCGTCACTCAGCAGCGACGAAACTTGGCCGGCGGCTGCGCAGACGGGCAGGTACAGGCCATCGTTATGGATGGTTTGCTGAATGGTGTACTCGCGTGGTGATGCCTCGGTTGCAATCAGTACCGGTAAGACATGGATGTTGTGACTCGATTCGTGGAAATACTTGAAGTCGAGTGCGTAATCCCAGACCTGATTAATGGCCGATCGTTCAAAGTGGGACTCCCCCACTTTGAACTCCAAAATGACCATGAGTGGGCCGATCAGCAGCACGACATCTGCTCGACGTCCAAGCCTTGGGACGGTCAACTCAAAGTAGATGCGGCTGTCGGCAACCAGCTCGGCTGGGAGTGCCAAGCACTTCAAAACTTGTACTTGCTGAGCCCAGGCGTTTCGTTGAGTGAGTTCGACATCACCCTCTGACATCCTCAGCAGGGCGCCCAGTATGGCATCGGTGTCTTGTGCAAGGAAGTCGCGCAACGGCGCGCTGTACATCCAGCGTTGGATCGCACGAATGCTGTTGAGAGGCTGGTGCATTTTCCGTCCTGCTTTATCTGTGCTCGTCTTGCTGGCTGGCTCAATCAGGCCTGTGGTCTTCCCGGCTTTTTGAACACTTCCTTCTCATGCCAATACAAGAACTCCGCCTTGGGGTAGTAGTCCTTGCTCTGCGGCAAAATGATCCCCGCACCATGAAAGCCCATCAGCATGTGGCGTGAGGCCTCGCCCGCCACGGCGTGCTGGCTGAAGACCAGGCTGTAGCTGTCGGGCAGGATGGTGAAGGCGCCCAGGTCGAACACCTTGTGATGCAGGGCGCACAGGGCCAGTCCATTGGCCTCGATGTCGGGCCCCTTGGCCTGGAACCATTTGATGTGCGCGGCCTCCAGGCCGGCGGTGATGTTGCCAATGCGCAGGTCGAAGCCGCACACGCAGCAGCGGTATTCGTAAGCGCGCAGTACGCGCTCACGAAAGCGTGGGTCGCGTCGGGCTTGGGTGCGGGTGGTGGTGCCGGCGGCAGGGCTGTCGTCGTCGGTGGGGGTGCTGAGGTCCAGCCCCAGGGCGCCCAGGATGTCGCCGTGCAGCGTTTCCGGAAAGTGCGCGTCCAGCAGTTGATGTGCCAGTTGAGCCCGCAGGGCGGGGTCATGACGCAAGGCGGCATCCACCTCGGGCGAGAAGCCGCCGGCCACCTGCCCTTGTCGCAACTCGCCCAGGTTGGGTGTGGCGCCCGCTGGGCGGTTGAGCAGGCTGGCCGGGCCGTCCAGTTGCCACAGGCCATCGGTGGCCAGGTGCCAAAAGGGGTAGTGGCGCGAGCTGGGCGCACTGCTGGGGCCAAACTCGGCAAGCAATTGCTTGAAGGGCGCATCGATCTCGTCGAAGCGCACCATGCGCGGGGCACCCTGGGCGATGCGGGCCAGCGCCATCAGGATCAGCAAGGGCTTGTGCACGGCGCGTTGTTCGCCCCGCTGGAAGACGCGGATGCGGTCAAAGGCCTTGAGGACGTCCTGGCTGGAAAGCGGCATGGTCAGGGTTGGCGGCGTTGCACCACCATATTCAACCACGCCTGCCCTTCAGCCGGCCGCTGGTCGATCGTTACCCAGGTGCTGATCTGCGCCACATCGGGCAGGCCGCTCAGCCAGTGGGCCACGCGGGCCTCGGTGGCGTCGGTGAAGGGGCGGCCAAAGGTGTCCACGCGTTCGCTGGGTTGACCCTCGTCGCCCAGCTTGTAGCTGGCATAGGCCACGCCGCCCGGCGCCAGCAAGGCCCACAGCGCTTGCCATGCGCGGGCTTGGTCAGCCTCGGGCAGGTGCAGCAGGCTGGCGCAGGCCCAGATGCCATCAAACCGGGTGTGCGGCGGCAGGCCGAGGCTGCCGGGCCCCTGCAGGTGCAGTACGTTGGCCGTGGCCACGGGCAGGCCGGTGTGCTGCGCCGCCAGCTGGGTCAGCTCGGGGCTGGCATCAAAGGCCGTGACCAGGTAGCCGCGTTGCGCAAAGGCCAGTGCATCGCGGCCCGAGCCACAGCCCACGTCAAGCACACGTCCGCCCGCTGGCAGCAGCGGCAAGAAGCGCGCGTACAGCGGGGCCATGTCCACATCGCGCGTGGCAGTGGCGTAGGCCTGGGCGTGGTGGCGGTAGTGCGCAATGTCGGTCACAGCGTCTTCTGGTGCTCGCGGCAGTACTGGAACCCACCAAACCGGCGTTCGTTGCCCCAGCAAAACTTGCCTTCAGCAAAAGTGATCTTGCTGCCGCACGACACGCAAATCAGCTTTCTTTTCAAGCTCTCATCGGGGCCTGTGGTCGGGGTGGCGTTTACCGTGGGTGTGCCTGCGTGATACGTCGCAGTGGGTTCTTTGGCAACCTTGGTAGGGGCTGCCGCTGCCTTCGGGGCCATGAATGGCGGCAGGCTCAGTGGGTTGGTCGGGCGGTGCTGTTGCGCCAGTTTGTCGGCCCATTCTTTGATGGTGTCAGTGCTGCGAATCGACAGCAGCCCCGTGAAGGCGTCCGTCACGCCAAACGCGGTGTCAGCCCACTTCGCATGCCAGGCGGGCAAGGCATCAGCTTTGATCACGTTGCTGGTGTCCAGGGCCTTCATGCTGGGCCGCTGGATGATGGCCTTGGGGTGCAGCAGCACCAAATGATGGAATGTTGGCTTGACGCCCAGCCGACCGGCGATGCTCAGCTGCTCGACCAGTTTGGCGAGTACCCGCTCGTGGCGCTTGCTTTGCTCGATCGGTGACGGGATACCATACATCCGCCCGTTGGGGTAGGTGACCGAGAACTCGCCGAACTCGTTGATGGTGACGTTGCCGTTGAAGCACTTGGTCTCGATCAACACAAAGTACATCAGGCGATTGACCATCAGGTGATCGATCTGAGCCACCTCGCCATCCACCTCAAGGCGAAGGTCGTGGATGACGGCGTTGTTCTTGCTGTCCTTGAAATAGCTGTCGATGTAGAACGCGGCATCTCGTTCGCCCTCAATGCCACGTCGCACGCGCGTCAGCTCTTCGTCCAGCCAGTCTTTCTGTTGCGCATCCAGCGCGGCTGATTTCTTCAGTTCAGCGAGCAGGGCCAGGCGTTTGGTCTTATCGTCAGCGTGTTTGATGATCATTTGTCAGTCACCTTCGAAACTTCGGCGGGTGGCTTCAGGCTCACCCATGAGCCGCTGTTCTGCACCTGTGTCAGAACCAGGTCTGGGTAGGCGCGCACCATGTCGGTCAGCGTACTGTGCCCATACACCTTCGGCGCAAAGCTGGGGTTGGTGCGCTTCATGTACTGGCCTAGCGCGCCCAAGCCCACTTTGCCGTCGTTGGTGCTTTCGGCCATCAGGGCCACGGCGTCCAGCAGGGCCTTGGGGCGGCGCTTCTTGACCGGGGCCGGTGCTGGGGGCGTGGTGGCGGGCTTGGCATCGGCGCCGGGTGCCTCTGCGGGCTCGGGTGGCTCGGGGGCTTGCCACATGAAGAACTGGTCGCTGGCGTTTTGCAGCGCGTCGGGCGTTTTGGCCTCGCCCACGATGAGCACGGTGGCACCGCGCTCGCGCAGCTTGCGGCACAGGTAGGCAAAGTCCGAGTCGCTGGTCACCAGGCAGAAGGTGTCGGCGCGGTCGTCAAACAGGGCTTCTTGCGCGTCCAGCGCCAGCGCAATGTCAGAGGTGTTCTTGCCCGAGGCGTATTGGTACTGCAGGCAGGGTGTGAAGGCCATGCGCACCAGGGCCTCTTGCCACTTGTTGGCCAGGGTCTGGTGGTTGCCGTAACCCCGGCGCATCACCACGCGGCCAAACTGGGCCACGCGCTGCAGGGCAAATTCAAGGATGTCGGGCGTGGTGTTGTCGCAATCAACGAGCACCGCCACGCGGCCGTTGTCGTCATGGTCGGCCATGGGTCTCCCTTGGGTGTTGTTGTGTGGGGTGATTATGGCCACCGGAATGGGCGCCGCCGAGGTTTCGGGCGGGCTGAAGATTTTTCTGCGCGCTGGCCTGTTACCTGGATGCAGGCGTCAGAAGACATCCTGTGACACGAGTGAGGCTGAATCTGCAGCCTCATGCAAAGTGGTTGGACTCCCCCCCGCCGTGAATTCCTGCACGCTCATGCTATGCGTGGGCGGTCATCCTGCCGAAGGGGCTTCAGTTTTTTCAGATTTGGGCCGATGTCTCCGTCATCACCGAGGAGAACGTCATGCCAGCTCACACAGCGTCCATGACAGCCGGCCGCGCCCTGCGCCCCGCTTGCCCTTACCAGCCCTCGCCCTATGTGCTGCTGCGACGCAGCGCCGACGATGTGCCCCCCACCCCCGCCCCTGAGCCACCCTGGTGGCAGGCAGCGTGGGTGTGGATGAAAGCCTGCTTGAAGCGTTGAAGGGCCAGGCATAGTCACCTGCGTGCGTTCACGACGGCGGCTGACCGTTGAACAGTCGGGCCACGGTGTCGTTGTGAGCATCAATGTCCTCAGGCACGTCAAAGGCGCCTTGGGCGACACCCACGCGACGCCCCTGCCTTGGCGTCACCCCAAACCACCGCTTGTAAGCCCGGATCAACGCGGCCGGTTCGCTGTAGCCCAGCGCGGTGGCCACAGTGTGCAGTTCGTGCGTGCTGCCTTCCAGCCACTGCCGCGCGCGCTGTGAGCGTTCGGCATCTGACAGCGCCTGAAAGTGCGCGCCCTCCAGCGCCAGCTGGCGGCGCAGGGTGCGCTTGCTGCAGCGCAGGCCCTGGGCCACGGCATCGGCATCGGGCCAGGGGGTGCCGTCGGGGTGGCGGGCCAGGGCGTCGCGCACGCGCTGAGTCCAGCTCACGGTGTGCGTGGGCAGCACCTGGGCCTCGCGGGCTTCGCACTGGGGTTGCAGCATCTGCACCAGCAGGGCGTTGGCATCGGGCAGCGGGGTGTCCAGTTGGCGGGGGTCGATCTGCAGTTGTGTCAGCGGCGCGCCGAACTGCACCGGTGCGCCCAGGGCGTGGGTGTACAGCGCGGCTTCGGTGGCCAGGGCCTCGGGCGTGGGCTGGTGTTCAAAGCAGATGCGCCGCAGCGGCGCGTAGCCCGGCGGCAAGAAGGCCTTGAGCAGCGCAGCCGTGAAGGCGATGTCGCGGTCCAGGTAGAAGCGGCGCAGATCGCCCAGGTGCTGGCCGCCATGCAGGGTCAGGGTGCCGTGGGCGTGGTCCACCTCGGGGTGGAAGTGGGTGTAGCTGAGGTTGATGAAGCGCAGGAACAGGTCGATGGCCTGCCGGCCCGTGGCGGCGTGGGGCATGATCAGCCCCAAGTGGCCGAAGTGGGCCAGTCGATAACGCGCGCCCACGATCAGGCCCAGATGCGGCCGCCCGTCGCGCGCCAGCCACCCCCTGAAAAACGCTTGCTCTTGCAGCGGGCTGATGAGCGCCTGCGGGTTGCGCAGGGCCTCGGGCGGGATGCCGGTGCCCTCCAGCATGGTCATGAGCGACTCGCCCTGTTGCTGGCGCCACGCGACCAGGTCAGCCACCGCCAAGATGGACAGGGCGCGTTCGGTGCGAAGGGCAGGGGTGGACATGGTGGCCCAAGCATAGCCCCAAGCCCTCCGGATTGACCCTGGGGTGGCCACTAAGGTCAATCGCATGCCGCTTTGGTCATTGGCCGGGGGCGGGGTGCCTGCCTAGGATGCGCTGCACTGTCATCACGTGGAGCAAGGCATGCAGGCAGACGCGGGCCTCAGCGAGGAGGATTGCCAGGCGGGCACCGAGGCCGTGGCGTGCTATGCGCAGGCGGTGCTGCAGCCTAAGTGGGCGCGGCCGGAGCGCCCGGTGCCGCTGGCCGAGTGCCGCCAGGCGCTGGACGGGCTGGCCGCCCTGGGCCTGCAGGACGACACCCTGGGCCTGTGGGCCGAGCCGGGGACGGCTTTGGGGCGGCGCTGGTCGCTGAGTGCGTTGGCGCAGGTGGGCCGGGTGTCGGGCGCGCTGGCGCTGCAGATGCACACCGAGGCCCTGGCCCGCCATCTGGATCGCCTCCTGGACCGGCAGGCCGGCCTGGCCGCCGGGCATGACGCACCAGGCCCCGCGCTGGTGGTGTTGCAAGGCCACCAGGGATTGGGCCGCGAGGCCGTGGCCGCGCTGTGCAGTGGCCAGGCGCTGAGCGATGAGCACGCCGCCATGCTGGCCGACAACTGGGGCTGGCCACAGGCCCACACGCCCCGCCCCGTGCATGCCCTGCCCGATTGGGCTGCGCTGTGGTGCCCCACCTGGACGGTGGCCGAGGGCTGGGTGTGGCACCGCCTGCCGCGCCAGGTGCTGACGGTGCAGGCCGACGAACGCGGCATGGGCCTGGACGAGTTGAGCGTGCAGCAGGTGGCCGCTGTGCCGGGCCGCGATGCGGTGCAGGCCCTGGCCACGGCCACCCTGCGTGGGCCGGTGGCCCGCCAGGCCTGGGCGCAGTTGCAGGCCCTGCAGGCGCTGGGCCTGTGGGCCATCACACAGGCGGGGGCGCAGCGTGCAGCCGCCATGGCGCATGAGCAGGCGCACCTGCGCCGCCAAGGGGGCGCGGTGATTGCGCAGCACCCTGCCGTGCAGCAGTTGTTGAGCCTGGCCCACGGCACCGCCCGCGAGGCGGCCCACGCCTTGCAGCAACAGGCGCAGGCGCCGCAGCTGCTGGCGGCAGCAGGCCAGGGCCTGCGTGAGCTGTGGCGGGCACGCGCCCAGCACCAGCAGCGCCTGTCGCAAGGCGTGAGCGCCGCCCTGCAGGTGTTTGGAGGCATGGGCTACATGCAGGACACCGGAATGGAGCGCTGGTTGCGCCAGACGCACCACCTGCGCCTGTTGGGGGGCAGCCCGGCCGAGCTGCAGGCCTGCGTGGCCTGGTGGGACACCTGGACCGACCTGGAGGCCTGCGCATGAGCACCCTGCCCTGGATAGCCGGGCATGTGCCCGCCTCGCACCCGCTGTCGGCCCGTACGGCCATGGCGCAGTTGCCCGCACTGTCGCGCCAGTTGATGGCCTACACGCCGCAAAGCCTGTGGGAGCAAGACACCGCCCGCCTGCCCTGGGCGCTGCAGCGGTGGCGCCGCCAGGCGCGGCAGTTTGCCCGCCAGCACATTGAGCCCCTGGCCCTGACGGTGGACGCCCTGCCCCACGGCCCCGTGGGCACGGTGCCCGAGCCCGCTCGCGAGGTGCTGGTGCGAGCCGGCCGCGAGGGCTGGCTGTATGACATCCTGCCCGCGCCTTTGGGCGATGGCGACTGGCTGCAGGCGCCCTACCCGCTGGCCTGGCGGGCCTGCCTGAAGGTGGAAGAGTTCACGCGCGCCTGTGGCGGGCTGATGCTGCTGTTGTGTGCCCACCAGCTGGGCATGGCGCCGGTGCTGCTGTCGGGCGACCTGGCCCTGGCCTGGCGCGTGTTCAAGCCCGCCCACCGGGCCACGCGGGCCGGGCAGCCGCACCTGTTTGCCTTTGCCATCACCGAGCCGGGCGCGGGCTCGGACGCCGAAGACGGCCATGGTGCGGCCAGCAACCGGCCCGGCGTGGTGGCCCGCCGCGCGCCGGGCGGCTGGGTGCTGAACGGCGACAAGGTGTACATCAGTGGCGGCGATGTGGCCCGGCAGGTGGCCGTGTTTGCCGCGCTGGAGGGCGAGGGCTTCGAGTCGTGGACCTGCTTTCTGGTGGACCAGGGCAGCCCGGGCTTCGTGCCGGTGCGCACGGAGCTGAAGATGGGCATGCGCGCGTCCAGCGCGGCGCACCTGTCGTTCAAGGACGTGTTTGTGCCCGATGGCGCCGTGGTCGGCGGTGTGCGCCAGGGCTGGGCGCTGAACCGCAGCACGCTGAACCTGTCGCGCATCCCCGTGGGGGCCATGGGCGTGGGGCTGGCGCAGGCGGCGGTGGATGTGGCGCTGGCCCATGCCTGCTCCACGCGGCTGGGCCGGCGCCGCTTGATCGACTTTCAGGACGTGCAGCTGACGCTGGCGCAGATGATCAGCGAGACCTGTGCCGCCCGCGCGCTGGTGTGGCAGGGCGCCCGCACCTGGACGCCCCGGCAGGCCACGTCGTCGATGTGCAAGTTTCAGGGCACGGACACCGCCATCAGCGTCATCCACCAGGCCATGGACCTGATGGGCGAGCGCGCCACGCACCACACCGCCCGCCTGGAAAAGATCTACCGCGATGCGCGGCTGACGCAGATTTTTGAGGGCACCAACCAGATCAACCGCTTGTCGGTGATTGAAGACCTGCAGGAGCAATTGCTGTGAACACCCCCACCACCCAGACCACCCGCATGGCCCCTGACACGGCCGTGGCCTTTGTGCCCGATGAGCCCTTTTTTGACGTGCCGCGCACCACGGTGCACACCAGCCAGGGGCCGGTGCAGTTGCCGATTCTGTACCGCCAGACCCGCAACCTGAATGCCTTCTTCATGGTGGATGAGCGCCGCGTGCGCGAGGTGCTGCGCCACCATGCCGGCGATGCGCTGGTACCCGGCTGCACCTGGGGTGGCCGTGCGCTGGTGGGCCTGGCCTGCTACGAGTACCAGGACACGAGCGTGGGGCCCTACAACGAGCTGGGCCTGGCGGTGGCCGTGGTGCCGCGCGGCGTGAAGCGTGGCCTGGGCCACTGGCTACAGGCCCTGCAGGACGTGGAGCGCCCGGGGCATGAGCTGGGCTTTCATGTGCTGCACCTGCCGGTGACCACGCCCGTGGCCTGCGCGGCCGGCCGCGAGATCTGGGGTCTGCCCAAGTTTGTGACCCCCATCCGCTACGGGCGCACGCAGCGCCATGTGGAGATGGTGCTGGCCGACCCGAACGCCCTGCACCCCGACGACCACATCCTGCGCCTGAGCGGCCGCCTGGGCCCCTCGATGCCCGCCCCACCCATGAGCGTGGCGCTGTACTCCACCGTGGCCGAGCAATGGCAACGTGCCACCGTGAACGTGCGCGGCGGCGTTCGCCTGCACACCCCGGGCACCGTGCGCCTGAGCGTGGGCCAATGCACGCACCCCATGGTGCACACCCTGCGCGCCCTGGGCCTGGACGGCGCCCGCCCACTGTGCGTGACCGACACGGACGCGTTTCAGTCGAGGTTGAATCAGGGGCGGGGGATGGTGCTCATGTCAGCTCGGGCTTCCCACGCGTGAGCCATCCCCGCACATGGGCCTGCAAGGTCAAGGCACTTTCGAGTCAGGCCGTGACGGCCGATTTCTGAATGGCGGTTTGGTGATGGCCTGGCTTGCTGGTTAGTGTTCTGAATCCGTGCGCATGCAGGGCGGCCATGGACAGTTGCATGATGGCCTTGTAAGCGGCATCGAAACGATTCTCGGCACTCAGCGCTGCCAGTTGCGCGTCCTGGATGTTTCGCTGAGCAGCAGCGAGTAGCTTGCCGATCTGAGCCTTGTCTGGCGCGATGGCATCAAGGCTGATCCTCAGCAAGTTTTGCAAGGTCACGTTCTTCCCCGATCAAGACTTCGGTGAAACGAATGCCGAAACAAAAACCGCACCTCTACGCCCTTGAAAGCGTGGATCGCTTCGGCTTGATGAAACAAATCATGAAACGAATCATCACCCGGCCTCAGCCGCCTGAGTCAGCAAGCGCCGCCGCGTTTTTTCGATGTGGCTGCGCAGGGTGTACAGCTCGTCGGCATGGGCCAGGGGCACGCTGATGTGGCTGACCACGTCGTCCAGGTCGTCGAGCTCTTGCAGCAGCTCTGTCAGCGGGGTGTCGCGGGCTTCCATGCGCTCTTCCACCTCGCGCAGGCGGGCGTACCAGCGGAACACGCGCTGGCGCACGCGGTAGGTGTACAGGGGCGGCACGATGCGCGACAGGGGCAGCAGCAGCACGATCAGGCCGCCCACCACCAGCCACATGCGCTCCAGCAGGTTGCTGGCCCAGAAGGGCAGGTAGCGCTGCCAGAACGGCGGGGTGCCGTTGATGGCGCGGTCGCCTTCGGCGCTGACGGGCAACTCGCTGGTGCGGGTGTTGGGAAAGTCGCGCACGCCGTTGAACCAGCCGGCGTTGCCGTGGATCTGCACCGCCGCCTGGGCAAAGCGCTGGCGCAGGGCCGGGTGGGTGTCATCCCGCGTGAGCAAGGCGGTGGTGGCGGCCAGCAGCCCGATGTCTTGCGGGGGCAGGTCGCCTGCCAGATCGACCATGCCGCGCGGCAGCGACACGGTTTGCAGGAAAGGGAAGCGCCGGGCCAGGGCATCGGCCTGGGGCAGGTCGGCCAGCGCAATGCCGGGGGTGAGCAACAGGCGCACCACGGTGGCCGATTCAGGGGCCGAGACCAGCACCATCACGTCCAGCTCGCCAGCCTGCAGGGCCTGGGCGGCCGCGTCGGGCGCCAGGTGACTCAATTGCAGTTCATCGTCCGTCAGGCCATTGGCCCACAGCAGGCGTTGCATCAGCTCGGGCACGCCCGTGCCGGCCTGCTCCACGTTCACGCGCAGGCCACGCAGTTGCGTCAGTGAGTTCAACGGGCCTTGCACGGCCCCCGGGCGGTAGAACAGCCACAGGGGCTCGTAAAACAAGGCGCCCAGCGATTGCAGGCCGGTGTCGTCGGGCTCTTCGGCGGCCAAGGGGGCGTTGCGGTCAGCCGGGGCCGGGCCACTGCCGCCGCGCACAAAGGCCAGATCAGCCCGCCCTTCGCGCAGGGCTTGCAGGTTGCCCACGGTGCCATCGGTGGGCAGCAGGCGCACCCGGATGCCATCGGCCGCCAGGGCCTCGGCATAGCGCTGGCCAAAGGCAGCGTAGGCGCTGCCCGCCGGCCCCGTGGCCAGGGTGACGGTTTGGGGGGGCTGCGGATCAAGCCACCAGTAGGTGGCGCCCAGCACGGCCACCACCAGCAGCACCACCGGGCCCACCGAGGTGAGCAGATCGCGCAGCGACAGCAGGGCATCGCGCACGCGGCGCGAGCAATGTGACAGGCGCTGGCGGGCGCGGCCGCGGGGTGGTGGCGGTGGGGCGGATGGCTGAGGATGGGGCATGGGCAAAAACTATAGCTGTGCCGATGGCACCACGCGCTTTTCGTACAACGGCCAGCCCACTTACCACTGCATGGGTTGCAGCACCTTCAGCGAGTACACGGTGGTGGCCAAGGTGTCGCTGGCCAAGGTCAACCCGCAAGCCAACCCCGAGCAGGTGTGCCTGCTGGGCTGCGGCGTGACCACCGGCCTGGGCGCGGTCAAGAACACGGCCAAGGTGCAACCCGGTGACACGGTGGCCGTGTTTGGCCTGGGTGGCATCGGCCTGGCGGTGGTGCATGGCGCGCAGAAGGCGGGCGCGGGCCGCATCATCGCCATCGACACCAACCCCGACAAGTCTGACATCAACCACGCGTTTGATTTGATGCACGAGGGCAAGTCGATTCGCAGCGTGGTGAACTTTGCCCGGCCCGCCGCGGCAGCGGCCTGACCCCGGGCCCAGCCATGCAACGCATTGAGCAACATGCCAGCTTTGGCGGCCGGCAAGAGGTGTGGCAGCACGCTTCAGCCACCCTGGGCTGCGACATGAAGGTGGCGGTGTACCTGCCGCCGGCCGCGCTGCGCGGCGAGGCCTGCCCGGTGGTGTACTGGCTGTCGGGCCTGACCTGCACCGAGCAGAACGTCATCACCAAGGCGGGCTTTCAGCAGCATGCGGCGCAGCATGGCCTGATCGTGGTGGCGCCCGACACCAGCCCCCCGTGGCGAGCACGTGGCCAATGACCCGAGCTACGACCTGGGCCAGGGCGCGGCCGACGAGTTTCTGGCCGGGCAACTGCGGCCCGAGCTGTTGGCCGAGGCCTGCGAGCGCGCGGGCCACCTGCTGACGCTGCGGCGCCATGCGGGCTATGACCACAGCTACTACTTCATCGCCAGCTTCATGGGCGAGCACATGGCCCACCACGCCCAGGCCCTGAAGGCCTGAGCACGGGGTTGAAGCCCGCCGGTGCGGCCTGGCTCAGAACCGGTAGCCCACCACCACACCGGTGGTGGCGCCCTCTTGTTGCACCAGCGGGCTGCGGCGGGCATCGCCTTGCAGCTCGGTGCGGGTGACGGAGGTGATGACCTGCCAGTCGGGGTTGATGCGGTAAGCCGCCGAGGCGCTGACGCGCACATCGCGGATGCCGGCATCCGGCCGGTAGGCGGCATACACGCTGTCGAGGGATTGGCCAGGCGTGATGCCGAAGTAGTCCTGCTGGTAGGCCTGGTTGGCCCAGGTGGTGGCCACGCTGGATCCCTGGCGTCACTGAGGCCGCCACTGGGTGCTCCACAGCACGCCCAGATCCAGCAGCACGCCATCGCGGTCTTGCCCGCTACCCGCCCGCAGCGAGCTGGCCACCGTCAGGCGGGCGCCATAGGCCATGTCGGGCCTGCGCGAGGCGTTGTAGCCCACGCCGTTACCCACCCCGGCAAAAATGGCATTGGCCCATTGGTAGTCCAGGCCCGGCAGCACGCGGGTGCGCGACTCGTCAGCGCCCTGGTAGGCGCGCCCGGCGATGGGCGCCAGGCCAGCGGTGCCGCCTTCGCTGACGTCGGGCGGCAGGATGGGGCGGTAGAAATCGCTGAGTTGTGCCAGGGCGCCGCTGGAGCCGGCCAGGCCTGCCAGGGCAATGGATGCGCGAAGGATCGAAGTCATCAAACCGCCTCGTTGTTTTTTGACTAAGCGGCATGGCGATGGCAGGGTGCTGAATGGAGATTTGCGTCAGGTGTGGTGGCCCAGCCAGCGCCCGAGCCGCGCCAGACCTTCACGCAGATCGGCCTGGCTGGCGGCATATGACAGCCGCACGAACCGGCTGCTGCCCTGCACGCCGAAGTCGTGGCCGGGTGTGAGCGCCACGTGCGCTTCTTGCAGGGCCTGTTCGCAAAACTGCATGGCATCCAGCCCCGTGGGGCTGACGTCGATGTAGACATAAAAGGCCCCATCGGGCAACACCGGCACCTGCAGACCGATGTCCGCCAGCCCTTGCAACACCAAGGCCCGGCGGGTGCTGAACTCGTGCTTGCGCGCCTCGCACACCGCGATGGATTCGGGCGTGAAGCAGGCCAGGGCTGCCAGTTGGGCCGGTGTGGGGGCGCAGATGTAGTAGTTCTGCGCCAGCCGTTCCATGGCGGGCACCAGCTCGTCAGGCACCACGGTCCAGCCCAGTCGCCAGCCGGTCATGCCGAAGTATTTCGAGAAGCTGTTGATGACGCAGGCGCCGGGGTCGCTGGCCAGCACGGTGGGCGCGGGCGTGCCATCGGGCTGGGCATCGCTGAGGTTCAGGTAGATCTCGTCGACGATGCGCCAGGCATCGCGCGCCCGGGCCCATTGACAGATGGCCGCCAGCTCGGCCGGCGGCACCGAGGTGCCCGTGGGGTTGGAGGGCGTGGCGATCATCAGCCCCTTGGTGCGTGCCGACCAGTGGCGTTGCACCGCCGCCAGATCGAGCTGGAAGCGCGATGCGGCATCGGTGGGCACCAGGCGCACATCGGCGCCAAAGCCACTGAGGAACTGTCGGTTGCAAGGGTAGGACGGATCGCCCACCAGCACCTCGTCGCCCGGGTCCACCAGGGCGGCGGTGACGAGCAGCAGCGCGGCCGAGGCCCCGGCCGTGACGACCACGCGATCGGGCGACACGCGCAGCCCGTGGGCATGTTCATAAAAGCCGGCAATGGCCTCCCGCAGGGCGGGCAGGCCCAGCGCGCCGGTGTAGGGCAAGGCGGCCTGAGCCGCCACGCGTTGCAGCTCGGCGCGCACGGCCGGTGGGGCCCCGAAGTCGGGCTCGCCCAGGTTCAGGCGAATGACGCGGTGGCCGTCGGCCTCGAGCGCAGCGGCTCGCTTGCCGAACTCCATGGCCAGGAAGGGGGAAATGGCTTGGGCGCGTTGAGAGATCTTCATGGCCGGGCAGTGTAGGCTCGGCCATGGGTGAGCAGCCTCAGTTCAACAGCTTCAAGCCCTTGCGGCACACGGGTTCAGGCTCGGCCGAGCGGGCCGCCCGCAGGATGTGCTGGTCGGTCATGCCAATGGCCTTGAGAAAGGCTTCGCGCAACTGCAGCACGTCTTCGATGGTCTCTTCCGAGGCCTCGACCAGGTAGCCGTCGATGCGTTCCAGTTCTTCGATCTGGCTGTCGCTGAAACTGGGCTTGGCCCAGGCGGGCAACAGGTTGCAGGGGGTGAAACCCCAGGCCCGGGCCTGCAGGTGGATTTCCTGGCGGATGAGCAAGTCGCTGAGGTCTTCCAGCTCGGTGGCGGTGAGGTCGTCGGCCACGCCGTGTTCGATCACCTGGGCAGCCACCACGCGGGGTTCGGCCAGGTCGATCACCAGGCGGCACAGCACCGGGTCGCCATGCGGGCGAAGCTGGTGCCGCCAGTGCCCTTCCATGAGTCGGGCGGCTGCGACGGGTTGGTCGCAGTCTGACGAAACGTTGTCGAACCAGTTCATGCGAGAGTCCTCCGAAGTGGTTGCTACGTCCCCCCATCATGCAGGTTTCGGGCCCGTTGTGTTGGACGAATTTGGCAGGTTTCCCCCACTTCGGCGTTTGTTTGCAACGAGGCGGTTCAGACGGTCGGATCGGCCTTATGCTGGAGAGCTTGGCCGCCTTGGTGCTGGCGGCGCCAGGCGGCGGGCGTCTGCCCCGTCCAGCGCTGGAACGCCCGGTAAAACGGGCTGATGTCGGCGTAAGCCAGGGCCTCGGCCACCTCGCGCAGTGGCACGGTGGTCTCCCCCACCAGGTGCAGGGCGCGGTCGCGCCGCGCCTCGTCCAGCAATCCTTCGAAATGCGTGCCGGCGGCTTGCAGCCGTCGCCCCAGGGTGCGATCGCCCAGGCCCACGGCCTGCGCCGCCTCCGCCCGGGTGGGCAGGCCCTGACCCGCCAGGGCGTCCAGCCGGGTGCCGATCCAGCGCCGCACGGCGGCATCCAGCCCCTCTTCGCCCGCCAGGGCCTGCAATTGCGACATCGCGTACTGTTCGTGCAGGCGGGCCAACTGGGTGTTGGCCTGCGGCAGGGGATCGTCCAGCACGGCGTTGTCCAGCAGCAAGCCGCTGTAGGCCTCGCCAAACGAGACAGGGCAGGCAAACACCTCACGGTAGCCCGCCAGCGGCCCCACGGCGTCGTGGCTGAAGCACACCTGCTGGGGTGGGCGCGGTGTGCGCATCACCCAGCGTGACGCGCTGACCACGGCCGCCAGCACCGCCTCGATCTGGTGCGGGCTGAAGGCCAGATCGCCCTGCCGGGGGTGGTAGACCAGCCAGCTGGCCTGCGGGCCGGGCAAGAGCTGAAAGCGCCCCCCATCGGACACCAGCGACTGGTACTTCTGCACCACCGCCAGGGCCTGGCGCAAGGTGGCGGCCGACTGCACGATGAAGCTGAGCACGTTGAAGCTGGCCGGGCTGACGTGGCAGCCCGCCTTCAGGCCAAAGCCCGGGTCTTGTGTCAGCCGGGCGGCCGCGCGCCACAGGCGGGTGATGTGGTCGATGGGCCAGCGCTCGGCCGAGAGCTCGCGCAGGGGGATGCCGGCGGCGCGCAAGAGGGTGTTTTCCTCGATGCCCTGACGCTGCGCCTGGCCCAACACTGTGCGCACCCAGCTCATGGACACGCTGGCCTGTGAAGTCAATGGTCTTGTCCTGCAAAGTCAATGATTCAGGATCTTAACCGGCTAAGGTGCGGCCAGCGTGTGATGGATCCAGACCGAGGAAGGGTGCACTCCAGGATGTCAATGGTGCTTCGAAGTGATGTGGTGGTGGTGGGCGGTGGCCTGGCGGGCATCGTCACGGCCCTGGAATGCCTGCGCGCCGGGCAGCGGGTGACCGTGGTCGATCGGGACACGCCCGAACGGTTTGGCGGTCTGGCCTGGTGGGCCTTCGGCGGCATGGCCCTGGTGGACACGCCCCTGCAGCGCCGCAAGGGCATCCACGACAGCCCTGAACGCGCCTTGCGCGACTGGTTGAGTTTTGGCGAGCTGGGCGAGCACGATGTGTGGCCCCGCCGCTGGGCCGAGTACTACGTGCAGCACTCGCGCGAGCGGGTGCACGACTGGCTGCAGACTCACGGCCTGAAGTTCATGCCGGCCGTGAACTGGGTGGAGCGCGGCCGGTTTGGCGAGGGCAACAGCGTGCCCCGCTACCACGTGCTGTGGGGCACCTCGCGCGAGATGACGCGACGCCTGAGCGACGCCATGCGCCGCGCCGGCGAGCCCGGCGGGCGCCTGACCGTGTTGCACCAGCACCGGGTGACGGGCGTGGCGCAGACCGCCGGCCAGGTCTCGGGCGTGGTGGCCGTGGCCGAGCCCGGTGGCGCCGAGGTGCGCATCGAGGCCCCGGTGGTGGTGCTGGCCATGGGCGGCATCAATGGATCGACCGAGCAGGTGCGGGCAAATTGGCCGGCTGATCGGCCCCAGCCGGCCACCATGCTCAATGGCGCGCACCCCTACGCCGATGGGCGGCTGCACGCCCTGGTGGCTGACACCCTGGGCGGGCAGGTCACGCATGCGGGCGAGATGTGGAACTACGCGGCCGGCTTTCCGCATCCGCAGCCGCACTTCGAGGGGCATGGGCTGTCGACCATCCCCTGCAAATCAGCACTGTGGCTGGACCACCAGGGCCGTCGCATCGGCCCCGAGCCGCTGGTGACCGGCTTTGACACGCACTGGCTGTGCCAGCAGGTGGCGGCTCAAGCCCGTCCCTGGACCTGGCACCTGCTGAACTGGCGCATTGCAGCCAAGGAGTTCGCCATCTCGGGCGCCGAGCACAATCAGCGCATCCGCGACCGGCAGTTCCTGGCCTTTGTGTGGGAAACCTTGACCGGCAACCACCGCCTGGTGCGCCAGATGCAGCGCGAAAGCCGCCACTTCCTGGTGGACGACACCCTGGCTGGGTTGGCCGCGAAGATGAACGCCCTGACAGGCACGAACGACGTGAGCCCGCAGCAGTTGCAGGCCACGGCCGATGCCTTTGATGCGCAGTTCGCCAGCGGCCTGGCGCTGACGAACGACGACCAGATTCGGCGCATCCTGCATGCGCGCCAATGGGGCCCCGACCGCCTGCGCACCTGTGCGCCCGCCCCGCTGCAGGCCAAAGGCGCGGGCCCTTTCATCGCCATCCAGATGCAGCTCATCACGCGCAAAAGCCTGGGCGGCCTGCAGACCGACCTGCAAAGCCGGGTGCTGCGCGCCGATGGCCAGCCTGTGTCAGGGCTGTACTGCGTGGGCGAGGCGGCGGGCTTTGGCGGCGGCGGGGCCAGCGGCAAGCGCTCGCTGGAGGGCACCTTCCTGCCAGGCTGCATCCTCACCGCGCGCGCGGCGGCGCAGTCCATCGTGGCGGGGCGTTGAATGAAGGAACGACATGCAAGGTGATCTGGTCTCCAGCGTGCTGCTGCCGCTGATCCTGGGCTTCATCATGTTCTCGCTGGGGCTGGGCCTGACGCTGGGCGACTTCAAGCGCATCCTGGTGCAGCCCAAGGCGCTGATGATGGGCGTGGTGTGCCACTTTGTGCTGCTGCCGCTGGTGTGCTTTGGCATGCTCAAGCTGGTGGGCATGGGCGGGGCGCTGGCGGTGGGCTTCATGATCCTGGTGGCCTGTCCCACCGGGGCCACCTCCAACCTGCTGACCTACCTGGCCCGGGGCGATGTGGCCCTGGCCCTGGGCTTCACGGCCATCGCCAGCGTGCTGACCATCTTCACCCTGCCGGTGATCGTGACCTGGGCCCTGGCCCACTTCATGGCCGCCGAGCGTGCCGTGCAGGTGCCTGTGGGCTTTTTGATGGCCCAGGTGGCGCTGGTGATGGGCCTGCCCGTCAGCCTGGGCATGCTGGTGCGGGCCCGCTGGTCGGCCTGGGCGCAGCGCTTCGAGCCCGTGGCCACCCGCATCGCCACCGTGTTGTTCATCATCATCCTGGTGCTGGCCATCGTCAAGAACTTCGGCACCGTGCAAGGCCACATCATCACGCTGGCCCCCCTGGCCCTGGGCCTGAACCTGACCATGCTGAGCCTGGGCTTTGCCGTGGCCTGGCTGGTGGGCCTGTCGCGCAGCCAGTCCATCACCCTGGGCATAGAGACGGCCGTGCAGAACGCGGCCTTGTCGCTGGTGATTGCCACCACGGTGCTGCAAGACGGCGAGATGGCCATCCCCGGCGCCCTGTATGGCGTGACGATGTACGGCGGCGGGCTGATGTTTGCGTGGGTGATGCGGCGCTATGTGGCGCGTCCCTCGCGCTCGTCACGCGCATCGCGCGCGCCTGAGCCCCCCCAAGCCCCCACCGCCTGAAACTGGTTCACGAGCTCCCACCATGCTGCAATACCCTGCCACGGCGGCCGATTGGCGCCTGCAAGCCCAGGCCCGCCTGCCGCGTTTCTTGTTTGACTACGCCGATGGCGGCGCCACCGACGAACAAACCCTGCGCGCCAACGAGGCCGACTGGGCCCGCATCACCCTGCGCCAGCGCGTGCTGCGCGATGTGGATGGCGTGGACACCCGCACCACCCTGCTGGGCCAGCCCTGCGCCCTGCCCCTGGCACTGGCGCCCATCGGCCTGGCGGGCCTGATGGCGCGGCGGGGTGAGGTGCAGGCCGCCCGAGCGGCCGAGGCCGTGGGGGTGCCGTTCACCTTGTCGACCGTGGGCATCTGCCCGCTGGCCGAGGTGATGGGGGCGGTGCAGCGGCCGATCTGGTTTCAGCTCTACATGCTGCGCGATCGCGGCATCGTGAGCGCCCTGTTGCAACGCGCCTGGGCGGCGGGTTGCCGCACCCTGGTCTTCACGGTCGACCTGCCCATCTCGGGCATGCGCCACCGCGACACCCGCAATGGCTTGTCGGCTCCGGCGGCACAAGCGGCCCTGATCAAGGCCACGCAGTTGCTGGCCCGCCCCGGCTGGATCTGGGACGTGGGCATCAAGGGCAAGCCGCACGCCTTCGGCAACCTGAGTGACCAGGTGCCCGCTGCGCAGGACATGGATGCCTTCAAAGCCTGGGTGGACACGCAGTTCGACCCCACCGTGACCTGGGACGACATCGAGTGGGTGCGCCAGCAATGGCCCGGCACCGTGCTGCTCAAGGGCATCCTGGACGAAGACGATGCCCGTGCGGCGGTGCAGACCGGTGTGCAGGGCCTGATCGTGTCCAACCATGGCGGGCGTCAGCTGGATGGCGTGGCCTCGACCGCCACCAAGCTGCCCGGCATCTGCCGCGCGGTGGATGGGGCGCTGGCGGTGCTGGTGGATGGCGGCGTGCGCAGCGGCGTGGACGTGTTCCGCGCCCTGGCCCTGGGCGCCAGTGGCGTGCTGATCGGGCGGCCCTGGGTGTGGGCCCTGGCCGGTGGCGGCGAAGCCGGGCTGACCGAGCTGCTGCGCCGCTGGCAGCAAGAACTGAAGCTGGCCATGACCCTGGCCGGCGTGACCTGTGTGGCCGACATCGGCCCTCAACATGTGGAGACCTTGGCATGAATGGCGCTCAAGCCCTGATGAAGACCCTGGCCGACGCCGGGGTGACCGTGTGCTTCAGCAACCCCGGCACCTCGGAGATGCACTTTGTGGCGGCGCTGGATGCCGAGCCGCGCATGCGCGCGGTGCTGGCCCTGTTTGAAGGCGTGGCCACGGGCGCGGCCGATGGTTATGCGCGCATGGCAGGCAAGCCGGCCGCCACGTTGCTGCACCTGGGCTGCGGCCTGGGCAACGGCCTGGCCAACCTGCACAACGCCCGTAAGGGCCGGGTGCCGGTGGTCAACATCGTGGGCGACCACGCCACTTACCACGTCAAGTACGACGCGCAATTGCAGTCCGACATCGAGACCGTGGCCCGCAATGTGTCCAGCTGGGTGCGCACCTCGTCGTCCACCGCTGCGCTGGCCAGTGATGCGGCCGAGGCCGTGGCCACGGCCATGGGCGGCATGGGCGGTGGTGGGCAGGTGACGACCCTGATCCTGCCGGCCGATGTGTCGTGGAGCGAGGGCGGCGTGCCCGCGGCCCTGCCCACCTTGGCGCAGCCCCCGGTGGCCGACGAGGGCGTGATCCAGGCCATCGCGGCAGCCATCCAGTCGGGTGAGAAGACCGCGCTGCTGCTGGGCGCCCGCGCCCTGCGCGAGCCCGGCCTGATGGCCGCCTCCCGCATCGCCGTCAAGGCCGGTGTGCAGCTGTTTGCCGAAGTCTTTCCCACGCGCATCGAGCGTGGCGCGGGCCTGCCGCATGTGGAGCGCATCGCCTACCTGGCCGAGCTGGCCTCGGTGCAGTTGCAGGGCCTCAAGCACCTGGTGCTGGTGGATGCCAAGTCGCCCGTGTCCTTCTTTGCCTACCCGGGCAAGGCCAGCGACCTGGTGCCCGAGGGCTGCACGGTGCACACCCTGGCCTCCCCCACGCAAGACGCGGTGGGCGGGCTGGAGCGCCTGGTGCGGGCCCTGGGCGCCGAGGGCGTGCAGCCGGCTTTGCAGCCGCCTTCGCGGCCCGATGCGCCCAAGGGCAAGCTGACGGCCGAGAAGGTGTGCAAGGCGGTGGGCCACCACCTGCCCGAGCGCGCCATCATCGTCGACGAGGCGCAAACCTCGGGTGTGATGTTGCCGCACTTCACGCGGGGCGCGCCCCGCCACGATGTCATCACGCTGACGGGCGGGGCCATTGGCCAAAGCCTGCCCAACGCGGTGGGTGCGGCGATTGCCTGCCCGGATCGGCCGGTGCTGGCCCTGGTGGGCGATGGCTCGGCCATGTACACGCTGCAGGCCTTGTGGACCATGGCGCGTGAGCGCTTGAACGTGACGACCATCGTGTTCAACAACAAGAGCTATGCGATCTTGAACGTGGAGCTGCAGCGCGTGGGCGCCGTGGGTTCAGGCGATGCGCAAGGCGTGAAGGCCCGCAGCCAGTTGGACCTGTCCAACCCCGGGTTAGACTTTGTGCAAATGGCCTCGGGCATGGGCGTGCACGCGATGCGTGTCACCACGGCCGAAGAGCTGAACCGCGCCTTGGCGCAGTGTGTGAGCACGCCTGGCCCGCACCTGATCGAGGCGGTGGTGCCCAACGCGTTTTCAGGGCTGAAGCTGCGTTTGTTGCCGCATGTGCTGAGCTCACTGGCCAGCCTGCCGCAGCCGCTGGCCCGGCTGATCAAACGCAAGGTGGCGCCATGACCCCAAGACCGACATTGCCTGCATGACCCTGCCAGCCTGGCCCCACGCGTATCCGATCACTGGCGCCAGCGCCACCCTGAAGGGCCTCAACGAGGATTTCAGGGTGACCGAGCTGCCCCTGCAGTTACCCAGCGGCGAGGGCGAGCACCTCTGGCTGGACATCGAAAAGAATGGGGCCAACACCGCCTACGTGGCACAGCAACTGGCCGAGGCCGTGGGGGTGACGGAGCGTGATGTGGGCTATGCCGGCTTGAAGGATCGCTACGCCATCACCCGTCAGTGGTTCAGCATCTACCTGCCCTATGGCAAGGGCCCCGTGGAGACCCCCGACCTGACCCGGTTGCAGCACCCGGAGTTCAAGGTGCTGAGCCAGCAGCGCCACCTCAAGAAGCTGCGCCCGGGCGATCTGCGCGGCAACCACTTTCGCATCGTGCTGCGCGATGTGGCGGGCGGCCCCGAGGCCTTGGCAGCCGTTGAGGCCAACCTGAAGGCCATCGCGGCCCAGGGCGTGCCCAACTACTTTGGCGCCCAGCGTTTCGGCTTTGATGGCGACAACGTGGAGCAGGGTCGGGCCATGCTGGCGCGTGAGATCCGCGTGCGCAATCCGAAGAAGAAGGGCATCTACCTGTCGGCGGTGCGCTCCTTCATCTTCAATGAGGTGCTGGCGCAGCGCATTCAGCAGGGCTTGTGGGGCCAGGCCCTGCCCGGCGATGTGATGGACGAGGCGGGGCTGCCCACCGGGCCCCTGTGGGGGCGGGGTCGCGTGGCCACCACCGACCAGGCGCAGGCCCTGGAAGCCGCCGTGGCCCAGCGCCACGCCAGCTTGTGCGATGGCCTGGAACACGCCGGCCTGGAGCAGGAGCGCCGCGCCCTGGTGTCCCGCCCCGAGGGCCTGTCATGGGCATGGCCCCAAGCCGATCAACTGGTGCTCACCTTCGCCTTGCCGGCCGGCCACTACGCCACCACGGTGCTGGGCGAGATCCTGCGCACCACGGAGCCGGATTGGCACACGGAGGGCGCGCCCGCTCCGATCGAGTGACATGACCCTAAATCCGGCAGTTCAGCGCCCATGATCGCACGCTGAGCCAGAGCTGGCGCGGGTGTGACCGGATTTGGCACACTCACCAGATGGGTGAGAGCAAACGTAAGCGCGAGGTGGC
>JBKBMV010000024.1:0-38305 GCA_046295615.1 Aquabacterium sp.
GAACTTCATCGCCATCGCCTACCTGCGCATGTCCAAGCTCAAGCACCTGCCGGCCAGCCCGTTCGCGCCGGCGATGCCCCAGTGACGGTGTTGCTTTCCACACGAAACGACATGGAGCCAGGCCACCGGCGATTGCGAATCCGCGCGCTCCATTCGGAGGTACTTGGCAGAGGAGCGTCGCAAAGCGCAAGCCGAACAGGATCTAAAGGACGCTGAGCGGGACTTGGCTGCCTGTGCGACAAAGGCGATCAGTCGCCTAGATGATCGCGCATCTGGTGCGAACGTCATCGCCAGCGCGGCCGTTTCGTCGTGTAAGACCGAATCCAGCCGTCTGATGACTGCAGCGGCCAGAGCAGAGCCGGCGAGAGACGATCGCCTGATTCGATCGAGGCTAGAGGAAGACCTAGCGGTCAAGGTACTTGAGAACCGCGCGAAGAAAGGCGGCCGATGAGTCTCTGGCGCGAACTACCCCGTCTTGCCGGGCGAAGCAGCTCCGCCGCCGTGGCACCTGCTTTTGAATTTTTGTCTCTGTTTCTCTCAAAAAAGGTATTTGAGGCGAGCAAAGCGAGTCGCGCTGTGGGCAAGTCACCAGGACTTGTCCATGGCGCATACTGTGGTCAACCCGAAGGGTTGTCCACAGTTGGATGAGCCCCAAGCGACGCATTAGTTGTTGCAACTATTCCCAAGAGCCCATTATTCACTCACACAGTTGGCAATAGTTGTGTTTTTAGTGTCAACTCCCAAAGACAACACGCAGTTGCAGGTGGATGGCATCCTGTACTTCCAGGTGACGGACCCCATGCGCGCCAGCTACGGCTCGTCGGACTACATCACCGCCATCACCCAACTGGCGCAAACCACGCTGCGCAGCGTCATCGGCCGCATGGAGCTGGACAAAACCTTCGAAGAGCGCGATCTGATCAACGCCTCGGTGGTGACCGCACTGGACGAAGCCGCCACGAACTGGGGCGTGAAGGTGCTGCGCTACGAAATCAAAGACCTGACGCCCCCGGCAGAGATCCTGCGCTCCATGCAGGCTCAGATCACGGCTGAGCGTGAAAAACGTGCGCTGATTGCGGCCTCGGAAGGTCGTCGCCAGGAGCAGATCAACATCGCCACGGGCGAGCGCGAGGCCTTCATCGCCCGCTCGGAAGGTGAGAAGCAGGCCGAGATCAACAAAGCCCAGGGTGAGGCTGCGGCCATCACCGCGCTGGCCGAGGCCACCGCAGATGCGCTGCGCAAGGTGGCTGCCGCCATCCAGGCGCCCGGCGGTCAGGAGGCCGTGAACCTGAAAGTGGCCGAGCGAGCCGTGGATGCCTTCGCGCAATTGGCCCAAAAGAACAACACCCTCATCGTGCCGAGTAACATGAGCGAGCTGTCGGGCCTGATTGGCACGGCCATGACCTTGATGAACAAAAGCACGCCCAAGGGCTGAGGCCCGAGGGCTCTTTCCTTCCTGCCCATGTCGATCAACCTGACTCCTGGCCGCAACGTCCTGGGAGGCCCCCTGCGGGCCTGCTCATACGCCCCCCTGACGGGCTACTTCCGTGACGGTTGCTGTCGCACGCGTCCAGACGACACGGGCAGGCATGTGGTGTGCGCGCGCATGACGGCCGACTTCCTAAGCTACTCGCTCAGCCGGGGCAACGACCTGATCACGCCGCGACCAGAATGGCGCTTCGTGGGGCTGAAGCCGGGTGACCGCTGGTGCCTGTGCGCCGAGCGCTGGCTGGAGGCCTATCGGGCCAATGTGGCCCCACCGGTGGTGCTGGAAGCCACGCACGAAGCAGCGCTGGAATCGATTCCGCTGGAACTGCTGCAGTCATTCGCGGTGGACGGCGACTCGAGCACATCAGCCGGTTCGACCTCGGCGTGAGGCCATCCAGACAGCCGAGTTTTCAGCGTCGCCGGCTTCTCGGGATCACGCCTCAACAGAACTGCTGAGCCAACAAGGCCTGCAGCCCCGCCTCGTCGAGCACCGGAACGCCCAGTTCCTGCGCCTTGTCCAGCTTGCTGCCGGCCTCGATGCCCGCCACCACGTAGTGGGTTTTCTTGGACACCGACCCGGCCACCTTGCCACCGGCAGCCTCGATCAGGGCCCTGGCCTCGTCGCGGGACAGTGTGGGCAAGGTACCCGTCAGCACCAGGGTTTTGCCATGCAGCGGCAAGGCTGCTGTGTCTTGCAGGGCAGCGGGCTCGCTCTCGGGCCATTGCACGCCGCATGCTCGCAGCTGCTCCACCACCTCGCGGTTGTGCGGCTGGTCAAAGAAGGTGCGGATGCTGTGGGCCACCACCGGCCCCACGTCCTTGACCTCCATCAGTTGTGCCTCGGTGGCATCCATGATGCGGTCCATCTGACCGAAGTGACGGGCCAGATCTTTGGCCGTGGCCTCGCCCACATGGCGAATGCCCAAACCGAACAGGAAGCGTGGCAAGGTGGTCTGCTTGCTCTTGTCGAGGGCGGCCACCAAATTCATGGCGCTTTTGTCGGCCATGCGTTCCAGACCGGCCAGGCGGGCCACGTCCAGCTTGTACAGCTCGGGCAGGGTCTTGACCAGGCCCCCATCCACCAGCTGATCCACCAGCTTCTCGCCCAACCCCTCGATGTCCATCGCCCGGCGCTGCGCAAAATGCAGTAACGCTTGCTTGCGCTGGGCAGCGCAGAACAGACCGCCGGTACAACGGTGATCAACCTCACCTGGCTCGCGCAACACGGTGCTGCTGCAAATGGGGCATTGCGCAGGCATGCGGAAGTTGGCCACATACGCCGGGCGCTCGCCAGGCACCACGCCCACCACCTCGGGGATGACATCGCCTGCCCGGCGCACGATGACGGTGTCGCCCACCCGCACACGCTTGCGGCGCAACTCGAACAGGTTGTGCAAGGTGGCGTTGGTGACGGTGACGCCCCCCACGAACACCGGCTTGAGTCGAGCCACCGGGGTCAGCTTGCCGGTGCGGCCCACCTGCACGTCGATGCCTTCGACCTGGGTCAGCTGCTCTTGCGCGGGGTACTTGTGCGCCACGGCCCAGCGGGGCTCGCGGGTCACAAAGCCGAGCTGCTGCTGCAGATCGAGGCGGTTGACCTTGTAGACCACGCCGTCGATGTCAAAAGGCAGGCGGTCACGTTGCGCACCCATGGCCTGGTGAAAGGCCACCAGCTCGGCCGCACCCCGCGCCACGGCGCGGTGTTCGCACACGGGCAAGCCCAGAGCCTGCAAGGCATCCAGCACGCCAGCATGGGTGTCGGGCACCGCCCAGCCCTGAACGTCGCCCAGGCCATAGGCAAAGAACTTCAAGGGCCGCTGCGCCGCAATAGATGGGTCATGTTGACGCACCGCACCTGCAGCGGCATTGCGGGGGTTGACGAAGGTCTTGTCGCCGCGCTGACGCTGGCGCTCGTTCAAGGCCTCGAAATCATCCCGGCGCATATACACCTCACCACGCACTTCCAGCACCGGCGGGGGCTGAGTGGTGTGCAGGCGCAGGGGAATCTGGCCCATGGTGCGGATGTTCTGGGTGACGTCTTCACCCACCTCTCCGTCCCCCCGAGTGGCTGCCTGCACCAGCACGCCGTCTTCATAGCGCAGGTTGATGGCCAGACCATCAAACTTCAGCTCAGCGGCGTAATCCACGGGCGGTTCGTTATCACCCCACCCCAGCTCTCGCCTCACCCGCGCGTCAAAGGCCTCGGCGCCGCTGGCTTCGGTATCGGTTTCGGTGCGGATCGACAGCATGGGCACCGCATGGCGCACGGGCGTGAAGCCATCCAGCACCTGCCCCAGCACGCGCTGCGTGGGCGAGTCGGGCGTGCGCAGATCCGGGCGCTCCAGCTCGATCGCTTGCAGGCGTTGAAACAGGCGGTCGTACTCGGCATCTGGAATGGTCGGCGCATCCAGGACGTAGTAGCGGTGCGCGTGCTCATGCAACTGCTCACGCAAGGCGGCTGCCTCCTGCGCCAGGTCATGAGGCGAAGATGCCGACGGAGCATCGGCCCCGAACAGATCGGGCTGAGGATCGGCGGTACTCATGGCGGAGCGACTCAACTGAACAGGCGACGCGTCGACGCACTGCCGGCCGCCAGATCGCGCGCGGCCAAGGCCTGGTACAGGCGCTCCAGCTCGCCAGCGATCGAGGCAAAGGCCGCCGGCGTGAAGGGGTGGCCCTGGTCATCGGTCATGCTGGCGTCCAGCACCATGGACAGCGCCTCACCGGCGGCGCACCACGCGTTGAATGGTTGCTGCTCTTGCGGGGTCTGCGGCACATCGAAGGCCAGCACCAATTCACGCAAGGTGGCATCTTCCGGGTCATCCGAGAACGCCACTTGGGGGTCGTACTGCAAGGTCAACACGGGCGGTGCGCCCTCATCCGTGGCTGGCAAGACCAGGCGGCCAGGCAGGGCGCCGGGCACGAAACCATGGCGCGCGGCCTGCTGGTGCACATACCCCACGGACCAAGCGCTGCCCCGGGCGCGCAGCCGCAAGGCCAGTTGGGCATCGTGGGCGCCCGCAAAGGCGTCCAGTTCCTTGGCGCGGGCCACGATGTCCAGCATGTCGGGAAACTCGACGGCAGCCCCCATGGCATCGGCCATGGTCTGCACCTTCTGCACAAACTCGGAGTACTCGATCTCGTTGAGGCCGCCCGTGCGGTTGGCCATCAGCACACCGGCTTGCAACTCGCGGTAGAGGGCGCCGGCCTGTGGCGCCTCCCATTCACCATCGTCGGCGCGCAGGCCCTCGACCAGCATGGGCTTGCTGCCTGCCCGGCGAGAAGGCGGCAGGTGCAGCATCACGTGGTCGCCACTGACGGGCCCGTCCAGCGTGATGGTGGCGATCGCGTCCACCAGAGGGTCCAGACGGGGGCCCTGCCGACGCACAGGAGGCGTGGCACCAGGCACGGCAGCCCCGGGCCCGTCGGTCATCGGCTGGGTGGGCAAGCCATCCAGCGTGGTACTCAGGGAGGAATCCACGGGCTCCACAGGGGCTCGTTTGGGTTGCCGCACCGACACGCGACGCGATTGCCACCAGCCATGCAAGAGCACCAGCAACACCACGGCGGCGCCCAGGATGCCAAGGTACAAGGTCAAAGAGTCATTCATGCTGTGGTGATCCTCAAGCGGCGTGTGCCATGCCCAGCGCGGCTTCCATGTCCACAGCCACGATGCGTGACACGCCCTGCTCCTGCATGGTCACGCCCACCAGTTGATCAGCCATCTCCATGGCGATCTTGTTGTGCGAGATGAAGAGGAACTGCGTGTTGGCGGACATGCTGCGCACCAGGCGGGCGTAGCGTTCGGTGTTGGCGTCGTCCAGGGGCGCGTCCACCTCGTCCAGCAGGCAAAACGGCGCCGGGTTCAGCTGGAAGATGGCAAACACAAGGGCGATGGCCGTCAAGGCCTTCTCGCCACCCGACAACAAATGGATGGTGCTGTTCTTCTTGCCGGGAGGGTGGGCCATGACCTGCACGCCGGCATCCAGGATTTCGTCGCCCGTCATGACCAACTTGGCACTGCCCCCGCCAAACAGGCTGGGGAACATGCGCCCGAAGTGTTCATTGACGGTGTTGAAGGTGGCGCCCAGCAGATCGCGGGTTTCCAGGTCGATCTTGTGGATGGCATCTTCGAGCGTGTTGATGGCGTCCATCAGGTCGGCCATCTGAGAGTCGAGGAAGCCCTTGCGCTCGCGGGCGGAGGTGAGCTCTTCCAGTGCGGCCAGGTTCACCGCCCCCAGGGCAGCGATCTCGCGCTGGATGCGGTCAATCTCGCTCTGCAAACCGTAGAGCTTCACGCCATCGCGCTCGATGGCTTCGGCCAACGCAGCCAAGTCAACTTCAGCGGCCTTGAGTTGCTCCATGTACTGCGCTCCGCCCAGGGCAGCGGCTTGCTCTTCCAGTTGCAGGCGGGTGATGTCGTCACGCAGGGGCTGCAGGCTGCGCTCAAAGGCCATGCGCTGCTCGTCGGCCTGACGCAACTGGACGGACAACTCGTCATACCGCTGACGCGTGAGCGACAAGGCCTGCTCTTTGGCCAGACGCTGGGCCAAGGCCTCGTCCAGCCCGGTCTGGGCTGAGGCATCGTCCAGCTGAGCCTGCTCGGCCTGAAGCTGCTCGATCGAGGCCTGGTTGGTCTGGATCTGTTGCGCGGCGGTTTCAATGCCACGCTGCAGCTCGCCTCGGCGAGCCACCAGGCTGCGGGCGCTGAACTGGGCTTCCTGAGCCTGGCGTTCCAGCGTGCGGGCCTGTTCGCGGGCCTGTTGCAGGCGGCGCTCGGCTTCGATCACGGCTTCTTCCAACTGGGCGTGGCGCTCTTGCGTTTCGCCCAGGCTGATGTCCAGCTCCTCAAAGCGAGCCTCTCCCATGGCACGGCGCTCTTGCAGTTCGTCCAGCAGCGCGTCCAGCTCGGCCATCTCGGCCTGGATCTGACCGCGGCGCCCCTGGGCCTGCTCGGCCTGCTGCGTCAGCCGCAGCACCTCGACTTGCAACTGGTGCACGCGCTGCTGGGACTCGCTCGCCTCGCGACGGGCATGGGCCAGGCGTTGGGCGGCATCGGTGTAGGCCGCCTCGGCCCGCACCACGGCCGAGCGGGCCTGGTCGGCGATCAAGGCCTGTGCCCTCACCTCTTTGTCCAGGTTCTCGATCTCTTGCGCGCGGGCCAGCATCCCAGCTTGCTCTGAATCGGGTGCATAGAAACTCACCGCAAACTGGCTGACGCAGTGCCCCGCCGGGGTGATGATGACCTCGCCATGGGTGAGCTTCTGGCGGTGCGACAACGCCTCTTCCAGGTGGGCGGCGGTGTAGACACCCTCCAGCCAGTCGCTCATCAACGCTTTGATCCCGGCATCGGTCAACCGTAGCCGATCCGACAGCCTCGGCAAGGTGGTGTGGCCGTGGGCCACCGCGCTGGACGGCAGGCTGTAGAACGCCAGCTTGGCCGGTGGGGCATCGTGCTCGAACGCCCGCACGGTTTCCACGCGGCCCACCTCCAGCGCCGACAGGCGTTCGCGCAGGGCCGATTCGAGTGCGTTTTCCCAGCCAGGCTCAATGTGCACGCGCTGCCACAAACCCTGCAGGCCATCCAGCCCGTGCTTGGCGAGCCAGGGCTTGAGCTTGCCTTCGGTTTGCACCTTGTCTTGCAAGGCACGCAAGGCCTCCAGGCGGGCACTCAATTCATGGTGACGGGCCTGCTGTGACGTGGCCTCGGCCTGGGCCGATTGCCGCGCCTCGTCCAGGGCAGGCACGGTCTCGCTCAATTCACCCAGTTGGGCTTCGCGCAGCCCGTGCTCTTCTTCATGAACGGCCAACTGGCTTTTCAGGTCTGCCAGGCGCAGGTCATCCGGCACGGCCAGCCCCTGCAGCTCGGTGTGCAGGCGCTCACGGCGCAGCGTCAACTGGCGAGACTGCTCATCCACATTGCGCGATTCGGCGGCCAGCAGCTGGATCTGCTGCTGCACTTGGGTGACCGACGCTCGTTGTTCGTTGGCGCGCTGGGTGGCCGAGCGCACCGCGTCTTCCAGCTGCGGGATGTTGCCCGCCAGCTCTTCAGCCTGGGCCGCCAAAATCTCGGCTTGCTCTTCGGCCGCGGCCATTTTCTCGGCCAGGGCCTCCAGTTCGTCTTCGGCCTGTTGGCGACGGTCGGCCCATTGGGCGTTTTGCTGCCGCAGCTCATCCAGGCGCTGGGCCACCCGCTGGCGTCCTTCCACCACGTAACGGATGCGTTCTTCCAGGCGGCTCACTTCCAGGGCGGCCTGGGCCAGCTCGCCCTGCGCAGCGTGCAGGGCGTCGCTGGCCGCGTAATGATCCTGGCGCACTTGCTCCAGTTGGGCCTCGACCGAGCGCAGCTCGGCCATGCGGGCTTCCAGCGCGTTGGTGGCCTCCAGCACAGCCTGCTTCACACGAGTGGCCTCGGACGAAGCATCGCGGTGCTTCAAAAACCACAGCTGGTGCAGCTTGGTGGTGCCCTGTTCTTGCAGGGCGTGATAACGGGCAGCCACCTCGGCCTGCTTTTCCAGGCGTTCGAGGTTGTTGTTCAGCTCGCGAAGAATGTCTTCCACCCGGGTCAGGTTCTCGCGGGTGTCCTTCAGGCGGTTCTCGGTCTCGCGGCGGCGCTCTTTGTACTTGGACACGCCGGCCGCTTCTTCCAGAAACAGGCGCAACTCTTCCGGCTTGGATTCGATGATGCGGCTGATGGTGCCCTGGCCGATGATGGCGTAGGCGCGCGGGCCCAGGCCGGTGCCCAGGAAGACGTCCTGCACATCGCGGCGACGCACCGGCTGGTTGTTGATGAAGTAGCTGGAGGTGCCGTCGCGGGTCAGCACGCGCTTGACGGCGATCTCGCTGAACTGGTTCCACTGTCCGCCCGCGCGGCCTTCTTCATTGGAGAAGACCAGTTCGACGCTGGAGCGGCTGGCCGGCTTGCGGTTGGTCGAGCCGTTGAAGATCACATCCTGCATGGATTCGCCACGCAGCTCGGACGCCTTGGATTCACCCAACACCCAGCGTACGGCGTCCATGATGTTGGACTTGCCACAACCATTGGGGCCCACCACACCCACCAACTGCCCAGGCAGCTGGAAATGCGTGTGCTCGGCAAACGACTTGAAGCCGGAGAGCTTGATCGACGTCAGGCGCATGCTGGGGCGAGAAACGCGCTAAGTTGTTGATTATTCAAGGCAAAGTGTGATCATGCCCAAGCAACTTGAGCCTGACGATGATAGCATTGAGGTTTTGCCCGAAGCCCGCGCGCCCAGGGTGTTGCCTGCTGTTTCACCTGTTTGACCATGGCCAAGACCGCCCCCACCCCCGCATCGACTGCCAAACCGAAGGCCGCCAAGGTCTCCAGGACCCCAAAGGCTTCCAAGGCTCCCAGGGCTCCCAACAAGCAGGCCGACACGGCCGCTCTGGTGGTGGGCGAGCGCGTCAAACCCGCGGTGCCCCCCTCGGTGCCTTCGCGTCACCTGGATGTGTTCCCGAACCCCGCGCCCGAGCGCGACTACGTGATCCAGTTCCAGGTACCCGAGTTCACCTGCTTTTGCCCGCTGACCAAACAGCCTGACTTCGCGCACTTCACCATCGACTGCATCGCTGACAAGCTGTGCGTCGAGCTCAAGAGCCTCAAGATGTACATGTGGAGCTACCGCAACGAGGGTGCCTTCCACGAAAAGGTCACCAACGACATCCTGAGCGACATCGTCAAGGCCATCCAGCCGCGGTACCTGCGCATCACGGCCAAGTGGTATGTGCGTGGCGGCATTTACACCAACGTGGTGGTCGAGCACCGCCAAAAGGGCTGGAAGCCCGCACCGAAGGTGGATCTGCCCCAGCACCAGGCCGAGACAGGTCTGCTGGGCTGAGGCGTCAGCCCCATCGGCCAGCCCTACCCTGACGCCCCCCACCCTGCCGACCTGCCCTGGCCCATGAGCGCGATGGCGTGGTTTGAGTTCACAGTCTTTGGGGGCGTCTTGCTGCTCGCCGGGCTGTTCAAGCCCTGGCTGCCCCTGCGCCACGCCCCCTTGCAGCACCCCTGGTTGGCCGTGTTGCTGCTGTTGCCTTTTGTCTGGTGGAGCCGGCAGCTGATGCCAGCCAGCCTGGGGCTGCACCTGTCGGGTGCTTGTTTGCTGGTGCTGATGTTTGGCTGGCCCCTGGCCATGTGGACGGTGACCCTGGTGGGCCTGGGCGCCGCCTTTCTGACGCAGGATGACCTGCCGGCGATGGGGCCCTGGGTCAGCCAGGTGGTGTGGATGGGGTTGCTGCCCGGCACCGTGGCGTTGCTGCTGGGCTTGGGCATCCGGCGCTGGCTGCCTCACCACCTGTTTGTCTACATCCTGGGGCGGGGATTTTTCACCACCGTGCTGTCGGTCAGTCTGGTGGGTGTGCTGGGCTGGCTCATGGGCCGCAAGCCCGATACCTGGGCCGATGGTGAATGGCTGCTCGCGCACTGGCTGCTGGGATGGGGCGAAGCCATCAGCACCGGCATGCTGACCGCGATCTTCGTGGCCTTCATGCCTCAGTGGATGCTGACGTACTCGGACGCGCGCTACCTGCACCCGCCACCCCCCAACGACCCCAGCACCTGATCCCGTCAGTTGAAAATAGGAGGAAGCAAGGGCGACACGTTCGCTCAGGTTGGAGTCCTGGCTGCCGATAGAGTCCCAAAGAAGCTCTGGCACCATGACGATTCCCTCCTGGCTGAAACCTGCAAGCGACCTCCTGCTGGGCCGACCAGAGCGGCTGCGGCGGCACGTGCTGTTCACCCTCATCACCCTGCAGTTGTATGCCGTGTGCCTGGGTGTGATCTGGCACTCGAACTACCTGGGCCTGCTGGCAGATCGTCCGACACAACTCCTGACGGCCGCCTCGGTGTTGATGTTCGTGACCTTCTACGCCTTGGTGCGCAGCGGGTGGAGCCAGCGAATGGCCGACCCGGTGCTGACGCTGCCACACGCGGGTTTGTCGGTCACGCTGTGCATCCTGGCCTACACCCAACTGGGTGACACCCGCGCGGATGTGGTGATCCTGGCCGCCCAGGCCATCGTGGCCTCGATGTTCCGCCTGCGGCCCGTCCAGATGTTTGGGCTGGGCCTGTACACCGTGGGCTTGTTCCTGGTGGCCGTGGTGGGCATGAGCGTCTATGACGCCGAACGTTTCCCCTGGGATCGCGGCTGGACCCACTTCGTGGTGGGAGGCGCCACCTTGCTGACCCTGTCGTTGATCGCCAAATGGGTGAGTGACATCCGGGTGCGCATTGGCGAGCAGTCCCATGAGTTGACCGACACGCTCAAGACCTTGCAGCAGATGGCCACGCAGGACATGCTGACTGGGCTGATGAACCGACGGGTGATGATTGAGACACTGGAAGCGGAGTTGAAGCTGGCAGAACGGCACGGCTACCCGCTGAGCCTGGCCTTGATCGACCTGGATCACTTCAAGCACATCAACGACACCCACGGACACCAGGTGGGTGACGAGGTGCTCAAAACCTTTGCGCGCCTGAGTGAAGTCAACCTCCGCGAAGTGGACCGCATGGCCCGCTGGGGCGGCGAAGAGTTCTTGTGCTTGCTGCCGCGCGTACCCGCCGATGAGGCCTGTTTGGCGATCGATCGGCTGCGACAGACCTTTCAGGATGCCAACATCACGGGGCACCCCAAGGTTCGATTCAGCTTCTCGGCGGGCATCGCCCAAGCTCGCCCCGGTGAATCCATGGACCAGTGTGTCGAACGGGCCGACCGCGCCCTGTACGCGGCCAAGCACCAAGGCCGCAATCAATGCGTGGTGTCGACCGAGCGTGCCAGCATGCCCATGCAAGCGCAACTCAGCGGGAGCCCGGCATGACATCGGGCCGCCACTGGCAGAGACACAGATCGGATCCCATTGTGGACGCCATGGGGCGTTTCACCACCGTCCTGTTCGGCCCCGACCGGGCCACGCGCGCCCGCACGGCGGCCATCTTGTTGTGCGCCCTGATGTACGTGGTGTGCTGCACCGCCGCGTTCCAGGCTGCTGAGGTGGGCTTGATGCGCGCTGAAGCGCCCTATGTGCTGGTGTGGACGACCTTGCCTGCCTATGCGGTGTTCTATGGCCTGGTGCGCTGCGGATGGAGCCGACGCCTGGCCGACCCCACCCTGATGCTGCCGCAGAACATCTTTGCCTTGTTTGCGATCGCCTACGCCTACACGGCGGTGGGCCCCGCCGATCGGGGCATTGTGTTGGTACTGCTGGCCTTGGTGATGGTGTTTGGGATGTACACCCACACGCCACGGCAATCCGTGATCATCGGCGTGATCGCCATGCTGCTGATCGGGGCCGCCATGGGCGTGCTGTCGCAGTGGGACCCGGCGTACTACCCCCCCAAGCTCGAATTGCTGCGCTTCGAGTTGATGATGGGCACCTTGCCAGCGTTGATTTATTCGGCGTACCAGATCTCTGCCTGGCGCAACCGCATGGCCGAGCAGCGACGCGCCCTGCGCGAGGCACTGGCACAGGTGCAGCAACTGGCCACACGCGACAACCTGACTGGCCTGCACAACCGACGCCACATGCAGGATCGGCTGGAACACTGCGCCAAGCGCTTCGAGCGCTACGGTGAAGGCTTTGCAGTGGTGCTGATCGATCTGGACCACTTCAAGCGCATCAACGACATCCACGGTCACAAGGTGGGCGACCAGGCTTTGCAATCCTTCGCGTCAGCCGCCCAGATGGTGCTGCGCGAAACCGATTTCCTCAGCCGCTGGGGTGGCGAGGAGTTTCTGTTCTTGTTGCCCGCCACGGACGCGCAGAAGGCGCTGGTGGCGGTCGAGCGCCTGCGGGAGTCCTTGAAGGTGTGCACCATCAGCGCCAGCGTTCCCGAACTGAAGCTCACATTCTCGGCCGGGGTGGCGGTGCACGATATGCCGTTGCCACTGCACCGCACGCTGGAGCGTGCTGACCAGGCCTTGTACGCCGCCAAGCAGGGTGGCCGAAACCGCAGCGAGGTGGCCCTGCCCCCTCAGACCGACGCCATCAGTTTGGTGCAATCCGGCGCCTGAGGCCCGAGCGCTGGGCGACGCACCAGCGCTCAAGCAGCGATAATCCAGACCATGAACCCCTTGTTGACGCTGCTGCAGCCCTACCCCTTCGAGCGGCTGAAAAAACTCACGGCCGATGTGACGCCCAATGCGGCCTACCGTGCCATCAGCCTGGGCATCGGCGAGCCCAAGCACCCCACCCCCGCCTTCATCAAGCAAGCCCTGACCGATGCCCTGGACGGTCTGGCCAGTTACCCCGCCACGGCTGGCGAGCCCGCCTTGCGCCAGGCCTGTGCCGCCTGGGTGCAACGACGCTATGGCCTGAGCCTGGATGCGCAGACTCAGGTGCTGCCCGTCAATGGCTCGCGGGAAGCACTGTTTTCGCTGGCGCAAACCGTCATCGACCCCACCCAGCACCGCGAGTCGGGTGGCCCAACCGTGGTCAGCCCCAACCCTTTCTATCAAATCTACGAAGGGGCCGCCCTGCTGGCGGGCGCGCGCATCGTGTTCGCCAACTCTGACCCGGCGCGCAACTTTGCCGCCGACTGGTCCAGCATCCCCGAGTCGGTGTGGGCCACCACCCAACTGCTGTTCGTGTGCTCGCCCGGCAACCCCACGGGTGCCGTGATGCCCCTGAGCGAATGGCAGCGCCTGTTTGAACTGAGCGATCGACACGGCTTTGTCATCGCATCGGACGAGTGCTACAGCGAGATCTACTTCCGCGACGGCCCGGATGCCGCCCCCTTGGGTGGACTTCAGGCTGCGGCGAAACTGGGGCGGCATGACTTCCGCAACCTGGTGGCATTGACCAGCCTGTCCAAGCGCTCCAGCGTACCCGGCCTGCGCTCGGGTTTTGTCATGGGCGACGCCCGCATCCTCAAAAGCTTCCTGCTCTACCGCACCTACCACGGCAGCGCCATGAGCCCGGCAGTGCAGAAAGCCAGCATCGCGGCCTGGAACGACGAAGCACACGTGGTGGAAAACCGCCGCCTGTACCGCGAAAAGTTCGAACGTGTCACGCCCATCTTGTCGTCGGTCATGAACGTGGCCCTGCCGGACGCCAGTTTCTACCTGTGGGCTCAGCTTCCGGAAACCCTGGGGGGCGGCAGCGACGAATGGTTCGCCCGCGAGTTGCTGGCTCAATACAATGTGACCGTTTTGCCTGGCAGTTACCTCGCCCGCGAAGCCCAGGGGCTCAACCCCGGTGCGGGTCGTGTCCGCATGGCCCTGGTGGCCGGAGTGGACGAGTGCATCGAGGCCGCCGAACGCATCCGCCAATTCATCACCGAGCGCACCTGAACCCTCAAGGCGCCCGACCGTTTCACCGATCAAGAGAACACCATGACCCAAGCTCTGCAAACCATCATCGACAACGCGTGGGAACAGCGCGCCGAACTGTCTGCCGCCAGCGCGCCCGCCGAGATCCGTGACGCCGTCAACCACATCATCGACGCCCTGGACACCGGCAAGCTGCGCGTGGCCGAGAAGATCAACGGTGCCTGGGAAACCCACCAGTGGGTGAAGAAGGCCGTGCTCCTGAGCTTCCGCCTCAACGACAACGTGCCCATGGGCGACGGCCCCCTGCAGTTCTACGACAAGGTGCCCACCAAGTACGCAGGCATGAGCGCCGAGCAACTCAAGGCCACCGGCGTGCGCGTGGTGCCGCCGGCAGTGGCCCGCCGTGGCTCCTTCCAGGCCAAGAACGTGATCCTGATGCCCTCCTACGTCAACATCGGCGCCTACGTCGATGAAGGCACCATGGTCGACACCTGGGCCACCGTGGGTTCGTGCGCCCAGATCGGCAAGAACGTCCACCTCTCGGGCGGTGTGGGCATCGGCGGCGTGCTGGAACCCCTGCAGGCCAACCCCACCATCATCGAAGACAACTGCTTCATCGGCGCCCGATCCGAGGTCGTCGAAGGCGTGATCGTGGAAGAGAACTCGGTGATCTCGATGGGTGTGTACATCGGCCAGTCCACCAAGATCTACGACCGTACCACGGGCGAAGTGTCTTACGGCCGCATCCCGGCCGGCTCGGTGGTGGTGTCGGGCAACCTGCCTTCGGCCGATGGCAAGTACTCGCTGTACTGCGCCGTGATCGTCAAGCGGGTGGACGCCCAGACCCGTTCCAAGACCAGCATCAACGACCTGCTGCGCGGCGCCTGAGCGCCGAGCACTGGCGCAAACCAGCCCTGTGTCCCCAACCCTGAACCGGGAGATTCTTGATGAGCGGTGGCGGTAACCTGGAGCGCATCCTGCGCCTCATGGCCGAGAAAAAGGCCTCGGACGTGTTCCTCTCGGCGCGCACGCCCATCCTCATCAAGATCAGCGGACAAATGCTGGCGCTGACCGATCAGCCCCTGACCCCGTCGCAGCCCCGACAGCTGTTGTCGGAGATGGTGACCCCCACCCAAATGGAAGAGCTGGATGACACCGGCGAACTCAATCTGGGCATCACCATCCCTGGCGTGGGCATCTACCGTTTGAGCGCCTTCAAGCAACGGGGCTCGGTGGCGGCCGTGTTGCGCTACATCCCGTCCGAGATCCCGCCTCTGGAGAGCTTGAACGTGCCGCCCGTGCTGGGCGACATGATTCTGCAAAAGCGTGGCCTGATTCTGGTGGTGGGCGCCACGGGTGCGGGCAAAAGCACCACGCTGGCCGCCATGCTGGAGCACCGCAACCAGCGCATGACCGGGCACATCCTGACGATTGAAGACCCGCTGGAGTTCTTGTTCAGCAACAAGAAGTCGATCGTCAACCAGCGCGAGGTGGGGCGTGACACGCAAAGCCTGCAAGTGGGCCTGAAGAACGCCCTGCGGCAGGCGCCCGACTGCATCCTGATTGGCGAAATCCGCGACCGCGAAACCATGACGGCGGCGCTGTCGTATGCGCTGTCAGGCCACCTGGTGTTGTCTACCCTGCACGCCAACAACAGCTACCACGCCCTGGGCCGGATCCTGTCCTTCTATACCCCGGAAGCCCGCCCTGCTCTGCTGAGTGACCTGGCCTCGGGCTTGAAGGCCATCGTCTCCCAACGCCTGTTGAAGTCCGTCACCGGTGGGCGGATCCCCGCGGTGGAAGTACTGTTGAACACCCAACTGATATCCGAACTGATCGAAAAGGGTGACTTCACCGGCATCAAGGAAGCCATGGAGAAATCCCTGGCCGAAGGCTCTCAGACCTACGAGGCCGACATCGCTCGTCTGATCAGCGAGGGCCTGGTGTCGCGCGACGAAGGCCTGATCCACGCCGATTCGCCCACCAACCTGATGTGGCGCATGCAGAACGACAGCGGCACGCGCTCCAAACTCACCGCCAAGCCTGAAGAGGTGGATGAGGGCCCGTCCTTCACCGACATCACCCTGGACGTGCACCCCCAGGATCAAGGCAACTACGGCCGCTGAGACAACCCACGCACACTTGATGACCGATACCCTGCGCCTCACCGAGGCCCTGATTGCGCAGTCCTCTGTGACACCCGCCGATGCGGGCTGCCAGCAAATGATGATCGACCGGCTGAAGCCCCTGGGGTTTGAGTGCCACACCCTGGTCTTTGGTCCGGATAACGCCCCGGTGACCAACCTCTGGGCCATCAAGCGCGGTCGCGACGACTCGGCGCCCGTGCTGGCTTTTGCGGGCCACACCGACGTGGTACCCACCGGCCCGCTCGACCAGTGGTCCTCGCCGCCCTTTGTGCCCACGCACCGTGACGGTCTGCTCTACGGTCGCGGCGCCGCCGACATGAAAACCTCGCTGGCGGCCATGGTCGTGGCCACCGAAGCCTTTTTGGCCCGCCACCCTGAGCACGCTGGCAGCATCGCCTTCCTCATCACCAGCGATGAAGAAGGCCCGTCTGTGGATGGCACCGTCAAGGTCTGCGAGTGGTTGCAGCAGCAAGGCCAGCGCCTGGACGCCTGCATCGTGGGCGAGCCCACTTCGGTCAAGCAGTTGGGCGACATGATCAAGAACGGCCGACGCGGCTCCTTGTCGGGCAAGCTGCGCGTCAAGGGCGTGCAGGGCCACATCGCCTACCCGCACCTGGCCAGGAACCCCATCCACCTGCTGGCGCCGGCTCTGGCCGAGCTGGTCACCATCGTGTGGGATCAGGGCAACGACCACTTCCCACCCACCACCTGGCAATGCTCCAACATCCACGCAGGCACGGGCGCCAACAACGTCATCCCGGGCGAGGTGGTTGTCGATTTCAACTTCCGCTTCTCGACCGAGTCCACGCCTGAGGGCCTGCAGCAACGTCTGGAAGACGTGCTGCGCCAGCACGGCCTGGACTTCCACATCGACTGGACGCTGGGCGGACGCCCCTTCCTCACGCGCATGGGCCCGTTGGTCGACGCCATCTCTGCGGCTATCAAGCAGGTCACGGGCGTCACCACCGAGCTGTCCACGACAGGCGGCACATCCGACGGCCGCTTCATCGCCCAGATGTGCCCACAGGTGGTCGAGTTCGGCCCTGTGAACGCCAGCATCCACAAGATCGACGAGCACGTGCGCGTGGCCGACATCGAGCCCCTGAAGGACATCTACCTCGGCACCCTGGAAAGGTTGCTGGCGTGACCCTCATTGAACTGATCGAGCAGGCCGCCGCGCGCCTGGACGCCGCGCAGGTGGGCTACGGCCACGGCACCACCAACGCCTTCGACGAAGCTGCCTGGCTGGTGATGTGGCGCCTGGGTTTGCCCCTGGACGCACTCGACGAGCACGAGCAACGCAGCGTCAGCGACGACGAACAGGCTCAAGCCCTGACCCTGATCGACGAGCGCATCACCACCCGCCAACCCGCCGCCTACCTGACCAAACAGGCCTGGCTACAAGGCGTACCCTTCTACGTCGATGAACGAGCGATCGTTCCGCGTTCATTCATCGCCGAGGTCTTGGCCGACGGTAGCATCGACGCCTGGCTGAGCGATCAAACCCGGCGCGTGCTGGACCTTTGCACCGGCAACGGCAGCCTGGCCGTGCTGGCTGCCATGGCCTACCCTGAGGTCACCGTCGATGGCGCCGACATCAGCACCGACGCGCTGGCCGTGGCCCGTATCAACGTCGACCAGCACGGCTTGCAAGACCGCATCACCCTGATGCACAGCGATGGACTGAGCGGCGTCAACGGCCCCTACGACCTGATTCTGTGCAACCCGCCCTACGTCAATGCCGACTCGATGGCGAAGTTGCCCGCCGAGTACCGCGCCGAGCCCGAACTCGCCCTGGCCTCCGGCGCCGACGGTATGGATTTCACGCGCGCCCTGTTCGCCGCCCTGCGCGCCGAGCCTGATCGATTCATGAGCGACGATGCCGTGCTCGTGCTGGAGATCGGCAACGAGCGCCCGAACTTTGAACGCGCCTTTCCCGACCTGGCCGTGACCTGGCTACCCACCTCGGCTGGCGACGACCAGTTGCTGCTGGTCACGCGAGACGCCCTGCTGCTTTCCGTTTGATGGCGTGTCGCCCTCACGCGCCCACTGAGCTTTCATGATCACCCTGAAGAACGTCACGCTGCTGCGCGGCACCAAGGCCGTGCTGGACGGTGCCAGCGCCACGCTGCATGCTGGCGAGAAAGTGGGCCTGATCGGGCGCAACGGCGCTGGCAAGTCATCGCTGTTCTCGCTGCTGGCCGGCCGGCTGCATCCCGATGCCGGCGACGTCGAGATCCCACCCAGCTGGCTGCAGCCCGGTGGCATGGCGGAAGTGGCACAGAACATGCCTGAAACCGACGAGCCCGCTACCGAGTTCGTGTTGCAAGGCGACACCCGCTTGATGGCCGCCCGCCAGGCGCTGGCACACGCCGAGGCTGCCAACGACGGCCACGCCATCGGCGAAGCCCACATGGCCCTGGCCGATGCCGGCGACTTTGACGCGCCCGCCCGCGCACAGGCGCTGCTGCTGGGCCTGGGCTTTCAGCTGGAGCAAACCACCGCGCCCGTCAACAGCTTCTCGGGCGGTTGGCGCATGCGCTTGCAGCTTGCCCGTGCCCTGATGTGCCCGGCTCAGCTGCTGCTGCTGGACGAACCCACCAACCACTTGGACCTGGATGCCCTGGTCTGGCTGGAAAGCTGGTTGCAGCGCTATGAAGGCACGCTGATCATCATCAGCCACGACCGCGAGTTTCTGGACGCCGTCACCAAGGTGACCCTGCACCTGGACGAAGGCAAGCTCACCCGCTACACGGGCGGCTACACGGCCTTCGAGGCCATGCGCGCCGAGCGCCTGAGCCAGCACCAGGCCGCCTACGACAAGCAACAAGACCGCATCGCTCACCTGCAGAAGTTCATCGACCGGTTCAAGGCCAAGGCCACCAAGGCCCGCCAGGCCCAAAGCCGCGTCAAGGCCCTGGAGCGCATGGAAAAGCTCGCCCCCGTGCTCACGGCCAGCGACTTCGAGTTCAGCTTTCCCGAGCCCGCCAGCCTGCCCAACCCCATGCTGGTCATGAAAGACCTGCATTGCGGCTACCCGGTCGACGGTGGCGAACCCATCACCATCGTGCGCGGCGTCACCCGATCGGTGCTGCCCGGCCAGCGCATCGGCATCCTGGGCGCCAATGGGCAGGGCAAATCCACCCTGGTCAAAACACTCGCCCACATGCTGCAGGCGGTGGCCGGCACCGTGACCGAAGGCAAGGGCCTGAGCATCGGCTACTTCGCCCAACAGGAACTCGATGTGTTGCGCCCGGAAGAAGGCCCGCTGGCCCACATGATCCGCCTGGCCAAACAAGTGTCACCCCAGGCCCGTGAGCAAGAACTGCGCGACTTCCTGGGGCGCTTTCGCTTCACGGGTGACATGGTCATGCAGCCCGTGGGGCAGTTCAGCGGTGGCGAGAAGGCCCGCCTCGTGCTGGCCCTGGTCGTGTGGCAGCGCCCCAACCTGCTGCTGCTGGACGAACCCACCAACCACCTGGACCTCACCACCCGTGAGGCGCTGAGCATGGCGCTCAACGAGTTCGAAGGCACGGTGATGCTGGTCAGCCACGACCGCGCCCTGCTGCGAGAGGTGTGTGACGAGTTCTGGCTGGTCACGCGTGGCGGTGTCAGCACCTTCGATGGCGATCTGGACGATTACCAGAAATGGCTGCTCGACCAGGCCAAAGCGGTGGCCGCTGCCGCGCGCGCGGCCAAGGAGCCTAGTCAGAAGGCAGCCGCCACCCCCACTGCGGGTGACACCACAGCGGATGCCAACAACAGCAACCGACGCGAAGACCGCAAGGCCGCTGCACAGGCCCGTCAGCGCGCTGCCGAGCTCAGCAAGCCCCTGCGCGCCGAACTGAAGACCGTGGAGAGCCGGCTGGCAGAGGCCCAAGCGGAGCAAACACGACTGACGGAAGCGTCGTTCAATCCAGGCCTCAGCCCCGCTCAACGGGCCGAAGATGGCAAGCGCCTGAAGCTCCTGGCCGAGACCATCGACGAGCTGGAACTGCGTTGGCTGGAATTGACCGACGCCATTGATCAGCTGGGCTGAGACACACCGCACTGCCGTTGACAACGCGCGGCGACTGGCGTGGTGATGGGGCGGGCATGCAGCGCCCGCCGTCTGCGACTACCATCCTTGCATGGATGCCTCTTCGCCACATGCGCACGACGACGATTTCCTGCGTCTGGATCAACAGTTGTGCTTTGCCCTGTACAGCGCCTCGCTGGCCATGACACAGCGTTACAAGCCGCTGTTACGCCCCCTGGGGCTGACCTACCCGCAGTACCTGGTGATGCTGGTGTTGTGGGAGCGTGATGCCTTGGCCGTGCATGAACTGGGTCAACGCCTGCATCTGGATTCAGGCACGCTGACGCCGCTGCTCAAGCGCATGGAAACGGCGGGCTGGCTGAAGCGAGACCGCGATGCGGCGGACGAACGACGGGTTCGTGTCACCGTGACCGACCAGGGCTGGCGTTTGCGGGAGCAGGCCCGGCACATCCCGCGCCAGTTGGCCTGTGATCTGGCCACCGCGGGTCATGACATTCCCGAACTGCGCTCGAACCTCAACGAACTCCGGCGCACACTGGACAAACGCTGAGTCATTCACCACTTTTATGTCATGGATAAACCAGCGCCCTTTCTCCTCTCAATTCATTTGCACACAAACTAATAGTGCAATACCAAAAGGAGCTTCACATGGCACTGCAACAAGTCATCTACACCGCTCACGTCACCGCCACCGGTGGCCGTGATGGCCGCGCTGTTTCATCGGATCAACACCTGGACGTCGCCCTGGCCCGCCCCAAGGAGTTGGGCGGCAATGGCCAAGGCACCAACCCCGAGCAGCTTTTTGCGGGCGGATACGCCGCCTGCTTCATTGGTGCCATGGGCTTTGTGGCGGGCCAGAGCAAGAAGGTCTTGCCCGCCGGCACCTCCATCGACGCCGAGGTGGGCATCGGCCCCATCCCGACGGGCTTCGGCATCCAGGTCACCCTGAACATCAACCTGCCTGGCATGCCCCGCGAAGAGGCGCAGGCCCTGGTGGATGCAGCACACCAGGTCTGTCCGTATTCCAACGCCACCCGCGGCAACATTGACGTCACGCTGAACATTCGTTGATCCATCAAGGACCTGCGATCACTTGTGCATGGGATACCCGAGGTTGACGCCCGCGCGTGGGGCGATTAACCTTCGGCCCCATGCATTTCGCAAGATGGACGTCACGGCGCAGGTTGGCCCAGGCCACCAAGGCACTGCTGCTGGTTCAAGCCCTCGGGTTGAACCTGGCACACGCCACGCCCAGCACAGCGAGCACCACAGGGGCGGAAATCACCCAGGCCGCTGCTCCGGTCATGCGCCCATCACCCCAAGCCATCCTCGAGGGGGCTGAAGTTCCATCTCCGGCCACCACGCGCTCTGCATCCGAAGACCCGGTGCTGCGCCTGCTGGCCGACAAGGGCTTGCTGCCCTCGGCCTCCCCTGTCAGCCAACTGGCTGGTCAGGTCAAAGATCGCGCCGCCGATGTGGCCGCAGGCCTGGTCATTTCGGCCATGGAATTTTTGGGCGTGCCTTACCGTCGCGGTGGCAACAGCGAGAGTGAAGGCTTTGATTGCAGCGGCTTCACCCGCCATGTGTTCGAAAACAGCCTGGGGCTCTTGTTGCCTCGCCGAGCGGTGGAGCAGGCCCATGCCCCCAACCTGATGCCGGTGGCCAAAGAAGACCTCAAACCCGGTGACCTGGTGTTTTTCAACACGCTGCGCCGCACCTTCTCGCACGTGGGCATCTACATCGGCGACCACAAGTTCATCCACTCGCCACGTGCCGGCGGCAAGGTTCGCGTGGAAGACATGCGCGTCACCTATTGGCAGCAGCGGTACGACGGCGCCCGTCGCGCACCGCTGACGGGCCTGCACAACGCCGATAACCGCACGATGACCCCGTGAATCGGGCGCGGTGAGCCTTTCACGCCACAATGATGAGCCATGCGCTCGTCAGCACCCCGCATCATCCCACTGCAGCCCACTCCGGCTGGCCCTGCGCTGGCCCCGTGGCCCGTGCCCCTGCCCACACAGCCTGACGGCCTGGTGCGCGATGCGCTGAGTCGCCCCTTGCGGGACGTTCGCATCTCCGTCACCGACCGCTGCAACTTTCGCTGCGACTACTGCATGCCCCGGGCGCATTTTGGGCACGATCATGCGTTTCTGCCCCAAGCGGCCCTGCTGACCTTTGAAGAAATTCATCGCACCGCCCGGTTGCTGGTGAGGCTGGGTGTCCGCAAGATTCGGCTCACTGGCGGCGAACCCCTGCTGCGGCGCGGCTTGGACGACCTGGTGGCCATGCTCAGCCCCCTGCGCACCCCGGAGGGGCGCCCCATCGAATTGGCACTGACCACCAACGGGGTGCTGCTGTCCCGCATGGCCGAACGACTCAAGGCCGCGGGACTCCATCGCATCACCGTCAGCCTGGACGCATTGAACCCGGCCCTTTTTCGCCGCATGGCCGATGCGGACGTGGACGTGGCCACGGTGCTCGAGGGCATCGAGGCCGCCCAGGCCGCCGGACTCGACCCCATCAAGGTCAACATGGTGGTGCGGCGCGGACTGAATGATCACGAGATCCTGCCCATGGCGCGGCATTTTCGCGGCCGAGGTGTGGAGCTACGGTTCATCGAGTTCATGGACGTGGGTCACACCAACCGCTGGCGGCTGGACGACGTGCTGCCGTCTGCCGAGGTGCGGCAGATCATCCACGCCGCGCACCCCCTGAGCCCCCTCCATCCCGATGCGCCCAGCGACACCGCCCAGCGTTGGCGTTACAACGACGGCCAAGGCTCGGTGGGCTTCATTTCCAGCGTCACCCAAGCCTTTTGTGGGCACTGCACGCGGCTGCGTCTGTCCACCGACGGGCGGCTTTACACCTGCCTGTTTGCGCGAGAAGGCCGAGATCTGCGCCAATTGCTGCGTGACCCCGGCTGCACCGATGCCGATATCGAACGCGCCCTGGCCGCCCTGTGGGCACAACGACAGGATCGCTACTCGGAAACCCGCCGCGTTGACCAACCGCCCGAGGCGCTCGTTGACGGTGGCCGCCCTGAAATGAGCTACATCGGTGGCTGAGCCCCTGATCAGCGCATGGATCCTCGCCGGCGGCGAGGGCCGCCGGATGGGAGGGCGAGACAAGGGCCTGGTGCCCTTCCAGGGACGCCCCCTGGTGGCTCATGTGCTGAGCACCTTGCGCCCCCAGGTGGACGATGTTTGGGTGATTGCGAATCGACACCTGGCCGATTACGCCCGTGAACTGGCGCGACACCCTGGCGATGGCCCGGAACCCGCGCGCGTGCTGGCGGATGACCTGGACTTGCCGGCGCACAGCGGGCCACTGGCCGGGGTGGTGACGGCGCTGCGTCATGCCCGCACACCCTGGCTGTTCGTGAGCCCCTGCGACACCCCTCACCTGCCCGCCGATCTGGTCTCACAACTGCTGGCCACCGCCCTCCGGGAAGACGCCGATGTGGTCGTGCCCACGACCATGGAGCCGAATGGTCAAACCCGGCACCACTGGCTGTGCGCGGTGGTCAACAAGCGGGTTTGCCCTGAAACAGAGGCGGTATTCGTGACAGGTGAACGGAAAATCGGACAATGGGTGCGATCATTACGCTGGCGCGCCGTATGCTTTCCCGAATCGCGCCCGTTCATGAACATCAATACGCTGGAGACAAGCGATGGTCGAGACTGACTCTTCGGTGCGCATCGCCCGACTGACGCCCTCGGACCTGAGTGCCTACAAACGTCTGCGCGATGAAGCACTGAGGCTGTACCCCGACGCGTTCGATGCCGACATCGAAAGCGAGCAAGCCAGACCACCCGAGAGTTACCTGGGGAGACTGGGCTTGAGCGACACCCTGGGTGGCACCTTTCTGCTGGGCGCCTGGGACGGCAACGAGTTGGTCGGCATGGTGGGTCTGGAGCGCCATTCGCTCCAGAAGCTGCGCCACAGTGCCGAACTGACTTCGATGATGGTGCACCCCAAGCACACGGGCAAGGGGATTGGCATCCAGCTCGTGCAAGCGGCCGTGGCGATGTCTCGCCAGGCGCTGGGCCTGGAGCTGGTCACCCTGCGGGTCAGTACATCCAGCCAATCCGCCATTCGCTTGTACGAACGCGCAGGCTTTCAAGCCTGCGGCGTGGTGCCACATGCCATCAAGCTGGTTGATGGCCCCGGCAAGGTACGTTACTTCGACAAGCTCACCATGGTCATGATCCTGTGAGCCTCTGAATGGCTCACCCCTGGGCTGCGCCCTGGTTGGCCAGGGCATCGGCCTTCTCGTTGCCCGGATCACCCGCGTGGCCCTTGACCCAACGCCATGTCACCTGGTGCTGTGCCGCCAGGCTGTCCAGGCGCTGCCACAGATCCACGTTCTTCACGGGCTTGTTGTCAGCGGTCTTCCAGCCACGGCGCTTCCAGTTGGTGATCCATTCCGTGATGCCCTTGCGCACGTACTCACTGTCGGTGTAGATCACCACCTGGCAGGTGCGCTTCAGCGAGGCCAGGCCCTCGATCACGGCGGTCAACTCCATGCGGTTGTTGGTCGTCAGGTTTTCACCGCCGCACATCTCTTTCTGATGTGCCCCACTGCTCATCCACACCCCCCAGCCGCCACGGCCCGGGTTGCCCTTGCATGCGCCGTCGGTGTACATCACCACCAAGGGCAAGCTTTGTTCTGTCATGTGATCTTTCTCAGCGAGGCATCGGTACCACCGGCCGACGCCACAGGTTGTTCTCGTTGCGCCACCACCGCCGCTTTGGGCGATGCGTGCACGCGCGAGCGGCGTACTTTACCCACCAGACGCATGGCGCGTGTGCGTTTGACCGCCACGACAAAGTACACCGCCCCCAGCACGGGCCACCAGCGGTCACCGGCATGCTCCATCCAGCGCAGCCGATCCCAGGTGCGTTGGGTGCTGACCAAGGGTCGATAGCAGCCAAAGAAGCCTGACTCCACCTCCAGATCGAGCAGACGCATCCAGTCGCGCAGCCGCCAGTAGGCGATGAAATCACCCTGCGGCAACACACCCTGGCCCGCCACACCCATCGCGGCCAGCCGCTGGCGCGCCCCCCACAGGCTGGTGGGGTTGAAGCCGGCGATCACCACACGCCCTTCAGGCATCAGCACCCGCTCCACCTCGCGCAGGGTGACGTGGGGATCGTGCGCCAACTCCAGCGCATGTGGCAGCAAGACCAGATCCAGCGATTGATCCGGAAAAGGCAAGGCTTCGAATTCGCAGCGCAAACTGGTCGACGGCCCCACCAGGGCTTCGGACCCCAGGGGCACCGGTGGTCGCCAACCGGCATAACTGCCATCCAGCGCCAGCCATCGGTGAGGCATCCGGTTGCTTCGCAAGCCATCCAGCTCAGGCAAACCCAGCTGCAGCGCATGGAAGCCAAAGATGTCGGCCACCAGCCGGTCCATCTGGGCCTGCTCCCAGTCCAGCAGGGCCTGCCCAGGGGCTCTGGCCAGCCAGGGATGCAACTCTATAATGGGCTCGACGTGGGTCATGAATCAACTGCTTGCACTTCCTGCCTTCACGGACAACTATGTCTGGCTGATTCACAACGGGCGCCAAGCTTTGGTTGTGGATCCGGGTGATGCTGCCCCTGTGCAGCAGGCCCTGCGCGGTCTTGGTTTGACGTTGACCGACATTCTAGTGACTCACCACCACCCCGATCATGTGGCCGGCATCCCGGCGCTGATGTCCGATGGTGTGCGGGTGCATGGATTGCGTCAGGCAGCCTCGCCCCTGATCAACCAGCCGCATGATGATGGCCACGCGTTCAACTGGTTCAATCTGCCCATTCAGGTGTGGTCCACCCCAGGCCACACGGCGGTGCACGCCTGTTTTGTGCTGCCGCAAGGCTTGGGGCCTGATGATGATGCGCCGGTCGCCTTCGTGGGTGACACGCTCTTTTCTGCGGGTTGTGGTCGCGTGTTTGATGGCAGCATGGAGCAATTGCACGCCAGCCTGCAAAGGCTGACGCATTTGCCCGACCACACCCGCGTATGTGCTGCTCACGAATACACTGAATCCAACCTGCGCTTTGCAGCTGCAGTCGAGCCAGACAACGTCGATGTGCAGGCCCATCGTGCGTATTGCGCCCAGCAGCGAGCCCAAGGCCTGCCCACCTTGCCCACCACCATGGGCCTGGAGAAACGAATCAATCCCTTCATTCGCTCGGATCAACCTCACGTCCGAGAAGCCGCGCGGCGCCAAGGCGCCACCGATCTGAGCCCCCAGGGTGTCTTCACCACCCTGCGCACCTGGAAAAACACGTTTTGATGAATCCCTCCAACATTTGCAAGGCCACCTGGTGGCGTTGGGCCTCGCCCCTGCTGGCCGCCGTGGCGCTCAGCGGCTGCGGCAGTCTCATGCCCCAGTCGCAGCCCCGCACACCCGCGCCCATCACCTCACAGGTACTGAACCCGGCCAAGGCGGTGCTCCAGCAGAACAAGACCACCCAAGACCCGACCTCGGGCCTCAAGGTGGATCTCTCCGCCCCCTCGCTGATGCCGCGTCAGGCGGCCCACCTGCCCGTCGAGCCGGTGGTCGAGGTCAAGCTGGTGGATCCGCTCAACCCGGGTGTGGAAGTCCAACTCGACGAGCAGTCGGCCCAGATCGACCTGTGGCAGCGCATCCGCAGCGGTTTCCAGCTTCCCCCCCTGGACTCCGCCCTGGTGGCCGATCACGAGCGCTGGTACGCCGCCCGCCCCGAATACGTGGCGCGCATGACCCAGCGGTCCAGCCGCTACCTGTATCACATCGTTGAAGAAGTTCAGCGACGTGGCATGCCCATGGAAGTGGCGTTGCTGCCGTTCATCGAAAGCGCCTTCAATCCGCAAGCCTTATCCTCGGCGCGTGCATCGGGCATCTGGCAGTTCATGCCGGCCACCGGCAAGCACTTCGACCTACGGCAAAACCTGTTCCGCGACGACCGCCGCGATGTGCTGGCCTCCACCGATGCCGCGCTGTCTTACCTGCAGCGGCTGCACCGCATGTTTGGTGACTGGCATCTGGCCCTGGCGGCCTACAACTGGGGTGAAGGCAATGTGCAGCGGGCGATCCGCCGCAACCAGCAGCAAGGTCTGCCCACCGACTACCTGAGCCTGAGCATGCCAGCCGAGACCCGGCATTACGTGCCCAAGCTTTATGCGGTGCGCAACATCGTTGAGGCGCCCGAGCGCTTCAACCTGACACTGACACGCATCGACAACCACCCCTATTTCCTGAGCGTGCCGATCGAGCGCGATCTGGATGTGGACCTGGCCGCCCGACTGGCGGGCATGCCGGTGGCTGATTTCCGGGCCCTGAACCCGTCCATGAACAAGCCGGTGATTTTGGCGGCTGGCACCCCTCAGGTGCTGCTGCCTTACGACAACGCCAGCCAGTTCAAGAAGAATGTGCGCGCCCACCAGGGCCCCTTGGCCAGCTGGACCGCCTGGCAGGTGCCCAAGACCATGCGCCCCGACGACGCCGCCCGCAAGGTGGGCATGAGCGAGCGGGAGCTGCGCGAGGTCAACCGCATCCCTCCTCGCATGCTGGTGAAGGCGGGGTCGACCCTGCTGGTGCCTCGCTCAGCCCGACATGAAGATGTCTCTGAGCGCCTGGCCGACTCGGCCATGATCGCACTGGCACCTGATACCCCCCCCGTCAAGCGCCGCGTGGTTCGGGCCCAAAGCCGGGAAACAGTGCGCAGCCTGGCACGACGCTTTGGTGTGACCGCCACCCAGGTGGCTGAGTGGAACAAGGTGGGCACCAAGGCCCGCTTTGACCAAGGGCAACGCGTGGTGCTGTACCTGCCGGCTGGCAAGAAGAACCTCGCGTCAGACAGCCGCAAGAAGGGCACGAAAGTGGCCCAAGCCAGCCGCGCTGATCGCGACAAATCCAAGGGCAGCCGCAAAGCGCAGCGTCAATCCAAGGTACGAGTGGCCAGCGTCCGCTGAGACCGCCTGCGCATCGCGCGGCGCTGGAGGCCAGCCCCTCAGCGCCGGTCCATCAAGGCGTGGGCAATGGTGCCCAGATCCACGTACTCCAGTTCGCTGCCCACCGGCACGCCACGGGCCAGTCGGGTCACTGTAAGCCCACGGGCCGTCAGGGCCTCGGCCAGGGCTCGGGCGGTCATCTCACCTTCGGCCGTGAAACTGGTGGCCAGGATCACCTCGGTCACGGCCGGGTCCTGAACACGCTCCATCAGGGCAGACATGCCGATGTCACGCATGCCGCGCCCGTCCAGGGGGCTCAAGCGCCCCAGAAGCACGAAGTACTGTCCCAGGTAGCTGCCGGTGCGCTCCAGTGCCGCCAGATCTGCGGGCGTTTCCACCACGCACAACTGAGCCTGGTCGCGGGTGGTGTCCTGACAAATCAGACACAAGGGCTCGCTGCTGAACGTGTGGCAGCGTTCGCAGTGCCGCACATCGGTCATGGCCGCCGTCAAGGCCTCGGCCAGGCGCAAGCCCCCGGCGCGATCATGTTGCAGCAGGTGGTAAGCCATGCGCTGAGCCGATTTCTGGCCCACGCCCGGCAGACACCGAAGTGCTTCCACCAGCGCATCCAGGGTCGAATCATGCATACCGCGACAGCCTCGACAAGGTCACGTCACCCAGCAACACTGACCGCCAAGGCGACGATCAAAACGGGAACTTCATGCCGGGCGGCATGGGCATGCCAGCCGTCAACTTCGACATCCGCTCCTGCGTGGTGGTCTCGGCACGGCGCACGGCATCATTGAAGGCGGCCGCCACGAGGTCTTCCAGCATGTCTTTGTCGTCGGCCAGCAGGCTGGGGTCGATCGTGACGCGCTTGACATCGTACTTGCAGGTCATCAGCACCTTCACCAGGCCTGCACCGGACTGCCCTTCGACCTCGACCAGTGCCAGTTCGTCCTGAGCCTTCTTCAGGTTGTCCTGCATCTGCTGGGCTTGTTTCATCAAGCCAGCCAGTTGTCCTTTGAGCATGGAAGTCCTTTCAAACACAAACCATGATTGTCACTCGATCCCTGCTGACCTGCGCACGCAAGGTCACAGGGGCTGGATGGAATCCGCCACAATGCGTGCGCCTGGGTACTGGCGCAACAGGTTCTGCACCCACGCATCGCCCCGGATGAGGGCCTCGGCCTGCTGCTGCCGCCGAAGGCGCTCGGCCTGCTCGCGCACTGCTGGCGTGTCATGGGTGGCCCCACGCTCCAACACCAGTTGCACCACCTTGCCTCGCACGTTGGACATGGCCTGCTCCAGGCGCTCGCGGTGCGCATCGGTGCACAGGCTGTCGCGTGCCACCATGAGCTGCCATCGCTCGCCATCGGCACTGGAGTCGTACCCCACGCATTGCGCCTGCATGGCGGTCTCACGCACCAATGCGGCAATGAGGCCTTGCTCGATCATCTGGCGCACCAGAGCCACCCAGGCGTCATTAGCAGGATGGGCCGTCGCGGAAGACGCCGGTGCCGTGGCGGGTGTGGCGGGTGTGGCCGCCACCTCCCGCGCCAGCGTCGCAGACTGGGCCTCACGGGCCTCACGTCGGTCGCGTGGGTCGCCATCTGAGGTGCGAGACGCCTGCGAAACGGCGGACGTGACAGCCGCACTAGGCCCACTCTCCCACTCATCGGGCGCATCCACCCAGGGCGGCGGCTCCGAACGCTCATCGCGTGGAGCTGGCGCTGGGGCCGAGACGGGTGAGGCTGCCACGGGCTCAGGCGCGCGCGCCATGGAAGCGGTCGGCCTGGCGGGTGTGACTGGCGTGGCGGCAGGCGCGGTGGTCGGCGCGGTGGTCGGCGCCGAGGGCGCGCGGCTCACCGCCCGTGCTTCAGGGACTGCCTGACGCTGCTCGGCCGCAGCAGGCCGCTGAGGGGCTGGGGCAGAAACTGGCTCGGGTTGAGCGTGATGCTCACCCGAGCCCGCTGCTTTTGGGGGCGGGGAGGCTCCCGGCTTGAAGGCCAGCATGCGCAGCAGCGTCATCAGCAAGGCGCCGTGTTCATCGGGCGCCCAGGCCAGTTCGGCGCGGGCCTGCAAACACAGGCTGTAAAACAGCTGGGTCTCATCCGGGGCCAAGGCAGCCGACAGGTCTTGCCAAGGGGCCGAATCCTCATCGCCCGCTGCACCCGGGGCCAACTGCCAGACGGCCAAGCGCTGCAGCGCCGACGCCAATTCTTCCAGCGTGCCCGAGGCCGACACACCCTGGCGTCGCAACACGTCCACCTGCTGCACCACCGATTCACCATCCCCACGGGCCACGGCCTCCAACAGCCGCACCACATGCTGGTGATCGACAGCGCCCAGCATCTGGCGCACACCGCCCTCTTCCAGGCGACCCGCCCCAAACGCGATGGCCTGGTCGGTCAATGACAGGGCATCGCGCATGGAGCCCCGGGCCGCACGCCCCAGCAAGCGCAAGGAGGGCGCATCAAACTCGATGCCCTCTGCTTGCAGCACTTTGTTCAGGTGGGCCTGCACGGTTTCGGCCGACATGGGCCGCAGGTTGAACTGCAGGCAGCGCGACAACACGGTCACGGGCACCTTTTGAGGGTCGGTGGTGGCCAGCACGAACTTGAGGTAGTCAGGCGGCTCTTCCAGCGTCTTGAGCATGGCGTTGAAGGCCGTGGTCGACAGCATGTGCACTTCGTCGATCATGTAGACCTTGAAACGACCCGCCACAGGCTTGTAGACGGCCTGTTCCAGCAACTGCGAGATCTCGTCGACACCCCGGTTGGAGGCCGCATCCAGCTCGACATAGTCGACGAAACGGCCGCTGTCAATATCGCGGCAGGCTTGGCAAACACCGCAGGGATCGGCGGTCACGCCCCCTGAACCGTCGGCTCCCTGACAGTTCAGCGCCTTCGCCAAAATGCGGGACACGGTGGTCTTGCCCACCCCGCGGGTGCCGGTGAACAGGTAGGCATGGTGCAGTCGCCCCTGCGTCAGCGCGTTGCGCAAGGCCTGGACAACATGCTCCTGCCCCACCATGGCATCAAAACCATGGGGGCGGTATTTGCGGGCGAGAACCGTGGACGTCATGCCCGGATTCTAGGCGCCAGCGGGCCCGTCGGCACCGTGAGGTTCTCGACACAGTTGAACACGACTGCATACACTTTCGATCACAAACTGACCCCTGATTTGAAGGTTTGCCCCGGTTCACCCTTATGGGGGCCCCTACAATTTCACCCAGCGTAATCTTTTGTGACTTGACCGCAACTGACCCGGATGCGGTCAAGGTTTTGTTCGGTGAGTCATTCCCGTTCGTGGCCCGGAAGGGTTGACTGAGGTAACCGAACCCACTTCCCCTTGGGCCTGATGTATGTCGTTTGAAGTTCTGGGCTTGTCGGCTCCGCTGTTGCGTGCAATCTCTGAAGTTGGCTATGACAAGCCAACGCCCATCCAGGCGCAGGCCATTCCGGCGGTGCTGGCAGGGGGCGACTTGCTGGCAGGCGCTCAGACGGGCACAGGCAAAACCGCCGGCTTCACCCTGCCCTTGCTGCAGAAGCTGTCGGAGCAGGCGCCCGCCCATCCGCGCGTCATCCGCGCCTTGATCCTGACCCCCACCCGCGAGCTGGCCGCCCAGGTCGAAGAGTCGGTGCGGGTGTACGGCAAGTACCTCTCGCTGAAGTCGCTGGTCATCTTTGGTGGTGTGGGCATGAACCCGCAGATCGAGGCACTGCGTCGCGGGGTGGACATCCTCGTGGCCACCCCGGGCCGGCTGCTGGATCTGCACCAGCAGGGCGTGGTGAACCTGGGCCAGGTGTCCTTCTTCGTGCTGGACGAAGCCGACCGGATGCTGGACATGGGCTTCATCCACGACATCCGCAAAGTGCTGGCCATTCTGCCGCCGAAAAAGCAAAGCCTGCTGTTTTCAGCCACGTTCTCGGACGAGATCAAATCACTGGCTGAAAAGCTGCTGCGCTCACCGAAAGTGATCGAAGTGGCCCGGCGCAATGCCACGGCCGACACGATTACGCAAAGGGTGCACCCGGTGGACCGCGATCGCAAACGCGAACTGCTGACTCACCTCATCGACCAGAACAACTGGCATCAGGTGCTGGTGTTCACGCGGATGAAGCACGGCGCCAACCGGCTGGTGGAGTACCTGAACAAACACGGCATCAGCGCCATGGCCATCCATGGCAACAAGAGCCAAAGCGCACGCACCAAGGCCTTGAGCGAATTCAAGGCGGGCACTTTGCGCGTGCTGGTGGCCACCGACATCGCAGCCCGTGGCATCGACATCGATCAACTGCCCCACGTGGTCAACTTCGAGTTGCCCAACGTGCCTGAGGACTATGTACACCGAATCGGCCGCACAGGGCGCGCTGGTGCTGAAGGCGAAGCGGTATCGCTGGTCTGCGTGGACGAAGAAGGCTTCCTGGCCGACATCGAAAAGCTGATCAAGCGCCCACTGCCTCGAGCCGTGGTACCGGGCTTCGAGCCGGATCCGAACGCCAAGGCCGAGCCCATCCAGTTGGGTCGGCGCGTGTTGAATGGCAGCCTAAAAGCCCGCTCGGGCGGCGGCGGAACTCCCGGCCGACAAGCACTGAACCCCTCGGGCGGTGGCGGGCGTGGGCATCCAGCGCCATCGCGCGCTGCACCGCGTCGACAGGGCGATGAGCAGCGCGGTGGCGGACGCCCCCGCAGCCGCTGAGAAACCACTGAGCTCAGGCCTCCAGACGCCGACGGAACACGAGCCGGTTGGGCTCCGAGGCGGCGGCGTCGTGCTCGTAGCCCTCCAGGGTGAACGACAGCAGGTCTTGCGGCGTCCGGGCGCGCTGAACAATCGCGTGACGCGCCATCAGGCCCCGTGCCCGCTTGGCATGGAAGCTGATCACCTTCCATTGCCCGGCCTTCCAATCTTCGAACACGCACTCCACCACCCTCGCCTTCAGGACCTTGCGCTTGACGGCCTTGAAGTACTCTTGTGAGGCCAGGTTGATGATGACGTCATCCCCCTGTTGGGCCAGCTCCTGGTTCAGGTGCTGCGCCAAGGTGTCGCCCCACCAAGCGTACAGGTCTTTACCGCGAGGGTTGGCCAGCTTGGTGCCCATCTCCAGGCGGTAGGGTTGCATCCAGTCCAGCGGGCGCAGAATGCCGTACAAGCCACTCAGGATGCGCAGGTGGTCTTGTGCCCAGTCCAGTTGATCAGGGCTCAGGCTGTTGGCATCCAGGCCCTCGTACACATCGCCATTGAACGCCAGCACGGCCTGCTTGCTGTTGTCAGCCGAAAAGGTCGGTGACCAGGCGGCGTAGCGGGCCACGTTCAGGGTGGCCAGGGCATCGCTCAAGTCCATCAGCGAGGCGATCTGCGCCGGGGTGTAAGGCTTGATCACCTCGATCAGCGCTGCCGACTCCTCCACAAACTGCGGCAGGGTGTGACGCTGGGTGGTGGGCGCCGTGTCGTAATCCAGGCTTTTGGCGGGCGATAGCAGAAACAGCATGGCAAGTGCAAAGCTATGAATGAAGACTATGAAATATGACCTGGATGATAGCCCTGCCGCGCCAGCCCACCTAAAATCGGGGCTTCCCCAACCTGCAGCGCGCTGCCCCACACCATGGCCCTGTACCGCATCAAGGACAAGCAACCCGAGATCCACCCCAGCGCCTTTGTCATGCCCTCGGCTGATCTGATCGGCCAGGTCATTCTGAAGGAAGGCAGCAGCGTGTGGTCGCACGTCAGCATGCGTGGTGACAACGAACCCATCACCATCGGTGCTCGCTCCAATGTGCAAGAAGGCTCGGTGCTGCACACCGATATCGGCCACCCTCTGGTCATCGGTGAAGACGTGACGGTGGGGCACCAGGCCATGCTGCACGGCTGCACCGTGGGCGACGGCGCCTTGATCGGCATCCAGGCCGTGGTGCTCAATGGCGCCGTCATCGGTAAGAACTGCCTGGTGGCCGCCGGCGCCCTGGTGACCGAAGGCAAGGTCTTTGAAGACGGCATGCTGATCATGGGCTCACCCGCTAAGGCCGTGCGCCCCCTGACCGAGGCCGATTTCTTCCGCATGCGGGTGGGCACGGGCCTGTATGTGCAAAAGGCTGCCGAGTACCGACAAGACATGGAGCGCATCGACGCACCCACCAAACCATCTCATGAGTGAACTTCATAAATTCTTGTTCGAAGGCCTGCCCGTGCGGGGCATGCTGGTTCGCCTGACCGACAGCTGGCAAGAACTGCTGCGCCGTCGTGAAGGCGGGCAGAACTTCGAGGCGCCTGTGCGCCGGCTGATGGGCGAGATGAGCGCAGCCGGCGTGCTGATGCAGGCCAACATCAAGTTCAATGGCGCCGTGGTGCTGCAGATTTTGGGTGATGGCCCAGTGAAGCTGGCCGTGACCGAAGTGCAGCCCAACCTGAGTTTTCGCTCAACGGCCAAGCTGGTGGGCGAACTGCCTGCCAGCGACACCGGCAAGCTGCCCCTGGAAGTGATGGTGAACGTGAACGGCCAGGGGCGCTGCGCCATCACGCTCGCCCCCCAAGACCGCCTACCTGGCCAGAACCCTTACCAGGGTGTGGTGCCCCTGCATGGCGACCGCCGTGAACCCCTGCACGAACTCAGCCAGGTGCTGGAGCACTACATGCTGCAGTCCGAGCAGTTGGACACCAAACTCGTGCTGGCAGCCAACGACGAGGTGGCCGCCGGCCTGCTCATCCAGCGCATCCCGGTGGAGGGTGAAGGTAACCTGGCCGGCGCGACGCACCACGACGACGAGATCGGCCTGAACGAGCACTACAACCGCATCGCTCACCTGGCCTCCACGTTGAAAGCCGAGGAGCTGCTGGGCCTGGACGCTGACACCATCCTGCGCCGCCTGTTCTGGGAAGAAGACGTGCGCCGCTTTGAGCCGCAACAGGGGGCCCACGGGCCGAACTTTGCCTGCAGTTGCTCGCGCGAGCGTGTGGGCAACATGCTGCGCAGCCTGGGCAAGGCCGAGATTGACGGCATCGTGGCCGAACAAGGCCGGGTGGAGATCGGCTGCGAATTTTGTGGCCAGCTCTACCACTTCGACGCCATCGACGCCGAAGAGCTGTTCACCCACGATGCCGCACCCGGCTCAGAGCGCCTGCAATGATGCGGGCGTGTGACTGGCCTGCCACTGCCAGTCACCGCGGGCCAAGAGCGCGTGCCAATCGGCATTGAGCAGCCCATCCGTCACGGGCGAACGCCAGTGCATGAGCTGCTTCGTCACGGGGTGCGCCAAGCTCAATGTGGCAGCATGCAGCCACAAACGCTGCACCCCCAGGTGCTCTGCCCACCAGCGGTTGTGCGCCCCCTTGCCGTGGTTGGCGTCGCCAATGATGGGGTGGGCCACGTGTTTCAAATGGCGGCGTATCTGGTGACGGCGCCCGGTGTGCGGCTCGGCCTGCACCAAGGCCACACGGGTGCTGGGGTAGCGGTCCACGGGGATGGGCAGGCTCCATCGGGCCAGGGTGATGAAGTCGGTCTGGGCCTCTTGCACAGGGGCCTCTGGCGGCGCATCGTCAGGCCTCAAGGGATGGTCCACCCGCCAGGCGTCTACGGGCCACCCTCTGACCAGAGCCAGATAGCGCTTGTGCACCTGTCGTTGCTCGAACTGCTCGGCCAGCATGCGCGCCACCTCGGGCGACAACGCCATGACCAGCACCCCTGAGGTGCCCTTGTCCAGTCGATGGACGGGGTACACGTGGCGCCCCAACTGATCACGCAACACCTGCAGCACGATGCGATGCTCATGCGCATCCAGCCCCGTGCGGTGGACCAGCCAGCCGCTGGGCTTGTGCACCACCACCAGGTGCTCGTCTTGCCACAACACCGTCAGCGCCAACGGCATCACCTGCGCCTGGCTCATGAGCGGGGCAGCCAGTGCTGCTCGCAATCGCCATCGTCGCAGCGCTCGCAGATCCAGCGCCAGCGAGGCCCAGGCGCTGTGTTCCTGGGCACATTCACCCGCAGCAAGCAGGCATCCACGGCCGCCAAGGCTTGTTTTACCCGATGCTCACCCTGACCGTAGATCACCGCATGCGGCAGGCCTTCCCGCAGCAAGACCTCGCGCACAGCGGCATCCACCGGGCCACGCACATGGGCTCCATCACGCTGCAAACCATCGGCCACCCAGGGCAGATCCAACCCCGTCAGCAGGGTCAAGGCCACGCTGCGCTGGGCCTGGATGGCCGGGGCATACAGCCCCATGTCGCCAAACAGCAGGTGCGAGTACACGGCCGTCATCAGGGAGGTGGTGTCGGCAATCACCACCTCGGACACGGCGGCGGCGCGCTCAATCGCCTCGGTCTGTGCCTCAGCGATGGCCTGCTGCTCATCCACCCTGGGGGTTCGACCGTGCAGATCACACCACTGGCGCAAGCCTTCGGGCACAACCGTCACCTGACGCCCTTGCTGGGACAAGGCCTTCGCCAGCGCCAAGCTCAGAGAGGTTTTGCCGGTGCTTTCAGCGCCCAGCAGCGCGATCACCCGCCCCATCTCACACCGCCTCGGCAACCAACTGCTGATGCAAGCGGCGCCAGGCCTGCCAACCCGCCAGCGACAACACCGCGAACACGGCATACAGCACGGCGGTCAGCCACATCAGCTTGTAGGCAAACAAGGCCACACTGACCACATTCACCATCAGCCACACGGGCCAGTTGTCGATCCACTTGCGGGCCAGCCACCACTGGCCCAACAGGCTGCCCGCCGTCGGCAAGGCATCCCAGTAGGGCACGGTGGAGTCGGTGTAATGATCCATAAAGCCGCCGATCAACACCCACGCCACGGCCCAGAACATCAGCCCCTGCCACCAACGCCGCCGGGGTAGCGGGCGAACTGCCAAGGCCTGCTGATGCTCATCGCGGCCCCATAACCACTGCCACCAACCCCAGAAGGAGACGAGCACGAACACCGCCTGCAAGGCAGCCTCACCGTACAGCCCATAGTGATGAAACAACACGCCATACAAGAGCGATGCAGCCATGGCCAAAGGCCATGCCCACGGGTTCACGCGCAGGTTCAGGATCACCATGCCCAGGGACAACACCACGGCCAGCACTTCAAGGCGCGTTACCGGAGCGCCCCACAGATCAAACCAGGGGCTCAGCCACAGCTGCAGCAGGCTCATGGACGGGCAGTGGCCGAGCCCTGCACGGCAGGGGCTGCAGGTGTCGTCTGGGCTGCAGGTGTCGTCTGGGCTGAGGTGGCATCGTGGCTGAAGTGCACGTACAGCTCATCGGGTTTGAGCATGCCCAGCTCCAGGCGGGCTCGCTCTTCCACCATGTCCAGACCTTCTTTCAGGTCTCGTACTTCGGCGGCCAACTGATCGTTGCGCAACTGCGCCTGCTCATTGGCCCTTTGCAAGGCCGTGACCTGCTCCTGCAAAGCCCACACGCGGGGCAAACCACCCTTGCCCAGCCACAACTCGGCCTGGACAACGCCCAACAGCAGCAGCAGAAACAGGGTGGCGATGCGCATGACGAGATTATCCACCGGCGCGAGCCCCTCCCAGGCACACCTGGCGCCCAGCACAGATAACCCAAGGCCACGGTCTGGTGTTTCCGAGCTGCCGCACGCTGCAGGCCATTTCATTTTACATTTGCGCAAATGTTATTCAGCAGGAGCACCTCATGATCTTGGCCACCGATCTGGACGGCACCTTCCTGGCAGGTGACGCCGCCGCAAGGCATCGGCTCTACCAACTGGTCACCATGCACCAGAACGTCGATTTGATCTTTGTGACTGGACGTGGCCTTGAATCGGTGATGCCCCTGCTGGCAGACCCCACCATCCCGCAGCCCAAATACATCATTTGTGATGTGGGCGCCACGATCGTCGAAGGCAGCACCCTTCAGCCGGTGCAGCCCATCCAATCACAGATCGAACAACGATGGCCGGGCGAGCACGCCGTCGAGCGGGTGATGGCAGATCATCCTGCCTACACACGACAGGACGTGCCCCAACAACGGCGCTGCTCGTACTACTGCGAGCCTGATGCCATGACCCCGGCGTTGTAGCAGCTGGCGGAGGAGCTGGATTGCGACGTGCTCTACTCGGCTGGGCGCTACCTGGACTTCTTGCCCAAGGGCGTGAACAAGGGCAGCACGCTTCACGCGCTCGTTCAACATCTCGGTGTCGATCCAAACAGCGTGCTGGTGGCTGGCGACACCCTCAACGAATACGAAGAGCAGGGCCAGATGAGGCAGCGTCCCCATCGATCACCCAACGGCATCATCCCCACCCTGCTGAGCTTCTTTGGTGACCGCAAGAAAGGATCATCCTAAATCCGGCAGTTCAGCGCCCATGATCGCACGCTGAGCCAGAGCTGGCGCGGGTGTGACCGGATTTGGCACACTCACCAGATGGGTGAGAGCAAACGTAAGCGCGAGGTGGCCGCA
>JBKBMV010000025.1:0-36331 GCA_046295615.1 Aquabacterium sp.
GGCCCTGGTGGAGCAGGCCATCGACGCCATGCCCGCCGAGATGCAGCAGGAAGACACCTGGCGTTACTGGAAGGCCCGCGCCTTGTTGGGCCGCGCACCCGCCGGGGCCGCCGGCGAGGCCACCCGCCAGGCGGCCCGCGCCCTGCTGGCCGAGGCCATCAACCCGCTGAGCTTTTATGGCCAGCTGGCCCACGAAACCCTGCATCGCCGCCCCCACCCGGCCATCACGGCCCCCGCGGCCCTGACCGAGGCCGAGCGTCAGTGGGCGCTGAGCCACCCGGGCGTGGACCGCTCCTTGCGCCTGTTTGCCCTGGGCCTGCGCAGCGAGGCCGTGCGCGAGTGGAACTTCAACCTGCGCTACAGCACCCCGGGCGGCTTCACCGACCGGCAACTGCTGGCCGTGGCCGATGTCGCCTGCGCCCGCGCCATCTGGGACCGCTGCATCAACACCAGCGAGCGCACCCGCAGCGTGATCGACCTGTCGCAGCGCTACCCCACGCCCTTCCGCGACGACGTGTTGCGGGCCGCGCGTGAGGTGGGCTTGCCGCCGTCCTACATGTACGGCCTGATCCGCCAGGAGTCGCGCTTCATCATCGCTGCGCGCTCGCATGTGGGCGCCTCGGGCCTGATGCAGGTGATGCCGGCCACCGCCGCCTGGACGGCCCGCAAGCTGGGCATCCCGTACAGCCCGGAGATGATCAACGACCTGGACACCAACCTGCGCATTGGCGCGGGCTACCTGAAGCTGGTGCTGGACGACTTCCAGGGCACGGAGGCCCTGGCGGCTGCGGCCTACAACGCGGGCCCCAGCCGGCCGCGCCGCTGGCGGCAAGGCCCCACGATGGAAGCGGCCGCCTGGGTGGAGAACGTGCCCTTCACCGAAACGCGCGATTATGTGAAGAAGGTGCTGGCCAACGCGGTGGTGTATGCCCACGTGCTGCACGGCCACCCCCTGTCGATCAACAATCGCCTGGGGGCCACCATCGGGCCTCGGCAAACGGGTGCACCCGCCGAAGCGGGCGATCTGCCATGACTGCCATGACGCCGGAGTGGCACCGGGCGCACAGACCTTGGACGCAGGAGTCAATCAGATGAATCGGATCGTTGTGCTGGGTGGAACCGGCTTCGTGGGCCGGGCGGTGTGCGAGCAGTTGCAATCGGCCCAGACGGCGGGGGGGGCGTTGGCGGTGGCCCGCATCGTGGTGCCCTCGCGCCGTCGTGAGCGGGGCAAGCACCTGTTTCCGCTGCCGCAGGTGGATGTGGTGACCGCCGATGTGCACCAGGAGGCCGATCTGGCCGCCGTGCTGCGCGGTGCCGACGTGGTGATCAACCTGATCGCCATCCTGCATGGCACGCCGCAGGCCTTCGAGCAGGTGCACGTGATGCTGCCGCAGCGTGTGGCGGCGGCCTGCCGCGCCGCTGGCGTGCAGCGCCTGGTGCACGTGAGCGCGCTGGGGGTGCCGGAGCAGGCGGCCCAGGCGCCCTCCAACTACCTGCGCAGCAAGGCCCTGGGCGAGGCGGCGCTGAAGGCTTCGGGCGTGCCCCTGGTCATCCTGCGGCCCAGCGTGATCTTTGGCGAGCACGACCGCTTCCTGAACCTGTTTGCCCGGCTGCTGCGCCTGGCGCCGGTGATGCCTCTGGCGGGTGCCCACGCGCGCTTCCAGCCTGTGTGGGTGGAGGACGTGGCCCGTGCCGTGGTGCGTGCCGTGACCGACCCCACCCTGGTGGGGCAAACCTACGAGCTGGGTGGCCCCGAGGTGCTGACCCTGGCCGACCTCGTGCGCCTGGCCGGCCGCGCCAGCGGGCATCCCCGCCCGGTGCTGCCCGTGCCCATGGCCGTGGGGCGCCTCCAGGCCGCCGTGCTGGCCTGCCTGCCCGGAGAGCCGCCCATGTCACCCGACAACCTGGATTCGATGAAGGTGGACAACGTGCTCAGCGGCCGCCTGCCGGGGCTGCGCGAGCTGGGCATCGAGCCCGCATCCGTGACCTTGATCGCCCCGACCTACCTTGGGCAGCAGACCCCCTCGCTGGCGCGCCAGTTGGACGCCTGGCGCATGCGTGCGCGGCGCTGAGGCATCAAAAAACCGGCCCGCCGCCGATGCGTCAGGGCCGGTTGTCCGGGGGGGGGGCGCAGGGTGCAGCTCAGGCGGCAGCCAGCAGGGCACCGGTGTCGAACACGCTGCTCATGGGCGGCAGGTTCATCACGATGGGCTGCACCGCGTTTTTCGACACCTTCACCGGCTTGACGGTGGCGTCGTTCTGGGCCACGTCGGCCTTGTCCCAGTTGCCGGCCGATTCCTTGCCCGACAGGGCCATGGAATAGAACACGCGGAAGGGTACCTTGCGCTCGCCCCAGAAATCGGCGGCGTCGCGGAAGGCGTCCAGCAGCTGCTCGCGCGATTCGCGGTCGAACTCGGTACCGCCAGGGATCAGCTCCAGCACCACCACGAAGCCAGGCTGCGGGCCCGACTTGTGCACCATGTCGGTCATGCAGTCGTACAGGGCGTCCAGGTTCTTGCCAAAGTGATCCGGGAAAAGGAAGTCACGGGCAATGATGTCCAGGACGTCTTGCTTGGTCTTGGCACCCCTGAGGTTGGTGTACAGGAAGTGGTGGCCGGCCGCATTGGCCGCCTGTTGCAAATCTTCCGGGCGGTAGGCGCGGATGGCTTGAACGATGTTGGGTCGAACGGATTGCAACAACATGATCACTGTGGGCCTTGAGAGCAGTTGCCGAAGCGGTGCCCCGTGGGGCCAGGTTGAAGGTCAGGACAAAAGAACAGAAGAACGATGAGCGCTGTGAGGCGCTTTGTCAACGCTGAGGATCAATCTCGCGAAAACTTTGATAGTGATCCTCGGTGTAGAAACAAGTTTCAGGCAGCGTCACCACCTTGCCGCCGCACACGATGCGCCGGGCGCCCCGGTGCCGCAAGCCCGGCGTGGGTACGGTGTATTCACGGTAGAAGCCACGGGCCTGACGAGGCAGCAGGCGCTCGCGGTTGACAAACACCGTGCCGTCCTTCTCGTACCGGAAGGGGCCACCTGCCAGAATCTGCCCATGCACCTTGCGGGCCTGCACGGGCAACTCCGACAACGCCACCACCGGCAAACCGGAGGTGGACACGGGGGGCGAGGGAGGGCGGGCTTGCGCCGGGGCCAGCAGGCTCAGTCCCAGTGCCAGAGTGCCCAGCCAGGCCACGAATGGACGGCGGCTGGAAACGCTTGCCCGGTGGCTTGCCTGTGGACCTGCCATCGGAAGTGAGCGGGGCACCATATTGGGTGTATCCTGCGGGGTTACCGTCTGCTGACGCGGCTTCATCGTGAAAGCCGTGATGCTATAGAAAACGGCCCAAAAGCTCAAGGCCCCTGACCCTGGCAAATGCCGGGGCAGGGGCCTTTTCACGGGGGATTGACACGCTGTGCTATCAGCCCCAGGGCTGACAGCCCGGAGCCCAGCACCTGCGGTGCGTCAGCGCTTCAGCGCACGGCGTTGGCGTCGGCCACCGTCATGGCCGTCATGTTGACGATGCGGCGCACCGTGGCCGAGGGCGTCAGGATGCACACCGGCTTGGCCGCACCCAGCAACACGGGGCCCAGCGCGATATTGTTACCAGCTGCAACTTTCAGCAGGTTGTACGAGATGTTGGCCGCGTCGATGTTGGGGCACACCAGCAGATTGGCCTCGCCGCTCAGGGTGCTGTTGGGCATCAGGTGCTGGCGGTAGGGCTCGTCCAGGGCGGTGTCGCCGTGCATCTCGCCGTCGATCTCCAGCCAGGGGGCCTGTTCCTGGATCAGGGCCAGGGCCTCGCGCATCTTCACCGCCGAGGGCTGGTTGCTGGAGCCAAAGTTCGAATGCGACAGCAAGGCGGCCTTGGGGCGCTGGCCGAAGCGAATCATCTCTTCGGCCGCCATGACGGTGATCTCGGCCAGTTGTGCCGCCGTGGGGTCGTAGTTGATGTGCGTGTCCAGGATGTTGACCGTGCGGCCCGGCAGGATCAGGCCGGTCATGGCGCCATAGGTCTTGACGCCCTCGCGCTTGCCGATCACCTGGTCGATGTAGTGCAGGTGCAGGGCATGGTTGCCCCAGGTGCCGCAGATCAGGCCATCGGCATCGCCCTTGTGCACCAGCATCGAGGCGATCAGCGTCAGCCGGCGGCGCATTTCGATCTTGGCCATCTGCTGTGTCACGCCCTTGCGCTCGGTCAGCTGGTGGTAGGCCTGCCAGTAGTCGCGGTAGCGGGGATCGTTCTCGGTGCTGACCACGTCCACGTCCGTGCCCACCTTCAGGCGCAGACCAAAGCGCTCGATGCGCTGCTCGATCACGGCCGGCCGGCCAATCAGCATGGGCCGGGCGATGCCTTCGTCCACCACGATCTGGGCGGCGCGCAGCACGCCTTCGTTCTCACCTTCGGCATAGGCGATGCGCTTGTGCTTGGCGCGCTTGGCCACGCTGAAGATGGGCTTCATCGTGTTGCCCGAGGCGTAGACAAAGCTCTGCAGCTTCTCGGTGTAGGCCACGTAGTCGGTGACGGGGCGCAGGGCCACGCCCGAGGCCTCGGCCGCGCGGGCCACGGCCGGCGCGATCTTGATCATCAGCCGTGGGTCGAACGGCTTGGGGATCAGGTACTCGGGCCCGAAGCTCAGGTTGGAGCCGGCATAGGCCGCCGCCACCACCTCGTTTTGCTCGGCCTGGGCCAGCTCGGCAATCGCGTGCACGGCGGCGATTTCCATCTCGTCGGTGATGGTGGTGGCGCCGGAATCCAGTGCACCCCGGAAGATGTACGGGAAGCACAGGACGTTGTTGACCTGGTTGGGGTAGTCGGTGCGCCCGGTGGCCATGATGGCGTCGTCACGCACGGCCTTGACCTCGTCGGGCAGGATCTCGGGCGTGGGGTTGGCCAGCGCAAAGATGATGGGTTTGGCGGCCATCTTGGCCACCATCTCGGGCTTGAGCACACCACCGGCCGACAGGCCCAGGAAGATGTCGGCGCCTTCGATGACTTCGGTCAGCTTGCGCTGATCGGTTTTCTGGGCGAACTGGGCCTTGTCCGGGTCCATCAGTTCGGTGCGGCCCTCGTAGACCACGCCGGCCAGGTCCGTCACCCAGATGTTCTCGCGGGGGATGCCCAGCTTCACCAGCAATTGCAGGCAGGCCAGGGCGGCCGCGCCCGCGCCGGAAGTGACCAGCTTGACCTGCTTGATGTCCTTGCCCACCACCTTCAGGCCATTGAGCAGGGCGGCGCCCACGACGATGGCCGTGCCATGCTGGTCATCGTGGAACACGGGGATCTTCATGCGGTCGCGCAACTGGCGCTCGACATAGAAGCAGTCCGGGGCCTTGATGTCTTCCAGGTTGATGCCGCCGAAGGTGGGCTCCAGGCTGGCGATGATCTCGACCAGCTTCTGGGGGTCCTTCTCGTTGATCTCGATGTCGAACACATCAATGTCGGCGAACTTCTTGAAGAGGACGGCCTTGCCCTCCATCACCGGCTTGGCGGCCAGGGGGCCGATGTCGCCCAGGCCCAGCACGGCCGTGCCGTTGGTGATGACCGCCACCAGGTTGCCCCGGCTGGTGTACTTGAAGGCGTTGACCGGGTTCTCGACGATTTCTTCGCAGGGCGCCGCCACCCCGGGCGAGTAGGCCAGGGCCAGATCGCGCTGGTTGGTGAGCTGCTTGGTGGCGCTGATGGCCAGCTTGCCGGGCGTGGGCCACTCGTGGTATTCGAGGGCGGCCTTCTTGAGTTCTGCGCGTTTTTCTTCAGGGGTGGTCATGAGGGGGCCTTGGGTGGCGTGGCGGCAAGAGCGCGGCCGAACCCCCTGATTCTAGGAACTCCGCAGCCTGCAGGCGTGTGGATGACCGCAATAACCACCACTTGGCGCGACAATCACACCATGAGCCTGGGTGAATTCGATCTGATCGAGACGTTTTTCCACCGCCCGGCGGGCCAGGGCCCGCGCCGCGCGGTGGTGGGCAATGGCGACGATTGCGCGGTCATCGCGCCGGCGCCGGGCCTGCAGCTGGCCGTGTCCACCGACACGCTGGTGGAGGGGCGGCACTTTCTGTCCACGGTCGATCCGGCCCGGTTGGGCCACAAGGCCCTGGCGGTGAACCTGTCGGACCTGGCGGCTTGCGGGGCGCAGCCCCTGGGCTTCACCCTGGCGCTGACCCTGCCGCGCGTGGACGCGCCCTGGCTGCGCGAGTTCGCCCGGGGGCTGTTCGACCTGGCCGACGAACACGATTGCGAGCTGATCGGGGGCGACACCACGGCGGGGCCGCTGGCCATTGGCATCACCGTGTTTGGCGAGGTGCCCCCGGGCCAGGCCCTGCTGCGCAGCGGCGCCCGCCCTGGTGACGACCTGTGGGTGAGCGGCACCCCGGGCGAGGCCCGCCTGGCCCTGGAGGCCTTCCGGGGCCGGTTGCACCCCAGCCTCTCGGCCGAGGCGTTTGATGCCGCACGCCTGGCCATGGAGTGCCCGCAGCCCCGGGTGGCCCTGGGCCTGGGCCTGCGGGGCCTGGCCACGGCCGCGCTGGACGTGTCTGACGGCCTGCTGGGCGACCTGGGCCATATTCTGAAGCGCAGCCGTGTGGGGGCCTCGGTGGTGCTGGACGCGCTGCCGGTCAGCCCGGTGCTGCTGGGCCGCCCCGAGGCCGAACGCCTGGACTGCATCCTGGCCGGTGGCGATGACTACGAACTGGTGTTCACAGCAGCGGCCGAGCGCCGCGCCCAGGTGCAGGCGGTGGGCGACAGCCTGGGCCTGCGCCTGAGCCGCATCGGCGCCATCGAGGCCGAACCCGGCCTGCGCCTGTGGCGCGGCGAGCTGGACCCCTGGCCCGGTGACCCGCCCCGGGTGGCGGTGCCTAACCGCTGGCAGTCGTTTGACCACTTCAAGGAGGGCGCATGAGCGCGTCAGAAGCGCCAGAGGGCCCCGACGCGCTCCACACGCCGCCCAGCACGCCACCCCAAACGCCACCCGTGGGTGGCCCGCCGCGCCGCCCCACCGTGCGGCTGATGCTGTCGCACCCCGCGCACCTGCTGTCTTTTGGCGGGGGCAGTGGCCTCAGCCCGCTCATGCCGGGCACGGTGGGCACGCTCTGGGGCTGGCTGGTGTATGCCGTGCTGGACGACTGGTGGGGCCGGGGCCCCCTGGCCGATGCCTACTGGGCGCTGCTGCTGGCGGTGGGCTGGCTGGTGGGCTGCTGGGCCTGCACGCGCACGGCCCAGGCCCTGCGCGTGGCCGACCCGGGCTCGGTGGTGTGGGACGAGGTCTGGGCCATCTGGCTGGTGCTGTGGGTGGCCTCACCGCTGGATTGGCAGGGCGAGCTGGTGGCCGTGCTCACCTTCCGGGTGTTCGACATGGTGAAGATGGGCCCGGTGGGCTGGGCCGATGGCCTGTTCAAACCGCGCCCCGGCGCGCCCATCGGTTGGCGCCAGGGCCTGGGCATCATGGTGGATGACCTGGTGGCCGCTGGCTGTGCCCTGCTGCTGCTGGCCCTGGCCGTGACCTGGCGGGACGGCAGCCCGGCCGTCGGCATCCTGGGCTGAGCGCGCTGACCGTGTCGGCCAACGATCCCGGCCTTGAACCGTGTTGTACCGTTGATAACCCTGTACAGCCCTTTACCGCCCTGGCCCACACCCTGAGGAGCCCTCCATGGACACCATCCGCTTCCTGCCCGCCGTTGAGGCCCTGGCCGCCTTGTTGCTGGACCGGGGTGAGCGTCTCGTCACGGCCGAATCCTGCACCGGCGGCCTGATCGCGGCCTGCTGCACCGAGCTGGCCGGCTCCAGCGTCTGGTTTGATCGGGGGTGGGTGACCTACAGCAACGAGGCCAAGACCGAGCTGCTGGGCGTGCCGCCCGCACTGCTGGCCGAGCATGGTGCCGTCAGCGAGCCGGTGGCCCTGGCCATGGCCCGGGGGGCGCTGGCGCACACACCCTCGGGCCGGGGGGCGGATTGGGCCGTGGCGGTCACCGGCATTGCCGGCCCCACGGGAGGCTCCGCGGCCAAGCCGGTGGGCACGGTGTGGATCGCCTGGGCCCACCGCGAGGGGGCAGCCCACGCCCAGTGCCACCACTTCGAGGGCGATCGGGCGGCTGTGCGGGCGGCCACGGTTGATCACGCCCTGGCCGGGCTGCGGCGGCGTCTGACGCCGCTGTGAGGGCAGGCCTGGCACCAGTGGTTCAGACCACCGGCGGCGCACCCCGGCGTTGGCTGAACAAGCGCTGCAGCGCCACGTCGATGATCAAGCCCCAGACGCTGTAGAGGATCGAGCCCAGCAGGGCGGCCCAGAAGTCGCGCACTTGGAGCCCATCCAGCAGGCTGGAGGCCATCTGGAAGGTCAGGGCATTGATCACGAACAGGAACAGGCCCAGGGTGAGCACCGTGACCGGCAGGGTCAGCACGATCAGCAGTGGCCGCACGAAGGCGTTGAGCAGGCCGATGATGAACGCGGCCCACAGGGCGGAGCCAAACGAGGCGACGTCAATGCCGATGTTGAGCTGCGTGAGCAGCAGCAGGGCCGATGCCAGGAGAAACCAGCGCAGAATCAGGATCATGCAAGAAGCATAGCCTAGACGGCGCGGCCTGTGCGGTATGCACGCCCAGGCCGCTTGGGCAACGGGGCCAGGTGCCGATAACCTGCCCATGGTTCATCCACCGCAGACCGTGCCCCACAGGGGTGGGGTCGCCAGGAATCGCCGTCGTGCGTGAGTTTTTTGACCGGATTTTTGTCAGTGGCACCCCCGCGCACCGCGTGTTGTTCGCGGTGTGGTCCAGCACGCCTTTTTTCATCATGATCCTGGTGGGGCATGGCTGGGCGCTCACCCGGGACGACATCCGCGGCAGCCTGCACCTGCCCTCGATGTGGACCATCCAGGCGCTGATGGTGCTGTGCATCGTGGTCAACCTGGGATCGGCCTGGGCGGTGTGGGCCCGGCGGGCCGAGCGTGCCCGGGCAGATGGCGCCAGTTTGCTGGTGTGCCTGTCCATCGGGCTGGGCTACACCGTCATCACCGTGCTGGCGGGCAGCTACACCACGGGGGCCACCCTGATCCTGATCGGGGTGCTGGCGATTGGCCTGCTGCTGTTTCCCATGCGGATCATGGTCATGGCCTACATCGTGTGCTCGGCGCTGCTGGTCGGGCACGATGCCGGCGTGCTGCTGAAGGCCTGGTCGTACGCGCCGGCGCTGGGTCAGGGCTTGTTTGTGCGGGACGAGCCCGTGTGGTGGTTCGCCTTCTGGCGCGGTTACGTGTTTTACGCCGGGTTCGTGGTGTTGATGTTCTTGCTGATGGTGCTGTTTCGGCGGCTGGACGAGATGCACGCCTCGCTCACGCAGCTGTCCAACACCGATGAGCTGACAGGCCTGGCCAACCGCCGCCGCTTCATGGCCTGCCTGCATGACGAACTCAGCCGCCAGGGCCGCAGCGGCCAGCCCCTGTGCGTGGCCTTGCTGGATGCCGACCACTTCAAAAGGGTGAATGACCGCCATGGCCACCATGCGGGCGACGAGGTGCTGCGCACCCTGGGGGCGGTGATGCTGGGCTCGGTGCGTGCGCCCACCGATGTGCCCGCCCGCCTGGGCGGCGAAGAGTTTGCCCTGCTCATGCCCCAGACCCGCCTGGCCGATGCGCAACGTGTGTGCGAGCGCTTGCGCGCCACCGTGGCCGCCCAGCGCTTCCGGCATGGCGAGGCGGCCTATGGCGTCACCATCAGCATCGGGCTGGTGGAAAGCCTGGGCGATGAGGCCGAGGCCATCCTGGCCGCCGCCGACCGGGAGCTGTACCGGGCCAAGGCCGAGGGCCGCAACCGGGTGCGCAGCCGCGCCCGGGTGAGGGAGGCCTCATGAAAACGCCCGCCTGGCTCAGCACCCTGGAGCAGCGGGTGGCCCAGCGGGCAGACCGCTCCAGCATCGTGCTCTACACCCTGGCCATTGGTCCCATCCTGGCCAGCCTGTGGCTGCTGCAATGGGCCCCGGTGCTGCACCCGGCGGCGGCCGGCGCCTTCCGCGACAGTGCCTGGCCCCTGCTGCAGGGCGCTCACGGGGTGCTGATGCTGTGGATGCTGGGTTGGGCCGTGTGGGCCTGGCGTCGCCGAGCCGACACGACACCCAGCCCATGGGCGGTGCAGGCCGTGCTGGTGCCCAGCCTGTTGGGTTTGTGGCTTGTGTCGCTGGGCATGGGCATCCAGGACACGCCCATGGGCATGTTCCTGCTCATCACCTTCGTCGTGGGCCGGGGCCTGTTCAGCATGGCGCAGTTGCGCTGGGCGCTGTGGTCGGGGATGGCGGTGCTGGTGGTGCACGAAGCTGCGCAGTACATGGACCTCATCCCCTACGCCTTCTTGCTCAACCGCCCGGTGTACGTGGGTGAGCCGCTGACCCCCTGGTGGGATGTGTGGGTGCGCTTGACAGCCCTGCTGGCCCTGGTGCCCTTGTCAGGCGTGCTGTTCTTGCTGGCCTGGCTGCTGCAGCGCCGGCAACTGGCCCTGAGGGCCCTGGTGCTGACCGATGCGCTGACCGGGCTGGCCAACCGCCGCGCTTTCATGAGCCAGCTCTACCGCGAGGCCCACCGCCATGAGCGCCATGGGTTGCCCATGAGCGTGCTGATCATGGACATCGATCACTTCAAGCATGTCAACGACGAATGGGGGCATGCCATGGGCGACGAGGTGCTGCGGCAACTGGCGCGCTTGTTGCGGCAGCACACCCGCGAGCGTGTGGACCTGCCCGCCCGCTACGGCGGTGAAGAGTTTGTGGTGCTGTTGCCGGACACCACCCTGGAGGGGGCCCAGGCGGTGGCGGAGAAATTGGCGGTGCGCCTGCGCGAGCAGGATTTCATGGCCAAGGGACGCTCATTCCGCGTCACCATGAGTCTGGGCGTGGTGCAGTACGGCGGTGGCGACCCTGACCTGGCCTTGCGCGAGGCCGACCGCAATCTGTACGAGGCCAAGGCCCAGGGCCGGGATCGGATCGTGGCCACGCTGGCGCCGACAGGCGCTACCATGGGCTGAGCAAGCGGTGCAGATGTTGGAAGGTGGAGCGATGGGAGTCGAGCAAGTCATGGCGGTGCTGGTGGCGGCGGTGTGCCTGGCCCTGCTGGTGCGCCTGGCGCTGGGGCCACAACGGCGTGCACGCCTGGACCGCTGGGCGGTGCGCCAGTGGCACGCGTTCAGCGGCTGGTGCCAGCGTCGCTGGCAGGTCATTCGGTATGGCCGCACCTCGAAGCGGCAAGCCCAGCAGGTGGTTCATGACCTGATGCAGCGCAGCCGCCAACCCGGTGGCTCCTCGGGGGACGGCGCGCCGCGCCCCCGCGTTCAGCGCGACGGCAATGTCTACAGGCCCGAGCGGTTCAAGGACGCGAGCCGGGCACCGAAGGCACCGCCGGACGACCCGGCGTGAGCGCCAGGCGGGCTGCCGTGCGCTGCCCCACCCCGTGCGCCGAGCCCGACCAGGCCGATCGTGCGCGCGTCATGGGCCGGTGGGGCGGGCACGGCCGAGGCGGCCTGATTCACATCTGAGATGCCCGGATGTTACAATAACGGGTTCCGTCCGGCAGGACGGCCGGTCCGATCAGGGCCCCAGTGGAGAGATCATGGCGAAGGAAGAACTCATCGAAATGCAAGGTGTCGTGGACGAAGTCCTGCCGGACTCGCGCTTCCGCGTCACGCTCGACAACGGTCACCAGCTGGTGGCCTACACCTCGGGCAAGATGAAAAAGCACCACATCCGCATCCTGGCGGGTGACAAGGTGTCGCTGGAGATGTCGCCCTACGACCTGAGCAAGGGCCGCATCACCTTCCGCCACCTCGAGCGCACGGGCTACACCCCCCCGCCGCGTCGCAACTGATCAGTCGCGCGGCACCCAGGCCGCCTCGAAGGCCTGGGCAAACGCCGCGTCACCCGACAGCGACCAGCTGAGGGTGTGCCATGCACCCTCCACCTGCCATTGCAGGTCTTCATCCCAGGGGTGGCCGTTCTCCAGCGGTCCGGGCCCCTGCGGAAACCGCGTGCGGCACCAGGCGCGCACCATCTCGGCTTCCTGGGCCAGCGCATCGCGCTGATCCGCCGTTACCGAGGCCAGGGCATCCAAGGTGTGCACCTCATCGGTGCCTTCGCTGAGGTCAAACACCAGATAGCGCAAGGTGGTCATGGGGGCTGAAGCATTCATGCGGCCATTGTCGGCCATCCAGGCTGCAGCGCACCCCCTTGCGGGGCTTGGCACATGGGTTGCAGGATGTGGGGCATGACCACCCCTGCTGTCCAACCGATACCCCGCCTGGCCTCGGCGCTGGCCCGGCCCCCCGTGGTGCTGCTGCCCGCGTGTCACCGCGAGGTGGAGCGCCTGCCCTTTCAGATCGTCAGCCGCAAGTACGTGGAGGCCGTGCGCCTGGCCGGGGCCGTGCCCCTGGTGGTGCCGGCGGCGCCCGTGGACGAACTGGGCACGCTGCTGGATGTGGCCGATGGCGTGCTGCTGACGGGCTCGCCCTCCAACGTGCACCCCAGCCATTTTGGTGAGGCGGTGCACGACCCCAGCCTGCCGCTGGACCCGGACCGCGACGCCTGGACTTTGCCCCTGATCCGCGAGGCCCTGGCGCGTGGCATCCCGCTGATGGGCATCTGCCGGGGCTTTCAGGAGGTGAATGTGGCCCTGGGGGGCTCGCTGCACCAGGCGGTGCACGAGCAGCCCGGCTTGATGGACCACCGCAGCGACGACACCCTGCCGGTGGACGAGGAGTGGGGGCTGGCCCACCCGGTCACGCTCACGCCGGGGGGGCTGCTGGCGCAGTTGCTGGCCGGCTTGCCGCCCGAGGTGCTGGATGCTGGACGGGGCTGTGGCGGGGTGATGGTCAACAGCCTGCATGGCCAGGGGGTGCGTGATTTGGCCCCTGGGCTGCGGGTCGAGGCGCGTGCGCCGGATGGCGTGGTGGAAGCCTTCACCAGCCCGGGGGCGCCGGGCTTCAACCTGTGCGTGCAGTGGCACCCGGAGTGGCGGGCCGAGCACAACCCCGTGTCGCGGCGTTTGTTCGAGGCCTTTGGCCAGGCCTGTGTGGCGTACCGGCGGGCCCGCCAGCACCCATCCGAGGGGGGGCCTGGGTCTCGGGCTGGCCCTCAAGCGGGTGATCCTCCCAGGGTGGTGGGGGCGGTGGGCTGACGTACAGTGTGGGCTTCATTCCCCTGAGCACCGTGCCCTTGTACCCCTCGTCTCTGCCCCTGTTGGGGCGGTCTGCTGGTCGTCGCCTGGCGTGGTATCGCCCGGCGCGCCAGATGCTGTGCGCACTGGCCTGCGCGGTGGCCGCGCTCGGCCCGGCGCAGGCCGACGAAGAGAAGGTGCTGCACATCTACAACTGGTCGAACTACATCGCCCCGGACACGATTGCCAACTTCGAGCGCGAGACCGGCATCAAGGTGCGCTACGACAACTTCGACAGCAACGAGATCCTGCACGCCAAGATGGTGGCCGGCAAGACCGGCTACGACATCGTGGTGCCCACCTCGTACTGGGCCCGCATGCAGCTGGACGGTGGCCTGCTGCAAAAGCTCGACAAGTCGCGCCTGCCCAACCTGCGCCACCTCGACCCGGTGATGCAGGCCCAGATGGCCCGGCTGGACCCGGGCAACCAGCACATGGTGAACTGGCTGTGGGGCTTCACCACCATCGGCATCAATGTGGACAAGGTCAAGGCGGCGCTGGGGGACCTGCCCATGCCGGCCAATGTGTGGGACTTGCTGTTCAAGCCCGAGTACGTCAGCCGCCTGCACCGCTGTGGCGTGTCGGTGCTCGACTCGGCCACCGAGCTGGTGCCAGCTGCCCTGCACTACCTGGGCAAGCCTGCGTTCAGCCGCGAGATGGCCGACTACCAGGCCGTGCCGGAGCTGCTGCGCGCCATCCGCCCCTACATCACGGTGTTCAGCTCGTCGGGCTACATCAACGACATGGCCCAGGGCTCGCTGTGCATGGCCTTTGGCTACTCGGGCGACTTCAACATCGCGCGCTTTCGGGCCGAGCAGGGCCGCACGGGCCAGCGCATTGAAACGCTCTTGCCCGAGAACGGCGGCGTGCTGTTCATGGACGTGATGGTCATTCCCGCCGACGCGGCCCGGCCGGGCAATGCGCACAAGTGGATCAACTACATCCTGCGGCCCGACGTGCACGCCTCGCTGACCAACAAGGTGTTTTTTGCCAACCCCAATGTGGCAGCCCGCGCGCTGGTGCGCCCGGAGGTGATCGCCGATCCCACCGTCTACCCCTCGGAAGACGCGCTGCGCAAGATGGCCCGGCCCGTGGTGGTCAACAACGACATCCGCCGCCGCATGACGCGCATCTTCACCACCTTCAAGACGGGGATGTGAGTTGAGACCCGTGATGCGCAGGGGGCGTCCGACCCCGCAGGTGCTGCTGTGGCTGACGATGGGCGCCAGCGCCGGGATGGTGAGCGCCGCCGAGCCCCCGACGACCCCGACCGATACACAGGCCCTGCTGCAGGAGCTGCGCGCCCTGAAAGCCCGGGTGGCCGAGCTGGAACAGCGCCTGGAGGCCAACCTGGCCGAGCAGGCCCAGCAGCAGACCGAGTTCAACCGCATCGCGGTCAAGACCGAGGCGCTGGAAGACTCGCGCGAGATGATGGGGTTTCGGGGGCTGAAGATCGGCGGCTGGGCCGACCCGACCTACCTGGTCAACCAGCGGCGGCACCAGGCGGGGTTTTTGTTCCTGGACCCGGTCGCCAGCGGCGGCTACACCTACGACAACTCCTACCTGGGCATGGCCGCCCTGGATTTGCGCAAGGAGATGGACAGTGGCACCCGCTGGCGCCTGACCCTGGCGCCCCAGCGCAGCACCACGGCCGTGGCCGAGGGCAGCAACTCGCCGGTGCATGAGGCCTCGGTGGCCGTGCCCCTGACCGATCTGCAAACCCGCTTCATCGCCGGCCTGATGCCCGACTGGTCGGGCTACGAGTACCTGCAGCCTCAGCTGAACAAGCTCATCACCCACAACCTGCTGTTCGACTTCACTCTGCCCACGCACTATGTGGGCGCGGGCCTGGAGCTGGTGCGCGGCAAGTGGTGGAGCCGGGCCGTGCTGGCCAACATGAACACCAGCCGCCGCGGCGAGGGCGAGCAGGCGCCCGTGCTGGCTTACCGGGTGGACTATGCCCGGGGCGAGTTCCAGAGCTTTGGCTGGGCCGGGGTGCATGGGCGCGCCCCTAATGCCCACCCTGCGGCCCGGGGCGACAGCCGGGTGGATTTGTTCGAGGTGGATGCCTCGTTCATCCGGGGTGACTGGGCGGTGCAGGGTCAGCTCAGCCTGGGTCGCCAGGCCGAGGCGGCCATTGGCGGGCGCGATGGCGACTTGCGCGAGGCCCGCTGGCAGGGCCTGTCGCTGCTGGTGGCCCACAAGTTCACGCCCCGCCTGGAGGGGGTGCTGCGGGTGGACCACCTCTGGAACCGCGCCAACGGGGGAGGACTCTTGGGCTATGCCACGCAAGACCCCTTCAATGGCCTGGGCCAGCCCACCGCCCGGTACCTGCTCGACGCCGACGGCGCTTACCAGCCTGCGGCGGTGGCCGAGGGCGCGCGCGGCGTCAACCGCGGGGCGCTGTCGCTGGGGCTGAACTACGGCTGGGACCTCAACACCCTGTTCAAGCTGGAGTACCGGCTGGACTGGGCCAGCGAGCCGGTGTTCGTCGACACCCGCAGTCTGCGGGCCCACGACCGCAACCAGGTGCTGGGCACGGCAGTGGTGGTCAGTTTTTGAGTCGCCTCAAGATTGGCGCCTCTTGTCGAGTCTTTGTCGGGGCCTTGTTCTAATATGGTGGGAGGTGGCGGCATCGGGGCTGCCCGAGAGCTGTCCAGGTGACCCACGTGCCGGAGGGCCTGTCCAAGGCCGACATCGAATCGCTGTTGCGCCATCGCCAATGGCTGGAACCGGTGCCGCCGGCCCTGGTGGCCCCCCATCGTTTGCAGCGCCAGCGTGAGTTTGCCCGGCTGGTCATCGTCTGGTGGCCCTTGCTGCCCTTTGTCTTCGTGGCGTTTGCAGGGTTCACCGTCTGGCATTACCACCACGTCTTCACGCCGGGCGATCTTCGGTTGCTGGTGCTCACCGAGATCATCTGCCTGGCTGTTGAATCACGAGCAAAACTGAGCCAGGCGTCACGTCCAAAACTGAGCCACTAAGTTGACGAAGAAATGGACTGCTCGGATGTGGATAAGTCTACTGCGTGATCTGTCTGGGGTGCTCCTTTGGCTGTTTTGGTTCGTGTGGCTTTGGTGATCGAAGACGGTTGTGCGTCGAGTGCCTGAAGCGCCAGCTCTGGTTGCCGGTCTCGACGATGTGGCAGTGATGGGTGAGCCGGTCCAGCAGCGCCGTGGTCATCTTGGCGTCGCCGAACACGCTGGCCCACTCCGAGAACGACAGGTTGGTGGTGACGACCACGCTGGTGCGCTCGTACAGCTTGGACAGCAGGTGGAACAGCAAGGCACCACCGGCTTGACTGAAGGGCAAGTAGCCCATCTCATCGAGGATGACGAGATCCACGTACATGAGTCGATGCGCCAGTTGCCCGGCCTTACCTTGAGCTTTCTCGGCCTCCAGCAGATTGACCAGCTCGACGGTCGAGAAGAAGCGCACCCGCTTACCATGCGCACGGATGGCATGAACGCCCAGGCTTGTGGCAAGGTGTGTTTTGCCCGTGCCTGGGCCGCCCACGAAGACCACGTTGTGGGCTGAGTCGATGAACTTGAACTCGTGCAGCTGACGCACCAGCGCCTCGTCCACTTGGGCCTGATCAAAGGCAAAGCCAGCCAGATCGCGGTGGTGAGGGAATCGGGCCACCCGCATCTGGTAGGCCATGGAGCGCACTTCCCGGTGCGCGCCCTCGGCCTTGATGAGCTGATGCAGAAGGGCTTCGTGGTCGAGCGATTTGAGCCGGGCGATGCCCAGCAGTTCCGGCCAGGCACTGGCCATGCCGTGCAGGCTCAAGCCCTTGAGGCTTGCTGCGATGTCATTGGACATGGTCATCCTCCTGGGACTGGCGCAGGCTGTCGTAGCGCGACACGTCGGCCTGAGGCGGCTCGTGCAGCGTCAGTGAAGGCAAGGCTGCTTCAGGCAGGCTTTGCACGGCTTGGGGCTCCTTGAGCCTGGCCAGCACGTTGAGCACATGGTCGGCACTCACGCGGCCCGATTGCAGCGCCAACTCCACGGCCACCAGCACGTCATCGAGCCCGTGCAGGGTGATGGCCATGAGCACCTGGGCCATCACCCGGTCGCCGCCAGGGTGGCGAAGCAGGTGCGCTTGCAGATGCTGCAAGGGCTCGGGCATGGTCTTGAAGGGGGCGCCGTTGCGCAAAGCGCCGGGCTTGCGTTCGAGCAAGCTGACGTAGCGCCGCCAGTCGTACAAGGTCTGGCCACGCTCGAAGCTGCGCGGCAGGCTCACCGGCTGTTCTGGCGGTTCCGAGTTGGGGCCGACCACCACCAGGCGGTCGGGATAAGCCCGCACGCTGACACTGGTGTGGGCCCACTCGCATGGCACGCTGTAGCGATTGCGCTGGTAGTGGATCAGCGAGGTGGCCGTCACCCGCACCATCTGCTCAACATAGCCATCAAATGGCGCAGGGTTGGGCATCAGGTGCGTCTGCTCTTGCTGCCAGACGTCGGCGATCGTCAGCTCTGGCCACTCGGGGTGAGGCAGCTCATGCCAGGCGTCCAGGCAAGCCTGGTGCAGCCACGCATTGAGGCTCTCCAGGTCGGGCCAGCGGCGTTCCGCTGCCTCCATCCAGATGCCACGACGGCGATCCTGCACGTTCTTCTCGACGATACCCTTCTCCCAGCCTGCGGCCCGGTTGCAGAACTCTGGCTCGAACAGGTAGTGACCCGTCATGGCCTCGAAGCGCGCATTGACGGTGCGGCTCTTGCCCTGACCAACCTTGTCGACGGCGGTCTTCATGTTGTCGTAGATGCCCCGGCGCGGCACGCCACCAAAAGCAGCAAAGGCTCGGGCATGAGCGTCGAACAACATCTCGTGGGCCTGGCTGAAGTAGGCGGTGAGCATGAAGGCCCGACTGGCCGCCAGCTTGGTGTGCGAAGCCTCCAGGCGTTTGCGCATGCCGCCCACGAACAGGTACTCACAGCTCCAGTCGAACTGGAAGGCCTCGCCCATCTCGAAACTCATGGGTACGAAGGCCATTCGGGTTGGCGCGTCGGACTGTGCCTGCTGCCAGCGCTTGGCGAACTCATAGACCGGGCCTCGGCTGCCAGGGTAGCCCATGGCCTGCAGTGCCCGGAACATGGCCTTGATGCCACGGCGCTCGCGCTTGTTGCGGTGGCTGTCGGCCTTCAGCCAGGTGGCCAGCTGTTCCTTGTAGGGATCGAGAACGCTGGGAAGAGAGGCCCGCTTGGGGTAGCGGGGCTCGACCATCTCGTCGGCCTCGAGCCACTTGGCGGCTGTATTGCGGGAGATGCCCAGCCTTCGGCTGGCTTCGCGCACGCTCAGGTGGTCACGGTGGACCATGCGGCGCAATTTGCTCAATGTGCTCACGTTGATCACTCCTGCACCCCACTGCTGCAAAAAACAGCAGGGTAGGTGGATAACGTGGCTCAAAATTGGACGTGACGGATGCCCTTTAGTGGCTCAGTTTTGCTCGTGATTCAACACCGCCGACCTTGCCGGCATCGCCCTCCAGCGAGCCTGCGTCACCGGGCAATGTTTGCAGCGTGACGACCTTGCGGCCAGCGTCGCGACCGGTGGCGATGCGGTAGGTCATCGAACTCATCCGCAGCCCATCCATGCCGTCGTCGCTACCCGCGCTGTCGGACAGGAACACGGATTCGTCTTCGCCTTCGAGCCAGCCGCGGCGCGACAGGTGCCGGCACACGCGATGCGCGATGGTGTTGGCGAGCTGCGTCAGTTGCGCAGAGGTGGGGGCACGGGCGCGGCGCAGGCGCGGCTTGCGCCGCGGGGGCTCGACGTTCGCGTCGTACACGCCGTCGAGCCACAGCATGTGGAAGTGAACATTCAGGTTCAGCGCGCTGCCGAAGCGCTGGATCAGGGTCACCGCACCGCATTGCGCCGTATCCCGCGGCACGCCGGCCTGATCGGCAAGCCAACCGGCGATCAGCTGGCATTGACCCTGCTGACCGGTAATGCCGGCAGCCTGTCTACGGCCTTTGCCACCGTGGTCCAGCGCGGCTATTCCCGGCAGGCGGAAACGCTCGCCGACGGACATGCCATCGCCGCAGTGAAGAAACTTTATGGTCACGCCGGCGGCGGCGCTTCGGTATTCGAGACTTTTGCGGCTTATCACACCGAACACGGCGGTGAAGCACCGTCCCTGCTCTCGACGCATCCGCTGGACGCCGAGCGCATCGAGCGGCTGCGGCAGGCCGCCGCGGATTGGGACCCTGTCCGTCAACCCCTGCGGCCACTGGCCCTGCCCATGCCGCCCCCTCAGTAAGGCTCAACCGGCCGCCGCCTGTCGCGTACGTGCCGGCGCGTGCCCGGTCCAGCGCTTGTAGGCACGCGCAAAGGCGCTCTGATCGGAATACCCCAGCAGAAAAGCGATGTCCGTGAGACTCAGCGAGGCATCTTCCAGATAGCGTTCAGCCATTTCCTTGCGCACGCCATCGACCAGCTGGGTAAAACTTTCACCATGCTCCTGGAGCTTGCGCTGGAAGGTCCGTGGCGAGACGTGCAGCGCCGAGGCGACATGACTCAGCTCCAGTTCGCCATCTCCCAGCCGCTGCGCGATCAGGCGGCGGGCGCGGACCAGCGGATCGTCCGTGCGCGTGAGCGTCAGCAATTGCTGCTGGGCCAGGCGATCCATCAACTGGCGCATGGCGGGGTCCGGCTGGATCAGGCCCAGTCCCTGCCACGACTTCGGCACGATCATGCGGTAACTGTCCTGCCGGAAGCGTATCGGGCAGGCGAACACACGGCGCTGCTCGTCCAGGCGCTGCGGCGCCTCGTATGTGAAATCGACGCCCAGCGGAGAGATCGCCTGTCCGGTGATCCAGCGCACAAAAGTCAGCATGCCGGCGAGATTGAACTCCGCAAGCTGGCGGTAGCGGAGATCGGTCGAACGGTTCCAGCTCAACACGATCGCTTCGGCGTCGATCCGCACGTCCACCGGCGCAACGGTGATCACCAGCCCCTGATAGCGCTGCTGGGCGAGCATGGCCTCGCCCAGGGTCGTACAGGCCATGGCGACATAGCCGAGAACGCCGTAATGCCCTGGCCGGATGTGCTCGGCAACATGCACGCCGAGATCAGGATCCTGGGCCAGCACGGCGGCGCGATTGAACAATTCAGCCGCCTCCAGCTCGCTGACGCGCGCATCGCGGTCGTTGAGATCCACGTTCAGGCTCCGCTGCAGTTCGGTCGCATCGATCTGCCGCAGGCGCAAATAGTCGAACAAGGCCAGCAGATAGCTGACCGCGGTGCTGGGCGCGAGGGCCGCAGGGTCGTCGACTCCGGTCTTGGCGCGTGCTGTCATACAGATTGTCGTGCGGGGTCAAGCGGCAAGTGATACACAATGGAGAGAATGCTAACAGTCAATACATCGTGCGAATCGAGGAGCTTATGGAAACGCTGGACTGGTGGGCCAAAAACATCTTCTACATCGCCATGCCCTATTTTCTGGTCCTGATGGCCTGGGAGTGGTTCGCCCTGCGCCGCGCCAAGAGCAAGGGCAAAAGGGGCTACGAGATCAAGGACAGCAGCGTCAGCATCTCGCTGGGCCTGATCAAGCTCGGCATGCTGGCCCTGTGCGCAGGCTATACCGGCTGGCTGTTTGCTTTCGTCTATGAACATCGCCTGTTCACGCTCTCGCCCCTCGTCTGGTGGACCTGGGTGCTGCTGTTCTTCGCCGACGACTTTACCTATTACTGGTATCACCGCAGCGCGCACCGTTGCCGCCTGTTCTGGATGGAGCACGTCAATCATCATTCCAGCGAGCACTACAACCTCAGTACTGCGCTGCGCCAGTCGACCCTGGGCCCGGCGTATACCTTCGTGTTCTACCTGCCGCTGGCCTTCGTCGGCTTTCACCCGCTGGCGATTGCGGTGCAATTCGGCATCAGCCTGATCTACCAGTACTGGCTCCACACCGAGGCCATCGACCGCCTGGGCTTCCTCGAAAAGTTCATGAACACGCCCTCGCATCACCGCGTCCACCACGGCAGCAACGGCATCTACATCGACAAGAACTACGCTGGCATCCTCATTATCTGGGACAAGCTGTTCGGCACCTTCCAGGAAGAGCGCCGCGACGTCCCGGTGAAATACGGCCTGGTGCACGACCTCAAGACCTTCAGCCTGCCCACCGTGATTTTCCACGAGACCGCCTTCATGCTGCGCCAGGTCTGGAACGCCAAGGGCTGGCGCAACAAGCTGGGCTGGATTTTCGGCCCGCCGGAGTGGTCGCCGGACGGTCCGCAATATCCGCCGGATCACCCCTACTGGCAGACGCAAGCGGCCACCAAGGCAAGCTGAAATCGCCGGCATGCGGGCTCACACGATTGCAGGATTCGCCCGCACATTGCCGTCTGCTTCAATAAACCAGATTCCTCATACGGAAACGCCATGCGCTTCGACAATCAGGTGGTGATGATTACCGGCGCGGCCGGCTCTCTCGGCAAGGCGGTTGCCGCAGGCTTTGCTGCTGGTGGCGCCAGGCTGGCGCTGGCCGACGTCAGCGAGGCCGTGCTGCAACAAGCGTATCCCGGCACCGCCGACACACGCCTGCTGCTGCCGGCCAACCTGCTCGACTCTGCCTCGGCGCAGAATGCGGTTAACGCCGCGATGCAGAAGTTCGGCCGTCTCGACGCCCTCTGCAACATCGCCGGCGGTTTCGCCATGGGCACCCCGGTGCATGCCACTGCGGCAGCCGACTGGCAAAAGATGCAGGACATCAACGTCGGCACCCTGCTCAATGCCGTGCGCGCCGCGGTACCGGCGATGCTGGCGGGCGGCGGCGGGAAGATTGTCAACGTCGGCGCTGGCGCCGGCCAGAAAGGCGTGGCGCAGATGGGGGCCTACAGCGCCTCGAAGAGCGCGGTGATCCGCATCACCGAAGCCATGGCCGGCGAACTGCGCGAGCAGAACATCAACGTCAACTGCGTGCTGCCCAGCATCATCGACACGCCACCGAATCGCGCCGCGATGCCAGACGCCGATCCGAAGAAATGGGTCGCGCCGGGCGATCTGGCGGCAGTCATCACCTTCCTCTGCTCCGAGCAGGCGCGCGCGGTGCACGGCGTCGCGCTGCCGGTCGTGGGATTGAGCTGATGAGCGGCAAGACGCGCGAACAGCAGCTCGACGAACTGCTCGACAAGCAGGCGATTTACGAGCTGATCATGGCCTACTGCAACGCTGCCGACCGCCACGATCACGTCAAGATGCGTACGCTCTATCACGAGGATGCGATTGACGATCACGGCCACTTCGCCAAGGGCCTGGCGATGGAATTCATCGACAAGCTGCCGGAAATCCAGAAGGCCATGGAAATCCTGCATCACAACGTGACGACCGTGAACCTCAATTTTGCCGTCGCCAGTGTGGTCTGGCTGCTGCGCCGCCGTACCGCGTTGGGGCAGGTGGCCGCATGAACCCGGACGCTCTGTCGGATCTGGTGCTCCTGCTGGTGTGCGCCACGGTGGCCTGGCGTGATCTGCGCACACGCCCGGCCATTGCGGTGGGGGCGGGCCTGATTGGCTTGGCCGCGCTCTTGGGCGTACTGCGCTTTTCCGGCGTTGCGATGGTCTATGGGCCGCATCGCTTCTTCAGCTTGCTGGCAGCCTGTGTGGCGTTCACCTTGTTGGCCGCCGGATTGCGCTGGCCCGATGCAGCAATCGCCAGGCGTGCGGCCGCAGTGGGCCGATGTGTGGTGGTCGTCGGCGGTGTCGGTGTCGCGTTGACCGTGATGGGCGTCGGGTTGTGGAGCCAGATCGTGCCGGGCCTGTCGGCGCTGGTGATCGTCTGGACTGCACTGCAGCAACGCCGCGCGCTGGCCATCGTCGGCGCGCTGTTGCTGGTCGGCAGCTTCGCGGTGGCGGCGACCGGCAAGCCGGGCACCCTGTACCTCGACTACTTCAACAGCACCCAGGCGCTGCACTACCTGCTGGCTGCGGGCATCGCCTTGCTGGCCTTGCCCAGGCTGAGCGCGCAGGCAGACGCATCAGCCCCTCCGGCCTAGCCCATGCAAAACACGTTGAGCTTATTGCCGTCCAGATCGCGGAAGTAGCCGGCGTAGAACTGTTCGCCACGCGGGCCATTGGGCCCCTCGTCCTTGGCGCCAAGTGCGATGGCCTTTTGGTAGACGCGGTCCACCATGTCCTTGGACTTCACCACCAACGCCACCATCATGCCGTTGCCCACGGAGGCAGATTGGCCATCGAACGGTTGGGTCAGCACCACGGCGGGCTTGTCCATGGCCGTTTCGACAACGTGATGCTGAATACCAAGACCGTGGCCGCCGAGGCCACGCCCGAGGGCATCAAGGTGAGCTTCGCGCCCGCCAAGGACGGCGTCACGGTGCCCGAGCCCCAGGTGTACGACCTGGTGCTGCAGGCCGTGGGCCGCACCCCCAACGGCAAGAAGATCGCCGCCGACAAGGCCGGCGTCGCCGTGACGGACCGCGGCTTCATCAACGTCGACATCCAGATGCGTACCAACGTGCCGCACATCTTCGCCATCGGCGACATCGTGGGCCAGCCCATGCTGGCGCACAAGGCGGTGCATGAAGCGCACGTGGCGGCCGAGGTCATCGCCGGTGAACTGCAGGGCAACAAGGAACTGGCAAGCGCCGCCTTCAACGCCCGCGTGATCCCGAGCGTGGCCTATACCGACCCCGAAGTGGCCTGGGTGGGTCTGACCGAGGACCAGGCCAAGGCGCAGGGCATCAAGGTCAAGAAGGGCCTGTTCCCCTGGGCGGCCAGCGGCCGCGCCATCGCCAACGGCCGTGACGAGGGCTTTACCAAGCTGCTGTTCGACGACAGCCCCGAGGCGCACGGCCACGGCCGCATCCTGGGCGGCGGCATCGTCGGCACGCACGCCGGCGACATGATCGGCGAGATCGCCCTGGCCATCGAGATGGGCGCCGACGCGGTGGACATCGGCAAGACCATCCACCCGCATCCGACGCTGGGCGAGAGCATCGGCATGGCGGCGGAAGTGGCGCATGGCAGCTGCACGGATGTGCCGCCTGCGCGCAAGTAAGTCCGCAGCCAAGCTACCCTGCCAAGGCCCGAACTGGCGACGGTTCGGGCCTTGTGCTTTGCGTACCCAAACAATCGCCGCAGAATACTGTGCATTTGTACAGTATTCATGTCAGCCACTTCCAAGCCCAAGCTCTACAACCCACGCCACCCCGAACGCACGCTGCTCTACCAAACGGTAGCCGAGCACTACGAGACCTGGCTAGAGTTGGCCAGCGCGGGTCAGTTCGACGGCCAGGGCGACCACCACACCCCCAAGCCCTTCGTGCGCAAAGCGTTTGCCAAGTATCTTGAGTGCGGCATCTTTGCCCATGGCTTTGCCCGCGCTCGCTGCGGCGACTGTGGGCACGACTACTTTGTAGCCTTCTCCTGCAAAGGCCGTGGAGTCTGCCCCTCGTGCACCACGCGGCGCATGGTGGAGACAGCAGCGCACCTGAACGATCACGTCTTCCCCCGCGGTAGAAGCCCAGGTGCAGCATGGTGGACAGGCAGACCGTCAAGCTGGTGAGCTGGTGCCCGAGGGTGGACAGCGTGGAGGGCAGCAGCACGGCCATGTAGCCCAGCACCGACAGGGCAAACACCACGGCGTTGGTCTGGGTGGCCATGAACCAGAAGTTCAGCGGATGGCGTTGCAGAGCGTGGTCAAACACCGCCCACAGGCCCATGGCCAGCATCACGCTGAGGTAGGCGATCAGGAAGAGATCCAGGCGGTGATCCTGGAACTGGGCATTGCGTGGACTCAGCACCTGGGCGGCGATCATCTGCGAGCTGGTGGTGTGCACCTGCACATACACGGTCTGAAGCCCAGCCCGATCCGGCACCCACACGATGGCCAGCGCCGCCGATGCACGGTCACGGGTGTCGATGGGCAGGGTGTCGCCTGTTTCTCGGGTCAACCACGCGCCGGGACGAGCTGGATCGGGCAGGTACACGGTCACCCGATCCAGGAAACTGGGGCGCAGGCGCAGCACCAGGGCTTCGTTCGCGCGGGGCACGTCCACGCGCAGCCGCAGCCACAGGATGTCATCGGTGTAGCCGCGCGACAGCACCTCGGGCGCGGTCTGCCAGCCGTCCTCACGGGCCGACACCTGAGCCACCGTCTGCTCGCGGAGGGGATCGGCCAGCCAGGCCCGCTCCGTGATCAGATCTCCCGCCCAGACCGAGGCGGGCAGCAGCGTGCTCAACAGGCACACCCAGGCCCAGACCAGACACGCCCAAAGCTGCCGGCGTGGCGGGGCCACGGAGCGGCCCATCAGCCCAGGCACCGCGTCACGCATCCAGCCAGGCGGTCAATGGGGCCCACTGCGCCAGGTCTTTCTCGACCTTGGTGGCCGGCACATCCCACAGGCTCAGACCATGGGCGGCCAGGTGGGCGTAGTTCTGGGTGTCGCGCAGCATGGTGAGGGTGGGCACGCCCACGGTGTGCAGGAACTGGCTCAGGTGCTCGGCCGCCCGGGTGTGGTCCTTCACACGGTTGCCCACCATGGCCAGCTGGGTGCGACCAGCGCGCTGGTGCTCCAGCAACTGGTTCACGAAGGCCTGGGCGGGATAAATGTCGAACACGCTGGCCTGGATCGGGATCAGCACCTTGTCGGCGATCTTCATGGCGGCCGCCAGGGCCTTGCCGTGCAGACCGGCCGGGGTGTCCAGCACCACATGCGTGGTGCCTTTGGGTGGGCGCGCCAGCTCATCCTTGCTGACATCCCAGCCCTGGATGGGCGGCAGCCCGGGCGGGCGCAGCGACAGCCACAGCCGAGACGACTGCTGGCGGTCGATGTCGCCCAGCATCACCCGGTGGCCCTGGCTGGCGAAGTAGCCTGCGATGTTGCTCGACAGCGTGGACTTGCCCACGCCCCCCTTTGGGTTGGCGACCACGATCACCGGCATGCGTGTCTCCTCATGGTGGAAGCATGGGCCTCATTGTGAACCCGGACGGTGGGCCCTGACGGAATGCTGCCAGAATCCAGCCCATGTCCGCGCCTGTTCTTGACATTGTTTGCCTGTGCGCCGCCTGGTGCGGCACCTGCCGTGAGTATGCCGACACCTTCCGTGCCTTGACGGCGGCTCGGCCGGCGCACCGAAGCCGCTGGATCGACATCGAAGACGAGGCAGACCTGGTGGGCGACATCGACGTGGAGACCTTTCCCACCCTGATGCTGGCGTGTCAGGGGCAGGTGCTGTTTGCCGGGCCGGTGCTGCCCCGCCTGGGCGATGCTCAGCGACTGGTGGAGGTGCACGAGGCCCAGGCCCAGGCCGTGCTGGCGGGGCAAGGCACGTGGCCCACGCTGGGCAGCCTGGGTTTGCCACAGGACCAGGCCGAGGCCTACACGGCCTTGGCCCAGGCCGTGGCGCGGGCCTGATCAGGTCAGCGCCGCGAAGGCCGTGCCCAGTTCTTCCTGGGTGGTGTCGGGGGCGTGCCATTCCTTGATCCAGGGCAGGAAGTCGGCCGCCGGCATGGGTTTGGCAATGAAGTAGCCCTGGGCTTCATCACAGCCCAGGCCGGCCAGCAGCTTCCAGTGCTTGGCGCCTTCGACGCCTTCGGCCACCACGCTCAAGCCCAGGTTGTGGGCCAACTCGATGGTGGAGTGCACGATCTTGGCGTCTTGCAGATCGGTCTCCATGTTCATCACGAACGAGCGGTCGATCTTCAGTTCGTCCACGGGCAGGCGCTTCAGGTAGGCCAGGGATGAGTAGCCCGTGCCGAAGTCGTCGATGGAGAGCTTCAGGCCGAGGCTGTGCAGGCGGTTCAGGGTCTGCAGGGCGCGTTGCGGGTCGTCCATGATGGCGCTTTCGGTGATCTCCAGCACGATCAGTGTCGGGTCCACCTGGTGTCGCTGCAGGATGGCCTCCACCTTGGTGGGCAGGTCCTGGTCCATCAGGTCGCGGGTGGACAGGTTGACGGCGATCTTCAGGTGTTGCCCCTCGTCGGCCACCTGGCGGGCCATGGCAGCCACCTCGCCCAGGATCCACATCGTCAGCGCGCGGATGAAGCCCGTCTGCTCGGCAAAGGGAATGAAGCGCATCGGCGGCACCATGCCGCGCGTGGGGTGCTGCCAGCGCACCAGCGCCTCGGCACCAATGATCTGACTGCTGCGCAGACACACCTTGGGTTGCAGGAACAGGCGCAACTGGTTGTGCTCGACGGCCTGACGCAGCTCGCTCAGCAGGGTCAGCGATTCTTCGCTGCTGGAGTCCAGGCCCGCGTGGTAAACCACGGTGCCGGCCTGGCGCTCTTTGGCCACGTACATGGCCACCTCGGCCCGCGACAGCAGCAGGTCAGCGTCGGTGCCATGCTCGGGGCAGGTGGTCACGCCAATACCAGCGCTCAGGTCCACGTTGTGGTCGTCCAGCACGAAGGGGCGCTCCAGCACCTGATGGATGCGCTGGGCCACCGGTGCGGCGGCTGAGGCATCGGCGTTGGGCAGCAGCACGGCGAACTCGTCACCGCTCAAGCGGGCCAGCACGGCATGTTGACCTTGCAGGGCTTCCTGGCGCAGGCGCTCCGCCACGGCGCGCAGCAGCCGGTCACCAAAGCGGTGGCCCAGCACGTCGTTGACGTGCTTGAAGCGGTCCATGTCCATCAGCAAGATGGCGCAGGGTGTGCCCGAGGCGGCGTTGTGCCCGATGGACTTGCGCAGGTCGTGCCGGAACTGTTCGCGGTTGGGCAGGTCGGTCAGGGCATCCTGGAAGGCCAGACGGCGGATCTCGACCTCGCGGTGCTGGATGGCCTGCCGCATGGATTCGAGCGACTGTGCGAGCTCGCCAATCTCGCCGCTGGCACGGGTGGTCAGCGTGACGCCGTACTCGCCACTGCCCAGCCTACGAGCGGCATTCGACAGCCGCCGCAAGGGCGTGGTGATACGCCGCGCGGTGACGACCGAGCCAATGCCAAAGGCCAGCACGCCCAGGCCCGTCAGGATGAGCAGCGTGCGTTGCAACTGGTGGTAGGTGGACATGGCCTGGTCCACCGAGCGCAGCAAGACCACCGTGGCGTCGCTGCGCCCTTCAGAGCCGGGCAGGGGCACGACCAAGGCACTGTAAGTGCCTTCGTCGGTCTCCAGATCAGTCAGCCGACTGCTGGGGGCGCTGGCCTTGTCGATGGGGGCTGCCACTGCCGCATCCGGCAGCAGGCTGGGCCACAGCCCGGCCGGCACGGTGGCCATGGCCACCTGGGTCTTGGCCCCTTGGCGGTGGGCCAGGGCCACCTCCAGGCCAGAGAGTTGCTGCATGTCCAGCAGCAGCCGGGTGTCCAGGCGGAAGGCCATGCCCACCCAACCGATCAGGGCCGGCGCCCGCACGGGCACGGCCACGATCTGGTAGGGCTGACCATCGATCAGATCGATCTGGTAGCGGCGCTCATCGACCTCGGCGGCCTGTCCGTCCGCCGGTTCGTTGGACTGCGCTGATTGTGCGTGGTTGCGCACGGCGGTCAGGAAGCGGGTGGCCTCGTCACTGGTGGCCCCCTTGAGCTTGAAGCTGGGGTCGGCGAACAGCGCCAGGCTGGCCTGGATGCGGTCACCGTGATTCTCCAGAGCGGACTGCACGGTCTCGGCATCGCCGCTGGCGATGGCCGCGCGGAATCCGAAATCGGCGGCCAGCACCTCGGTGGCCTGTTTGAGCTGGTTGTGGTTTTGCTCCAGCAGGCGCTTGAACACGCGTTCGCCCGTCACCAGCTCACTGCGCACCACCGTGCGGGTGTGGTCTTCCACGCTGCGCTGGACGAACCAGTAGCTCACCGCCTGGATCAGCAGCAGCAAGCCCAGGAAGGTCCCGACGATGCGGGTTTGCAGACGTTGGGGGTTCAGGAAGCCTGACAGCATGAAAGCATCATGGCATGAAGACGTTCAGCGGTCGCCCGCCGAGTTCGAGGGTTTGGAGGTCGTGGTGTCGCCCAGCCACACGGCCAGGGCCTGAGACAGCCAGTGCGTGGTGGCGTCCTGCTCCGCCGCGCCACCAGCAGGCGCGGGTGTGGCCCCGGGGGCTTCGTTGCTGCTGCAGCGGGCTTGGGGCCAACCAGCGCATGGGGCCGAAGGCGCGGAGGATGGAGGTGCTAAGACCATGGCGGTGATCCACAAAGGTGTCGAAACAGCTGACATCGTGTTGTCGGTCATCATGGCCCGCCGATGTAGAGCGGACGACCCCAAGAACGCCGGTAAAAGCCCTCTTTTCGTGCAGCCCGTCACACGCCAAGCGTGACGCGCCGAACGCAGAGGCTGGGGCACTCAGGCCGCTGCGCGCAGGGCCACCACCTCGTGCAATTGGTGCAACTGTTGGCCGAGATCGCGCACGAAGCGCTCGACAGCCTCGCTGGGGAACTCGTCCCGAGGGTGGATGACCGACAGCAGCTGGCGCCCATTGAGGCTCAGGGCCCCGATCAGCAGACCGGTGCCGTTGGTGGCCGGCCACATCTCGGTGAGCTTGAGCTGGGCCCCCTCGGGGTGGATGAATTCAGCCGCCCCCAAATTGGTAAAGTGAACACTCACTTGTTCAAGACTGCCCCGGCGCTTGGCTTGCAGCAGCAGGCGGCTGTACAGCGTGCGCCCGATCAGTGGTAGCCATTCGTAGAGCAGCAGGGGCAGGGCGTGCTCGCGCCGCTCAAAGCGGGCCAGGCCGGCCTTGACCTGGGCGTCCAGCGAGGCAATCTGGGCGGCCAGGTCGGGCTGGTGGGTGGCACGCACCACGAAGGTGGCCACGTGATTGCCAAACTGCGGGGCCTGGCCTTCAGGGAAGTAACGCCGCAAGTCAACCGAGATGCGGATGGCGGCCACCGCCTGCGGATCCTGGGGCGCCATGGCCAGGAAGGTCTGGGCCATCAGGGCGGTCAGCAGGGTGTTGCTGCTGGTGTTCAGGGCCTTGGACAACTCACGCAGGGTCTGGGCGCTGGTGTCCAGCACGTGGTAGCGCACCGTGCTGGGCGCGAACTCCGTGCTGCGGTGCGTGGCCAGGCTGAGCACGCGCTGCCCCCGGGCGGCGCGCTTGTCGGCCTGCAGGGCGCGCCACCACGCGGCGATGCTGGCCGGCCAGTCTTGCCAGCGCCGGGGCAGCACGGCGGGCAACATCGAGGGCGACTCCAGTGGGCAGGGGGTGATGGGGCGACCGTTCAGCCCGGCCATGATGGCGCACAGCAACTGCACCATCGAGCGTCCATCGCCCACGATGTGGTGCACCGAAAACATCAGCGCGGGCTGGCTGGGGTGCGGGAAGAACCGGGCGCGCCAGGGCAGCCCCCGCTCCAGCGGCATGGGCTCGTTCAGAAAGGGGCCGTGGAAGGCCTCCAGGGCGGCTGCGTCGCTGGGGTCCACCCCGGGCTGCAGGCGGTAGGCGTCGTCAAACAGCAGATCCAGGTGAGCGTTGTCCGGCAGGATGCGCAACCGGTGGCGCACGATACCGGGGTGCAGCACGCCCCGCAGGCGCGGAAAGGCGCTCAAGAGCGAGCGCAGGGTGCGGCGCACCAGGGCTTCATCCACGGGGCCATCGAAGCGCAGCAGGTAGGGCTGGTTGACCGGGCCAAACAGGCCTTCACCGGCCCAGTACAGGTGCTCGGAGCGGTTCAGCGGTATAAGACAGTCGGAGGCGGGCACAGCAAGGGCTTCCGTGGTCATCACGCTCGACATCGAACGCAATTCGTTGCATTGCATTCACTATAGAGACGGCCCCGGCCATGACGGGTGCGGGCTTTCCTGCACGAGGCCTGAGCGAGCCCCCCGGGTTTGCGGGGGCTGACCGTGTGTGGGGCGGTTTCAGGCCGCCACACGCCCCAGTTGAACCGCCAGGCGGCGCAGCGCCTCCCAGGGGTCGGTGGGCCACTGCGGGTGCCGCAAGCCCTTGACCACACCATCGACGGCCGCGGCCGAGGCCAGCAGGCGACTGACGGCGGGGGCCTTCAGGCGCGGCAGGATGCGCTCGAAGTGGCGCTCACGCGGGCCCCACACCCGCAGATCGCGCAGCACCGTGGCCAGCGGCTTGCCCGCCTCCAGCCCCTGGCGGGCGCGTTGCAGGGCCAGGATGTCTTCGCTCAAGGTCCAGTGCACCAGCACGGCGGCCTCGCCCTCGGCCTGCAGGCCATCCAGCATGCGCAGGGTGCGGTCCAGGTCTCCCGATAGCACCGTCTCGCTGAGCTTGAACACGTTGAACCGGGCCACATCCACCACGGCAGCCTCGATGTGCTCGGCCGTCAGCGTGCCCGGGCCGTGCAGCAGACCCAGCTTGGTGATCTCTTGCTGGGCAGCCAGCAGGTTGCCTTCCACCCGGTCGGCAAAGAAGGCCAGGGTGCGCTGACCCACCTCACCGGGCTCGACCTGTTGCCCCTGGGCCGCCAGGCGCTGCGCAATCCATGCGGGCAGGGCGTGGCGCTCGATGGGGTCGCAGCGCAGGGTGATGCCCACCCCATCCAGCGCGGTGAACCAGGCGCTGGACTGCTGCTGCTTGTCCAGCCGGGGCAGCGTGATCAGGGTCAGCAGCCCATCATTGCCCTGGGCGGCTTCGCAGTACTGCTGCAGCGCCTGAGACCCCTCCTTGCCCGGCTTGCCTGAGGGGATGCGGATCTCGATGATCTGGCGGTCGCCAAACAGCGACATCTCGCTGGCCGCGCCGATCAGGCCGCTCCAGTCGAAGTGGGCGCCCGCCACGGTGTGCACCTGACGCTCGGTGTAACCTGCCTGCCGGGCCGTGGCCCGCAGTGCATCGGCCGCCTCTTGCTGCAGCAGGGTTTCATCCCCGTGCAGGGTGTAGACGGGCTTGAGGGGGCCTTTGGCCAGGTGGGCGCTCAGCTGTTCCAGACGCAGTTGCATGCGATGCCATCAAGCCGGTGGAAGGTGCGACCTGCGCGTCAGGGCGTCGCCGGTGGCGCCACCAGCTGCTCGGCGCGGATGGCCTGCAGGCGGCGCATCACCTGCTGCACGATGTCGGTTTGCATGGCGCGGTTCAGGGCGGCAGATTCGTCCTGCTTGGCCAGTGCGTCTTGCTCGTTGAAGCTCAGGTCGCGGTCCAGGTTGATGTCGGCCGGCTCCAGCAGCAGGCTGCCATCGGCACGGCGCACCTGGAAGCGCAAGCGGTTGCGCACCGTCATGCTGCGCACCTGGCCAAAGGCTGTTTTGGTGGCCACGGCCTGTTCTTGCGTGTCACGCAGCGCCTCGAACACCAGGTGGCCGCGAGGCACCTGGCCGCCGCCGGCGCGCTCGGCCGCCTGGGCCACGCTGTCGACCACGGCCACGCCGCTGGCTTCCAGGTTGCGTGCCAGCTCGGCCGCCAGGGGCGAGGCGGCGGTGAAGCCCTTGAGCTGGATGGACTGGAAGGCCATGCTTTGAGGGCGCCGCAGCTGAAAGCCGCAGCCACTCAGGCTGGCGGCCAGCGGCAGCGCCGAGGTGGCACCCAGCAGGCTCAGAAGTTGGCGACGTTGCATGGGCACGACCTTAACACCAGTGCGGCGCAACACCACTCAGACCACCAGGTTGACCAGGCGGCCTGGTACGACGATGATCTTCTTGGGCGCCTTGCCTTCGCTGAACTTGGCAAAGTCCTCGCTGGCCAGCGCAGCGGCCTCGATGGCGGCCTTGTCGGCCTGCGGGCTGACCTTGATCGAGCCGCGCAGCTTGCCGTTGACCTGCAGCATCAGCTCGATCTCGTCTTGTACCAGGGCAGCCGGGTCGACCTTGGGCCAAGGCGCATCCAGCAAATCACCCAACTGGCTGGCATAACCCAGCTCGCTCCACAACGCGTGGGCCAGGTGAGGCGTGGCAGGGTAGAGCACGCGCAGCAGGATGCCAAAGCCTTCAATCAGGGCGATCTGGCCGTCGGCCGTGTCGGTGGCCTTGAAGCCCTCCAGCGCGTTGAGCATCTTCATGGCGCCCGAGACCACCGTGTTGTACTGCATGCGCTGGTAGTCGTAGTCCACCTGCTTGAGCACGGTGTGCATCTCCAGGCGCAGGGCCTTGGCCTCTTTGCCAAAGGCCACGTCGGCCAGCGATGCGGCATTCTGAGCCAGGCCCGCCGCGCCGGCTTCGCCCAGGCCTTGCAGCTTCATGCCGAAGTTCCACACTCGGCGCAGGAAGCGGAAGCTGCCTTCCACGGCAGCGTCGTTCCACTCCAGCGTCAGCTCGGGCGGGGCGGTGAACATGGTGTACAGGCGGGCCGTGTCGGCGCCGTACTTCTCGATCAGTTGCTGCGGGTCGATGCCGTTGTTCTTCGACTTCGACATGGTGCCCACGCCTTCGTAGTCGATGGCGGTGCCCACGGGCAGCAAGCCGTCGGCGCTGTCGACGGCGTTGATCAGCTTGGCGCCGATCACCTTGCCAGCCTCGTCCATGACGTGCTCGACATCGTGCGGCCAGAAGTACTCCTTGCCACCCTTGGCCGTGCGACGGCTGTAGATGTGGTTGAGCACCATGCCTTGGGTGAGCAGCTTCTTGAAGGGCTCGTCCACCTTGATGAGGCCCAGGTCGCGCATGACCTTGGTCCAGAATCGCGCATACAGCAGGTGCAGGATGGCGTGTTCGATGCCGCCGATGTACTGGTCCATGCCACCGTTGGCCATCCAGTAGTTGGTGCGTTCATCGACCATCGCGCCGTGGTTGTCGGCGCAGGTGTAGCGCAGGAAGTACCAGCTCGAATCCACGAAGGTGTCCATCGTGTCGGTCTCGCGCTGGGCGGGCTTGCCGCACTTGGGGCAGGCCACGTTCAGGAAGTCGGGGCGCGATTTCAGCGGGTTGCCGCTGCCATCGGGCACCACGTCTTCGGGCAGGCGCACGGGCAAGTCTTTTTCGGGCACAGGCACCGGGCCGCAGTCGGCACAGTGGATGATGGGAATGGGGGTGCCCCAGTAACGCTGGCGGCTGATGCCCCAGTCGCGCAGGCGCCAGGTGGTCTTCTTCTCGCCCACGCCTTTGGCGATCAGGATCTCGGCAACCTTGTTAACCGCGTCCTTGTGGCCCAGGCCGTTCAGTTCGGCCGAGTTGATGCACACGCCGCGCTGCTTGTCACCATACCACTCTTGCCATGCGTCGGTCGAGAAGGTTTCGCCGTCCACGGCGATGACCTGCTGGATGGCGATGCCGTACTTCTTGGCAAACGCGAAGTCGCGTTCGTCGTGCGCGGGCACGCCCATCACGGCGCCGTCGCCGTAGGACATCAGCACATAGTTGCCCACCCACACCTCGACCTGCTGGCCGGTGATCGGGTGCGTGACGAACAGACCAGTGGGCACGCCCTTCTTCTCTTGCGTGGCCAGTTCGGCCTCGGTGGTGCCGCCCTTCTTGCAGTCTTCGATGAAGGCTTGCACTTCGGGCTTGCTGGCGGCGGCATGCAGGGCCAGCGGGTGCTCGGCCGCCACGGCGCAGAAGGTCACGCCCATGATGGTGTCGGCGCGGGTGGTGAACACCCACAGTTGACCGTTGTTGATCAACTGCCCATCGGCGCCCTTGATGTCGTGCGCAAAGGCAAAGCGCACGCCCTCACTCTTGCCGATCCAGTTTTCCTGCATCAAGCGCACGCGCTCGGGCCAGCCGCTGAGGTAGTTCTTGTCTTCGGGGTTGGCCACCGCGCTCAGCAGCTCGTCGGCGTACTTGGTGATGTTCAGGTAGTAGCCCGGGATCTCGCGCTTTTCCACCGGCGCGCCCGAGCGCCAGCCCTTGCCGTCGATCACCTGCTCGTTGGCCAGCACGGTCTGGTCGACCGGGTCCCAGTTCACGGTTTGCGTGCGGCGCTCGCAGATGCCAGCTTCCAGCATCTTGATGAACAGCCACTGGTTCCACTTGTAGTACTCGGGTTGGCAGGTGGCGATCTCGCGCGACCAGTCGATGGCCAAGCCCATCGCCTTCATCTGCTTCTTCATGTAGGCGATGTTGTCGTAGGTCCAGGCGGCGGGCGGCACCTTGTTCTTGAGCGCGGCGTTTTCGGCCGGCAGGCCGAAGGCGTCCCAACCCATGGGCATCAACACGTTGTGACCGTTCATGCGCAGGTAGCGCGTGAGCATGTCGTTGATCGTGTAGTTGCGCACGTGGCCCATGTGCAGCTTGCCCGAGGGGTAGGGCAGCATGGAGCAGGCGTAGAAGGCCGGCTTGCTGGCATCCTCGGTCACCCGGTAGGCGTCGGCGTCGGCCCAGTGTTGCTGGGCGCGGGCTTCAACGGCACGCGGGTCGTAGGTCTGGGAATCGGTGGGGGCGCTCATGGGGCAGCTTGTGCTCTGGGAAGGTGAGACCGCGATTATAGGAAGCCGGGCCGCCAGGTCTTGTCGGGTAGCCCGCCCCGCTACGCGCCATCTCGGTTTCTAATGGCTGTTTGCAGATGCTGACAAGGAGAAGTAAGACATGCGCATCCTGACCCTGGCCTTGACGGCTGTGTTGATCCTGGTGGCGGTGCTGGTGGGGTTGAACTGGCAGGCGATCGTGACGCCGAGTGCTGTGTCGCTGGGCGTGACCACGGTGCAGATGCCGCTGGGCTTGAGCCTGCTCGTACTGCTAGGCGTGGTGACGGTCCTGTTCACCACGTATGTGGTGTTTTTACAGGGCTCAGCCCTGATGGATGCGCGTCGATTGCGCAAAGACCTGCATGCCCATCGCGAGCTGGCTGACAAGGCTGAAGCATCTCGGTTCACCGAGTTACGCCAGATCCTCGAAGACATTGAGGCGCGCCAGCGCACCGTCATCGAGCAGACTGGCAATTCGCTGGCGGCCAGTCTGGGTGAACTGGAGGATAAGGTAGAGCGGGCGCTGGGGCAAGCTCCTCGGGGGTGAGGTAGCGCAGCGGCCCGGCCCGGTGGCGCGCTTCACGGTGGTGGTCCAGCCGGCGGCTGGACTGCCCTGCGCTGCTCAGCCCCAGGTGGGGCCCGGGAACTCACTTCGCGGGCTCTAAAGCCCGCTGCGTTCAAACATTCCGGGCCAGTCAGTTCTGTACGTGAGCCTGCCAAGGCAGGCTCACCCACCTGGGCCTTGCGCTGCTCGGCACCACCGAGGCGCTTACCCCCGGGCCGGGCCACCGCGCTACCTTGGCGAGACCGCATCAGTTCCGGCCAGGGCTCCATGTCGTTTCGTGTGGAAAGCAACACTGTCACTGGGGCATCGCCGGCGCGAACGGGCTGGCCGGCAGGTGCTTGAGCTTGGACATGCGCAGGTAGGCGATGGCGATGAAGTTCTG
>JBKBMV010000026.1:0-33505 GCA_046295615.1 Aquabacterium sp.
GTGCGTTGGCCGATGGGGCCGACGTTGGCGCCTGGCCGAGCAAGACGGCGCGTGAAGGCGCGAATCGGTACCCCGGCCCAGGCAGGGGCCCTTGGATGGAGGAGTGTGCGTGGCGGGTCGTTTGTGTGTGGGAGAGTGGTTGGGCCTGTCGGCCTGGGCCGAAGGCGTGACGGCCTCGCTGCCGGAGGGTGCGGCGCGTCATGTGCAGGTGTGGCGCCTGCAACCGGGTGATGCCGTGGAGGTGTTTGACGGACGCGGCCAGTGCTGGATGGCGGAGGTGGCCACCATGGGCCGGCGTGAGGTGACGGTGACCTTGCGCGCGCCGCGCGAGGTGCTCAGCGAGATGCCGGTGGCCGTGACCTTGGCGGTGGGCATGCCGGCCAATGACCGCATGGATTTTCTGGTGGAGAAGGCGGCTGAGCTGGGTGTGGCCCACATTCAACCGCTGATGTGTGCTCGGTCGGTGTTGAAGCTGGAGGGCGAGCGCGCGTTGAAGAAGGTGGCGCACTGGCAGGGGGTGGCTGCGGCGGCGTGCGAGCAGTCAGGCCGCGCGCGGGTGCCGACGGTGGCTCCTGTGCAGACGCTGATGCAGTACCTCCAGGTTTGTGCGGGCGCCGAGCACTCGGGCGTGCAACGCGCGGTGCTGAGCCCCCGGGCCACCGATTCGCTGGGGCGCTGGGCCCAGGCTGTGCAGGGGTCAGATGCGCGGTCGTGGGTGTTTTTGAGTGGCCCAGAAGGTGGGCTCTCCCCCGAGGAAGAGGCGGCTGCACTGGCGCATGGCTGGCGCGGCGTGCGCCTGGGGCCCCGGGTGCTGCGAGCGGACACGGCGCCCCTGGCTGCCCTGGCGGTGCTGGGCAGCCTGCACGAGGGGTGAGCGCTCAGTCGTCGTCAGCCGGGGATGGCTGGGGCGCGGGGAATGCGGCTGGGCGCGCATCGTGGGCACCAGCCACCACATCGAAACGGAACAAGCGGCATTCGATGGGGCCGTTGAACATGACGACGCGGCGACTTTCCTTGAGGCGCAGGGCCGAGGGGAGCTTCATGTCGGGGCTGAGGACCCAGGCAGTCCAGCCGGCGTACTGCTGCTTCCATTGGCGGGCCAGTTGCTGGAAGAAGGTGCCGGCCTCGGCCTCGTCGAATTGTTCGCGCCCAGCGCGATCGTCCGCTCCGCGTGCACGGTAGGCGTCTCGGGCACTGCCTTTGGTGTCGATGCGCTCGCCGTAGGGCGGATTGAACATCATGACGCCCCCAGGGCAGGGCGCGGGTCGCTGCAGCGCATCGGCGGTTTTGAAGACGATGGCGTGACGCACGCCTGCACGCTCGGCGTTGCGGGTGGCGAAGTCGGTCATGCGGAAGGCGACATCGCCCGCATAGATGGCGACCTGCGGCGCACGTTGCCGGGCCCGGGCCGCTTGGCGCAGCTGTTGCCAGGCACCCAGATGGGGCTTGAAGGGCAGGAGCTTTTCAAAGGCGAAGTGGCGCTGCAGGCCAGGCGCGATGTCGCACGCGATCTGCGCGGCTTCGATCGGGATGGTGCCCGCGCCGCAACAGGGATCGAGCAGGGGGCCATCTTCGGGACGGCCTTGCCAGCCGGCTGCGGCCAGCATGGCAGCAGCCAGTGTTTCTTTGAGGGGCGCCTCACCGGTGTCGTCGCGCCAGCCGCGTTTGAAGAGGGCTTCGCCAGAGGTGTCGATGTAGAGCAGCGCCCGCGCCTCGTCCAGGAAGAGCTGGACGCCGAGGTCGGGGTGGCGGGTGTCGACACTGGGGCGCTCGCCGGTGCGTTCGCGCAGGTGGTCGCAGATGGCGTCTTTGATGCGCAAGCCAGCGAACTGGAGGCTGCGCAGGGGGCTGCGGCGCGCAGCCACGTCCACACGCAGGGTGTGGCGCGGCGTGATCCACTGCGCCCAGTCGACCAGACGCCCCAGGCGGTAGAGATCGTCTTCGTGCTGGTAGTGGGATTCGGCCACCCGCCACAGGACGCGCTGGGCCAGGCGACTTTCCAGGTTGAGGCGCATGGCCTGCTCCAGCCCAGCCTGCTGTCGGGCCGCCCCTTCAGGCAGCTCAGCCGGGGGGCGTACTTCGACGCCACCACGGCCTTCCGACAAGCGGGCCGCTGGGCCGAGGATGCGACGCACCTCGTCCAGCAAGAGCGGCTCGACACCACTGGCGCAGGACAGAAACAGGACGGGCTCGGCCAGGACGCGTGGGGCCAGATGACCGCCGCCCGAGACGGAGGCTGGGGCCGGACGGGCGGGGCCAGCCCGGCCAGGACCCGAGCGGTTGGGGTTCGCTGGGACACGGCGGGGACGGGGCGCAGTGGTGGTCATGGGCGGACGGGCAAACGGCAGGTGGGCGGCGGGCGGTGGCTCAGCGGGGACAGGCAGGCGGAGGCTCAGGCGTTGAGCACGGCCAGCACGTCGGAGCGGAACTCGCGGCGGTAGAGGATCCAGAGCACCGCCAGGGTGCCGAGGGCAAAGAACAAGGGTGACACGAACCAGGCGATGACCGCAAACGACATGTAGTACGCACGCAAGCCATCGGCAAAGCTTTCGGCGGCCATGCCCATGAGCTTGCCGGCGCGCTGGATGAATTCGTCGCGGTTGGCCTGACCGCTGTCGAACACCTCGACATTGGGCGCGGCCCCCACCAGGATGGCGCCAAAGGAGTACACGCGCATCGACCAGGTAAAGCGGAAGAAGGCGTAGATGAACACGGCCAGCAGGATGAGCAGCTTGATGTCGAAGACCAACAGCGATGTGCGGGCCGCGAACGGGATGTCTTTGACCAGTTCGCTGGCGCGGTCATGCGTACCCAGCACCGCCAGCAAGCCCCCGAGGATCAGGATGGTGGTCGAGGCCCAGAAGCTGGGACTGCTGGCCAGGTTTTGCGTGATGGCGGCGTCCACGATGCGCTGATCGCGGTAGGTGACCTGGGCCATCCAGCGCATGCGGTAGTGGTTGGTGCTGGCCAGAAGGGTGCGTTGCACGCGGGCGCGCCGTGCAGCAAAGACGGCATAGGCTACCCAGCCGAAGTAAAACAGGCCCAAAGCGGCCCAGTCCTGCCAGGGCAGGAGGGTGATGGCGCGTTCAAGGGTGAATGGCATGGCAAAGGCGGGTGAGCAGCGAGGACGGTGCCCATCGGGGCTGGGCCGCCCTCTGGACGGTCAAAGCGACTTGCGCAGGTTGGCCGGGGCAATCTTCAGGGCTTCGCGGTACTTGGCCACAGTGCGGCGGGCAACCTGGATGCCCTGCTCTTCCAGCATGGTGGAGATCTGACTGTCGGACAAGGGCTTGGCGGGGTCTTCGGCGGCCACGAGCTGCTTGATCAGGGCCCGCACGGCCGTGCTGGACGCGTTGCCACCAGCCTCGGTGTTGAGCGAGGAGCCGAAGAAGTACTTGAGCTCGAACGTGCCAAAGGGCGTGTTCATGTACTTGGCGGTGGTGACGCGGGAGATGGTGGACTCGTGCAGGCCGAGCTCGTCAGCGATTTCGCGCAACACCAGGGGTTTCATGGCGATCTCGCCATGGGTGAAGAAGTTTTTCTGGTGCTCGACGATGGCCTGCGACACGCGCAGGATGGTGTCGAATCGCTGCTGGATGTTCTTGACGAACCAGCGGGCCTCTTGCAGCCGAGAGCTGAGGGCGGCGTGCCCGCCGTCGCCGCCACCACGCGGCCCCCGGCTGGCCCGCAGGGCCTGGGCGTAGAGGTCGTTGATGCGCAGCTTGGGCATGACATCGGGGTTGAGCACGACCTTCCACTGGCGGCCCGATTTCTGGACGATGACATCGGGCACGATGATGTTGGCTTCGGCGCGCGAAAAGGCCCGGCCCGGCTTGGGCTCCAGACTGACAATCAGGGACTGCGCGGCCTTGAGCTCTGCCTCGTCGGCGCCGGTGGCGGCCATGAGCTTGCGGGTGTCTCGGCGGGCCAGCAACTCCAGGTGGTCGCGGCACAGGGCGCGCGCCACAGCGCAGGCCGGGTGGTCGTCATGCGCACGCAATTGCAGCAGCAGGCATTCGGACAGGTTGCGCGCGCCAACGCCCGCAGGCTCCAGGCTTTGCAGCCAGCCTAAGGCGCAGCGCAGCCGAGACATCATCTCGTCGCGATCGTCGTCATCGACCTCGTCGCCCGAGCCGGCCAGCAGGCTGTCGGCGATCTCCTCCAGCGTGTCGGCCAGGTAGCCGTCGTCGTTGAGGGACTCGATCAGCACATCGACGGCCGCCTTGTCGGCAGACGACAGCCGCATGCCATTGAGTTGCTGACGCAGATGCTCTTGCAGGCTGATGGACTCGCTGTTGCGCTCCAGCGGGTCACGATCGTCGTCATCGTTCTGGCGCGAGGGCGTCTCGCGGATGCCATCGAAGTCGTCGCGCTCGGTGCCGTTTTCCCAGTCGTCCCGCTCGGTGGTGCCGGCCTCCAGGCCGTCCAAGCCAGCGGGTTCGGCATCGGAGGTGCCGGTGGCATCGCCGTCGCTGCTGCGCTCTTCGCGGGTGATCTGGTCTTGCCGTTGGCGCTCGAACTCTTGCTCGGCGGAAGTATCGAGCGCATCGAACTCTTCCTCGGGTTCGAGGAAGGGGTTTTGCTCCAGCATCTGCTCCACCTCCTGGTGCAGCTCGAGGGTGGAGAGCTGCAGCAGACGGATGGACTGTTGCAACTGGGGCGTGAGCGCCAGATGCTGCGACAGCCGGAACTGCAAGGAGGGCTTCATGCGGCCGCCCTCACATGCGGAAGTGTTCGCCCAGGTAGACCTTGCGGACCTCGGCGTTGTCGATGATGTCGGTGGGTGCGCCCTCGGCCAGCACGCGCCCTTCGCTGATGATGTAGGCGCGGTCGCAGATGCCCAGGGTTTCACGCACGTTGTGGTCGGTGATGAGCACCCCGATGTGGCGCGCCTTGAGGAAGCGGATGATGCGCTGGATTTCCATCACGGCGATGGGGTCGACCCCGGCAAAGGGCTCATCCAGCAGGATGAAGCGTGGCTGGGTGGCCAGGGCCCGCGCGATTTCGACCCGGCGGCGCTCCCCGCCGGACAGGGCCAGCGCGGGGCTGCTGCGCAGTTTGTCGATGCTCAGGTCGTGCAGCAGTCCGTCCAGGCGCTGCTGGATCTCGCTGGCTGAGAGGCGGCGGCCTTGGTCGTCGTGCTGCAACTCGAGCACCGCCCGGATGTTCTCTTCGACCGTCAGCGCGCGGAAGATGGACGCCTCTTGAGGGAGGTAGCTCAGGCCTCGGCGGGCGCGCTGATGGATGGGCAGGCGCTCGACGCGCTCACCATCGATGTCGATGCTGCCCGCATCGGCGCGCACCAGACCCACGATCATGTAGAAGGAGGTGGTTTTACCCGCCCCGTTGGGGCCCAGCAGCCCCACCACCTCGCCCGCGCCCACAGAGACATGCACGTCGTGCACCACGGTGCGGGCCCCATAGCGCTTGCGCAAACCCTGGGCGTGGAGTCGCCCGGCAGGCGGCATGGCGGAGGCCGTCTGGCGGCCAGCGACAGGTTCGGTCATGCTCAACGCCCCTGACCCGCCGCGCTGTCGGCTCGGGGCGTGATCACCCCCTGCACCCGCCCCTTGGCAGCCCCCGGCGTGCCCGCACTGCCCGCCACCTGGAACACGCCCGTCTTGTTATCGTAGGTGATCGATTCACCGCTGACCTGATCCGCCGCGGTGCTGCCAGACAGGCGCCTCATCACGGCACGGCCAGCAAACAGCACGGTGTCGCTGTCGCCGTCGTAGGTGATGCGCAAGGCTTCACCCTCGATGAATTCGTTCACGCCTTCGCGCTTTTGCCGGAAATAGGCTCGCCCACCGGCACCGCCAGTCGCCACCGCCGACTGGCTGCCACTGCTGTTTTGCCGAACCTCGACCTTGTCCGCACGAACCACCATGCTGCCCTTGGTGATCTCGACGTTGCCACTGAGGATGTTCAGGCGTCGAGCTTCGTCCACCCGAGCCGCATCGGCCGCAAACACCAGGGGCTGGGCGCGGTCAGCGCGCTCGGCCCAGGCATGGCCCGCCAGTCCCCAGAGGGACACAGCGAGGATCAGAAATGAGGGAAAACCAGAGCGCATCAGCAGAATCTTCGGCATGTTTCTTGCATTGATTCTGCCACGAAGCGGGTGGGGGTGCCAGTGATGTTTGCACGGCACAGGGGCGCCGTCGTCACGACGGCCACCCCTTGCTCAGGACTCAAGCCGGACGACGGGCGCGACCGATCAGGAAATCGGTGGTGGCCAGTGTACGCGTCGGATTGCCGTTGAGCGAAATCGAGGTATAGAACCGACCACCAATGCCCAGGGCGGGGACGCCGTCGATGCGGTAAGCATCGGTCAGTGCGCGGGCCTGGCGACACTTGGTCTGCACGGCAAACGATTGGAAGACACCCATGAACCGAGCGCGATCGACGCCGTGCTTGGCCACGAAGTCGCCAATGGCCTCGGGTGTGTCCAGGCGCTGACGCTCTTCGTGCATGGCCTTGAACACGCGCGGGTGCAGGGTGTCGAGCAAGCCGAGTGACTCGATGGCGAAGTAGAGCTGTTGGTGGACGCCGAACGGCTTTTCGCGGAAGGCCACCGGGATGCGGCGGAAGGCCACATCGGCGGGCAGTTTGCTGGCCCAGCTCTCCACAAAAGGCTCGAAGTGGAAGCAGTGCGGGCAGCCGTACCAGAAGAACTCAACCACCTCGACCTTCCCAGCGGGGGCCGACACCGGCGCGGGCTGGTTCAGGCGCACGTAGTGGGTGCCTTCGATGGGGCCACCTTGGGCCAGCGCCTGAGAAGAGGCCAGGACGCCAGCCGAACCGATGACGGCGGCGGTCTGGAGAGAAAACTCACGGCGGTTCATGCACGACTTCCTTTCTTGAACTCAGGGCTGGACACGCACCAGGGCCGACTCGATGCCGGCATCTTGCAGTTTGACGCGCACCGCGTCGGCCTGCTCTCGCTCGGCATAAGGCCCCAGGCGCACCCGGTACATGGTGCGGCCATTGACCTCGCGGGCCTGAAGACGGGCTTCCAGACCCATCATGGCCAGCTTGGCTTTTTGCTGCTCGGCTTCGGCCTGGCTGCCATACGCACCGGCCTGCACCTGGAAGTTCAACGCATCAGGGGCCGGTGCGGTGGACACGGTTTGCCCGGACAGGATCGCCGCCGGATCACGGGTGCTGTTGGCAGCCGCTGGGGCCGAGGCTGACTTGGCCGGCGCGGAGGGGGCCGAGGCAGGCGCCGAAGCGGCTTCAGTGGGCGCGGTCACCACGGCCGACTCCACCGGCTGAGCCGGCACATCACGTGGCACAGCGGGGTTTTTGCCGTACAGGGGGCTGTTGGGGTCCCAGTTCTTGTTGCGCTCGGCCTCGGCCGCGTCATCTTCCGCCGTGCGCTGGGGCACCTTGTCGATGAAGGGCAAGGGCACCTTGGTGACGTAGACCGCCACGGCCAAGGCCAGGGCCAGCCCGACCAGCACACCGACGATCATGCCCAGGATGAAGCCGCCGCGCTGGGGTTTGGGTTGAGAAGACATCGTGATCCTTTCTGTGCCGGGGGCGAGATTCACATGGACTCGGGCGCACCCACACCCAACAAACCAAGGCCGTTGCGCAGCACCTGGGCCGTGGCGGCCAGCAAGGCCATGCGGGCCGTGCACAAGGCGGCATCATCCACCAGGAAGCGCTCAGCGGCGTAGTAACTGTGGAAGGCGCCCGCCAGGTCACGCAGGTAAAACGCCACATCGTGGGGCGCCAGACCCTGGGCGGCCTCGGTGAGCATGTCGGGGTAGGCCGCCAGCTTGGCCATCAGGGCCAGTTCGGTCGGGGCCGTCAAGCGGCTCAACTCGGCCTGGGGCAAGGCAGCGCGGTCACCGCCATGCTCGGCACACCAGTCGCGCAGCACCTTGCTGATGCGGGCGTGGGCGTACTGGACGTAGAACACAGGGTTCTCGTCGTTCTGCTTCAAAGCCAGGTCGACGTCGAAGACGAACTCGGTGTCGGCCTTGCGGCTGATGAGGAAGAAGCGCACTGCGTCCTTGCTGGTCCACTCGATCAGGTCGCGCAGGGTGACGTAGCTGCCGGCGCGCTTGGAGATCTTGACCTCCTCGCCGTTCTTCATCACGGTGACCATCTTGTGCAGCACGTAGTCGGGCCAGCCCTGGGGGATGCCGACACCGGCCGCCTGCAGGCCGGCGCGCACGCGGGCGATGGTGCCGTGGTGGTCCGAGCCCTGGATGTTGACGCACTGCTCGAAGCCGCGCTCCCACTTGGCGATGTGATAGGCCACATCAGGCACGAAGTAGGTGTAGCTGCCGTCCGACTTCTTCATGACGCGGTCTTTATCGTCGCCGTAGTCGGTGGAGCGCAGCCAAAGGGCGCCGCCTTCCTCGAAGGTCTTGCCCGCGTCTTTGAGCTTTTGCACGGCGGCTTCGACCCGGCCCGAGGTGTAGAGGCTGGATTCGAGGTAGTAATTGTCGAAACGAACGCCGAAGGCCTTGAGGTCCAGGTCTTGTTCGTGGCGCAGGTAGGCCACGGCGAACTGGCGGATGCCGTCGAGATCGTTGATGTCGCCACTGGCGGTGAACTCGCGGTCATCGGCCTTGACGGTCTGCTTGGCCAGGAAGGCCTCGGCGATGTCGGCGATGTAGTCGCCGTTGTAGGCCGATTCGGGCCAGTCGGCGTCACCGGGCTTCAAGCCCTTCAGGCGTGCCTGGGTGGAGGCCGCCAGGGTGGCGATCTGCACACCGGCGTCGTTGTAATAGAACTCGCGGGTGACCTGCTGGCCTTGGGTTTCGAACAGGTTGCACAGCGCATCACCCAGGGCGCCCTGGCGGCCGTGGCCGACGTGCAGCGGACCGGTGGGGTTGGCCGAGACGAACTCCACCAGCACCTTCTTGCCGTTACCCGGCTGCCAGCCAAACTTGTCACCACCGCTGAGCACGTCAGCCACGATGCTTTGCTTGGCCTCAGGTTTGAGGCGCAGGTTGATGAAACCCGGCCCAGCGATCTCGATGGGCAATTGCACCCATTGCTGAACGGCGGGTTGGGATTCGAGTGCGGCCACCAGGGCCGTGGCGAGTTCGCGGGGGTTTTTCTTAAGCGGCTTGGCCAGTTGCATGGCGGCGGTCACCGCCAGGTCACCGTGCGCGGCCTGTTTGGGCGCCTCGAACGCGGGCGCGAAAGTGTCGGGGGCCTCTGGGGCCACCTGCCGCAGGGCCTCGCCCAGGGCAGCCAGAAGGGCTTGTTTGGCTTGGATCATGCGGCGATTCTACGGGGCAGGACCCCTTGGGCCACGCCACGGGACATTCTGCGCAGAAATGCACAGTCCGGCCGCGCCTATTCCAAGCACTGGCGCACTGCACGAGATGAAAAGATGCAGGGAAGCAACAGGAAACCTGGCATGGGTGAGTTAGACATCGACCTCGAGACCGGGGGGATCGGCAAGTACCGGATTCTGCAAAGGCTGGGCGAAGGTGCCACCAGCGAGGTGTTCCTGTGCCGGGATGACTTTCACAACCGCAACGTGGCCATCAAGCGGGTGCGGGCCTCGGCCCTGGTGGATGCCGTGGACGGCCCGGTGTACGCCCGCTTTTTCGCGGCCGAGGCCGCCTTGGTGGGTCGCCTGCAGCACCCGAATGTCGTGCAGATCTACGACGCCGTGCCGGATCCGGTGGCCCCCTATGTGGTGATGGAGTACGTGCCGGGCACCACCCTGCGCACCTACTGCCGCCCCGACCAGCTCTTGCCGCTGGAACTGATCGTGGAGTTGGGCTTCAAGTGCGCCATGGCCCTGGGCTATGTGTACCGCCAGGGGCTGATCCACCGTGACGTGAAGCCGGCCAACATCCTGGCGCTGACCAACAGCGCTGGCGACGTGACCGACGTGAAGCTCACCGACTTCGGCTCGGTGTTGAACATGACGGCCGAGTCCACCCAGGTGCACCAGGTGGGCTCGCTGGCCTACATGGCACCCGAGCAACTGGATGGCCAGGTGCTGGACTGCCGGGCCGACATTTACTCGCTGGGGGCGGTGCTGTACCACCTGGTGGCGGGCAAGCCTCCTTTTGACGCGACCTCGCAGGCGGTGTTGATGAACCAGATTTACAACCAGGCGCCCGCCTCGCTGGCCGGCATGCGAGCTGGCGTGAACGGCGCGGTGGACGAGGTCATCCAGAAGGCCCTGGCCAAGCGCCCGGATGACCGTTACCCGAACTGGGACGCCTTCGCGCAAGCGCTGTCGGGGCTGATCGCCGAGCACAAGGTGCCGCGCGGGCACCTGCAAGGGGTGCTGGATTCGGAGCGCTTCAACCTGCTGCGCTCGCTGGACTTTTTCTCCAGCTTTGGTGATGTGGCCCTGTGGGAGGTGGTGCACCGCGCCAAATGGCAGCGCTTCTCGTTCGGGCACGCACTGTACCGCCGGGGCGAAGAGGGGCGCACCTTTCACATCATTGCGCAAGGCAGCGTAGAGGTGTACCGCAATGGCAAGCGGGTGGCACTGCTGGGGGCAGGCACCTCGGTGGGCGAGATGGCCTACCTCGCACCCAGCCCCGAACTGCGGCGACACAGCACGGATGTGGTGGTGACGGAGCCGGCCACCACCATCTCCTTCACCCCCGAGGCCATGCAGCAACTCAGCCCCAACTGCCGACACCTGTTTGACGAGGCGTTCATCCGCGTGCTGGTACGGCGACTGCACGCCGCCCACGAGGCCCTGGCCCACCCGCGGCGCATCATGTGATGCCCTGCCTTGGGGGGCAGAAAACCACCTCTGGGGCGCTAGACTGATGCTCGTTCGTGATTCAAACCGATCGACTCAGGAGCCTCGCCATGAAACACTGGATTGCCATCCTTGCCCTGGCCTGCGGTGCGGCTGCGCACCAGCCAGCCACCGCCAGCAACGCCCACCAGGCTTGTGAAGCCAAGGCCGCCGAGAAAAAGCTGCATGGCGCCGCGCGCAACAGCTTCATCCACAAGTGCGAACGCGACATGGCCCAAGGGGGCTGCCAGGCCCAGGCCGATGAAAAGAAGCTGCACGGCGCGGCCCGCAACAGCTTCGTGAAGAAGTGCGAGAAGGACGCCGGGGCACACAAGCACTGAGCATCCGGCAGCACCAGACTCAATCGCCCGCCAGCCGCTGCCAGTAGGCGGGGTTGGCGTAGTGATCCTTCAGGTAATCCAGCCACAGGCGCAAGCGCAAGGGCTGGTGTTTGCGCTGGGCAAACACGGCATAGATGCCATTGGGTGGTGCGGCGTGCTCGTCCAGGACACTGACCAGCCGCCCCTGGCGAATGTCGGCGGCCACCTCCCACCAGGAGCGCCAGGCCAGACCCAGCCCCTCCAGGCACCAGGCGTGCAGCACCTGCCCATCGGAGCAGTCCAACCGCGACGGTGGGCGGATGTGGTGCACCTGACCGTCCAGGGTGAAGGCCCAACCACGCGTCTGCCCGGCCTCGGAACTGAGGGTCAGGCAGGCGTGGTGCATGAGGTCGGCCGGCAGCAGGGGGCGCCCGTGTCGAGCCAGGTAATCGGGGCTGGCCACACAGAGGCGACGGTTGTCGGCCAGGCGCACGCTGACCAGGCTGGAGTCGGGCAGATCGCCCACACGGATGGCGCAGTCGAAGCCTTCATTGACCAGATCCACCAGGTGGTCGGACAGGTTGAGGGACAAGGACACCTCTGGGTGCTGGCCGACAAACTGGGGCACCAGGGGCGCCACGTGGCGGCGACCGAAGCCGGCCGGTGCGGTGATGCGCAGGTGCCCGCTGGCCTTGATGCCGCCGGCGCTGACGCTGGCCTCGGCGTTGGACAAATCAGCCAGCACCCGCTGAGCATCTTCCAGAAAGGCGCTGCCCTCGTGCGTCAGGCTGATGCGCCGGGTGGTGCGCACCAGCAGCTTGACGCCCAGACGCTCTTCCAGCCCGTCGATGCGGCGCCCGACCACGGCGGGGGCCACCCCCTCGGCCGCTGCCGCGGCAGTCAAACTGCCCTTGAGGGCGACGGCCACGAAAGATTCGATTTGTTTGAGTCGGTCCATGCCTGCATCGCGCCTTGGTGAAGGCCCACTCCCTTCCGAGATGGTGCGCAGGCCAGGGCCAAAAAACAATCAGGGGCCAGCCCACCCCCTGCGTCTCAATTTTTGCAAAAAAGTCATGAATCAATCGCGATTCTTGGTCTTAATGCTTGATCCTTGTATCGAATAAAATCTCGCACGGTTCATAAGCCGGCAAGCCCATCCCGCCTGCCGGTGCTCAGCCGGGGCCATCACCACAGACCCTGGCGCGCCGGTTTCCATCTTCCCGTTGTCGCAAGCTCAGACGGCTGCTGCGTGCAGCGCTGGGCCACGGCCACGCCCCGATTTCATCGACATCCTGACGAGGTTTTCATGACCGCACGCACCCAAGTTCACAGCCTGCAAGTGGCCACCGAGCTCTTCCGCTTCGTCGAAGACAAGGTTCTGCCCGGCACCGGCATCGACAGCGCCAAGTTCTGGGCCGGCTTCGACGCCATCGTCAACGAGCTGGCCCCCAAGAACGCCGCCCTGCTGGCCGAGCGTGACCGCATCCAGACCGAGATGGACGCCTGGCACGCCGCCAACCCCGGCCCGATCTCTGACATGGCCGCCTACAAGGCCCACCTGGAAAAGATCGGCTACCTGGTGCCCGTGCCCGGTGATGTGAAGGCCACCACCGCCAACGTGGACGCCGAGCTGGCCCTGCAAGCCGGCCCGCAGCTGGTCGTGCCCATCCTGAACGCGCGCTACGCCCTGAACGCCGCCAACGCCCGCTGGGGCAGCCTGTACGACGCCCTGTACGGCACCGACGCCATCTCCGAAGAAGGCGGCGCCGACAAGGGCAAGGGCTACAACCCGGTGCGTGGCGCCAAGGTGATCGCCTGGGCCCGCAACTTCCTGGACCAGGCCGCTCCGCTGGAGGGCGCTTCGCACAAGGAAGCCACCGGCTACAGCATCGCTGGAGGCCAACTGGTCGTCGCCCTGAATGGCGGCAAGACCACGGGCCTGCAAAACCCGGCCCAGCTGGTGGGCTTCCAGGGTGACGCCGCCGCACCGTCGAGCGTGCTGCTGGTCAACAACGGCCTGCACGTCGACATCCAGATCAACCGCAGCACCCCGATCGGCCAGACCGACCCGGCCGGCGTGTCGGACTTGGTGCTGGAATCGGCCGTCTCCACCATCCTCGACCTGGAAGATTCGGTGGCCGCCGTGGACGCCAAAGACAAGGTGCTGGGCTACAGCAACTGGTTGGGCATCCAGCTGGGCACGCTGACCGAAGACGTGACCAAGGGCGGCAAGACCTTCACCCGCAAGCTCAATGGCGACCGCGTGTACACCGCACCCAACGGCGGTGAAATCAAACTGCACGGCCGCTCGCTCATGTTCGTGCGCAACGTGGGCCACCTGATGACCAACCCTGCCATCCTGTGGGGCTCGGAAGGCAAAGAGATCCCCGAAGGCATCATGGACGCCGTGATCACCACGACCATCGCCCTGCACGACCTGCAAGGCCACGGTCAGATCAACGGCCAGCCCATCCGCAACTCGCGCACCGGCTCGGTCTACATCGTCAAGCCCAAGATGCACGGCCCCGCTGAAGTGGCCTTCGCTGCCGAACTGTTCAGCCGTGTCGAGAAGCTGCTGGGCCTGGCCGACAGCACTGTCAAGCTGGGCATCATGGACGAAGAGCGCCGCACCTCGGTGAACCTGAAGGCCTGTATCGCTGCTGCATCCAGCCGCGTGGCCTTCATCAACACCGGCTTCCTGGACCGCACCGGCGACGAGATGCACACCGCCATGCTGGCCGGCCCGATGATGCGCAAGGGCGACATCAAGAACAGCGCCTGGATCGCCGCCTACGAGCGCCGCAATGTGCTGATCGGTTTGCAGTGCGGCCTGCGCGGTCGCGCCCAGATCGGCAAGGGCATGTGGGCCATGCCCGACCTGATGGCCAGCATGCTCGAGCAGAAGATCGCCCACCCCAAGGCCGGCGCCAACACCGCCTGGACCCCTTCGCCCACGGCCGCGACGCTGCACGCCACCCACTACCACCAGGTCAATGTGGCGGCCATCCAGGCTGACATCGAAAAGAACGGTGAAGACCCGCAATCTCTGCTCGACAAGCTGCTGACCATCCCCGTGGTGGCCGAGGCCAACTGGTCGGATGCCGAGAAGCAGCAAGAGCTGGACAACAACATCCAGGGCATCCTGGGTTACGTGGTGCGCTGGATCGACCAGGGCGTGGGCTGCTCGAAGGTGCCCGACATCCACAACGTGGGCCTGATGGAAGACCGCGCCACGCTGCGCATCTCCAGCCAGCACGTGGCCAACTGGCTGCACCACGGCGTGATCACCGAAGCACAAGTGCGTGACAGCTTCAACCGCATGGCCGCCGTGGTGGACCAGCAGAACGCCGGTGACGCCGCCTACGAAAGCCTGGTGGCCAACCCCAACGGCGCCGCCTTCCAGGCTGCGCTGGACCTGGTCTTCAAGGGCAAGGAACAGCCGAGTGGCTACACCGAGCCGCTGCTGCACGCGTGGCGGTTGAAGAAAAAGGCGCAGGCCTGATTCAAACGGCTTCACGCACGCCGAGAACGGCGCCCCGAGGGGCGCCGTTTTTTCTTCCTGCACGGGCCCAGCGCCGCTAGGATGCGCAGACGCGACACCGCTTGTACCCATGACCACCATGATCAGCCCCTACCCCCACCTCCTCGCCCCCCTGAACCTCGGTTTCACCACCCTGAAAAACCGCGTACTCATGGGCTCCATGCACACGGGCCTGGAAGACGGCCGCGACCTGAGCAAACTGGCCGCTTACTTTCGCGAGCGGGCCGAAGGCGGCGTCGGGCTGATCGTCACCGGGGGCTTCTCGCCCAACATCGCGGGCTGGGTCAAGCCGCTGGCCGGGCGCATGAGCAGTGCCTCGTCGGCCAGGCGCCACCAGGTGGTCACGCGAGCCGTGCATGAAGCCGGCGGCAAGATCGCCATGCAGATCCTGCACGCGGGCCGCTACGCCTACCACCCCTTCGCCGTGGCACCGTCGCGCATCCAGTCGCCGATCTCGCCCTTCACACCATTCGAGTTGTCGGCCGCTGGCGTGGAACGCCAGATCAAGGCTTTTGTGAACAGCGCCGTGCGCGCCCGCGAGGCCGGCTACGACGGCGTCGAGATCATGGGCTCGGAGGGCTACTTCATCAACGAGTTTCTGGCGCGGCACACCAACAAGCGCACCGACGCCTGGGGCGGCGATTACAGCCAGCGCATGCGTCTGCCCATCGAGATCGTGCAGCGCACGCGGGAAGCGGTGGGCAAAGACTTCATCCTCATCTACCGCCTGTCGATGATCGACCTGGTGCCCGAAGGCAGCACCTGGGACGAGGTACGGCAACTGGGCAAGGCCATCGCGCAGGCGGGTGCCACGATCATCAACACCGGCATCGGCTGGCACGAAGCCCGCGTGCCGACGATCGCCACCAGCGTGCCGCGCGCGGCCTTCGCCTGGGTCACGGCCAAGCTCAAGCAGGACTTTGCCGAGGCGGGCATCGACATCCCGCTGGTGACCTCCAACCGCATCAACACGCCGGCCACGGCCGAGATGGTACTGGCCGGCGGCTACGCCGACATGGTGTCCATGGCCAGGCCCCTGTTGGCCGACTCACACTTTGTGGCCAAGGCCGCGGCCAACCGCGCCGACGAGATCAACACCTGCATCGCCTGCAACCAGGCCTGCCTGGACCACGTGTTCAAGAACCAGCTCTCAAGCTGCCTGGTCAACCCGCGCGCCTGCCACGAGACGACGCTGAACTTCCTGCCCACGGTGCAGAAAAAGCGCATCGCCGTGGTGGGTGCGGGCCCGGCTGGCATCACCGCTGCCACGCACCTGGCCGAGCGCGGCCACCAGGTCGAGCTGTTCGACGCTTCAGCCGAGGTGGGCGGTCAACTCAACATGGCGCGCCAGGTGCCCGGCAAGGAAGAGTTCGACGAGATGCTGCGGCACTTCCGCAAGCGCATCGAGATCACCGGGGTGAGGCTGACGCTCAACACGCGGGTGGACGCAGGCATGTTGACGGGCTTTGACGAGGTCATCGTGGCCACGGGCGTGACCCCTCGCAACCCGAAAATTCCGGGGCAGGACCATCCCAAGGTGCTGAGCTACATCGACGTGCTGCGCCACCACAAGCCGGTGGGCCGCAAGGTGGCCGTGATTGGCGCGGGCGGCATTGGTTTTGATGTGGCCGAGTACCTGGTGCACGACCACGAGCACAAGTCGCCCGCGCTGGACCTGGTCGTGTGGATGCAGGAGTGGGGCGTGACCGACCCGTCGAGTGCCCCAGGCGGCCTGCGCCCCGAAGGCCCGAAACCCCTGCCCGCCGCCCGCGAGGTGGTGCTGCTGCAGCGCAAGAAGGGCAAGCTGGGCGCTGGCCTGGGCAAGACCACGGGCTGGATCCACCGCGCCTCCTTGAAGATGAAAAACGTGGAGATGATCGGTGGCGTGAACTACGAGCGCATCGGCGACGAGGGCCTGCTGATCAGCTTCGGCGAGAAACGCGAGAACCCCACCTGGATCGCCTGCGACAACGTGGTGCTGTGCGCCGGTCAAGTGCCGCTGCGCGAGCTGGCCGATGAATTGGAGGCACAGGGCAAGCCGGTGCACGTGATCGGCGGGGCGCTTGAAGCCCGTGAGCTGGACGCCAAGAAGGCGATCGATCAGGCAGCGCGCCTAGCGGCCACGCTGTGAGTCTTGCTGCCTCGTAAGGCTCGCTCAAGGCATCAGAAACGCCTGCACCGCCGCCACGGTCGCCGCCGGGTCTTCTTCATGGGGCACATGGCCCAGGGCGTCAAACATCACCACACGGCTGCCCTGGATGTCCTGCTTGAACTTCTCGGCGTTGTTCGGCGGAATCAGCCGGTCTTGCCCACCCCACAGGATCAGCGTGGGCTGGGTGATCGACGGGATCTGGTGCGCAAACTCACCGCCCGGGCTCTGGCTGAAACGCTCGCCCAGCGCGGCGCGGTTGCCGGCACGCAGCGTCAGCTCGTAGTAGCGATCCACCAGCTCGTCCGTCACCTTGGACGGATCGCCGTACACATTGCGCACGCTGGAGTCGATCATGCTGCGCGGCAGTGTGTTCTGCATCAAAGGCTTGAGCGCCGGGATCTGTGCGATCTTGAAACCAATGGGCACCGACTGCGCGTCATACGGGTAGCCCGCCGCATCCACCAGCACCAGCTTGCTGACGCGCTGGGGGTGGTCCACCGCCACCTTCCAGGCCAGGTTGCCACCAAACGAGTTGCCGGCCAGCACGGCCTTCTGCACACCCAGGTGGTCCATCAAGGCGATGACGAACTCGCTGTAGCGCGTGAGGCGGTAGTTGCCATCGGGCATGGGGCCGGTGAGGCCAAAGCCCGGCAGGTCCATGCGGATGACGCGGCGCTGAGCCTTGAGCGCCTCCGCCCAGCCGTCCCAGGTGTGCAGGCTGGCCGAGGTGCCGTGCAGCAGCACGATGGGCTCGGCATCGTCGCGGGGGCCTTCATCGCGCACATGTACCGACATGCCCATGATGTCGACAAACTGCGAGGGCGCTGGGGCCCAACGGGCCTTCAGGCTCTCCACCTCCCGATCCGGGGCCCAGCTGGTGGCCAAACCGCCCGCCGCCAACAGCACCACCGCCAGCAGCAGCCAGCCCACGATCTTCATCACGGTCTTCATCGACGTCTTCCCAGGTTGTGCGGTGACATGCCCCGATGCACTACCCCTGATTGTGAAGGATGTGGTCACCGCCCCTCAGGGTGGTGTCGCCTGAACTCACCTGAATGTCAGCAGCGACGGTGAGGCGCCTTCCAGGTGACCATGCTCGTTGACGGACAACAGGTGCAGGCCATCCCGCCCCACATGGATCTTGGTGATGCCCGCATTGGCCAGCGTCCAGTTGATGGCAAAGGCCTGGCTGTCGTGCAGCCCCAGCAGGTGCGCACACACCACGCTGATGAACCCACCAGAGGTGAACACCACGGCCTGGCCTTTGGCCGGCGTCTGCTGCACCAGGTCGTTCAAGGCGGCCACGCAGCGCAGCTTGAAGGCCGACCAGGGCTCGCTGTACTCCGCATCGTGGCGGCCCTCCACCCAGCGGGTCACGGCTTCGCGAAAGAAGGTCTGAAAGGCGCGCCGCGGGTCACCACTGGCGGCCATGTCCGCCATCATCGCCGCCTTGTCGGCGTAACGCGGCTGGGCCACCTCGATCACGTTTTCGTGGTCGAACTCGTTGACCCCGGCGTGGATGGCCATGGGCACGTCCAGCGCCATGGCCGACAGGGCCGCACGGGCGGTTTCCTGGTGGCGCTGCATGGTGCCCGCCACCACGGCCTCAGGCGTCACGCCTCGGGCCTTCAGGGCCTGGCCAATCGCATAGCCCTGTTGGTGCCCCAGTGGCGACAAGGCATCGTAGTTCTGGCTGCCAAACGAGGCCTGGCCGTGGCGGATCAGGTAAAGCGCACCCATGTCAAACCCCGTGCGCCCTCACTTGGCACCGTACTTCATCAACTCCAGGCGGGCGATCATGCCCTTATGGACCTCATCGGGGCCATCGGCCAGGCGCAATGAGCGAGCCTGGTTGAAGAAGGCCGTGAGCATGGTGTCGTGCGACACGCCCATGCCCCCGTGCATCTGGATGGCAAAGTCCACCACGTTCTGCAGCATGGTGGGCGCCACCACCTTGATGGCCGACACGTCGGTGAGCGCGCTCATCACGCCCAGGTTGTCGATCTTCCAGGCGGCCTGCAGGGTCAGCAGGCGGGCCTGGTCGATGGCCAGACGGCACTCGGCGATGCGCTCGCGGTTACCGCCCAGGTTGATGATGGGCTTGCCAAAGGCGACACGCTTCAGGCCACGCTCGATGGCCAGCTCCAGCGCCTTTTCGGCCGCGCCGATGCAGCGCATGCAGTGGTGGATGCGGCCCGGGCCCAGGCGGCCCTGGGCGATCTCGAAGCCACGGCCCGGCCCGGCGATCACATTGCTCAGCGGCAGGCGCACATTGGTGAAGTGCACCTCGCCATGGCCATGCGGCTCGTCGTACTCACCGAACACCGGCAGCATGCGCTTGATCTCGACGCCTGGGGTGTCCAGCGGCACCAGCACCATCGAGTGCTGCCCATGGCGGCCGGCCTCGGCGTTGGGCGTGGCGGCCATGAAGATGCCGATCTTGCAGCGCGGGTCACCCACCCCGGACGACCACCACTTCTTGCCATTGAGCACGATCTGATCGCCCTCGACCACGGCGGTGGCCGCCATGTTGGTGGCGTCGGACGAGGCCACATCCGGCTCGGTCATGAAGAACACCGAGCGGATCTCGCCATTCAGCAAGGGCGTGAGCCACTGGGCCTTTTGCTCGGCGCTGCCGTACTTCCACAGCACTTCCATATTGCCGGTGTCGGGCGCGTTGCAGTTGAAAATCTCGGGCGCCATCATCGAGCGGCCGGTCTGCTCGGCGCTGAAGGCGTACTCCAGCACGCTCAGGCCCGGGGCCAGATCGGCATCGGGCAGAAACAGGTTCCACAGGCCTTCAGCCTTGGCCTGGGCCTTGAGTTCTTCCACGCGCGCCGGCACCTTCCACTGCGTCCAGTCGCCGCCATGGCGGGCTTCGTGGATTTCTTTCCAATGCTGGGCCTCGACCGGGGCGATGCGCTGGTCGATGAAGGCACGCACGCGCTGGGCGTAGCTCCGGGCGCGTTCACTGGGCTGGAAGTCCATGGCTGTCTCCTGGTCTGGGGCAAGGGAAATGTCAGTGGATGCTACGCCAGGGCAACACCTGCATCAAATGATGATATTTCATCCCAAGTCATGCATGATCCGCATGGCCTCGCGCGCGCCCTGGGCCACGCAACCCCGCAGCCACTGGTGCACGGGGTCGGCCTCGCGGTCGGCATGCCAGTACATCCAGATGCCCAAGGGCGGCAGCGCCACCGGGAGCTCGGCCACCACCAGGGGCAAGGCCCGCGTCAGCTGCTCGGCATAGGTGTGGGGCAGGGTCAGCAGGGCGTCGCTGTGGGCCACCACCCTGGCGGCCGCGAAGTAGTGCTGGCAGCGCAGGCTCACGCGCCGCTCGCCCAGGCCCAGCCCGGCCCACACCGCCTGCAGAGGGTCAGGCTGCTCGGGCTGCAAGGTCACCATCACGTGCCGGCAGTCAAAGTAGTCGGCCACGGTCATGGCGCGCGCGGCCAGCGGGTGGCCCTGGCGCATCAGCACCGACAGCCGTTCGTCGGCCAGATGCTCGCCCCGGATGCGGCCACTCACGCGCCGCTGCCGGTCGATCACCAGGTCCACCTCACCCTGGCTCAGGCTGCGCTCCAGCGCTTCCCGGGGCACACGCACACTGGCCAGGCCCACCCGGGGGGCGGCCTGGGTCAGGTGCGCCATCAAAGGCGGCAGGGTGATGGCCTCCAGCACATCGCGCATGCCCAGGCGCACGGTCATGTCCAGCGTGGTCGGGTCGAAGCCATCGGCCTGGGCCAGCACCGACTGCAGCCCCCGCAAGTGCGCCTGCACATCGGCGATCACCCGGCGCGTCAGTTCGGTGGGCACCATCTGGTTGCCCTGGCGCACGAAGAGCGGATCACCCCAGATGCGGCGCAAGCGCGCCAAGGCGTGGCTCACGGCCGGCTGGCTCAAATGCAGGTGCCGGGCCGCGCCCGAGATGCCGCCATGCACGTACACAGCATCCATGACACGGAAGAGGTTGAGGTCGAGTCGAGAAAACGGCGTGGCCATGGGCCATCACCTTACACCGGCAGGCGTTCATTCGTGGGATTTGGGCACCATTTGTGAGCACCGATCTGACGCAGACAGGCCATAATCTCGACATCGGCCGCACAGGCCATCTGGAGCCACCACCTTGGACAGTCACCCTTGGTGACCGCCCACTCCGGCCACGACGGCACCGCTGTCGTGTCACCCCTGCTGCCCTGAGGGCCTGCGGGGCGCATGCAGGAGGGGGCGGCAACCACCACACCCCTCACCCACCCGCTGCCTGCGTGCCCGGCTTGACCGGGACGCCTGCTGTGCTGGAGACCGCATGCTCAACGTGTTCACGCTGGCCAATGGCCGGCTGTTTCAAGAAGAAATCGCCCACCTGGATGCCCCCATCGGCACCCGGCCGATCTGGATCGACCTCGAAGACCCCACCCCGGAAGAAAAAGGCTGGCTGGCCGTGCACTTCGGCCTGGTCATCCCCGGCGACATCATCGACGAGGACCTGGAAGAGTCGGCGCGGTTTTACGAAGAAGACGGCGCCATCCACATCCGCTCCGACTTCCTGATTGACGACCACGACTCGCCGCGCAACGTGCGCGTGGCCTTCATCCTGCACGACAACATCCTGTTTTCGATCCACCGTGAAGACCTGCCCGTCTTCCGCCTGCTGCGCATGCGCGCGCGCCGCATCCCGGCCCTGATCGAAGACGCCAAGGACGTGCTGCTCAAGCTCTATGACGCCGACGCCGAGTACTCGGCCGACACGCTGGAGGGCATCTACGACGAGTTGGAGACCGTGAGCCGCCGCGTGCTGAAAGACCAGATCAACGACGAGGCCGCGGCCGAGGTGCTGGCAGCAATTGCGCGTCAGGAAGACTTGAATGGCCGCATCCGACGCAATGCCATGGACACACGGCGCGCCGTGAGCTTCATGATGCGCGCGCGCATGCTGACTGCTGACCAGTTCGAAGAAGCCCGCCAGATCCTGCGCGACATCGACTCGCTGGACAGCCACACGGCCTTCCTGTTCGACAAGATCAACTTCCTGATGGACGCCACGGTCGGTTTCATCAACATCAACCAGAACAAGATCATCAAGATCTTCTCGGTGGCCTCGGTGGCCTTGCTGCCGCCCACGCTGATCGCCAGCATCTACGGCATGAACTTCCAGCACATGCCCGAGCTGAGCCTGAAGTGGGGCTACCCGCTGGCGCTGGGCCTGATGCTGCTGTCCATCGTGACGCCGTTCTGGTACTTCCGTCGCAAGGGCTGGTTGAACTGAGTGTCGTCCACCACGCTGCGCTCGATGATCAGGGCCCTGCCCCCCGGCCTGGGGCGGGTGATGCTGGCCACCACCCTGGTGGTGCTGAGCTTCAGCCTGCTCAACCCGGTGCTGGCCGTGCGCCTGCAGCAAACCGGCGTGAGCGCCACCGCCATCGGCCTCTTCGCCACCCTGCCCTTCCTGGCGGTGGTGGGGCTGGTGCCCTGGGTGCCAGCCTTGTTCAGGCGCCTGGGCGTGGGCCACGCGTATCGCCTGGGGCTGGGGCTGGAGCTGTTGGCCTGCCTGGGCTACCTGATCACCGACGACTTCTTCACCTGGTGCGTGCTGGGCCTGCTGGCCGGCCTGGGCGCGGCCGCCGCCTGGAACGCCACCGAGGCCCTGGTGGCCCACAACGTTCCGGCCACCCACCGTGGGCGCCTGACCGGGCTCTATCAGACCCTGCTGGGCGCCGGCATGGCCTTGGGGCCCTTCCTGCCCGCGCTGCTGGGCCTGGATGCCACGGCGGCCAATGTGATGGCCGCCGCCAGCCTGGCCCTGGGGCTGTGGCTGGTGCTGCCATCGGCCGTGCTGAACCTGCGCGCCATGCACGAGCAGCACGCCCACATGGGCCTGTGGCAGGCGTGCCGGCTGGCCCCATCACTGGTATGGGCCGCCATCGTGGGCGGGGTGTTCGAGGTGGGCTTGGGCTCGGTCACCGTCGCCCATGGCGCCGGGCTGGGGCTGACACTGGCCGCCGCCGCCTCCATCGCCGGGGCCCTGGGCCTGGGCAGCTTTCTGCTGCAGTACCCCACCGGCTGGCTGGCCGATCACCTGCCCGTGCAACGCCTGTTCGCGCTGGCGGCAGGCATCCTGGGCCTGAGCGCCCTGGTGCTGTCACAAGCCCCCGAATGGCCGCCCCTGTTCTGGCTGTGTGCCGGGCTGTGGGGTGCCGTGGGCGGTGCGCTCTACACGCTCAGCATGATCCGGGTGGCGCATGACTTCGCCCACACGTCGGCCCTGGCCGGCACCTCGGCCATGATCGCCGGCTACACCGCCGGTGGGGCCATCGGCCCGGTGCTCAGTGGCTGGATGATCGACCACCACGGTGTGCTGGGCCAGAGCCTGTGGCTGGCCACGCTGGCCTTCAGCCTGTGGTGGATGCGGCCCCAGCGTCAGGCGCTGGCCTCGTCCGACCGCGAGGCCTGAGCCCAGCGGCCCGACAGCTGCACCAGCACCTCTTGCAACCGACGCGCCGGCACCGGCTTGTGCAACAGCAACAGGCCGGAGGCGTGGGCCTCACGCAAACGCTCCGTGGTGGTGTCGGCCGTCACCAGCACCGCCGGCACCCGACGCTGCACGCGCGCCCACACCTGCTCCACGGCCTGCACGCCTGAACGTCCGTCCCGCAGTCGGTGATCACACACCAGCACATCCGGGTCAAACCGCTGCAGCACGGCCGTGGCCGCGTCGGCCGACTCGGCCACCTCGCACCAGCAGCCCCAATCCGACAGCAACTCGGCCATGGCCTGCCTCACCGACTCATCGTCATCGATCAACAGCACCTTCAGGCCCGTCAGGCCATCATCCATCACGGGCGTCACCTCGACATGGGTCACGGCCTCCCGGCTCATGGGCAAAGACAAGCGAAACACCGAGCCCCGCCCTGGCACCGAAGACAGGCTGACATCCACGCTCATCGCCCTCGCCAAGCCGCGCACGATGGCCAGGCCCAGCCCCATGCCCTTGCGCTGGTCCCGCTCCGGATTGCCCAGCTGGTGAAACTCCTGAAAGATGGCTTCCTGCTGATGCAAAGGGATGCCCACCCCGGTGTCCCAGACTTCCACGCACACCCGCTCGCCTCGACGACGACACGCCACCAGTACGGCGCCACGCTCGGTGTAGCGGATGGCATTGAGCAACAGGTTGCGCACGATCATCTCCACCAGCGCCGGATCGGCATGCGCCACCACGCGGGTGTCGCGCAGGCGCAAGGCCAGCCCTTTCTCCTCGGCCCAAGGCGCCAGCTCCTGCACCAGCCGGTGCAGCAAAGGCTGCAAGGCCATGGGCTGCCGATGCGCCTGCACCACCCCCGCGTCCACCCGCGAAAAGTCCAGCAAGGTGTTGAGCATGTCGCTGGCGGCTGTTTGCGAGGACTGCACCTGCTGCAACAGATGGGCCGCCCGCCCCTCCCACCCTAGGCGGTTCAAGGCATCCAGGTACAAGCCGGCCGCATGCAAAGGCTGCCGCAGGTCATGACTGACTGACGCCAGGAACACGGTCTTGGCGCGGTTGGCGGCATCGGCATCCGCACTGGCCTCCTCGGCCAGCTGCCGAGCCTCCTGGGCCCGCCGCGTCTGATCACGCAGTTGCGCCACCAGGCGTTCGTTCTCCCGGTGCAGCTCGATGCTGCGCTGCGCCGCCCGGGCGCTGTGGTACGAGAACACCGTCATGGCCACCAGGTAGATCAACACCCCCACGGCCAAGGTCAGGTGAACGTCGTCTTGCGCCTGCAACAGGCCGGTGGCGGTGGTCAGCGCACCGCTCAACCAGAACGCCACAGACATCGGCCACGACATGCCCAACACCGCCAGGCCGGCCGAGCTGAGCCCTGAAAAAATGCCCAATACCAGCACCGTGGAGGCTGGCTGGTCCGGGTGCACGAACAACCACGACAAGGCCCCCCAGCTCAGCCCCTGGATCATCCACACCACCCGCATCACACGGGCATAGCGCAGCGCCTCAGGCCAGGATGCCAGGCGGCCATGGAGGTGCGCGCGCGCCCACCAGCCCATCCACGCCCACCAGGTCACCCAGGCGGCCCAGGCATGGGTCCAGGGGTCGTGCAGCACATGGTTCAGGCTGAACGCACAGATCCAGGCCGTCAGCGCCGTGCCCCACAGGGCCACCGGCATGTTGCGATCCATCAGGGCCATCTGCCCCGACAGGGTCGGCTGATGATCGAAGCGCAGAGACTCGGTCCACAGCACGCGCCACCAGGGCGCGCGTCGGGATGCCTCCCTCATGGCGTCAGCACGCCGAGCTCCACCGCGCGGGCATAGGCCTCTCGGCGACTGGTGGCCTCCAGCATGTCGGTCAGCCACGACACCTGCACACGCACCTCGGTCTCGCTCAAGCCCAAGTGCTTGGCGATGGCCTTGTTGGGCACATCCCGCCCCAGCAAACGCAGGATCTGGGATTGCTGCTCGTCCAGCCTGAAAGGCTCGCGCAGCGTGGCGGGCGGCCGTCGCGGTGCGGCGGGCAACACACCGGCCGCTGGCGACAATTGCGCGTCATCGAGCCCGGCAAAGGCCATGTCACCGTGCATCACGGCCTGCAGCGCCGCTACGATCAGGGCGGGCTGCGCCGACTTGGATACCCAGCCTCGGGCACCCGCCTCGCGCGCGCGCGCCACGCGCTCCGGGCGTGAGTCGGCAGACATCACCAGCACCGGCAGCCCGGGGGCCAGGCGCTGCACCTCGGGCAAAGCCTGCAAGGCATCCGCGTCTGGCAAACCCACGTCCAGCAGCATCACGTCGAAGGCATCCGCCGGGTGAACCGTGGCCAACTGCGTCATGGCCCCGGTCCAGGACACCGCCTGCTGCAAACGCGCATCCGGCCAGTGCGCCGCCAGCATCTGCCCCAGCCCCATGCGGAACAGTGCGTGATCATCAACCAGCAGAAGATGCGGAGCCTTCGGCGACATGCGCTCAATCAAGAATGGAAGGCAATCAGTATCCCACCGAGCCCACCTTGGGTCATTGGCAGGACACGACAAGGCCCCCCCCAAGAGGGGGAAGCCCCTGGTCACTCCGCCATGCTCAGCGAGCACGCCGGTTCTTGACCGCCTTCGACAGGATCTCGAGCACCTTCTCCGAGTCATCCCAGCCAATGCAGGCGTCCGTGATCGACTGACCATAGGCCAGCTTGGACGGATCGTCCTTGCCCGGGGTGAACTTCTGGGCGCCTGCGCACAGGTGGCTTTCCACCATCACGCCAAACACCTTCTTCGATCCACCGCTGACCTGGGCGGCGATGTCTTCGGCCACCACCACCTGGCGCTCATGCTGCTTGGAGCTGTTGGCGTGGCTGAAGTCCACCATCAGCGACGGATGCAGCTTGGCGGCCTCCAGGTCTTTGCACGCCGCCGCCACACTGTCGGCATCGTAGTTCGGGGCCTTGCCACCGCGCAGGATGACGTGGCAATCGGGGTTGCCGGCCGTCTCCACGATGGCCACCTGGCCGTTCTTGTGCACCGACAGGAAGTGGTGCGGGCGCGAGGCCGACTGGATGGCGTCGGTGGCGATCTTGATGTTGCCGTCGGTGCCGTTCTTGAAACCGATGGGTGCGCTGATGCCCGAGGCCAGTTCGCGGTGGATCTGGCTTTCCGTGGTACGGGCCCCGATGGCGCCCCAGCTGATCAGGTCACCGATGTACTGCGGCGAGATCACGTCCAGGAACTCGCTGGCCGCCGGCACGCCCAGGCGGTTGATTTCCAGCAGCAGATGGCGGGCCATGCGCAGGCCCTCGTCGATCTTGTACGACTCATCCAGGTAGGGGTCGTTGATCAGGCCCTTCCAGCCCACCGTGGTCCGGGGCTTCTCGAAGTACACCCGCATCACCACTTCCAGCGTGTCCTTGTAATGCTCTCGCAAGGGCAACAGGCGCTTGGCGTACTCGATGGCCGCGGCCGGGTCATGGATGGAGCAGGGGCCAATGATCACCAGCAGACGGTCGTCCTTGCCGTGGATGATCTTGCGGATGGCCTTGCGGGTGCCCGCCACCAGGTTCTCGACCGCTGTGCCACGGATGGGGAAGAAGCGGATCAGGTGCTCGGGCGGGGGCAGGGGCGTGACGTTCTGGATGCGCTCGTCATCGGTTTGGGACGTCTTGTCGGCGGGCGGGACCCAGCCGGCTGCGGCGCTGGATTTGGCGGTCATGGGGCGTGTTCCTGTTGCGGGGTGGGATGATCAGACGATGTCGAAAAAAAACCGCCGGGGCGAACCGGCGGTTTTCAGGATTTGACGTGGTTCGCTTAAAGGGCGTCCACTCCTGCGCCGGTGTGGGGCGGGAGATGAAAGAACCCAAAATAAAAGCGAACGGTCGTGTTCATGGACAGCAATGTAGCATGAGCTTGCCGAGGCGCCACATGCGCCCCATCAAATCCAGTGATGACCCTCATAGTCGACGCGAACCACGACCGGCCCGCTTTCCTTCAACGTGGACGTGTCCAGGCTCGCGTTGAGGTTGGCTCAGCCCTTGGCCTGAGCCAGCAAGGTGGCCGCATCACTGACCGCCAGCCCACCCCCCTGCTCGTTGTTCAGGTGGGTGACCACCCCGTTCTTGACCAGCATCGAAAAGCGCCCAGAACGCAGCCCCAGGCCCTTGGCGCTCAGATCCAGCGTCAGGCCGGTGGCCTTGGCAAAGTCGGCACTGCCGTCGGCCAGAAACCGAACACGACGCCCGCCCCCAAACTGCGCGCCCAGGCGCCCATCACAAAGGCATCGTTCACGGCCACGTACCAGATCTCGTCCACACCGGCCGCCTTGAACGCCTCGGCCTGCTCGATGTAAGCCGGGGCATGACGCTCGGAACACGTGGGCGAGAAAGCGCCCGGCAGCCCAAACAGGGCCAGGGCTTTGCCCTGTGCGGCCTGTGTCACGGACACGGGGTTGGGACCCAAAGCGCACCCTTCAGTGGGCTCGTCATTGAACTCGTAAAGCGTCACATCAGGCAACGCGGCTCCTGGCTGGATCATGAAAGGATCCCGAGATCGTTCAGACAATAAAAAACCGGCTGTCAGTATCACTGACAACCGGTTCATCGACAGGGTTCAGGGCAAGCCCACGCCCCTGTCAGGGCAATCACACCAAGCGATCAGGCTGCTTGAGCCTTCTCGACCAGACGCGACACGACCCAGTTCTTGGTCTTCGACAGCGGACGGCTTTCGACGATCTCGACGATGTCACCGAGCTTGAACTCGTTCTTCTCGTCGTGAGCGTGGTACTTGGCCGACTTGGCCACGATCTTGCCGTAGAGCTCGTGCTTCACACGACGCTCGACCAGCACGGTCACGGTCTTGTCGCGGCCGGCCGAAACGACCTTGCCAACCAGGCTGCGAACAACCTTGGCGCGGGTTTGAGCTTCCGTCATTTGGCGGCTCCTTGGTTCTTCTTCTCGGTCAGAATGGTCCGAGCGCGAGCGATGTCACGACGGGTCTTCTTCAGAGCAGAGTTGTCCTGGAGCTGCTGGGTCGCACGCTGCATGCGCAGGTTGAAATGCGACTTCAACAGATCCTTGATTTCGGTTTCCAGTGCGGCCACATCCTTGGCGCGCAGTTCAGAGGCTTTGTTAGCCATGTCTTTCTCCTTGCGCGTCAATCAGATGCCAAACTCGCGGCCCACGAAGGTCGTGGACAGCGGCAGCTTGGCGGCAGCCAGCTTGAAAGCTTCGCGAGCGAGTTGCTCTGGCACACCCTGGATCTCGTACAGCACCTTGCCCGGGGTGATCTCGGCCACGTAGTACTCCACGTTACCCTTACCGTTACCCATACGGACTTCGGCAGGCTTGTTGGAGATGGGCTTGTCCGGGAACACGCGGATGAAGATGCGGCCGCCACGCTTGACGTGACGCGAGATGGCACGACGGGCAGCTTCGATCTGGCGGGCGGTGATGCGACCGCGCTCGGTCGCCTTCAGGCCGAACTCGCCAAAGGACACATCGGCGCCACGGGTGGCGACACCGGTGTTGCGGCCCTTGTGCTCCTTGCGGAACTTGCGACGATTAGGTTGCAACATGTTTATTCTCCTTTCGCTTCAGCAGCAGGAGCTGCCTTGCGAACGCGCTTGGCGTCAGCGGCCACGGCGGGCTTGTCGCTGCCATCGGCAGGTGCACCGTCAGCACGGGGCGCGCCACGGCCACCACGGGGACCACGACGGTCACCGGGGCGATCGCTGCGAGGACCGCGGCGGTTGCGACGGTCGTCTTCACGATCGTCACCCTTCAACACGGGGGCTTCGCCATTGGCCAGGCGGTCGCCACGGTACACCCACACCTTCACACCGATCACACCGTAGGTGGTGTGGGCTTCAGAGAAGCCGTAGTCGATGTCGGCGCGCAGGGTGTGCAGGGGCACACGACCTTCACGGTACCACTCGGTACGGGCGATTTCGGCGCCGTTCAGACGGCCACCCGACATGATCTTGATGCCTTGGGCACCCAGACGCATGGCGTTTTGCATCGCACGCTTCATGGCGCGGCGGAACATGATGCGCTTTTCCAGCTGCTGCGTGATCGAGTCGGCGATCAGTTGAGCATCGACTTCAGGCTTGCGCACTTCTTCGATGTTCACCGACACCGGCACGTTCAGACGACGGGCCAGTTCAGCCTTCAGGTTCTCGATGTCCTCACCCTTCTTGCCGATCACCACGCCCGGACGAGCCGAGAAAATGGTGATGCGGGCGCTCTTGGCAGGACGCTCGATCAAGATGCGCGACACAGCCGCGTTCTTGAGCTTCTTCTTCAGGAATTCGCGGACTTCCAGGTCTTCAGCCAGCATCGAGGCAAAGTTGCGGTTGGTGGCGTACCAACGCGATGCCCAGTTGCGGGTGACGGCCAAGCGGAAGCCGGTTGGGTGGATTTTCTGTCCCATGATTCAGCCTCTCGCTCAGTTGCCCACGGTGACGTAGATGTGGCAGGTGGGCTTGCTGATGCGGTTGCCACGGCCCTTGGCACGGGCAGTGAAACGCTTCAGCGTGGCGCCTTGCTCCACATAGATCGTCTTGACCTTCAGTTCGTCGATGTCAGCGCCGTCATTGTGCTCGGCGTTGGCGATCGCGGACTCCAGGGCCTTCTTGATGATGCCAGCGGCTTTTTTCTGGGTGAAGGTCAGGATGTTCAGAGCCTGATCCACCTTCTTACCACGGATGAGATCGGCCACCAGTCGACCCTTGTCGACCGACAGACGAACGCCGCGAACGATTGCTTTCGTTTCCATCGCAGCTGCTCCTTATTTCTTGGCTTTCTTGTCGCCAGGGTGACCCTTGAATGTCCGGGTCAGGGCGAACTCGCCGAGCTTGTGGCCAACCATCTGGTCCTGGATGTACACGGGCACGTGCTGCTTGCCGTTGTGCACAGCAATGGTCAGGCCGATGAACTCAGGCAGGATGGTCGAACGACGCGACCAGGTCTTGACGGGCTTCTTGTCCTTGGTGGACACAGCCTTTTCAACCTTGGCCAGGAGATGGTGGTCCACGAAGGGACCCTTTTTCAGAGAACGAGCCATTTCAGCCTACCTCTTACTTCTTGCGACGCGAAACGATGAACGTCTGCGTGCGCTTGTTGTTGCGGGTACGGTAGCCCTTGGTCAGCGTGTTCCACGGCGACACAGGAGCTTGACCTTCACCAGTACGGCCTTCACCACCACCGTGCGGGTGGTCGATCGGGTTCATGGCGGTACCACGGACGGTCGGGCGGATGCCCTTCCAGCGGATGGCGCCGGCCTTGCCGTATTGACGCAGGCTGTGCTCTTCGTTGCTCACTTCACCCAGGGTGGCGCGGCATTCGATGTGGATCTTGCGAACCTCACCGGAGCGCAGGCGAACCTGAGCGTAGGTGCCTTCACGGGCCATCAGGACAGCGGAGGTGCCGGCCGAACGGGCGATCTGACCACCCTTGCCAGGCAGCAGCTCGATGTTGTGAATGGTCGAACCCACGGGGATGTTGCGGATCGGCAGGGTGTTGCCGGTCTTGATCGGGGCTTCAGAGCCGCTGATCACCACCGAGCCCACTTCCAGACCACGGGGAGCGATGATGTAACGACGCTCACCGTCGGCATAGCACACCAGAGCGATGTGAGCCGTGCGGTTGGGGTCGTACTCGATGCGCTCGACCTTGGCAGGGATGCCATCCTTCGTGCGACGGAAGTCGACCACGCGGTAGTGGTGCTTGTGACCACCGCCCTTGTGGCGAACCGTGATGTGACCGTTGTTGTTGCGGCCGGAGTTCTGCTTTTGCGGCTCCAGCAGGGGTGCGTAGCCTTCGCCCTTGTGCAGGTGCTTATGCACCACCTTCACCACGGCACGTTGGCCGGGCGTGGTCGGTTTGAGTTTGACGACAGCCATGATTACGCAGCCTCCCCGGAGAAGTTCAGCTCTTGACCGTCCTTCAGGCACACGAAGGCCTTCTTGGCGTGGTCGCGACGACCAATGCGGCCGCCAAAGCGCTTGACTTTGCCCTTCTGATTCAGGACTTGCACCGACTTCACTTCGACCTTGAACAGCAGCTCAACAGCAGCCTTGATCTCGGGCTTGGAAGCGTCGCGCAGAACCTTGAACAGCACTTGGCCGCGGGTCTCGGCAGCAGCGGTGGCCTTTTCCGAGATGATCGGAGCGACCAGCACCTGCAGCAGGCGGCTTTCATCGAATTTCAGAGTGCTCATGCGAACATCTCCTGGAGCTTGTCGATCGCAGCCTTGGTCACGAGCACCTTCTTGTAGTGCACCAGCGACAGCGGATCGGCGTAACGGGGCTCAACCACCAGCACGTTCGGCAGGTTGCGCGAAGCCAGGGCCAGGTTGTCGTCGACGGTGTCGGCGATCACCAGCACGTGGTCGAGGTTCATGGCCTTCAGCTTGGCAGCCAGCAACTTGGTCTTGGGGGCTTCGACAGCGATCGAATCCACCACGGCCAGGCGGCCTTCACGGGCCAGCTGAGAGAAGATGGTGGCCATGGCGGCGCGGTACATCTTCTTGTTGACCTTGTGGGTGAAGTTTTCTTCGGGCAGGTTCGGGAAAATCCGACCACCCCCACGCCACAGCGGCGAGGAGGACATACCAGCACGAGCGCGGCCGGTGCCCTTTTGGCGCCAGGGCTTCTTGGTGGTGTGCTTGACCTGCTCACGGTCCTTCTGGGCGCGGGTGCCTTGACGGGCGTTGGCCTGATAGGCCACCACGACCTGGTGAACCAGGGCTTCGTTGTATTCACGGCCGAACACGGCGTCAGCGGCCTCCACCTTGGAGGCGGCCTGACCCTGTTCGTTCAGGAGTTCCAGCTGTGCCATCAGTTGGCTCCTTTCTTCACTTTGACCTTCACGGCAGGGCGAACGGTCACGAAACCGCCCTTCGAGCCGGGAACAGCGCCCTTGACCAGCAGCAGTTGACGAGCTTCGTCAACGCGCACGATGTCCAGGTTCTGCGTGGTCACGGTGTCCACACCCATGTGACCGGCCATCTTCTTGCCAGGGAACACGCGGCCAGGATCCTGGGCCATCGAGATCGAACCGGGCACGTTGTGCGAACGCGAGTTACCGTGCGAAGCGCGCTGCGAACCGAAGTTGTGGCGCTTGATGGTGCCAGCGAAGCCCTTACCAATCGAGGTGCCTTGCACGTCGACCTTTTGACCAGGCTGGAACAGCGAGGCGGGGGCGATGGTGGCACCAGCCTTCAGTTCAGCGGCCACTTCGGGGGCCACGCGGAATTCGCGCGAGATTTCGCCGGCTTCAATGCCAGCCTTGGCCAGGTGACCAGCTTCAGGCTTGGTCACGCGCGATGCCTTGCGGGCACCGAACACCACCTGCACGGCGGTGTAGCCGTCGGTCTCAACGGTTTTGACCTGGGACACGCGGTTGTTGGACACATCGAGCACCGTCACAGGCACGGCATCGCCGTCGTCTGTGTAGATGCGCATCATGCCCACCTTGCGACCCAGCAATCCGAGGCGATTGCTAAGACTCATGATTTTTCTCCAGCCCCGCGATGGGGGCCTTTTACACACACCCGACATCGATTGGCCGGGGGCTCGAACTTCCCGCCACCAGCGACTGAGAACCCGTGTCTTGCGAACACGCAATACCCAACCGCCCGTTTGCGGGAAAGCCTGCGACTGTAGCAAAGCCACACCAAAAGTGCAAGCCCTTTGCACAGACAAGAAAAAGCCGCCCCAAGGGGCGGCTTGGAGAACCAGGCGGGCTCGGATCCAAAGACCCGAAAACCCTGCTGCATCACTGCAGCTTGATCTCCACGTCCACGCCAGCGGGCAGGTCCAGCTTCATCAGGGCGTCCACCGTCTTGTCGGTGGGGTCCACGATGTCCATCAGGCGCTGGTGGGTGCGGATCTCGAACTGGTCGCGCGAGGTCTTGTTGACGTGCGGCGAACGCAGGATGTCGAAACGCTGCAGGCGGGTCGGCAGGGGCACGGGACCCTTGACGATGGCGCCGGTACGCTTGGCGGTTTCCACGATTTCAGCCGACGACTGGTCGATCAGCTTGTAATCGAAAGCCTTCAGGCGGATACGGATCTTCTGTTGTGCCATGACACACTTCCTTTGAATTAAAGAGCGATGACGCTCACCACCCAACCATTGGCCAGTGGCGAGCTCGTGTCATGCAGTATCAGTCGAGGATCTTGGACACGACGCCGGCGCCGACGGTGCGACCGCCCTCACGGATGGCGAAGCGAAGACCTTCTTCCATGGCGATCGGGGCGATCAGCTTGACGGTGATCGACACGTT
>JBKBMV010000027.1:0-31635 GCA_046295615.1 Aquabacterium sp.
GGCAACTTCATCGCCGTCGCATACCTTCGCATGTCCAAGCTGGCCCATCTGCCTGATCACCCCTTCAACCCGGCATCAGCGAAATGAGGCAGGGGCGTTCCACACAAAACGGCATAGAGCCTGATGGCAAAGATGCGATCACGGGACAAGACCTCGGAGATCACCTTTACGGCGGAAACGAGGACGACGTCCTGAGCGGAGGAAAAGGCGACGACTACCTCCAGGGAGACGCTGGAGCAGACAGGCTTGAGGGCGGAGAGGGCTCGGACACACTCATCGGCGGTAACGGATCTGATGAGTATGTGTTCTCTGGTGGCTTTGGCGATGATGTGATCGTTGACTCTGACGGCCAGATCATGGTCGATGGGCAGAAGGTGGCAGGGGAAAGCGCGAGGAAGATCGCAGAAAACATTTACAAAGATCCGGCTACCGGTTGGACGTTCAAGACAACTGATTTGCAACTCAGTGGCCATGCCACCTTGTTCATAACCCAAGGCGGTCACAGCGGTCGCAGCATCACTGTGCGCAATTGGCAGAACGGTAACCTGGGTATCCCCCTCAACGACATGCAGCAAGAAGGCCCGACGGGCATGCTGATGTTCAAGGGGGCCCCGCTGCAGCTTATTTATGGGAGCGAAGTGTTGGATGCTGACAAGACCAGCAACAGCTACATCCCCCAGCAGTGGAACACATGGCATCGCGCGGGCAAGGGTGACGACCTGGATTTCCTTTGGAGCGATAGACGTATCCATTCAATGATCCAACGGCATAGCAATTGGAGGCATGCATCACAGATCACGGGGAGTAATCGATGAATAGGCGTAAATTTATTGCATCTGCTGCTTTCATTGGCGCGACACCTTGGATCAGCGGGTGCAACAAGATCATCAATTGGCTGGATGAGAAGCAGGACTCGCAGTTCGAATGGACAGAAGATGTACCGTTGAATGACGGACAAACCATCGTGGTGAAGCGGTCGGCCCGCCTTTCCGCCAATAATATTGCTGGCGGAGGCGGAGGCTCATTCAACAAAGGCATGACGCTGGAAATCGTGTCTCCCCTGCCGCTCACCAGCACACCTATGCCAACAGTTTGGAGCGATGTTTACGTACCATTGTTGGTTGACCATGACGCCAAAACACAGGAATGGTTCATCGTCGCCACCTTCTTTCATTGCGACGGTTGGAAAAACTTGGGCGAGCCGCTGCTTCCATACACTGAATACCGTTTTAGGCAAGGAACGTGGCAGCGCCAGGATGTTTCTTCTGGAGTTATTGGTCGTATGTCTAACCTTTACATCGCAAGTCGGCCTCCTAAAAATCCGCATCTAACCGCCGCTGATAAAAGAGCTATCGTCAGGGATAGGCCAGGGACGGGAAGAAGGTTTTTGACTATTGTCAGTGGCTGGCAAGGAAACTGCTAAACAAAATAGGAAGAGTAAAGATTGTCTGCGATTCAAGATCATGAGTATGCACAACTTGCAAATAGAATGTATTATCGCGCCGTAGAAAACCGAATGCCCGCACCCAGAGGGTGGGTGGGGTTGGTTTGGAAAACAGATGATCCAGTATCAGGTTTTTCATGCGGGGCATATCAGAAAGGCAACGATATCGTCATCAGCTTTACGGGTAGCAACGAAAATCTTGCTAAAGATTTTGGTGTGGCCAACATTCCTGCCTAGCTCGGGCTAAGCTCTGCACAAATCACTCAAGTTGTGACCGCTAGCCTAGACATCATGGCCGCGCACTCCACTGCAAACATAAGTTTCACGGGGCATTCGCTTGGTGGCGGCCTAGCGTCAGTGTTGGCCAATTTCTTCGAAAAGGAAGCCACGACTGGTTCGCAGGCACTTTGAATCAAATTGAGTTGATCAAGGCGGGCGGTAGCAGTTTGAGCCACAACAACGTGTCTTCATTGGTACATGCCATGGCAGCGTTTGCGCCGCCAGCCAGCGGCGAGACCACTTTATCGACCAGCTATCAACAACAACTAAGTCCTACGTTGGCTGCGGCCTGGGCCCCGCATGCATGAAGCTCTTGTTGTTGCGCTTCGGATGCCAATCCGCAGCGCAAAACAAGGTGGGTGACGTTGGCTCACTCAACCCTCGCGCCCCAGGTTCAGCCGTTCGCACACCCGCATGGTGGCCAGCTGAAAGGCCTGGAAGTGCAGGCCCACCTGGTGGGCGATGGGCTCCAGCGACTGCCACACCACGTGGGGGTCTTGCGCCTGGGTGGGGTTGAGCAGCAGCGCGTCCACGGCCGAGCCGATGGTCAGCAGCTTCTGCACCGTGTCGCGCTCGTGCACCCACTGGCTGGGAGCGCTGGGCCGGGCGCGCACGCTGTCGGCCACGTCGCGCGACAGGCCCCAGCTTTGCACCAGGGCCGCGCCCAGGGCCGAGTGGCTCACGCCAAAGGCTTCGATCTCGGCCGCGCACAGCAGCGTCTCTTCATCATGGGCGGATTCCAGCGCCGCGTAGCGGGTCTGGTCGTAGGCGTAGAGCACGGCACGGCCGCTTTCGGCGAACAGGCCGGTGGTGTGGGCCAACCAGGGGTCCACATCCAGCTGGCGGGCAATGCGCCCCATGGCCAGGCCACGCACGCCAGCGCGGTCCCAGATGCTTTGCAGCAGCGGGCTGGGCGGAAAGGCGCCACGCAGGCCGATCTCGTAGGTCAGGCCGGCCACCTGTGCCATGCCCAGGTAACGGATGCCGTCGTGGACGGTCTCCACCCGCTTCAGCAGGCCGAACAGGGCCGAGTTGACCGTGCGCACGATGGCCGAGGACAGGGCCATGTCGGTTTCGATCAACGCGGCCAGCTGGTCGACCGAGCAGTCGTCATCGGCCATCAGCAGCGACAGCTTGACGAGCGTGCTCGGGCAGGCCGGCAGGTCGATGTTCAGGTTGCGAAGGGACGGGGCAATGCTCATGACGGACCTGCTCGGATAGAACAGGCTCAGTCTAGGCGTGCCTTCACGTCGTGAAAAGGGGAACAGCCGGGCCGCCCCGGCATAAAACGGGGCATTCCGTGCAGGGCTGGCGCGCAAACGCCCCCCTGCAGGGCCTCAGCGCGGGATGAACCGACGACGGGCCGACTGCGCCGACAAGCCGTTGAGCTTGCGGAACTCGCTCGGGGGCACGCCCTTCCAGCGGCGGAAGGCCTCGATGAAGGTCGTGACGTCGGCATAACCCAGGCGCTCGGCGATCTCGCCGTGCGTCAGGCTGGCGGTGGTCATCAGCTCTTCGGCCAGGGTGGAGCGCACCTCTTCCAGCAGGCTGCGGAAGGACGCTCCATCGGCCGTCAGGTGCCGGCGCAGCGTGCGCGAGGTCATGCCCATCTCGGCGGCCACTTCTTCCATGTCGGGGATGTGGCCGGGGGTACGCAGCAGGCGGTCGCGCACTTCGGCTGCTACACCGGTGCGTTGGCTGCGCCGGTCGACCAGCTTCTTGCACATCTGCTCGCACAGTTGCGCGGTGTGGCTGTCGGCCTGGGGCAGGGGTTGCTGCATCAGGGCGGCGGCGAACATGCTGCGGTCATGCGACTGACCAAACTGAGGGCGCACGCCAAACAGGCTGACGTAGGCGTCGACGATCTCGGGCGCGGGCTCGGGCCGGCGCATCAGGATGGCCTGGTAGGGCAGGGGCTGACCCAGGATTTCGCGCTGCAGGGTGATGACCGAGGCGCGGTCGCGGTCCATGATGAAGCCGCGCACATCCGGGGGCAGGTGATCGCTGTGGTACGTGACGATGACCTGCTCGCCCACCTGCTCGACCTCGTTGGTGGTGAGCGAGAAGGTCTGGTTCAGCATGCGAGAGGCCATGCTGACGGCGGCGCCCAGGGTGGGGCTGCTCAACACGGCATAGCCCCACAGGCCATAGGTGGTCACGTGGTAGCGGGTGCCGGCCTGCAGGCCCAGGGTCGGGATGTGGGGCAGCTCCTGCTGCAGGTTGCGGATGAGCTGGATTTCCTGGTGGGCTTCGATCTCGCCCTTGGGGTCGTCCAGCACCGCACGGGTGATGCCGGTGTGGCGCAGCATGGCATCCACGCTGACGCCGTGGTCATAACCCAGTTGGGTCAACACCCGGGCCGTGGCCACGCCCCGGCGGAAATCCCAGCTCGACCTGGGGATCACTTTGGCGCTCATGACGCTCGCTCACCATCCATGCATGTGACAAGCGATTATGTCGAATCGAGCGCGTGCTGTGTCCGAAAGTCTTGTTTCCCGACGTGAAGTTTCAGGAGTTTTTAAGCTTTTCGGACAATTGCCAGGCCCTTCAGGTACTCGCCTTCGGGGAAGGTGAGGGTGGTGGGGTGATCCGGCGTGGCCTCCAGGCGCTGCAGCAGGTAGCCGTCCACGCCGGCGTCCATGGCCGCGCCAGCCACGATCTTGTGGAACAGCTCGGCACCGATGCCGCCCGAACACGAAAACGTCAGCAACAGGCCGCCCGGGTTCAGCAGCTTGAAGGCCAGGCGGTTGATGTCCTTGTAGGCGCGGCTGGCCCGCTCGGCATGGGCGGCGCTGGGCGCGAACTTGGGCGGGTCCAGCACGATGGCGTCAAAGCGCTTGCCCTCCTGGATGAAGCGGCGCAGCGTGCTGTTCACGTCGGCATCCAAGGCGGTGTGAGCACTCACATCGTAGCCATTCAAGGCCACATGGGCCTCGGCGCGGGCCAGGGCCGGGCCGGAGGAGTCCACGCTGAACACCTCGGTGGCGCCGCCGGCCAGGGCCGCCACGCTGAAGCCGCCGGTGTAGCTGTAGCAGTTCAGCACGCTCTGGCAGCCAAACTGCCGCACCAGTTGCGCAAACAGCCCCCGGTTGTTGCGCTGGTCCAGGTAGTAGCCGGTTTTGTGGCCTTCGGCCACGTCCAGGGTCAGCTTCCAGCCGTTTTCATCGATGGTGACTTCGGTGGAGCGGCGGCTGCCATCGGCCGTCTCGGGGTGGCGCAACCAGCCCGTCACCGGCGCCAGGCCTTCCAGGCCGCGCACGCCCGAATCGGAGCGCTCGTACAGGTAGGGGCAGCCCGTGGCGGCCACCAGGGCGTCGGCGATGGCGTCTTTCCAGCGCTCGGTGCCGGCGCTCAGAAACTGCGCGCTCAGCAGGTCGTTGTACTGGTCGACGATCAGCCCGGGCAGGCCGTCGGCTTCGCCATGGATGAGGCGGATGCCGTTGGAGGGGATGCCCAGGCGCTGGCGCAAGGCCACGGCGGCCTGCACGCGGCGCTCGAAGAAGGCCGCGTCGATGCGTTCGGCTTCGTCAAAGCTCCAGGCGCGCACGCGGATCTGTGAGCTGGGGCTGAAGGCCGCCCAGGCCAGGAACTTGCCGTCGTGCGACTGCACGCGCACCGTTTCGCCCGGGTCGCCGCCGCCTTTGGCCACACTGCCCTGGAAGACCCAGGGGTGACGGCGCCACAGCGAGCGTTCTTTGCCTTCGCGAAGGGTGATGACTTTCATGGTGCAGGGCCCGCAGTGGGGTCGATCCGACAAAACCCGCATTGTCCGCCGAGTCTTGGTGCTTGTTTCCCACATTCACTGGGGAGGGTTGCCCCGAGGTTGGGGCTTGCACGCCATGAAAACCGGTCAGTCACCTAGTAAGGTGGAGCGCTGGCATTCAACGTGGAGCAGTATGGCGTCGATTCCCAACCCGGCCTGGAGCCCCGACCCGGCGCACGCCGAGGCGTCGGACGGCGTGGTGGCCGAGAACTGGCCTGCCGAGCGCGCGGCGCTGCTGCGCGAGGTGCAGCACTTGCGTGCCAGCCTGGCGGCCCAGACGGCTGAACAGCTTCGCCATCAAACCATCCTCGACCGCATGCCGGGCGCCCTGGCCTACTGGGATGCCGACCTGTGCCTGCGCTACATGAACCCCTACCTGGTCCGTCATTGGGCCCACAAGGGCCCGGGGCTGATTGGCCAGCACATCACCCAGGTCTTGTCGCCCGAGGGCTGGGCGCGCACCCGCCCCTATGTGCATGCGGCGCTGGAGGGCCGCGCCAGCACCTGCGAGCACGTGGAGCACGGTCTGACCGCCCACGTGAGCTACACGCCCGACATGGCCGGCGGCGTGGTGCGAGGCTTCATCGTGGTGGCGCTGGATGTGACCGAGCTGAAACAGGCCAAAGCCGCCGCCGAGGCCGCCAGCCGGGCCAAGAGCGAGTTCCTGGCCAGCATGAGCCACGAAATCCGCACGCCCTTGAACGCCATCATCGGCTTCGCGCAGATGGGCGCCTTGCAGCACGAGAGCCAGCCGGGGGCGGCCAAGGCCTTTGACCGCATCCTGCACGCGGGCCAGCACCTGCTGACGCTGTTGAACGATGTGCTCGACTATTCCAAGATCGAGGCGGGCAAGCTCAGCCTGCACCCGGCCGAGCTGGATCTGCCCGAGTTGCTGGAGCGCACGCTGGCGCTGGTGCAGCCGCCTGCCCAGATCAAGGGCCTGCGTCTGGTGCTGCACAGCCCAGCCAACCTGCCGCGCCGCTGGTGGGCCGACGGCTTGCGCCTGGGGCAGATCCTGCTGAACCTGTTGAGCAATGCGGTGAAGTTCACCGACCAGGGTGAGGTGCGCCTGCACGTGGAGCGTCTGCCCCACGGACTGCGCGTCACCGTTCAGGACACGGGGCCCGGCCTGGATGCCGACATGCGGCAACGGCTGTTTCAGCCCTTCGAGCAGGGGGAGCACAGCCGGCGACTGACCGGCGGCACGGGCCTGGGCCTGTCCATCTGCAAGCAGCTGGTGGACTTGATGAGCGGCCGCATCGAGCTGGACGAGCAGGTGACATCCGGCAGTGCCTTTGTCGTGACCTTGCCCTTGCAGGCCCTGGATGCCCCGCTAGACCGGGTGTCGGATCCCGGTGAGCGCGCCATCCCTGTGCCCGAGCCCGTGTCGAATGCCATGTCGGGCTTGCGCATCCTGGTGGCCGAAGACCACCGCGTCAATCAGATCTTGCTGACCCAGTTTCTGGTGGCCCTGGGCGCCGAGGTGGACTGCCGTGACGATGGCGAAGCCGCGGTGGATGCCGTGCGCCAGGGCGGGCCGGGGGCCTATCACCTGGTGCTGTGCGATGTGGACATGCCCGTGCTGGATGGCTGTGCGGCCGCGCGCCTGATGCAGCAGCTGGACCCTGGCCTGCCCATCCTGGGGCTGACGGCCCACGCGCTGGACGATGCCCGCGACCGCACGCACGCCGCCGGGATGGTCGACCACATCACCAAGCCTTTCCTGTTCGACGACCTGCGAGATCGGGTGCTGCGCCACGCGCGGCGTTGAACTTCATGCCACTCTGGTGGGCAGGCCCACGCCGTCACTTGCGCTTGGCGCGCGGGTGGGCGGCGTCATACACCCGGGCCAGATGTTGGTGATCCAGTCGGGTGTAGACCTGGGTGGTGCCAATGTGGGCATGGCCCAGCAACTCCTGCACGGCCCGCAGATCGCCACTGGACTGCAGCAGGTGGCTGGCAAAGCTGTGCCGCAGCATGTGCGGGTGCACGTGCTGCGCCAGCCCGGCATCGCGCGCCAGTTGCTGCAGGCGATGGCGCCATTGCGCAGCGGTGATGCGCCGCCCCAGCCGGCTCAGAAACAGCGCCGGCTCTTGAGGGGCCATCAGGCTGGCCCGCACCTGCAGCCACTCGCTCAAGGCGCGCCGCGCGGCCGAGCCGATGGGCACGATGCGCCGCTTGCTGCCCTTGCCCAGCACATGGGCCTCACCGGCTTGCAGGTCGATCCAGCCCTGGGCCTCAGGGCCGGGGTGCACGTCCAGCCCCAGCAGTTCGGCGCTGCGCAGGCCGCTGCCATACATCAGCTCGACCATGGCGTGGTCGCGCGCGGTCAGCCAGGGCCGCTCGGTCTCCTGGCGGGTGGCCGCCGCCGCGCTGCCCGCCTCAGCGGTGGCATCAGGTCGGGCCTCGGCCAAGGCCACGGCTTGGTCCACCGTCAAGGCCTTGGGCAGCGGCTTGGGCGCCTTGGGCGCGCGGATGCCCTCGGCCGGATTGTTGGCCACCAGGCGCTCTTGCGCGAGCCAGCGGTACAGCCCCCGCCAGGCCGAGAGCGCAATCGCGATGCTGCGCGGCCCCAGGCCCTGCGCATGCAAACGCGCCACCCAACCCCGCACATGGTGCGATTGCACCTGGGTCACCGAGAGTTGTTGCGCATCGCAGCCCTGCTGCAAGCGCTCGAAGGCCTCGGCGTACATGGCCAGGGTGCGCTCGGCCAGCCGGCGCTGCACGCGCAGGTACTCGAGGTGGCGTTGGATCAGGTCGGGCTCGGCGCGGGGCTCAGGGGTGTTCGCCATGAGCGCATTGTGCGCCGGGATGCCCTGCTCGTCAGCGTTGGGGCGCGGCGGTGTGGCGACGCGCCATGACACCGCCCACGGCCAGCAGGCCGCCCAAGAGCAGCGTCCAGGTCTGGGGTTCAGGCACGGCAGAGACCACCCCTGGCGTCAGCGCCACGGGCCCCGGGCTGCTCACCACGATGGAGCCCCCGGTCACCTGGATCTGACCACCAGCCGGCGGGGCGATGAGCTCGACCTCGGGAATGATCGGCAGTCCGATGTCGCTTCCGCTGACGATCAGCACCGAGCCTGCACGGGGCGGCTCCACTTGGACGGGCCTGTTGCCTGCCTGGACTCCGCCAGCGCAGGACAGCATCAACAAGCAAAGACTCCATCGCATGTGTGGCTCCCTTTTTTTCGAAGAGTAGCCACAGCGGGTGACGCCCATGTGACGGGTGCCCCGCCATTCAGCCCATCGGGTGGGTGTTCAGTCAGCCAATGGCATGGCCGCTGAGGCGGCGCCCACCGGCACCAGCAGCCGCGACAACGCCGCGCTGGCGATGTCGGCCACCTGCACCAGGAAGTCCACGCCCATGTCGGCGGTGTAGCGGGTGGGGTCGGGCGAGCCCAGGACCAGCAGGCCGAAGCAGGCTTCGCCGTGGTGCAGGGGCAGCAGCGCCACCGAGGCCATGCTGGTGCCGTCATCCAGCCAGCGGCTGGCCTCGAAGCCGGCGTTCACACCGCAGTAGGGCATGGTCAGGCTGCTGGCAAAGCTGCGGGCGTCTTCGCTCACAGACTGGGTGCTGGGCAGGTCGGCCAGGCCCTCGCGCAGGGCGTGGCCCTCGGTGCCCCACAGGCGCACACCCGCTTGCGGGATCAGGAACTGCTGCTGCAGGCCGCGCACCAGCACCTCGGCCACGGCACGGTCGTCGTGCGTCAGCATCACGTCGCGCACCCAGTGGTGCAGGCGGGCCGCAATGGCTTCGTTTTCCTGGCTGTGGCGAATCATGTCCATGATGCGCTTTTCCAGCCCGCGGATCTTGTCGCGCAGCATCTCCATCTGGCGCTCTTGCAGGGACACGGCACGACCGCCGTGGGGGCTGACCAGCTGCACGGCGGCCAGCAGGCCGGCCTGCCGCTCGAAAAAGCCCGGGGTGTGGATCAGGTAGTTGGCGATCTCGTCTTCGGTGATGCCTTGCAGGGTCATGTCAGGTTGCTCACAGTTCGGGAATGTCGATCTCGCCGTCAAACACCTTGACGGCCGGGCCGGTCATCAGCACCGGCGTGCCGGGGCCAGCCCAGCGGATGGTGAGCCGCCCGCCGGGCATGTCCACGTCCACCGTGTCATCCAGCCAGCCCAGGCGGATGCCGGCCACCACGGCGGCGCAGGCGCCCGAGCCGCAGGCCAGTGTTTCGCCGCTGCCGCGCTCGTACACACGCAGGCGGATGTGCGTGCGAGACACCACCTCCATGAACCCGGCATTCACGCGGCGCGGAAAGCGCGCATGGCCTTCGATCTGTGGGCCCAGTTCGTCCACCGGCGCTTGCTCGGTGCTGTCCACGCGCATCACGGCGTGCGGGTTGCCCATGGACACCACGGCCACGTCCACTGGGTGGTTGGCCAGCGGGATGGTCCACAGCTCACAGCCGTTGACCATCGTGGGCGTCAGCCCGGTGGCATCGAACGGCACCTCGGCCGGCACCAGGAAGGGCGCGCCCATGTCCACCGTCACGCGGCCATCGGCTTGCAGGCGCGGCTCGATGATGGCCTTTTGCGTTTGCACGCGGATCACGTCTTTGGCCGTCAGCCCCGTGTCGTGCACGTATCGGGCAAAGCAGCGTGCGCCATTGCCGCACTGTTCCACCTCGCCCCCATCGGCGTTGAAGATGCGGTAGGTGAAGTCGGTGCCGGCGGCGGCGTTGCCGGGCTCGACCACCAGGATCTGGTCGGCCCCCACGCCAAAGCGCCGGTCGGCCAGAAAACGGTACTGGGCCGCGCTCAAGGTGTGCCCTTGCGCCAACGGCCCCTGGGTGGCGTCCAGCACGACAAAGTCGTTGCCCGCGCCGTGCATCTTGGTGAAACGCAGCTTCATGCAGCGATTATCGGTCGGTTACAAAACGACTGACACCTTAGGGATGCACTTTCTGGCGGAGTTTGGCCATCATGCGCTTCATCACTCACCCGGAGGCTTGCACCATGCACACTGATGTCCGACCCCTGATCCACCCTCTTGCCTGGGCCCTGAGCACCTTGATGTTGGCCGGCACCGCCCAGGCCCTGACGCTCGATCGCGGCACGCCCAGCACCCTCGACGGCAGCCTGGGGCTGTTCCAGGTGAATTCGGTGGACGACGCCCCCAACCTCTCGGGCTACCACGCCGGTGGCAGTTTGCTGACGGATGTGGACCCGCCCTTGCCCGTCACCCGCGTGCAGTACGACGTGCACAACCAGAGCCCCAGCAGCCTGGCCTTCACCTACACCGTGACCTATGCGCCGGGCACCACCGTGATCGGGGCGGCCACGCCCCAGGGCTTTTACACCGAGGGGGGCGACCTGCTCACCTACTGGGGCGGCTCAGGCTTTGCCACCCTGTTTGACCGGGGCTATGGCACCTATGCCGAAGACGGCAGCGAGTGGGTCATCGAGTACACCGCCGAGCACGTCAGCTGGACGCAGATCGGCAACGGCATGGCCGAGGGCACGGCCACGGGCCTGACCAATTTCGGGTTCAACTCCACGTTCGCGCTGTACTTCGATCGCGGCACCCCCTTGGGCTGGATGCCGGCCTACATGTCGGGCTACAACCGCAGCATCCCTACCCAGGGCATTTCAGAGGGGCTGGTCATCTCCGCTGTGCCCGAACCCTCAGCGCTGGGGCTGATGGGGGCCGGGCTGCTGATGGTGGCTGGCGTGGGTGCGGTCCGGCGCCTCAAATCCTGAAGCGCTGCACGGCCTGGGCCAGGTCGCGGGCCTGTTGACGCAGGCTGTCGGCGGCGGCGGCCGATTGTTCCACCAGGGCGGCGTTCTGCTGCGTCATGTGGTCCAGCTCGGTCACCGAATGCGTCACCTGCCCGATGCCGGCCGACTGCTGGCGCGTGGCCTCGGCGATCTCGCTCATGGCGTGGCTCACGCGCTGGATGGACGAGACGATCTCGGTCATCACGGTGCCTGCCTCTCGCACCTTTTGTGAGCCCACTTCCACGCGGTCAACCGACTGGCCGATCAGGCCCTTGATCTCGCGCGCGGCCTCGGCACTGCGCTGGGCCAGCGAGCGCACCTCGCCCGCCACCACGGCAAAACCACGACCCTGTTCGCCCGCGCGGGCGGCTTCCACCGCCGCGTTCAGCGCCAGGATGTTGGTCTGGAAGGCGATGCCGTCGATCACACCGATGATGTCGCTGATCTGGCGCGAGGCCTGGCTGATCTGCTCCATTTGGCTGACCACGCTTTCCACCACCTCGCCGCCGGTGCTGGCCTGGTGGCTGGCGGTGTCGGCCAGGCGGTTGGCTTCGGTGGCGGCTTCGGCCGAATGCTCCACCGTCTTGCTCAGTTCGTCCATGGACGAGGCGGCGGACTGCAGGTTCGAGGCGGTTTGTTCTGTGCGGTTGGACAAGTCCTGGTTGCCCGCGGCGATCTCGGTGCAGGCTGTCAGCATGCTCTCGGAGGATTCGCGCACCGAGGCCACCATCTCGCGCAAGCCCTCCTGCATGGCCTTCATCGACTGCATCAGCCGGGCGATCTCGTCATGACCTCGGGGGTTGATCTCGCGGGTCAGGTCGCCGTGGGAGATGGCTTCAGTGATCTCTTCAGCGCGCTTCAGAGGGCCCGTGATGGACATGATGGTCAGGCCCATCAGGGGCAGGAAGATGATGCCTGGAGACAGCAACAGGGCCCACAGCGCGATGATGGCCATCTGGGCGCTGCTCTCGGCCGCATCGCGGCGGGCGTTGGCCAGCTCCATCACACGGGCATTCAGGGTGCTCTGGGCTTTCTCGACCTCGTTGGCCAGTTCGCGCGCGGGGCCGCTGGACTGGAAGGCCTCGGCCGACGAGCCAATCGCCAGGCTGGACACCAGCTCCAGCGTGGGGCGCATGCTGTCGCCATAGGCCTTGAGCTGCTCTTGCAGCTTCAGGGCCGTGGTGCGCACATCCTCGGCCGGGGCTGAGGCGGCCACCTCACCCAGGGTGGCGGTGGTGGCTTTGAGGGCCTGTTCCCAGGCCTTGAAGGATTCTTCGGCCGACACCGAATCGCCCGCGTTGATCATCGCGGTCTTTTCGTGCGCACGCAGCTGGCTCATGTTCGTGGCCAGCTCGGCCATGCGCTGGGTGGCCGTGAACTCCTGTGTGGCAAACGCCGTGAAGTTGTCCTGCAGCCGCAGCAACTGCCAGCTCATGCCGCCGCCCACGATGGTGCCGATGGCCACCACCAGCCCCATGCAGATCAGCAGGCGTGACCGGATGGAGAAGTTTCTCAGCCAGGTGATCCAGTTCATGCGTGTGCGCTCCGATGTCGATCCTGAGGGTCTGCACGACGCGTGCAGACCATGTCAGGGCTGTATCGGCAGTGCAGTCACCAACTTGAGGCGACTCAGTAGAGCTTCGGGCTGCCCGGAGGGCGTGTTTTGAAGCGCTTGTGCACCCACAGGTACTGGGCTGGCTGCTGGCGGATCAGACCTTCGATGTACTGGTTCAGCCGGACGGTGTCGGCCTCGGCATCGGCCGTGGGGAAATCCGCCAGCGGCGTGAGAAAGCGCACACGCCAGCCCTGACCCCGGGGCAGGATCTCGCACACCACGGGCTGCACCGCCATGCCCAGCAGGCGCGCCATGCGCGAGGGCGCCAGCAGCGTGGCTGCCGGCACGCCAAAGAAGGGGGCGAAGGTGGCGTCCTTCATCCCGAAGTCCATGTCGGGCAGGTTGAAAAAGCCCCGGCCATCCTTGATGGCCCTCAGGAGTGGCTTGACCGAATCCTGGCGCGGAAAAATCTGCACATCGCCAAAGCGCAAGCGACCCCGCCGCATCAGTTGGTCCATCAGCGGGTGGCTTTGACGCTGGTAGATCGACGCGCCCGGTCGCGCCTGTTTGAGCAAGATGGCGGCCCCGGCCACATCCAGCCCCACAAAGTGCGGGCACAGCCACATCGTGGGCTGCTGATGCGTTTGCCACAGGCGCTCGGCCAGGTCGATGTCGCCTTCCACCTGGATCAGGCGGCGCAAGCGGCTTTCGGGCGCCCACCACAGCACGGCGCGGTCCAGCAGGCTTTGCGTCAGCCAGCGGAAGTGGGCGCGGGCCAGGGCCTCGCGTTCCACCTCGGTGCGCTCGGGGAAGCACAGGGCCAGGTTGCGCAGCGCGATGTGGCGCCGCGAGCGCGCCAGCCGGTACAGCACGTGGCTCAACCCGACGGCCAGCGCGGCCAGCACCGGCAAGGGCAGCCAGTGCAGCACCCACAGCAGGCCCAGGCCCAGGCGGATGCCGGCTTCGCGCATGCCATGCTTGAACCTCATGAGCGGGCCTCGCCCCGCACATCGGCCGAGGTCAGGGCCTCGGCGCGCGGACCTTTGTACCGGTTGTAGCCCCACAGGTACTGCTCGGGTGCTTGCATGATCACGGATTCCATCAGGCGGTTCAGGGTGGCTGTCGATTGTGCCGTGTCGCTGCTGGCCAGGGCGGCCTCGTCCTCAGCTGAGGCACGTTGGGCGTGCAGCACGTAGTCACAGCCCCGGCGCCAGCGCGCCAGCGCGCTCAGGCGTTCGCCCCGCATCAGCACCACGGCGCATCCGGTTTGGGCCACCAGCTTCGGAGCCATGGTCATGGTGTAGGCCGGGCGCTCGAAAAAAGGCGCCCACTGGCCCATGCCCTCCGGGGGCACCTGGTCGGGCAGGATGCCCACGGTCTCGCCGCGCTTGAGCGCCCGCAGCATGGCCCGCACGCCCGCCAGCGTGGCCGGGCTGGTGTTCAGGCCAGGCCGGCTGCGGGCGTCGATCATGACCTGGGCCAGCCAGGCCTGGCGGGCCGGGCGGTACAGGGCGGTCATGGGGGCGCGCGCACCAAACCGCTCGGCGTAGCCCATGGCCACCATCTCGAAGCAGCCCAGATGCGGTGTGAGCATCAGCAGGCCGCGCGACTCGTCCAGCGCCTGGTCGATCGCCTCGGCGCCTTCCCACCGCACCCGTGCGCCCAGCGGCACTTCACGCGGCCAGCCCCACAGGCGGGGCAGCTCGGCCACCATGCGCCCGGCATGGGCCACCGCCTGCCAGCGCTGCCAGCGGCTCAGCCCGGCCTGGCGGGTGTGCGCCTGAACATGCCGCCGGTAGCTGGGCGACAGGGCATACGCCATCCAGCCCAGGCAGGCCCCCAGGGGGTGCAGCAGGGCCAACGGCCAGGACGACAGCATGAAAAACAGACGGGCCATCGGGCAGAGGTGGTCAGGCAGGCCGCACCAGAGGGGCGGTTAAAAGCAACATGTGGGCAGGGCGAAACCAGGATCTTCTCAGATTAGTGCCCCCGGTTTTCGCTACACTGTTTGCATCGCCGAGTTAACAGGACAACTTGCGGGGCGATTCACAAATGCCGCTAAAGCGTTCGCCGCTGCCCAGAGAACCGTCTCACCAGCCCCGGCGACGCCGAGGTTCATGGACAACTTTTCTGGAGCACACACTGTGGCGAACGATTTCCTCTTCACCTCCGAATCCGTCTCTGAAGGCCACCCCGACAAGGTGGCCGACCAGATCTCGGACGCCATCCTCGACGCCATCTTCGAGCAAGACCCCCGCAGCCGCGTGGCCGCCGAAACCCTGTGCAACACCGGTCTGGTGGTGCTGGCCGGCGAGATCACCACGCAGGCCAATGTCGACTACATCCAGGTCGCGCGCGACACCATCAAGCGCATCGGCTACGACAACACCGAGTACGGCATCGACTACAAGGGTTGTGCCGTGCTGGTGGCCTACGACAAGCAGTCCAACGACATTGCCCAGGGTGTGGACCACGCCAGCGATGACTACCTGAACATCGGTGCCGGCGACCAGGGCCTGATGTTCGGCTACGCCTGCGACGAGACGCCCGAGCTGATGCCCGCGCCCATCTACTACGCGCACCGCCTGGTCGAGCGCCAGGCCCAACTGCGCAAAGACGGCCGCCTGCCCTTCCTGCGCCCGGATGCCAAGAGCCAGGTGACCATGCGCTATGTGGACGGCAAGCCCCACAGCATCGACACTGTGGTGCTGTCGACCCAGCATGCCCCCGAGTGGAGCCTGGGCGACAAGATGAAGCCCGAGTTCAACGAGGCCATCATCGAAGAGATCATCAAGCCGGTGCTGCCCAAGGAATGGCTGCAAAACACCCGCTACCTGATCAACCCCACGGGGCGCTTCGTGATCGGTGGCCCGCAAGGCGACTGCGGCCTGACGGGCCGCAAGATCATCGTCGACACCTACGGCGGCGCCTGCCCGCATGGTGGTGGCGCCTTCTCGGGCAAGGACCCGTCCAAGGTGGACCGCTCGGCCGCGTATGCCGCCCGCTATGTGGCCAAGAACATCGTGGCCGCTGGTTTGGCCAGGCAATGCCAGGTGCAGGTGGCCTACGCCATCGGCGTGGCCCAGCCCATGAACATCACGGTCTACACCGAAGGCACGGGCGTCATCCCTGACGAGCAGCTCTCGAAGATCGTGGCTGAAGCCGGCATCTTCGACTTGCGCCCCAAGGGCATCATCCAGATGCTGGACCTGCTGCGCCCGATCTATTCCAAGACGGCGGCTTATGGTCACTTCGGGCGTGAAGAGCCCGAGTTCACGTGGGAAAAGACGGACAAGGCCCAGGCGCTGCGGGACGCAGCGGGCCTGAAGGGCTGAGCCCTGCGGCAGCAGGGCTGCCTGGGCTTTGCGGGGAGCGGCCGCCAGGCCGCGAGCCACAAGGCGGCTGCGCTGTGTGCGGCAGCGAGGCCCCGTCAGGGGCCGCAGCCACAAGGCACAGACCCTGCGGCGGGGGAGTGTGATCAATAAGTCGCAACCTCCCGCTTTTCTCCAGATCGGTGGGGGCAGGCGTCCTCTAGGATGAGGGTTGCCGCATCGTGCGGCAACACGAGTGGTCCACCCAGCGCTCATGCTCCGAAAAATCCCCACCCAGCAACTGCGCGTCGGCATGCACATCCACGAGGTGTGCGGCTCGTGGTTGGCGCATTCGTTCTGGCGCTCGTCGTTCAGGCTCACCGACGCCAGGCAGCTGGCCGAGCTGCGGGCCGTCAGCCATGTGGTGATCGACACGGCCAAGGGCCTGGACGTCGAGGCCGCCGGCGCGCCCATCACGCTCGTGGACGATGTGGATGTGGGCAGCGCCGAGATGCCCGAGACCTCCTTGGGCGGCCTGGAAGACGCCCCGGCGCCCGACACCTCCTGCAGCTTCGAGCAGGAGGTGGTGCGCGCCTCGAAGCTGATTGCCCAATCGCGCCAGGCGATGAAGTCCATGTTCCAGGATGCCCGCCTGGGCAAGGCCGTGGATGCCGAGACCTGCCTGCCGCTGGTGGCCGACATCGAGGCCTCGGTGGCCCGCAACCCTGGGGCCATCGTCAGCCTGGCGCGCTTGAAGACCAGCGACGACTACACCTTCATGCACTCGGTGGCGGTGTGCGCACTGATGGTGGCGCTGGGGCGTCAGCTGGGCCTGTCGGCCTCGGACATCCGCGAGGCCGGTCTGGCTGGCTTGGTGCACGACCTGGGCAAGGCCCGCATGCCGCTGGAGGTGCTGAACAAGCCCGGCTCCCTGACCACCGAAGAGTTCACGATCATGAAGAGCCACCCCGAGGCTGGCCATGCCATGCTGGTGGAGGGCAAAGGGGTGGGCCCCATCCCGCTGGATGTGTGCCTGCACCACCACGAGAAGGTCAACGGCAAGGGCTACCCGCACGGCCTCAAGGGCGACGAGATCAGCGTGTTTGCCAAGATGGGCGCTGTGTGTGATGTGTACGACGCCATCACCTCCAACCGCCCCTACAAGGCGGGCTGGGACCCGGCCGAGTCCATTCAGAAGATGGCGCAGTGGGCCAAGGAAGGTCATTTTGACGAGCGCATCTTCCAGGCCTTCGTCAAGAGCATCGGCATCTACCCCACGGGCTCGCTGGTCAAGCTGAAGTCGGGCCGCCTGGGCGTGGTGGTGGAGCAGGGCACCGGATCGCTCCTGCAGCCGCTGGTGCGGGTGTTTTACTCCACCAAGTCCAACGAGCCCGTCACGCCCGAGCTGGTCGACATGGCTCAGTCGGCCGACCAGATCGTCTCGCGCGAGTCGCCCTCGGCCTGGGGCTTCGAGAACCTGGACCGGTTCTGGCGCCCCCAGAGCTGATCACTGGCTGGACAGGCTCAAGCCCGCATGCTCGCGCAGCGGGTGGAAGTGCACCTGCGGATGGCGCTCCGCCGTCAGGCGCAGGTCGTAGCTCGAGGTGATCATGTAGGCCAGGGTGTCGGCCGCGTCCAGCGCCAGCTTGCTGGCGTTCTCGTCGGTGAACTTCTTGAGTGCCTCGGGCGTGTCGGCCGTGATCCAGCGCGCGCCGCTGAAGCGGCAGGGCATCAGGCGGATTTCGACGCCGTACTCGGCCTGCAGGCGGTGCTGCACCACTTCGAACTGCAGCTGGCCCACCGCGCCCAGCAGCATCGAGCCGCCCACTTCAGGGCGGAAGACCTGGATGGCGCCCTCTTCGCCCAGCTGCATCAAGCCCGCCTGGAGCTGTTTGCTCTTCATGGGGTTCTTCAGCTCGACCGTCTGGAACAGCTCTGGCGCGAAGAAGGGCAGGCCGGTGTACTGCAGGTTGATGCCATCGGTGATGGTGTCGCCCAGCTGAACGCCGCCGTGCGTGGTGAAGCCGATGATGTCGCCGGCAAAGGCCTCATCGACCGCCTCACGCCGTTGCGACAGGAAGGTGACCACGCTGGTGGGGCGCAGCTCTTTGCCGCTGCGCTGCACCTTGAGCTTCATGCCCGGGGTGTACTTGCCCGAGCACACGCGCACGAAGGCAATGCGGTCGCGGTGGGCCGGGTCCATGTTGGCCTGCACCTTGAAGACCACGCCCGAGAAGGCCTCCATCTCGGGGGCGATTTCTTTCTTGCTGCCGTCTTTCTCGGTGCTGAAGCGGGGGCGGGGCGAGGGGGCCAGGTCCACCAGGGCGTCCAGCACCTCTTGCACGCCAAAGTTGTTCACGGCCGAGCCGAAGAACACCGGTGTCTGCTTCGCGGCCAGGAACTGCTCGATATCGAAGGCCGGGGCGGCCTCGGCCATCAGTTCCATGTTGGCCTCGGCCAGCTCCCAGTCGTGGCCAAAGCGGGCGTGCAGCTTGTCGCGCTCATCCAGCGAGACCTCTTCGTACTCGTCGCTGCGCTTGTCGCCCCCTGCGTCAAACAAACGCATGGCGCGGGTACGCAGGTTCACGATGCCGCCAAAGGCCTTGCCCTGGCCCACCGGCCAGGTCATGGGCACGCAGGGCATGCCCAGCTCTTGCTCGACCTCATCGAGCAGCTCCAGCGGGTCGCGGCCTTCGCGGTCCATCTTGTTCACAAACGTGATGATCGGTGTGTCACGCTGGCGGCACACCTCAATCAGGCGCTTGGTCTGGGCTTCCACACCGTTGGCCGCGTCGATCACCATCAAGGCCGAGTCCACCGCGGTCAGCACGCGGTAGGTGTCTTCCGAGAAGTCTTTGTGGCCCGGGGTGTCCAGCAGGTTGACCACATGCTCGCGGTACAGCATCTGCATGACGGATGAGGCCACCGAGATGCCGCGCTGCTTTTCGATTTCCATCCAGTCGGACGTGGCATGGCGCGAGGCCTTGCGGCCCTTGACGGCGCCCGCGATGTGGATGGCGCCCGAGAACAGCAGCAGCTTTTCCGTCAGCGTCGTTTTACCGGCGTCAGGGTGGGAAATGATGGCAAAGGTGCGGCGGCGGCGGGTTTCGGGGGCGTGGCTCACGGCGGGCAGTCGGTCAGGGGTTCAACCCTCTATTGTCGCAGCCCCTGGGCTGGACGGGTGAGCCGGGCTCGTCAGCCGCACGTGGCGTCGGCCACCTGGCTGCTCAGCACCGCGTCCAGCGGCTCCGGGCGGTGCACCAGGTAGCCCTGGGCGTGGTCCACGCCCAGTGAGCGCAGCGCTGACAGCGTGGCCTCGTCTTCCACGAACTCGGCGATGGTGCGCAGGCCCAGCACGCGGGCCACGTCGCAGAAGCTGCGCACGGCGGCCTGGTCCAGCGGGTCGTGCACCAGGTTCTTGATGAACTGGCCGTCGATCTTCAGGTAATCCACCGGCAGGGCCTTCAAGTAGCCGTAAGACGAGGCGCCTGCGCCAAAGTCATCCAGGGCCACGCGCACGCCGCGTTCACGCACGGCTGCGATGAAGCCGGCCGCATCCTGCAGCTTGGTGATGGCGGCGGTTTCCGTCACCTCCAGGCACAGCTTGCGCACATCCACCGTGGTCTGGTCCAGCAGGTCGTTGAGGTGCTGCTGGAAGGCCGGATCGGCCACCGACTGCCCCGAGAGGTTGATGGCGATGGTGTCCACCGTGTCCAGCGCCTCACCGCATTGCTCCAGCGCCAGCAGGGTGTGACGCACCACCCAACGGTCGATGCGTGGGCCCATGTGGAAGCGCTCGGCCGCCGGCAGAAACGCCCCGGGGGGGATGAGCTTGCCCTCGTCGTCCTGCAGGCGCAGCAGCACCTCGCAGTGCAGGCCCTTGTGCTTGGCCTTCACGGGCGCGATGCGCTGGGCGAACAGCACGAAGCGGTTGTCGTCCAGGGCCTGCTCCAGCCGGTTGGCCCACTGCATTTCGCCACGGCGGGCGCGCAGGGCCTCGTCGGTGTCGAACCAGGCGTGCACCCGGTTGCGGCCGGCTTCCTTGGCGGCATAACAGGCTGAATCGGCGGCCTGCATCACGGCGGCCGAGGCGGTCCAGCGCCGGTCCACCGGCACCAGGCCGATGCTGGCGCCAATGCGGAAGCGGCGGCCCTCGTGCGTGAAGCGGAACTCCTCCATCTGGTCACAGATGGATTGCGCCACGCGCAGGGCCTGCTCCACCGTGCAGCGGCTCAGGATCACGCCGAACTCGTCACCGCCCAGGCGGGCCAAGGTGTCGCTGTTGCGCACGCAGGTCTGCAGCAGTTGCGTGACCTGGCACAGCAGTTGGTCACCCACAGCGTGGCCGCAGGCATCGTTGACCAGCTTGAACTGGTCCAGGTCGATGTACATCAGCGCGTGCTGTTGCTCGTGTTGCTGGGCGCTGTGCAGGGCCTGCGACAGCAGCCGGTCGAACTCGGTGCGGTTGATCAGGCCGGTCAGCTCGTCGTGCGAGGCACGGAAGCGCATCTCATGGCCCATGCGGCGCTGTTCGGTCACGTCGTGGAACACGAGCACCACACCCAGCACCTGGCCTTCGTCATCGCGGATGGCTGAGGCTGAATCCTCGATGCCGTACTCGCGCCCATCGCGCGAGATCAGCAAGGTCTGGTCGATCTGTCCGGCGTAGTCCGGGTCGTGCAGGCAGCGGCTCACCGGGCTGGGCTCCGCTTCGCGGCTGTGCTCGTTGACGATGTGGAACACCTGATCCAGCGGCAAGCCCCGGGCCGCCTCGGTGTGCCAACCCGTCATGCGTTCGGCCACGGGGTTCAGCCACTGCACGCGCCCCTGGGCATCGGTGGTGATGACGGCATCGCCAATCGAGTGCAGCGTCACCCGCAACAGCTCGTGCTTCTCGGCCAGCTCTCGCTCCATGGCCTTGCGGTCGGTGATGTCGTAGTTCACCCCCAGCACGCGTGTGGCCTCGCCATGGGCATCGCGAAACACCGTGGCCCGGGCCATCACACTGCGCAACTGCCCGCCGGGCAGCACCACGCGGAAGTCGAAATCCAGGCTGCGGTGACCAGCAAGCGCGGCTTCGAATTCTTTGCGGGCAAAGGGCTGGTCGTCCGGGTGCACGCGTTCATGCCAATCACGCAGCGAGCCCGTGAAGCTCGACTCGTCGATGCCGAAGATGTCAAACATCATCGGGCTCCAGGTCAGGCGGCCTGAGGGCACGTCCAGCTCCCAGATGCCGATGCCGTTGGCCTGGGTGGCCAGGGCCAGTCGCTCCTGGTTGGCGCGCAGCTCGGCTTCCACCCGGTGCTGCTCGGTCACGTCTTCCAGCACCGACAGGGCCCGCAGGGCCTGGCCGTTGATGTCACGCTCCAGGATGGACGAAATGGTGACTTCGATGACGCTGCCATCGGCCCTTTTGAGCTGCAACTCGCCCTGGCTGTGGCCCTGGTCGTGCAGTCGGCGCTCCAGCACGTCCAGGAACAGGCGCTGGGACGTGATGGGCATGAAATCGGCGAACGGGCGGCCAATGGTTGCAGCCCGGGTGTAGCCCAGCTTGCGCAGCCAGGTGTCGCTGACCGTCAGCAGCCGGCCTTGGGCGTCGATGGACTGCAGCATGGCGGGCGTGGCCTCGTACAGCGAACGCAATCGGGCTTCGCTGCGCCGCAGGGACTCTTCCACGCGCTTGCGCTCGGTGGTGTCGCGGCCCACGGAGTGGATGCCGATGACCTCGCCCTGGGCATTGCGCAGGCACCGGTTCGTCCACGTCATCCAGCAGCGTTCACCGTCGGGGCGCATCGAGGTGTTTTCACCGATCACCGGCCCGTCGGTCTCCACAACCTTGCTCAAGTGCGCTCTGACCTGTTCGCGCTCTTCGGGCGGCACGTGCAGCAGGAAGTTCTGCCCGATCATTTTCTCCGGCGTGCTGCCAAACCAGCGGGCGTAGGCGGTGTTGACGAAGGTCAGCACGCCATTGGGCTGCGCCAGCGAGATCAGTTCGGTCTGGTCTTCCACGATGGCGCGGTAACGCGCCTCGCGCTCCAGCAGCACCTGCTCCAGGTTGTGGCGGGTGTCTTCATTGGCATGCAGCAGGTTGGCGCGCAACTGCAAGGCCTCGGCGGCGGTGTGCGCCAGTTGCTGCAGGGTGGCCCGCTGCTGTTCATTGAGCTGACGCGGGGCGCGGTCGATCACGCACAGGGTGCCCACACAGGCGCCATTGCGCAGCCGCAGGGGCGCGCCGGCGTAAAAGCGGATGTGGGGCTCGCCCGTCACCAGCGGGTTGTTGCGAAAGCGCTCGTCGGCCAGGGCATCGGGCACTTCCATGATGCCCGCGCCCAGGATGGTGTGGGCGCAGAAGGCCACGCTGCGCTCGGTTTCTTCGACGCCGGGCAGGCCCACACACGATTTGAACCACTGGCGGTGCACATCCACCAGCGAAATCAGGGCCACCTCGGTACCGCACTGCTGCGACGCCATCTGCGTCAGCGCATCAAACAGCGGCTCGGGCGGCGTGTCCAGCACGAGCAGATCCCGCAGGCTGGCCAGCCGCAGGGGCTCGTCGGGGGGCAAATCGGCAGGTGTGGTCATCAGACCGCCAGTGTCGCCGCAGGGCCGGGGCCGCATCGCCCCGATCAAACCGGGGAAACCCGTGCATCTTTCCGCCGCGTGGGCGTGCTGTCTCAGCCTTGTCCTGTGCGCGGGCCCCACAAGCGCCAGCCCGTGCCTATAATCTGGGTTCCTTCGAGGAGCGTTGCAAGGCTCAGGCCGCCCACCACGGCGCCGCACAGCCCCAGGCTCGAAGGCTGATGTCCTGCAACGGCGCTCACCCGCATGTGTCCCGCTGGGTGAGTTGTGTCCATCTCTCGTGTTCCCGGCAGCGCACGGCGGCTTCTGAACCTTTTAGGAGCTCTGTCATGAACGCTGTACTCAAGCCTCTGCTGGCCAACGACCAATACGTCGTGGCCGACCTGTCGCTGGCCGACTGGGGCCGCAAAGAAATCAAGATCGCCGAGAGCGAAATGCCCGCGCTGATGGCCATCCGCAAGGAATACGCCGCCAGCCAGCCCTTGAAGGGCGCGCGCATCACCGGCTCGCTGCACATGACCATCCAGACGGCCGTGCTGGTTGAAACGCTGCAAGCCCTGGGCGCCGAGGTGCGCTGGGCCTCGTGCAACATCTACTCCACCCAAGACCATGCCGCCGCCGCCCTGGTGGCCACCGGCACGCCGGTGTTTGCCTACAAGGGCGAATCGCTGGAAGAGTACTGGGACTACACGCATCGCATCTTCGAGTTCGGCGCCAAGGGCACCCCTGGCGAAGGCCCCAACATGATCCTGGACGATGGCGGCGACGCCACCATGCTGATGCACCTGGGCAAGGCCGCCGAGAAAGACCTCAGCGTGCTGGACAAGCCGGGCAGTGAAGAAGAGCGCATCGTGTTTGCCGCCATCAAGGCCAAGCTGGCGCAAGACCCCACCTGGTACAGCCGCAAGAGCGCCGAGATCATCGGCGTGACCGAAGAGACCACCACCGGTGTGCACCGCCTGAACGAGATGAGCGCCAAGGGCACCCTGATGTTCCGCGCCATCAACGTGAACGACTCGGTCACCAAGAGCAAGTTCGACAACCTGTACGGTTGCCGCGAATCGCTGGTGGACGGCATCAAGCGCGCCACCGACGTGATGGTGGCCGGCAAGGTGGCCGTGGTGTGCGGCTATGGCGACGTGGGCAAGGGCTCGGCCCAGGCCCTGCGCGCCCTGAGCGCCCAGGTGTGGGTGACCGAGATCGACCCCATCAACGCCCTGCAGGCTGCAATGGAAGGCTTCCGCGTGGTCACCATGGACTGGGCCGCCGACAAGGCCGACATCTTCGTGACCGCCACCGGCAACAAGAGCGTGATCACCTTCAAGCACATGCAGGCCATGAAGGACCAGGCCATCGTGTGCAACATCGGTCACTTTGATAACGAGATCGATGTGGCCGAGCTGGAAAGCCAGTGCCAGTGGGAAGAGATCAAGCCCCAGGTTGATCACGTCATCTTCCCGGATGGCAAGCGCATCATCCTGCTGGCCAAGGGCCGCCTGGTGAACCTGGGTTGCGCCACCGGCCATCCCAGCTACGTGATGTCGTCGAGCTTTGCCAACCAGACCATCGCCCAGATCGAGCTGTTCACCCGCCCCGAGGCCTATGAGAGAGGCAAGGTCTATGTGCTGCCCAAGCACCTCGATGAAAAAGTGGCCCGCCTGCAGCTGACCACGCTGAACGCCCAGCTGACCGAGCTGACCGACGAGCAAGCCGCTTACATCGGTGTGCCCAAGCAAGGCCCTTACAAGCCCGACACCTACAGGTACTGACCACCCCCTACGGCCTGACGGCCGCCCCCTCTCCGGGGGGCAACCACCAGCGGCCCGGCGAAGCCGGTTCCGCGGTGGTTTGCTCGATCGCGGTGCTCCGCGTGAGTGCTTCGATCCACCACAAGGAACTTCATGCCACGCGCTGACCAGCTACTCGTTCAACATGGGCATGCGCCCACCCGCTCTGCCGCCCACCGCCTGGTGGACGCAGGCGCCGCACAGTGGCTGGGCCCCAAGGGCTGGACCACGCTGCGCAAGGCGGGTGAAGACCTGCCCGAGGACGCGCAGCTGCGCGTCACCAATGATGACGAGCTGCGCTGGGTGTCGCGTGCCGGTCTCAAGCTGGAGGGCGCCCTGGCGCACATCGGGCTGAGCCCGGCGGGCATGACCTGCCTGGACGTGGGCCAGAGCACCGGTGGCTTCACCGATGTGCTGCTCACGCAGGGTGCGGCCCGCGTGGTGGGCGTGGACGTGGGCCATGGCCAGTTGCACGACAAGCTCAAGGCCGATGCGCGCGTGGTGTGCCTGGAAAACCTCAACGCCCGCGAGCTGGACGGCAGTGCGCTGCGCGAGCACGCGCCGGCCGAGGGCTTTGATCTGATCGTGGCCGACCTGTCCTTCATCGCCCTGTCCAAGATTGTGCCCGGCCTGGGCCCCTGGCTGAAGCCGGGCGGCCAGGTGGTCATGCTGATCAAGCCGCAGTTCGAGGTGGGCAAAGAGCACGTGGGCAAGGGCGGCGTGGTCAAAGACCCGGCCCAGCACGCGCGTGCCCGCGACATGGTGCGCCGCGCCTGTACCGACCTGGGCTGGACGGTGCACAAGGGCTTTGCCAGCCCGATTGCCGGTGGCGACGGCAACCTGGAATTCTTCATCTGGGCGCAGTCGCCGCTGGCGCCCGAGCAAGCGTGATCTGACTCATGACCACCGTAGACCCCACGCAGCAGCGCCTGCCCATCAGCTTCGAGTTTTTCCCGCCCAAGACGCCCGAGGGCGTGGACAAGCTCGCGGCCGTGCGCCAGCAGCTCTACCCGCTCAAGCCCGAGTACTGCTCGGTCACGTATGGCGCCGGCGGCTCCACGCAAGACGGCACCATCCAGACCGTGCGCGCCATCCTGGCCGAAGGCTGCGATGCCGCGCCGCATTTTTCGTGCATCGGCGCCAGCAAGGCCAGCGTGCGCGAGCAACTGGCCCAGTTCAAGGCCGATGGCATCACGCGCATCGTGGCCCTGCGGGGCGACCTGCCCAGCGGCTATGGCGGCTTTGGCGAGTTCAAGTACGCCAGCGAGCTGGTGGCCTTCATCCGCGAAGAAACCGGTAGCCACTTCCACATCGAGGTGGGTGCCTACCCCGAGATGCACCCCCAGGCCCGCAACCCGCAGGCTGACCTGCAGGCCTATGTCACCAAGGTGAAGGCCGGGGCCGACGTGGCCATCACCCAGTACTTCTACAACACCGACGCCTACTTCCGCTTCGTCGATGAAGCCGAGAAGGCCGGTGCCACCATCCCCGTGGTGCCGGGCATCATGCCCATCACCAATGCCAGCCAGTTGCTGCGCTTTTCGGACGCCTGTGGCGCCGAGATCCCGCGCTGGATCCGCACCCGCCTGGAAGGCTTTGGTGACGACAAGGCCTCCATCCAGGCCTTCGGGCTGGACGTGGTGGTGGACCTGTGCGACCAGCTGCGCTGCGCGGGCGTGCCGGGCCTGCACTTCTACACGATGAACCAGGCCACCACGGTCAAGGCCATCTGCGAGCGCCTGGGCTGGTGAGCCCAGGGCCTGCCGCTGCGGTGTTGCGCAGCGGCATCGTTTCAAACGGGTGCATCTGATCTGGCGCAAAGACGGGCCCACCTGGGGCCCTGCGGGTGCCCGCCAGCGGTGCCCAACTTGATGCAGGACAAGTCGGCCCAGGGTGCCGCTTGTTGAAATGAGTCCATCGCGGCCCCGGGCGGGGTCGCTGGCAGATTCCGTTCAACAAGAAGGACACCACCATGAAACACACCGCTGTTCGCATCGCTGCTGCTCTGGCCCTGGCGGCCACCACCCTGACCCCGGCCCTGGCCCAGACCTCGTCGGACGGTCCATGGCTGGTGCGCGCCCGCGCCGTGCACCTCGACCCGGCCAACAAGGACAGCATCGATGGCCTGGACGTGGGCATCAACAGCCGTTGGATCCCTGAAGTGGACATCACCTATTTCTTCACGCCCAACATCGCGGCTGAGCTGATCCTGACCTATCCGCAAAAGCAGGACGTCAAGGCCAACGGCAGCAAGATCGGCACCCTGAAGCACCTGCCGCCCGTGCTGACCGTGCAGTACCACTTTGACCAGGTCAACGGCTTCAAGCCCTATGTGGGCGCCGGCCTGAACTACACCCGCTTCTCGAGTGTGGATCTGCCTGCTGGCCTGTCGATCGACAAGGACAGCGTCGGCTTCGCGCTGCAAGCCGGTGTGGACTACGAGATCAGCAAGGGCATGTACCTGAACCTGGACGTCAAGAAGGTGCAGATCCGCACCGACCTGAAGTCGGGCGGCAGCACGCTGGGCAAGGTCAAGGTTGACCCGCTGCTGGTGGGCCTGGGCATCGGCTGGCGCTTCTGATTGGCTGATCTTGTCGGCTGATCTGATCGGCTGAGCACTCGCGCATCACCGCACCAAGAGCCTCCTTCGGGAGGCTTTTGGTTTTTGGGGTCGCGCGTGAGGCATCAGGCCGCCGGGGGCGGCGGGCGGGCTTCACGATGCGGGCCCTGCTGGCGCCGGGCTTCCCTGCGGTGCTCGCCCTGGGCTGGGGCCGTGGAACTCGCTGCGCTGTCGCTCCGCTCAAACATCCCCGGCCAGTCAGATCACGAAGCCGATCTTCGCCCGCGAAGATCGACCCAGCCCACGCCTGCGCGCCTCGGCCGCATCGAGGCGCCCACCCGCCACCCCCGGCGGCCTGATGCCGAACCGTGGTGTGCGATGGATCATCGCGCCGGTGACTATCGTTGCGCGACACAATCTGGGGTGATGGGCGCAGACATGGCCTGCCTGAACGTGATAACCCGAGACCTGACGCCTCACCCATGAGCAAGAAGCCCAAAATCATGATGGCCATCAAGACCCTCAGAGACACCTCTGCGTGGTCGGTGGGTCGGCAGTTGCTGGATGCCCAAGTGGCTGCTCATCCGCTTCTGACACCGCATTACGTCTCGAACGACGCAGACGACTGTCGCGAGCCGCTGGCGGATGGTGCCATGGCCGAGCAGCTGTGGAAAGCGCAGCACCCGGTGGCCGGACATGGCAATGATGTCGTTCTGTTGCAGAACGATTTCGCCTGGAAGCGTCGCAAGCGCATCGCCTGTCTGGCGTACATCTGCCACGGTTTCGTCAATCTGAGAGGCAAGATCATTCCTGCTAGTTTGAACCTCAGGGCCGCCCCCCATCCTGAGGTGGATTGGCTGGCCTTGTTCAAGCAGTGGTGTGAGATCTGTCCGCCCCAGTTGGCCATGCTGCACCATCTCACCCCCACTGAACTGGCCGACCGACAGATCGAGGCGGTCTATTTCCAAGTGGGTGGCCTCGGGAGCTATGACAACCCTCGGTTTCACAACGCCGCCTGGGCCATGTATTTCGGCGAGGGCATGGCTCAGCATGTGGACGCCCCAGCCCTGCAGGCTGCGGGCTTCCTGGTCGAGCCCATGCCCCACGGCTACCTGGTGCGCATCACGCCCGATCTGGCCGATGTGGCGCGTGACTACGCCGCCTTTGCCGAGCGCCGTGCCGAGTTGAAGCAGCACTTTGCGCCGGGCTTCTTTCCGATGAGCGACGTGCCCGATCTGGGTGGCTGATCGGCCCCGCGCCATTGCTGGAGCCCAGAGCAGCGTGGCGTCCAGCGCGTGTTTCAGTCAGAATGAAACCATGCGCCTACACGCCGACCAGATTCAAGTCATCAAGGCCGTGGCCCAGCAGCAGCTGGGGCCCGACGCCCAAGTGCGTCTGTTCGGCTCGCGCCTGGACGATCAGGCGCGGGGCGGCGATATCGATCTGTACATCGAAACGCCCCATGTGTTGACCAACCGCGCCTTGACCGCCGCCAGGGTGGCCGCTCGGCTGGAGCGTCAACTGGGCGACCGCAAGGTGGATGTGGTGCTGGTGGACCCGTCCACCGCCCAACAGCCGGTGCACACCGTGGCCCGCCGCGAAGGTGTCGTCCTGTGAGCCACGAACGCCTGGCCTTCCTGCGTGACATCGTGGCCCTGGAGGTGGAACACCTGCAGCAAACCGATCAACGCCTGTTTGGTTGATCGGCGCCGCGCCGTGGCGTGAACCCCGCAAAAAGCCCGCACAAGGCGGGCTTTCAAACCAGGTGCCCGTGAGGGCGCTGAGGTGATCAGGCCTGACGGCGGCGGCGCGACACCAGGGCCATGCCCACCAGGCCCAGGCCCATCAGGGCGTAGGTGGAGGGCTCGGGGATGGCGGGCACGGTCGGGGTCACCGACACGGTGCCGATCTTCACGTTGGTGATCAGATCGGCGATGTAGCCGAAGTCGTCGGGGTTCTGGCCGGTGCCCAGCAGGTAGTCACGGAAGCCTTGCGACAGGGCGAAGCCTGAGGCTTGCAGGCCCAGGGTGCGGGCTGTGCTCGACGAGGTGATGTTGGTGCCCACGACGCCGCCGAAGCTGCTGCTGACGGTGGAGGCGGTCAGCAGCGACTGGTCGTTCAGCGACAGCACGGACACGCCCAGGAACGACGCGTTGAGGTCGCCAAACAGGGTGTTGGTGGCCAGGTCGAAGGTGAAGTCCGTCAGGGTGGCCACGGTGGCACCCTTGGCCAGACGCAGGCCGGCCGCCTGGTTGAAGTTGATGTCCAGCGGGCCGGGGCTGGCGTCCAGGCTCACCGATTCCACGCCGATGGTCAGCGTGCTGCCGCTCAGGCTGGCGCCGCCGGTGGCACTGACGGTGTAGCCGGTCGACGAGATGGCCGAGGTGTTGATGGTCACGGCGGCATTGGTGGCCGTGAAAGGCTGGTTGGCGGCTGAGGCCGCGCCGGCCAGGGCGAACAGCGCGATGGCGCTGGACAACTTCTGGATCGTCATGGTGTTTACTTCCTCTTGCGGGGGTGACGGATGGGCTTCCTGTGACGGGTGCCAGGGCTGCTGTGGGCAATCCCGGTTAGACGCATCTTCATCCGCCGGCCCCTGAGGGCGGGCGAGGGTTCACCATGAACACCCCCCGAGACACGGGGGGCGTTAATCGCTCCAAATGTTGCGTTCAGTGATCACGGCGGCCAGGGGCACATCGTGTTTACCCGGTGTCCATGACGTTGACGTCAAATCGCCTCCTTCCCAGCTCAGGCCGATGGCCACCACCTCCGGGTGGGCCGCCAGGAAGCGGTCGAAATAGCCACCGCCGTAGCCCATGCGGTAGGCCTGACGGGTATGCCCCACGCAGGGGGCCAGCACCACATCGGGCACCACCCGGGCGCCTTGCGCGCAGGCAATGCCGTGCTCGTCCCGCTCGGTGGGGGGCTGGCCATCCCACAGTTGGTAGTGCATCTCGGCGGGCGATTTGTGCGACCGTGGCAGGGCCAGGCGGCAGCCCAGAACCTGCTGCGCCCGCAGGGCCAGGGTATTCGGGTTAAATTCCCCGGGAAGAGCCCAGTACACCCCCAGGCAATCGGGTTCCAGTTGTTCCAGTACGCGCCACAGTAGTTCTGCCAGGGCGGCGTCAGCCGCCGTGCGGGTGGCCGCGTTATCCCACCAGGCGCGTCGTTGCTGGATCAAGGTGCGGCGCAGGGCGGCGCGGTCATCGGGCAGGGGGGCGTGGGCCATGAGCGCAATCACATTCAACAAGGCATGACAGTGGATTCAGTGTATGCGGGCCCAGGGCCCTGGCAGGGGGGCGAGCGCCCGGTGTGGCGACAGTGGGCCTTGGGCCTGGCCCTGTGCGCCGGCCTGATGGCGGCCAGCCAGGGTGCCCTGGCCCAGGACAGCACGCCCACCGACCCGCTGGCCGGCACGGTGCTGGCGGCGCATGATGCGTTCCGCGCCGGGCAAGACGCCAGCCTGCAACGTGCCCGTGACGAACTGGTGGCCGCCCAGCACCCCCTGGCGCTCTGGGCCGAGTACTGGGCGCTGATGCGCCGCCTGCCGCAAGCCACCCCGGCCGAGGTGGATGCCTTCATCGCGCGCGCGCCCGACAGCTTTGTGGCCGACCGCATGCGCAATGACTGGTTGCAAGAGTTAGGCCGTCGTCGTGACTGGCCCAACTTCTTGCGGGTGGTGCCCACCTTCCGCATGGATGACGACCGCGAGGTGACCTGCTACACCTGGTGGGCCCGCTTTGAGACCGGTCAGGCCCTGACCGGGGCCCCCGGTTGGCCCCAGCAGCCCCTGCAGGCCTGGTGGGCCCAGCGCGACCCGGATGGCGGCTGCCACGGCATGGCGCGCCGCTTCCTGGCCGCGGGTCTGTTCACGCCCGACCATCTGTGGCGCAAGCTGCGCCTGGCGGCCGAGAACAACCGCCCCCGCGTGATGCAGCAAAGCGGTGCCTTGCTGGGCGAACGCGCCCCGGCCGTCCTGGACGTGGTGATGGACGCCCCGCAGCGACTGCTGATGGCCGCCGCCGGGCCCGTCAGCAATCGGCTGGAGCAGGGCGGGGCCCGTACCCCGGGCGCCCGCATGGGCCCCTCGCCCACCCCCGGCCGCTCGGCCAGCGGGCGCCGTGCGCCATCGGCCCCGGCCTTGCCTGAGGTGGCACCGGACTGGCGCGGGGGCGTGAACCTGCTGGCCTTCATCCGCTGGGCCACCACCGACCCCGAGGCCGCCGCCCAGGCCATCGACGACCCGGCCGTGCGCCAGCGCTGGCAATGGCGCGCCGAAGAAGCCGCCTGGGCCTGGGCCCACCTGGGGCGCCACGCGGCCTGGCGCGTGATGCCGGCTGCTCCCTCGTACTTCGAGCGCGCGCTGGCCGACCTGGCCCTGGCCGCTTCGACTGGCGAATGGCGCCCTGACGCGGCCACCGCCTCGGGCGGTTGGTCGACCGACACCCTGCAGTGGATGGCGCGCAGCGGCTTGCGCGCGGCCGTGACCGGGCAACCGGCCCGCTGGGCCCTGGTGGAGCAGGCCATCGACGCCATGCCCGCCGAGATGCAGCAGGAAGACACCTGGCGTTACTGGAAGGCCCGCGCCTTGTTGGGCCGCGCACCCGCCGGGGCCGCCGGCGAGGCC
>JBKBMV010000028.1:0-30550 GCA_046295615.1 Aquabacterium sp.
ACGCTCCACGCTTCCTTCCCACACTTGGTCGCCCTCGTGCAGTTGCGCTTCGCTTCGTTCGCTGTGACCAACTTACGGCGGGACTTGCACCCGCAGGAGTGCGCCCATGCTGGGCGCACATGAAAAACGCGCCCCCTGGGCGCGTTGGATGAGATCGCGGCAGCCTTGCGGCTGCGACAGATGCTCCGGCTCAGGCCTTCTTGGCCTTCTTGGCTGCAGGCTTGGCGGCCTTCTTGGCAGCGGGCTTGGCTGCAGCTTTGGCGGCCTTCTTGGCAGCGGCCTTCGGATCGACAGCAGCCTTGAAGGTGGCACCAGGCGAGAACTTGGGCAACTTGGCGGCGGCGATCTTGATCTTTTCGCCGGTGGAGGGGTTCACGCCGGTGCGGGCGGCGCGAGCGTGCTGCTTGAAGGTACCGAAACCGGGAATGGTCACGGCGTCGCCCTTCTTCACCGCGTTCACGACGGTATCGAGCAGGGTGTCCAGAATGCGGCCAGCTTCGGCCTTGGACAGTTCGTGCTGCTCGGCCAAACGCACAATGAGGTCGGTCTTGTTCATGAAGATGGATTGTGGATGCACCCGCACAACCGGGCGCTCCAATTGTGCCTGCCTTCCGCCATATTTCAAGCACCTCGCCCAGCCCGCACCGCAAGAAAATGCAGCAGTCATGGGGGATTCGGCCGATTCGTCGTGCCTTACACCCCGGGAGGGCCCTGATGCAACGGTCTGCCAGCCCACTCTGGCGCCCAGGACTCCATCAAGGACAAGCGGTTGATGTCGGTGGTGCCCTCAAAGATGCGGGTCACCCGCACATCGCGCAGCACACGCTCCAGGCCCGCCTCTGCCAGCACGCCCCACTCGCCCACCAGATCCAGCGCCTGCTCCACCACCGCCTGGGCTCGCTCGGTGGCCCAGGCTTTGCACCACGAGGCCTGAAAGCCCCCTGGATGCCAGGCATGGCGGGCCTCATGCCACAGGGCCGCCCGCATGGCGCGCACCTCCGACACCAGGGCCGCCAGTTCGAGCTGCACGTCCTGACGATCGATGGGGCGCTGCCCCCAGGCATCCGGGGTGCGCGCCCACTGCACCGCGATCTGCACGGCCGACCGCGCCATGCCCAGGGCCATCGCCCCCACCGGGATGCGAGAGAAGGTCAAGGTGCTGCGGTTGATGGCCCAGCCCTGGCCCGGCTCGCCAATCACATCGGCATCAGGCACCCACACCTCGTCAAAGACCAGCTCGGTGGTGCCCGAGGCGCGCAAGCCCAGCTTGTCTTCGTTGCGCAAACGCGTCACGCCTGGCTGGTCGCGCACCACAAAGCAGGTCCACGAGCGCAGATCCTGCCCCGCTTGCGCCGCGAACACCGTCCAGGCCTGGGCCAGATCACCGCCGCTGACATAGCACTTGCGGCCATTCAAGCGCCAACCACCCGGCACGCGACGAGCCACCACACCCGGCGACATGGTGGCCGCACCCGCGCCGTGCTCGACATCCGAACCCGCCAGCGGTTCGGTGATGGCATAAGCCATCAACGCGGGCTGCCCTTCGTGGCAGGCGCGGTACAAGGGTCGCAAGGTGCGCCACACCTGGGTGGGCCGCCCCGACAGCAGCACCGGCAAGCTACCCAGGTGGTGCGCCGACAGCACCTGCATCAGACCGCCGTCGACGGCACCGAATTCCTCCACCACCAGCGCGGCTTGCCAGGCCACGGCATGCCGCCAGGCCCGCCACGCCATGCGGCCCAAGGGCCAAGGCAGGTAGGTGCTGAGCCAGCCTTGTCGACCGGCCTCGGCCAGGATGGCTGACAACGGCTCGCTCAAGGCCCCTGGGGGTGCGGTGCGGGCCCGATCCAGGGCTGCCGCGTGGGGCTGCAGGTGCGTTTGCGCAAACCGCCGAGCACGTTGGCGCAAGCGGGCCAGAGGGCGCGGCAAGCGGTCGGTGTCTTGCTGCCACAAGTCGCCTTCGGGCGCACGAGCCAACCAAGCCGCCAGCGGTCGCAACTGCTCGGTGGTGCGAGCAGGCGACAAAGGGTGCTCGGGTGGCAACAAACCCGCCGGCGTGGCATCGGCGGGCTGACCAGCCCACGCAGCAGCAATGGGAGTCGCATCCCGGCCCTCGTCATCCAGGCCCCCGCACAAACACGCCAGGCGAAGCGCATCGCGCACACCACCGGCCAGTTGGCGCAACGTCCACTGGTCCGTCCAGGCGCGGGCCGCCGCACTGTGGCGCAGATAGCCTGCGGCGCCCTGGGCCTGGATGGCTGCATCGGCCAAAGCCACCAGGTGCTGGTGCACCTCTCGCCGGTCTCTCAGCACGGCCGGCAGGTGCCGCGGCTGACAGGGGCGCCGCCAGGCCTGCACGCAGCGCTGAGCCTGTTGCAGCGCGGCCTCCTGCTGCGCTATCAAGCGTTGAACCGCGTCGTGATGGATCAATGGCTGCCCGCCTTGATGGCGTGCCTGCACGTGCGCTCGCGTCTCCTGCCAAGCCGCCCCCACGGAGGCGGTCGCCACCGCCATGGTGCCCACTTGATCTTTGAGTGTGAGTTCGCGCCACAAGGCCGCGCCGACTCCATCGACATCGGTGAGCGCTTGCCACGAGGCCGGCCCAGCGGCCACAGTCCAGGCCTGCAAAGGCCGCAAGCCCAGCGGTGGGGGGGCCAGCGAGGCCTGTGCCGCCCCACGGCTCAGCACGTACCACTGCCAGGCCACCTCCGTCTGCCCCTGTGGCCCGGGCTCCAAGCGCCACGCCGGCCACAGCAGGTGGGTCCAACCGGGCAGAGCCAGCACCGTCCAACCCGGCGCCGGCAAACGGGGCAGACCGGCGTCGTGCGGCCAACCCTCAAGCGATCTCGCGTGTCCACGCCACAGGGCGGCCATCACGTCCGGTTGGTGCGCGGCCAGGCCAGGACCGGCATAGACGGGCCGACATGGTGCGCCCACGCTGGCGGGCGCACGCCATCGCAGGGCCTGCAACACCCGCGCCGCCAAGGCCATGCGGTGCAGGCCCCAGGCCCACCCCGCCCCGCCCGCCGCGGCCATGGTGCCGAGCACGTCCACGTCCAGACCGTCAGGTCGTGGGGGTGGTGCCTCTGGTGCCTCTGGTGCCTCTGGTACCCCTGGTGCTTCACCGGCCTCAGCCCATAGCGCCCATGAGGCCCCACCAGCCCACGCATCAGCGCCCGGTTCAGCGCCCGGTTCAGCGCCCGGTTCAGCGCTGGTCTCGGTCGCCGGCCCGCTCAGTCCAGGCAACACCCCGATGCGACAGGCCTCATCGACCAAGGCCTGGCCATCCAGCGTCTGGTCGTCATCCTGAGCCGCGATGCGGGCCAGGTGCTCACCCCAGTGAGCCGCCCAACGCTCAATGGCCGACAAGTAGGGCGCCACCTCGGGCGTGGCCAAGGCCACGTCACTCAGCCAGATCACGCCAGCAGCACACCCAGACGGGCCTGAGCCTCGGTGGACCAAGTCTCAGGCGGGGTGATCAAGGCGGCCTTCAGGGCGCTGTGGGCCTCGGACACGGGCCGCTCCTGGGCCAGCACGGCCACGGCACGTGCCGCCACCTGTTGTGCCCGAGCGGCGTTCTTCATCAGGTTGGCAATCGCCATGTCAGCACTCACATGGGCCTCGTGCGGATGCCAGCAGTCATAGTCGGTGACCATGGCCAAGGTGGCGTAGGCGATCTGAGCCTCACGGGCCAGTCGGGCCTCGGGCATGTTGGTCATGCCGATGATGCTGGCCCCCATCGAGCGGTACCAGTGGGATTCGGCCAGGCTGGAGAACTGCGGCCCCTCGATGCACACATAGGTGCCACCGCGATGCAAGGTGACCGGGTCTTGGGCAGCAACTTCGGCCACCGCGCGCGCCAGCGCATCGCTGACCTGCGCGCACACGGGATGGGCCATCGACACATGGGCCACCACGCCCTGGCCGAAGAAGGTGTTCTCGCGGCGACGGGTCATGTCGATGAACTGGTCGGGCAAGACCATGTCCAGCGGGGCCAGCTCTTCCTTGAGCGAGCCCACGGCCGAAAACGACAGCAGGTAGCGCACCCCGAACTGCTTGAGCGCATGAATGTTCGCCCGGTAAGGCACCTCGGTCGGGATCAGGCGATGCCCCCGCCCATGGCGCGCCAGAAACACCACGGGCACCCCTGCCAGGCGTCCGGTGACCAGCACATCCGAGGGCCGGCCAAAAGGCGTGTCCACCAAGTGCTCCTGCACATCTTCCAGGCCGGCCATCTGGTAAAGCCCACTTCCGCCCAAAATGCCAATTTCACACTGAACCATGACAGTCTCCTAATCGGTATACGCCCACTGCGTCGCATACAAGTACGGGTTTATTGCAACTTTTGAAAAGTGCACTGTAAGGTTCACAACCATATCAGCGACCAACCAAGACGAGCGTCACTAGCCGCTGGAGTTTCACATGAGCAAATCTGTCCTGCTTGCCCGCCCCCACCCGTTCATCGTCAACGAAATGCGCCCCTGGCTGGAAACGGCGGGATTTTCGGTCATCAAGCCCGAGACCGCTGCTGACGTGGCGCAGCGAGCCCAATCTTGTTCGCGCGCGGTGGTATCTCTGGCACTGAGTTCGCCCGTGGGACTGACACCCGAAGAGGTGGTCCATATTTTGCTCAAAGAGGCGCCTTCGGCGCGAAGTCTGTTCGCCGCACTCTTGCCGTTTGACAAGGCGCGCCCTGCGCTGGAGAAGCTCGCACATCTGGTGGCAACAAGCCAGGGTGGGCGCTCCGCGTCTCTGGTGGACATCGGCTCGGCCGATACGGCTGCTGCTGCGGCACTGGGGCGCAACACCACCCTGGCCTACATCGCCAAGGACGATCTGGCCAACGAGGCCCGCAGGGCCCTGGCCGCCAAACACCTAGGCAGGCATTTCGCCTGAGCGACATGCCCCGAACCCGATTGATCATGGTGGGGGGTGGTCACGCCCACTTGCTGGTGCTGCAGGCCCTCGCTCACCACCGCCCTCAGGAGGTGGAGATCACACTCATCAGCCCGAGCCGATGGCAGCACTACTCCGGGATGCTGCCTGGGTGGATGGCGCAGCAGTACGCAATCGAGGAATGCCGGATCGACCTCCTGCCCCTGCTACGTCGTGCGAAGGTTCATTTCATTGAAGACCACATCGTGGGCATGGATGCAAATCTGCGATGCATCTGCCTGAGCGATGGCACACACGTGCACTATGACCTGCTCTCGCTGGACGTGGGCAGCGAGATCAACACTGAATGGCTGGGCGACCTGGGCGTCAAACTGCTGCCCATCAAGCCCTTGGCGACTTTCTCCGAGCAATGGCGGGCCCTCATGGCTCAGGCGCAAAAGTCCGCATCCTGGCGATTGGGCGTGGTCGGTGGCGGCGCGGCCGGTGTCGAGACGGTGATTGCAGCCGCCCACACCTTGCGCCACGCAGGCGTCTCGGCATCTGTGTGCTTGATCACGGGGGGACATGGCCTGCTGCCTGGCCACGCGTCTGCTGTGCAGCGAAGGGTGGCGCAGGCCCTGCGCGACGCTGGCGTCGAGGTGATTCAACGCCGTGCGGTAGGCACCCCGCAGGGGGTGCTGCTCGACGACGGCCAGGCGCGAGAACTGGACGCCGTCATCGCCGCCACAGGTGCACGCGCCCCCGTTTGGCTGAGCCTGTCCAAGCTGCAACTTGATGAATATGGCTTCGTGGCGGTCAACGGTCACCACCAAAGCACCTCGCACCCGAATGTGTTTGCGGCGGGGGATGTGTGTGCGCGCATCGACCGCAACGTGGCGCGCTCCGGGGTACACGCGGTCAGGGCGGGCCCCGTGCTGGCCGACAACCTGCTGGCCAGTTTGAGTGGCGGCCCTTTGAAAACCTACACCCCCAGGCGATGGTCGCTGTACCTGCTGGCCGTCGGTGGAGGGCAGGCCATCGCCTCCTGTGGGCCCTTCAGTGCAGCCGGGTCCTGGGTATGGCGCCTGAAAGACCGCATCGACCGACGCTTCATGGCGCGCTTCCAAGAGGGATCTTCCACATGAAAGTCTTCCTGCGCACGGCCTGCACACCACACATCATGCGCAACGCAGTCAAAGTCGCGCTGGTGGTGGGCACCGTCCTCAATGCGGTCAACCAGGGCGCGCATGTGTGGAGGGGTGAGCCGATTTCCTGGTGGCAGGTCGCCATGAACTACCTGGTGCCATACTGCGTGTCAACTTACAGCGCAGTCAAGAACGAGATGAAGCACAAAGGTCAGTCATGAGTTCAAGCCACCGCAGCACACACGTTCAACCAGAGCCGGAGGTCGAGCTGAATTGGGCTGATCCGGTGTTTCTGGAAGACCTGCGCCGACAGATGCTGAAGTTCGCGACCCTTCAGTTGCGCGACGCTCATCTGGCCGAAGACGCGGTTCAAGAGGCCCTGATCGGTGCCATGAAGAATGCCGACTCGTTCAAGCGCGAGGCTTCGCTCAAGACCTGGGTGTTCGCCATCCTCAAGAACAAGATCGCCGACACCTTGCGTCAGCGCCAGCGGTTGGTGGAGGCCAGCCGCCTCTTGGGCAGTGATCAGGAAGAGGACGATCTGAACGAGTTGTTCGACCGCAAGGGCTTCTGGCAGCCCGACGAGCGGCCCGGTCGCTGGAATGGGCCTGATGCCGCCTTGGAAGACCAGCAGTTCTGGCGCGTTTTTGAGGCCTGCCTGAATCACCTGCCCGATCAGCAGGCGCGGGTCTTCATGATGCGCGAGTTCGTCGAGATGGAGCCCAACGAGGTGTGCGAGGAAGTTGGCATCACCACCAGCAACCTGCACGTCACGCTATACCGGGCTCGTTTGCGCTTGCGCGAGTGCCTGGAGAACCGGTGGTTTCAAGGGGAGGCCTTGGTATGAAAAACTGCAGAGAGGTGACCCGCCTGTTCTCAGAAGGCCTGGAGCGCCCCCTGTCGCTGGGTGAGCGTGCGCACCTGAAGTTTCATTGCATGATGTGTGGAGCCTGTCGAAATTTCGGCGACCACATGCAGGATCTGCGGCAGATCGCCCGGCGGTTTGCCAAAGACGGTGACTCGAGCGCGCAGGTCGACAGCGGACCCACCCAGCGCCTAGGCCAGACTTAAAAAAAGTTGTAAGGACTGGCCTGGGCCGCACGACTACGCCTTGAAACCTAAATCAAGGCGTTGAAAGGCCCTCCATGCATGCCACCTTGCCGCTATTGGCAGACACCCGCTTCCCTGCCCTGCGTCGCCAGCGCCTGAGCACCCTGCAGGTCAACCTGGGCTACCGCTGCAACCAGTCTTGCCTGCATTGCCACGTCAACGCGGGGCCCAACCGCACCGAGATGATGGACGCGGACACCCTGGCCTTGATCCCGCAGGTGCTCAAGGCACGCGGCATCGACACGCTGGATCTGACCGGCGGGGCGCCCGAGCTGCACCCTGGCTTTCGGGATCTGGTGGTCAGTGCACGCGCCTTGGGCGTGAAAGTGATCGACCGCTGCAACCTGACCATCCTGTTCGAGCCCGGACAAGAGGGCCTGGCCGATTTTCTGGCTGAACATGAGGTGGAGGTGGTGGCCTCGCTGCCTTGTTATTCAGCCGACAACGTGGACCGCCAGCGCGGCACGGGCGTGTTCGACAAGAGCATCGCCGGCCTGCAGCGCCTCAACGCCCTGGGCTACGGGCAAGCGGGCTCGGGCCTGGTGCTCAACCTGGTCTACAACCCCCAGGGGCCCGTGTTGCCGCCACCACAAGCCAAGCTGGAGGCCGACTACAAACGCGAGCTGCAACAGCACTTTGGCATCAGCTTCAACACCTTGTTTGCGTTGGCCAACATGCCCATCCAGCGCTTTGGCTCCACCCTGATCTCGAAGGGGCAGTTCCACACCTACATGAACTTGCTCAAGGCGCAACACCGCGACGAGAACCTGGCCCATGTGATGTGCCGCAGCCTGGTCAGCGTGGACTGGCAGGGCCAGTTGTCTGACTGCGACTTCAACCAGCAACTGGGCTTGCCCACGCCGTCACGGCGCGGCGCCCAGGCACCGCTGCACCTGCGCGACCTGTTGACCGAGGGACTGGACGATCACCCCATCCGCGTGGCCGACCACTGCTTTGGCTGCACCGCAGGCAGTGGCTCCAGCTGTGGCGGCGCGTTGAAGGAGGTGGCAGCATGAAGCGCGCGTTCATCCTGGCGGCCGTGGTGGCGGCCATCGCCTTGTTTTTCATCACCGGACTGCACGAGCAACTGACCCTGCAAGGCATCCAGGCCAGCCTGGGCCAGCTCACGGCCTGGCGCGATGCGTCGCCCGTGCAAACGGCCCTGCTGTTCACCGCCGCCTACATCGCGGCCACAGCCTTGTCGCTACCGGGGGCTGCCGTGCTCACCTTGGCAGCCGGTGCGCTGTTTGGTCTGGGGTGGGGCACGGTGATCGTGTCGTTTGCCTCCAGCATCGGCGCGCTGCTGGCATTTCTGGTGTCGCGCTATTTGCTGCGCGACATGGTGCAGCAGCGCTTTGGTCAGCGCCTGCAGGCGCTCAACGATGGCGTCGCGCGTGAAGGCGCGTTCTACCTCTTCACCTTGCGCCTGGTACCCATCTTCCCCTTCTTCCTGGTCAATTTGTTGATGGGGCTCACGCCCATGCCAGCCTGGCGCTTTTACTGGGTCAGCCAGGTGGGCATGCTGGCAGGCACCGCCGTGTACGTCAATGCGGGCACCCAGTTGGCCCAGATGGACGGCGTGTCAGGCATCCTCACGCCCGGCTTCCTGATGGCCTCGGCTCTCCTGGGTGTTTTTCCCCTGCTGGCCAAGAAGGCCGTGGGTTGGTACCAGCGGCGCCGGGTGTATGCGCGCTGGCAGCGCCCCAAGGCGTTTGACCGCAACCTCATCGTCATTGGTGGCGGTGCAGCGGGCTTGGTCACCGCCTACATTGGCGCGGCTGTCAAGGCCAAGGTCACGCTGGTGGAGGCCCACAAGATGGGTGGCGACTGCCTGAACTACGGCTGCGTGCCCAGCAAGGCCCTGATCAAGAGCGCCAAGCTGGCCCACCAGATGCGCCATGCCGATCGCTATGGCCTGCTCAACCCAGCGGGCGTGCCAGATGGCACCTCTGATGCGTCGCCACGGTTCTCGTTCAAGCATGTGATGGCGCGAGTCAATGAGGTGGTGCGCGCCATCGAGCCTCACGACAGCGTCGAGCGCTACACCCAACTGGGCGTGGACGTGGTGCAAGGGCATGCCCGCCTGGTCGACCCCTGGACGGTCGAGATCGCCCTCAACGGTGGTGGCACGCAGCGCCTGACGGCCCGCAGCATCGTCATCGCGGCAGGTGCCCGTCCCTTCGTGCCGCCCTTGCCCGGTCTGGACGAGGTGGGCTACCTCACCAGCGACACCTTGTGGGAAGCGTTCTCGCAACTGGACGACATCCCCCGCCGCGTGGTCGTGCTGGGCGGCGGCCCCATCGGCTCCGAGTTGGCCCAAGCCCTGGCCCGCCTGGGCGCGCAGGTCAGCCAGGTGGAAATGGGCGAGCGCATCCTGGCACGCGAAGACGCCGAGGTGTCCGAGTTGGTGCGGCAATCGTTGCAGGCTGACGATGTGCAGGTGCTGACCGGGCACAAGGCCGTGCGCTGCGAACGCGCGGCCAGTGGCGACAAGCAACTGATCGTTGAGCACCAGGGGAAGACGCTGGCCTTGCCGTTCGACGCCCTCATCTGCGCCGTGGGCCGCAGCGCCCGCCTGACGGGCTACGGCCTGGAGGACTTGGGCATCCCCACCCAGCGCACGGTGCAGACCAACGAATACCTCGAAACCCTCTACCCCAACATCTTTGCCGCCGGTGATGTGGCTGGCCCCTATCAGTTCACGCACACCGCCGCCCACCAGGCCTGGTATGCCGCCGTCAACGCTTTGTTCGGCGACTTCAAGAAGTTCAAGGCCGACTACCGCGTCATCCCTTGGGCCACCTTCACCGACCCCGAGGTGGCGCGCGTGGGCCTCAACGAGCTGGAAGCCCGCGAAAAAGGCATCGCCTTCGAAGTCACCCGCTACGGCATCGACGATCTGGACCGCGCCATCGCCGACAGTTCCGCCCATGGCTTTGTCAAGGTGCTGACCGTGCCAGGCAAGGACACCATCCTGGGGGTGACCATCGTGGGCGAGCACGCGGGTGACCTGCTGGCCGAGTTCGTGCTGGCCATGCGCTGGGGCCTGGGGCTCAACAAGATCCTCTCGACCATCCACACCTATCCCACGCTGGCCGAATCCAACAAATACGTGGCGGGTGAGTGGAAGCGGGCGCACGCGCCACAAGGTGTGTTGCGCTGGCTGGCGCGGTTCCACACCTGGCGCCGGGGGGCCTCGGCATGAAGCTCAGCGTGATCGTGCCCATGCTCAACGAAGCCGCTGTGTTGCCCGAGTTGCTGGCGCACCTGTTGCCCCTGCAGCGGGCAGGTTGCGAGGTGCTGCTGGTGGACGGCGGCAGCACGGACGGCTGTGCCGTCATGGCGCGGGTCGCGGGTTTCACGGTGATCGACGCCCCTGCTGGTCGGGCACGGCAGATGAACGCCGGGGCCAGGCAGGCCCGTGGCGACGTGCTGCTGTTCCTGCATGCCGACACCCGCTTGCCCGATGGCGCCGAGCAGCGCGTGACTCAGGCCCTGGGCGCACCGGTTGGTGCGTCGTTGGGCGTCCCAGCCCCTGTTTGGGGCCGCTTTGATGTGCGCATCAGCGGGCAATCACCATGGTTGAAGGTGGTGGCCCGCATGATGAACCTGCGCTCGCGCCTGAGCGGCATCGCCACGGGTGACCAGGCCATTTTTGTCCGGCGCACGGTGTTTCAGGCTTGTGGCGGCTTTCCTGAGCAGCCGCTGATGGAAGACATCGAGTTGTGCAAGCGGCTCAAGCGCCGATCCCCGCCGGCCTGCCTGGCCGACCAGGTGATCACCTCCGGGCGCCGTTGGGAAACCCGGGGCGTGTGGCGCACCATCGTGTTGATGTGGCGCCTGCGCCTGGCCTACTGGCTGGGCGCCTCGGCCGAATCCATCGCGAGGGCCTACCGATGAACGCCGTGCCTCAGCCCATTCGCATCATCGTGTTCGCCAAGGCGCCCCGGGCAGGCTTTGCCAAGACGCGCTTGATCCCCGCGCTTGGGGCGGGTGGCGCAGCAGCCCTGGCCACGCGCTTGCTGCTGCACACCCTGCACGAGGCCTTGCAAGCCGACGTGGGCCCCGTCGAGTTGTGTCGAACCCCGCTGAACGATGCTCTGTGGCAGACCCTGCCCCTGCCAACTGGCTTGCAGGTGTCAGACCAGGAAGGCGGGGACCTGGGCGAGCGCCTGGCCAGGGCCGCTCACCGCAGTCTCGCAGTCGGTCAGCCTTGCATCCTGATCGGTACCGACTGCCCCGCACTGGACGCGTCAGTCCTTCGCGAGGCCGCGCTGCACTTGCACACGCACGACGCCGTGATGGCGCCCGCCAGCGATGGCGGCTACGTCGCGCTGGGGCTGCGCGAGTTCTTTCCCAACATCTTCACGGAGATGGCGTGGAGCACCGAGGTGGTTGCGCAAGAAACCTTGAACCGCCTTGTGCAAGCAGGTCTGCGCGTGCACCAGATGCCCGTGCTGCACGACATCGACGAGCCCGCCGACCTGCAACATCTGCCGGCCCACTGGACACAGGAGCACCCCCATGTCATGTCATGAACGCACACGCACCGCGCAGCCGTTGAGGTCGATCAGGTTGACGGTGTCGGCTTGCTGCATGGGGCTGAGCCTCTGCATGGCAGCAGGCACCGCCATGGCCGATGGCGCCGCTGGGGCATCAGCCACCCCCGCCATCCCAGCCATTGCGCAAGACGTGGGTCGTTTCGCGGCCCCCGCATCGGCACCGCCATCGCCCTGGCAACTTATTCGACTGGACGAACGCATACCGCCCACGCAGTACACCGTCAAACGCTGGGACGGCGTGACGGGCATCGAAGCGCGCGCTGACGGCAGCATGGCCCTGATGGCCAGGCCCCTGACGGTGAACCTGATGCAAACCCCCGTGCTGTGCTGGCGCTGGCGTGTGGATGACGTCTTGCAAAAGGCCGACATGACGCAGAAATCCGGAGACGACTACGCCGCACGCGTCTACGTGGCACTCAAGCTGCCACCCCAGGCGCTGGGCTTTGGCTTGCGCACCAAGCTGGCCCTGGCGCGCAGCATCTACGGCGACCATGTGCCCGACGCCGCCTTGAACTATGTGTGGGACAACCGCCACCCACCAGGCACCATCCTGCCCAACGCCTACACCGATCGCACGCAGATGATCGTGATGAAAAGTGGCCGCCAGCAGGCGGGACGCTGGGTGAACGAGCGGCGCGATGTGATGGCCGATGCGCTTCAGTTGTTCGGCAAGTTTGACCACCAGGCGGCTTCATTGGCTGTCGCATCGGATACCGACAACACGAAAGAACAGGCCCGGGCAGGCTTTGCCGATCTGCATTTTGTGGCGCGCGATCAAGCCTGCCGCTTCGACGCCTCGTCCACATCCTGATCCCCACCATTGACCCCATGCAAGGTGCCCTGACCATGCTCAGCCGACTCTTTACCATCTGGCATTCCTACCGAAGCCTGCCCTTGTGGGTGCAGGTGTGGGTGGGCGGCATCCTCGTGCCCGCCAACGCTACCGCTTTTTTGTTGACCGACACCCCATCTGGCCATTGGGCGGCATGGGCTGCGGTGTTCGTGGTGGCCACCAACGTGCCCATCATGTGGGTTGAACAGGGGATGAGCAAGCTGATGTCGGTGCCACACCTGGTGGCCTGGATTCCGCTGCATGTGTTCTTAGCCCTCAGGCTGACAGGTTCGGCCGGGGCCACGCCCATGGATGAGGCCGAACGCGTGCTGATCATCGTGCTGCTGGTGGTCAACGGCATCAGCCTGGCCTTTGACCTCATCGATTCCCTCAAGTGGTGGCAAGGCGACCGCCACGTGCCTGGCCACCCGGCCTGAGGCCGACACCAGGCCAACAACATCGACGCCCCTCCCCCATCCCTTCGCAAAGCCCAAGGACACGGCCATGCACGACATCGTTCAAGACTATTACGGCAAGCAGCTCACCCAGACCGCCGACCTCAAGACCACCGCGTGCTGCGACATCAGCCAGGTGCCCGAGTGGCTCAAGCCGCTGCTGGCCAAGATCCACCCCGAAGTGCTGTCGCGCTACTACGGCTGTGGCCTCGTGTGCCCGCCGCTGCTGGAGGGCTGCCGCGTGCTGGACCTGGGCTGTGGCTCCGGGCGCGATGTGTACGCGCTGGCCCAACTGGTGGGCCCCACCGGCGAGGTGGTGGGCGTGGACATGACCGATGAACAACTGGCCGTGGCCCGCGCCCATCAGGCCCACCACGCCGAGGCTTTTGGCTACAGTAACGTGCGCTTCTTGCACGGCTACATCGAGCGGCTGGACGAGCTGGGCCTGGAGCTCGGCAGCTTCGATGTGATCGTATCGAACTGCGTGGTGAACCTGTCGCCGGACAAGGCTGCCGTGCTGGCCGGCGTACAGCGCCTGCTCAAACCGGGTGGCGAGTTCTATTTCTCGGATGTCTACGCCGACCGGCGCGTGCCCGAGGCGGTGCGCAACGACCCGGTGCTGTACGGCGAATGCCTGGGCGGCGCGCTGTACTGGAACGACTTCTTGCGCTTGGCCCGTGGCGCTGGCTTCATCGACCCGCGCTTGGTGGACGACCGCCCCCTGAGCGTGACCGACCCCGCCTTGGCTGCCAAGCTGGGCAACTTGCGCTTTTACTCGGCCACTTACCGCCTGTTCAAGCTCGATGGCCTGGAAGACGCCTGCGAAGACCATGGCCAGGCCGTGATCTACCAGGGCAGCATCCCCCATCTGCCGCATGGCTTCATGCTCGACAAGCACCATGCCATCGAGACCGGGCGCGTGTTCCCCGTGTGTGGCAACACCTTCCGCATGCTGCACGACTCCCGCTTTGCCAAGCACTTCCAGTTCATCGGCGATTTCAGGCAGCACTTTGGCCTGTTTGAGGGGTGTGGCAGCAGCATCCCGTTCGACGCCACACCGGCAGCCAACAACAACGGGTCATCGGGTGGCTGCTGCTGAGCCGCCATCGATCCTGCTAAACGTCATGCGCTACTGAGGAACCCACATGTCATCCCTGAACTTGCACCGGCGCATGCTGATCGGCGCATGCCTTGCACTGACGGCCTCGGGCCTGACTGCACAAGCTCTTGCGCAGCAGATCACCCTGTCGGGCTCCAGCACCGTGGCCCCCCTGGTGGCTGAAATCGCCAAGCGTTTCGAGCAACGCCACCCGGGTGTGCGCGTTGATGTGCAATCGGGTGGCTCGTCTCGCGGCATCAGCGAAGCCCGCCAGGGCCTGGTCCAAGTGGGCATGGTGTCGCGCGCACTCAAAGCCGACGAGGCCGACCTCACGGCCACCCCCATCGCCCTGGACGGGGTCAGCGTCATCCTGCACCGCAGCAACAAGGTGCCCGCTTTGAGCGATGTGCAGATCAAGGCCATCTACACGGGCGAGATCCGCAACTGGAAGCAACTGGGCGGGGCAGACCGCCCCATCACTGTGGTGAACAAGGCCGAAGGCCGCTCGACGCTGGAGTTATTCCTGCAGCACTTCCAGCTCAAGAACAAAGACATCCGTGCGCAGGTGGTGATTGGCGAGAACCAGCAAGGCATCAAGACCGTGGCGGGCAACCCTGGCGCCATCGGCTATGTGTCCATTGGCACAGCTGAATACGAAGCTGGGCAAGGCACACCGATCCGCTTGCTGCCCATGGCCGGGATACCCGCCACCGTCGCCCAGGTGCAGGCGGGCAAGTTCCCGCTCTCGCGCCCTTTGAACCTGGTGGTCAAGGGCCAGCCCTCTGCGCTCACCCGTCAGTTCCTCGACTTCGCACAATCCAAGGACGTGCATGACCTCGTCAGGGCCCAGTTCTTCGTCCCGCTGGCACGCTGACCGCTGGTGGCCCTTGCCGCTGGCCGTCGTGTCGGCACTGGTGGGCAGCCTGGCGCTGTTCATCGTGGTGTTCTTGGCAGCCCAGGCCTGGCCGGTGCTGAGCCACCTGGGATGGGCCGATGTGCTGGGCGACCATGCCTGGTATCCCCTGGATGGCGAGTTCGGCATGGGCGGCATGTTGCTGGCCACGGTGTTGGTGTCGCTGGGTGCTTTGCTCTTGGCGGCCCCGCTGGGGCTGGGCAGTGCGGTGTTCATGCAGTTTGTGGCGCCCAACAGCGCCAGACGCACCCTGCAATGGGTCTTGGGGCTGCTGGCTGGCACCCCGTCTGTGGTGTTCGGGCTGTGGGGCCTGACGGTGCTGGTGCCCTGGCTGGCCGACCAGCACCCGCCGGGCACCAGCCTGTTGACTGCCGCCTTGGTTCTGGCCTTGATGATCCTGCCCACGGTGGCGCTCACGGCTGCCTCGGCGCTGCAGGCCGTGCCCCGCACCTTGCAACAGGCCAGCCATGCCCTGGGGCTGAGCCTTCGGCGACACGTGCTGTCCGTGGCATTGCCTGCAGCGCGCGCGGGCATCGTCAGCGGCCTGGTGCTGGCACTGGCGCGCGCCCTGGGTGAAACCATGGCCGTGCTGATGGTGGCGGGTAACGTGGCCCAGTGGCCCACCAGCGTGCTGGACCCGGTGCGCGTGCTCACGGCCAACATCGCGCTGGAGATGGCCTACGCCACGGGCACGCACCGCGCCGCGCTGTTTGCCTCTGGTGTGGTGCTGTCTGCCATGGTGCTGGCGCTGGCCCTGTTGGCCGCGCGCAGTGAACACGGTGAGCGTGGGGCCCGCCATGCTTGAACACACCCCCAGCCGCGCTGGCGATGCCCTGTTCAAAGCCGCACTTTGGCTCACCGCTGCCCTGGTGGTGGGCGCGTGCGGCCTCATCCTGCTGGATCTGCTGTGGCGAGGTGGGCCCGCCATCAACTGGAGCTTCCTGACAGAGGCACCCCGCAATGCAGGCCGCGACGGGGGCATTGCCCCCATCTTGTGGTCCACCTTGCTGATTCTGGCGGTGGCTTTGGCCACATCCTTGCCACTGGGCCTGGCCTGTGCGGTGTGGCTGACGGAGTACCTGCCTGCAGGCAGCCGACGCGGTCGCGTGGTGCGCGTGAGCCTGGACGCCCTCGCCGGCATTCCGTCCATTGTTTTCGGCCTGTTCGGACACGCGTTCTTCTGCGTCACCCTGGGCTTGGGTTTTTCCATCCTGTCCGGTGGCCTCACTCTGGCCTGCATGGTCTTGCCCATCTTCATCCGCACCAGCGAGGCAGGCCTGAGCGCCCTGGGTGATGACTGGCGCCGCCAGGGTGCCGCGCTGGGCATGACCCGCGCCAGCGTGCTGCTGCATGTGCTGCTGCCAGCCGCCATGCCCGCCATCACGGCCGGCGCGATGCTGGGCGTTGGCCGCGCAAGCGCCGAGACCGCCGCGCTCATCTTCACCAGCGGCTATGTTGACCGCTGGCCCGACAGCCTGGGCGACTCCGGTCGCGCCCTGGCCGTGCACATCTACGACCTGTCCATGAACGTGACCGGCGGCGATGCGGCTGCCTACGGATCGGCCCTGGTGCTGATGACCCTGATTGCACTGATCAATGCCGTGACGATGGGGCTGTCCATGCAATGGGTCAGACACAAGGATCACCGCACATGACACCCTTCGACGCCAAAACCACCACCAACAACACCGATGCCCATGCCATCCACGCCCCGGGATGTGCCTACACCTTGGGTGCACTGGCCGAAGGCCCACCCTGCTGCGAGCCGGTGCCCCACCTGTCGGTGCGGCAACTGGGCGTGAGCTTTCATGGTCGGCCGGTGTTGGACGATGTCTCGCTGGACATCTACAAGGGTTGCATCACCGCCCTTATCGGTCCCTCAGGCTGCGGCAAGACGACCTTTCTGTCCACCCTGAACCGGCTGGTGGCCGACCAGCCCGGTGCACAGGTGCGCGGCGAGGTGACGCTGGATGGCCAGTCCGTGCTGGCGCCCGGTGTGAACCTGCTGGCGCTGCGGCGGCGGGTGGGCATGATCTTTCAGAAGCCCAACCCGTTTCCGCTGACCATTGAGCGCAACCTGGACCTGCCCCTTCGTGAACACGGCGTACGGGATCGCCATGAGCGGCGCGCCCGCATCCAGGCGGCCCTGACAGACGTGGGCCTTTGGGACGAGGTGGCTGATCGGCTCGGCGCGCCTGCCATGTCGCTGTCGGGTGGACAGCAGCAACGTTTGTGCATCGCTCGGGCCCTGGTGCTGCAACCCGAGGTGCTGCTCATGGACGAACCCTGCAGCGCCCTGGACCCGATGTCATCGCGCACGGTGGAGGAGCTCATTGCCCGCCTGCGGGGGCGCCTGACCGTGGTCATCGTGACCCATAACCTGGCCCAAGCGCGGCGCATCGCCAATTTCGCCGCGTTCTTCTGGATGAAAGAACGCATGGGCACCTTGGTGGAGTTTGGGCGCTGCCAGCAGTTGTTCGAGTCACCCAGGGATCGGCTCACACAGGCCTATGTGTCGGGGGCTGCGGGCTAGCCTTCGGGGCAGCGGTCAGGGCTGAACCTGCTGCTTCAACCACACCGACGGCAGTTGACCCACCTTGCGCTCGAATACACGGGCAAAGGCACTGGTGCTGCCATAGCCCACGTCCATGGCCACATGCTTCAGGGGGCGACCAGACCGGAGCATGCCTTGCGCCACTGAGACGCGCCATGAGGCCAGGTAGTCGGCAGGCGTCTGCCCCATCACCTCTTTGAAATGCACGGCGAACCGTGCCCTTGACATGCCAGCCAGATCGGCCATGGTGTCCAGCGTCCAGTCGTGCTCGGGATGTTCATGCAAGGCCATCAAGGCCTTGGACAGGCGTACGTCTGAAAGCCCGGCCAGTGCGCCCCCTTGGGTGATGCCCTGGTCCATGCAGTAACGCAACAGGCGAATCAGCAAGATTTCGCACAAGCGATCCAAGGCCGCTTGCCGACCGCAATGCGGCGTGAAGGCTTCTTCATCCAGCAGGCTCAGCAAGGCCTCGGCCCCAGGCAGATCGGCCAGCGGCACCAGCACCATGCCTGGCAACGAATCGGTGATGGGGTTACGCCCACCGGCACCAAACAGAATGTTGGCGCACACCACATCGGCCCCTTCATGTTCATCAGCAATCAAGCGGTGGGCGTCTGGCCGGGGCATGAACACCAGTGTCGGCTGCTCGATGCGTTGTGCAGATTCAGGCATGCCCGTCAGTCGCACCGGGCCACGCCGCACCAGATGCACGTGCCCACGTGCGGGGTCTTGGTCAAAGTGGTGGATGCCGCACAACTGTCCGGCATAGAACACACCGGCACTGAGCGAGAAGCGTTGCAGCAACAAAGAAAGTCGGTCCATGACATCGAGACGATTGATCGGTACATGAAGATTATTGATCGCCCATCGTCTTGTCTCCATCCCTACAGTGAAGTTGTCTGCACTGCGCAGCCACCGTTCAACCTTCAACGCCAGGACGATCATGAAATCCACTTTGCTCTCATCCCGCCGCCGCTTCTTGAAGCATGCCACCTTGGCCTTGGCCGCCACAGGCCTGATGAGCACCGCGGTGCATGCCTACGACGAGAACTCAACTCGATCGGTCAATGTCGACGCTCACGGTTTGGCGCTTCAAGGCCATGACCCCGTCGCCTTTTTCACGGTGGGTAAACCAACGCCAGGACAAGCGCAGTTGACGGCCACCCACGAGGGTGTCACCTACCGCTTTGCCAACGAAAGCAACCGTCAGATGTTCAAGCAATCGCCCCAGAAGTACGCGCCGGCATTTGGCGGCTTCTGCGCCATGGGTGTGGCACTCGGCAAGAAACTGGATGTCGACTTGAATGCATGGCGCATCGTTGATGGCCGCCTGTACCTGAACCTCAACAAAGATGTTCAAAAGAAGTGGCTGGAGAACGTGCCCGCACACCTCGACCAAGCCAATGCCACCTGGCCGCGCATTCAAAACGAGCTGCCCAAGGATCTGTGATTCGTGACCACCAAGGAGCCAACATGCCCACTCAAGCCTACCTTCGCACCCTGCCCGCCATCACGCTGCAAACCGCCAACAACCAGCAAAAGCCCTTGCTTGAACAAGCCCTCAAGCAAGTGGGCTTCATTCCCAACATGTACGCCAACATGGTGAACGTGCCAGCCGTCTTGGGCACCTACCTGCACGGCTATGGACTGTTTCGCAAAGAGTCGGGTCTGGCGCCCGCCGAGCAGGAAGTGGCTTTCCTGGCGATCAGCATGGCCAACGGGTGTGACTACTGTGCGGCGGCACACAGCATGATCGCCGACAAGGTGTCAAATGTGCCTGCGGCCGTGTTGCAGGCGATCCGCGCACGCCAGCCCATTTCCGACAGCCGCCTGAGCGCCCTGCATGCGCTGGCCACCGAGTTGGTGAACACTCAGGGCCGTCCGTCGCCTGAAACTGTTCAGGCCTTTTTGCACGCAGGCTTCCAGGAGCAACACATCTTGTGGCTGATCCTGGCTGTGGCGGTGAAGACGCTCAGCAATTTCTCCAACCACGCGTTTGGAACCGTGCTGGATGACCGGTTCGCGGCGCATGCGTTGAACCGTTAACCATCCACAAGCTAGCGTCGCATTCTGGCGAGCGGGATACAAATGCGGATTCATCTCGCGTGGGGTCATGCTGGTTTCCAGCAGGGGTGTATCACCCATGTGGATCGCCTCGGCCAGCTCCGCTCGCTTGCGCAGAACCGGCGTAGCCAAGGCTTCTGCCAGGCGACGTACGCGTTGACAGGCGGCTCAGATCGCAAGGGCTGCAGCCGCTGTTACTGGCAATTTCGCCCAATTGAGATTAGACTTCATATCAATTGAGATATTGTCCTTGGGGATGACCATGGCGCCTGTAACCAACAAACACCCTGCTGCGGCCAAGCGCACCTCTGGCAAAGGCGTCAAAGCCATTGCGGCCACAGGACTCAGCCCGACCAGCCGTGCTCGCCAGCCTTCAGGAGAGTTTCGTCCCGTCAAGACATCCGCTCCTGTTACTGCTGGCGGTGGTGTGTTGCTTGGCTACAAACGCAGCCAGGGCGTGGATGCCTACCTCAAGCAAGTGCATGAGGCCACCCCTGTGCAGATGGTGGAGATGGAGCGCCATGGCGTGGCGGGCACTTTCATCACGGATCTGTCCAAGCGGATGGAATTGCCCTCTTCCAGGGTGTTCGCGATGTTGCGCATCCCACCCGCAACGGCGGCACGCAAGTCTGCGGCTGGGGCGGTGGTCGATGGCCGCGCAGGCCTGGCAGCCATCGGCATGATCAAGTTGCTGGGCATCGCCCAGGACATCGTTGAAGACAGCACAGCAGCCGATGCAAATGGTTTTGACACAGTGAAATGGCTGGGCCAATGGATTGAGCGCCCCCAACCCGCCCTGGGCGGACGCAAACCCGCTGACTATCTGGATACGCCCACCGGCGTGGAGATCGTGGCCCAACTGCTGGGTGCCATGCGAAGCGGTGCCTACCTGTGAAGTTGTGGCGCATCGCGGCAGAGACGCGCAAATACGCTGCAACTGACCTCAGCGGTGGCGGGGCTGCGGCTTCACCGGGACGTTGGAACGACGAGAAGCAGCCCGTTGTTTACAGCGCCCCGACCATCGCCATTGCTGTGTTAGAGACGGCGGCGCACATTGATGATGCTGGCTTGCCGCTCAATCGTTTTTTGGTGGAGATCGAGGTACCCGACGACGTGTGGGCGTTGCACGAGGTGGTGGCACTTGCCTCTCTGCCTCCTGCCTGGTCGGCCATCCCCGCGGGCGGCGCCAGCGTCAAGATCGGCTCAGCCTGGCTGACATCCCTTCGCTCCCCGATCTTGCTGGTGCCATCGGTGATCGTGCCAGAGGAGTTTGCTGCCCTCATCAACCCGCTGCACCCAAAGGCAGCCAGGATCACCGCAACAGTGACCCGGCCATTTGAGTACAACAAGCTGTTCCGCTCGCCATGATCCGCACCCGAGGCGAAAAAGCCGATTTGACGAGCGGCATCTGACTTGATTAAACTTTGTTCCAAAGTACAGACTTTCTGTAAAGCCGTTCCACATGCCCACCCACGCCTTCACCGTTCGCAAGCTCGCCGACACCGCAGGGGTCGGGGTGGAAGCGGTGCGCTTTTACCAGCGGCGCGGGCTGTTGCGTGAGCCTGCCCGTGAGGGCAATGGCTTTCGGCAGTACGACGAGGGTGACGTGCGGCGCCTGCGTTTCATCAAGCGCGCACAAGAGTTGGGCTTCTCCCTCGATGACGTGGCCTCGCTGGTGTCTTTGAGCGCCGAGACCGATCAGGTTCGCGTGCGGGAGATCACCCAGCAACGTGTGCTGGACATCCGCCAGCGAGCCACCCAACTGGAAGCCATGGCCGTCGCCCTAGAAGGCTTGGTCACTTGTTGCCAGAAGTCGGCCAAGGGCGATCACTGCCCCATCATCGCGGCCCTGGTGGATCACGCCCCTCGACCCGCAGGGCAGGTGGCCGCATGACCATGCTCCGCGCGCTCAAGCATTGGATTTGCCGACTGATGGTCGGCGTGATCCTGTTCGCGCAGATGAGCGTGGCGGCCTACGCCTGCCCCAGCAACGTCTTCTCCGGCAATGCCCCCGCCGACGCCATCACAGCGATGGGCGCCATGGTGGATTGTGAGCAGATGGGCGAAGGCTTGGGCAAGCATCTGGACCAAGCCAACCCTGGCCTGTGCGCCGAGCATTGCCACCCCACTCAACAAAGCGATCACACCCAGGTGCCTACCGTTCCTGCGGCGCTGTTGATCGCGCTGTACACCGTCGCCCTGACGGTGGACGCCACAAGGCCGGATGGCCTGGCGCCGACTGCGGACAGCCGCCTTCATGCGGCGCCACCACCGCTGTCCATACTGCACTGCTGCTTCCGAATTTGACACGCCGAGTGACGCGGCGCTGAAAGGCCTGACGGCCGCTTCAGCGCCTGGTCGCGCAGGTTGCTGGCCAATGCAGGCGCGTGGCGTTCTGCCTTGCCTGCCCTGTCCCGCGCACGCCTACGCCATGGGCTTCATTCGGAGGTGTCATGTTTCCCCTTTTTTCGCTCCTGTCACGCAGGAGCATGCAACTGGTCGATCTCGGTCATCCCATCTGCATGAGCATGCTCATGCGCATTCGCACGTGCTTCCAAGGTGTCGCCGTTCTGGTTCTGGTGGCCCTCAGCCTCGCATCCTTCCACGCCCATGCCGGGGATGTCCTGACGTTTGAACAGGCTCTCAGGCTTTCCCAGGCGCGCTCACAACAACTGGTGGCCCAGAACCACGCCACGGCGGCTGCCCGCGACATGGCGGTTTCGGCCGCACAGCAGCCCGATCCCGTCCTCAAACTGGGCATCAACAACCTGCCCATCAGCGGACCTGATCGCTTCAGTGTCACCCGCGATTTCATGACCATGCGCTCGGTGGGCCTCATGCAGGAGTTCACCCGTCAAGACAAACGCCTTGCACGGTCCATGCGCTTTGAGCGGGAAGCCCAGGCCAGCGAGGCCAGCCGGGCCCAGGCGCTGGCTCAATTGCAACGTGACACGGCCATGGCCTGGCTGGATCTCTACTACCAGGAACGCATGCTGGCCCTGGTCAAGGCTCAGCGCGATGAAATCCGCCTGCAAGTGGAGGCGACTGAGGTCGCCTATCGAGGGGGCAGAGGATCGCAAACTGAAGTGCTCGCTGCCCGCGCAGCGCTTGCTCAGGTGGATGACCGCATCGACCAGGCCATGCGTGAAGTGAGCACAGCGCAGACCGCGCTGCGCCGGTGGACAGGTCGTGCAGCCGACACGCCCCTGGGCGATGCGCCCGACACCCGCCATGTTCCCTCGCACCTGAACGATCTGGAAAGCACCCTGACCGCGCACCCTGACATCACCGTCCTGATCCGGCAGGAAGAGATGGCCCAGGCCGACGCAGACCTGGCCCGAGCCAACAAACAAGCCGACTGGGGTGTGGAGCTGATGCTCAGTCAACGTGGGCCCGGCTATTCCAAGATGGCCTCTGTCAATGTCTCTGTTCCCTTGCAATGGGATCAAAAGAGCCGTCAAGACCGCGACCTGGCTGCCAAGTTGGCCACCGTTGAGCAGATGCGCGCCCAGCGCGAAGAAGCCACACGGGAGCACCTTTCCCAGGTCACGGCGATGCTCCAGACTTGGCAGAGCAGCCGGGATCGACTGCGTCGTTACGACAGCGTCTTGATCCCCCTGGCAGCCGAGCGAACCCAGGCCGCTTTGACCGCCTACCGAGGCGGCAGCGGCACGCTGGCCTCCGTGCTGGAGGCTCGCCGCATGGCCTTGGACACCCAGATGGACCGGCTTCGACTCGACATGGAAGTAGCTCGCATCTGGGCGCAGCTCAACTACCTGATTCCGGTGGCACACGACGTGGCCATGCCCGTTCTCGACCGCTGACACGGAGCCTCACATGAAACTCAAAAACCTGATGATCGCCCTGATCGCTGCCACAGCACTGAGCACAGCCGCGTATGGACTGTACGCATTGGGCATGCAAAGAGGCATGGGCATGAATGCCGATGCTGAACAGCGCCCCGCTCAGCCCGCCTCCGAAGCAAACGCCACCCAAGCGCTGCCGCAAAGCGTGGCCGAGGGTGAAGATGCCACCCGGCGCCACATCGCCGATGGCCTCAAGGCTGGCGACATGGACCCGGTCACCGGCAAGAAGGTCTTGTACTACCACGACCCCATGGTGCCGGGCAACAAGTTTGACAAGCCCGCGAAGTCGCCTTTCATGGACATGATGCTGGTGCCCGTATACGCAGACACCGATGGCGACCAGGGCAAGGTCACTGTGAGCCCACGCATCCAGCAGAATCTGGGCGTGCGCACCGCTGAGGTCACCGAGGGGGTGCTGTCACCCCAGGTCTCTGCCGTGGGCAGCATCGCTTACAACGAACGCGACCAGGTTGTCCTGCAAGCACGGGCCGCCGGGTTTGTGGAGCGGCTGCATGTGCGTGCCACGCTGGATGCGGTCAGACGAGGTCAGCCCCTGGCCGATCTCTATGTGCCGGACTGGGTGGCCGCGCAAGAAGAGTTTTTATCTGTCCGCCGCATGCGGGGTGCAGACATGGGCAGCTTGGTGGATGGCGCTCGCCAGCGCATGCGTCAGGTCGGCATGAGCGAGGATCAGATCAAGCGCGTCGAGCAAACCGGCAAGACCCAGCCGCGCATCACCCTGGTGGCACCCATCAACGGCGTGCTCAGCGAGTTGATGGTGCGAGAAGGCATGTCCGTGATGTCCGGGGCCACCTTGTTGCGCATCAACGGCGTGTCCACGGTTTGGGCCAACGCCGAAGTGCCGGAGAGTCAAGTCGCGCAACTGCGCCCAGGCACCAGGGTACAGGCGCGCAGCCCGGCTGTACCCGGCACCACCTTTGAAGGCACTGTTCAGGCCCTGGTGCCGGAGGTCAACCCTGGCACCCGCACCCTCAAGGCCCGCGTGCAGTTGAACAACCCCGGCATGCGCCTGGTGCCAGGCATGAGCGTGACCATGCAGTTCATGGACATGCGTGCTGAGAAGGCCTTGTTGATCCCCACTGAGGCCGTCATCCAGACAGGCAAACGCACCGTGGTGATGCTGGCCGAAGACAAAGGGCGGTTCCGCCCGGTCGAGATCGAGGCAGGCATCGAGAGCGATGGGCAAACCGAGGTCAAGCGCGGCCTGGATGTGGGCCAGCGTGTGGTGGTGTCATCGCAGTTCCTGATCGACTCCGAGGCCAGCCTCAAGGGTGTTGAGGCGCGGCTCAATGGCGCACCGGCACCGACCATGGACAACACCGCGCCCAGACACGAAGGTCAGGGCAAGGTGGAAGCCCTGGCAGACGAGGCCGTCACCTTGTCGCACGGGCCGATTGCCTCACTCAAGTGGGGCTCTATGACGATGGATTTCAAGGTGCCGCTCAAGGGCGGGCTGCCCCGCCATCTGGAGGTGGGTGACCCGGTGAGCTTTGAGTTCTACATGGATGCCGACGGCATGCCGCAGTTGACCCGACTGTCGCACCTGGCACCCGAGCCCCAGCCTGCGCCCGAGGTGCCCCATCACACCCATGGCCCGGCCAAGCAAGGGAGCAAGCCATGATCGCCCGCCTGATCCGTTGGTCCATCACCAATCGCTTTCTGGTGCTGCTGGCCACCTTGATGCTCAGTGCATGGGGGGTGTATTCGGTTGCGAGAACGCCGCTGGACGCCTTGCCCGACCTGTCTGATGTGCAAGTCATCATCCGCACGACCTACCCAGGCCAGGCGCCGCGCATTGTGGAGAACCAGGTCACCTACCCGCTGACCACGACCATGCTGTCGGTGCCTGGCGCCAAGACGGTGCGGGGGTACTCCTTCTTCGGCGACTCTTATGTCTACGTGCTGTTCGAGGACGGCACCGATCTGTACTGGGCCCGCTCGCGTGTGCTGGAGTACCTGAACCAGGTTCAGTCGCGTTTGCCTGCCAGCGCCAAGGCGTCGCTGGGGCCCGACGCCACGGGCGTGGGCTGGATTTACCAATACGCCCTGGTGGACCGTGGAGGCACACAGGATGCGGGTCAGTTGCGTGCCTTGCAGGACTGGTTCTTGAAGTACGAACTCAAGACCGTGCCCAATGTGGCGGAAGTGGCCTCGGTGGGCGGCATGGTGCGCCAGTACCAAGTGGTGCTGGACCCCGACAAACTGGCCACCTACGGCATCCCGCACACCCAGGTGGTCGAGGCCATCCACAAGGCCAACCAGGAGGCGGGCGGTTCGGTGCTGGAGTTGGGCGAAGCCGAGTACATGGTGCGCGCCTCTGGCTACCTGCAATCGCTGGACGATTTCCGGCAAGTGCCCTTGGTTACCACCGACGCAGGCGTATCAGTGCGCCTGGGGGATGTGGCCCGCATCCAGATGGGACCCGAGATGCGTCGGGGCATTGGCGAGTTGGACGGTGAGGGGGAAGCCGCTGGCGGCGTGATCGTGATGCGCTCTGGCAAGAACGCATTGGAGACGATTGCTGCTGTGAAGGCCAAGCTCAAGACCCTGCAAGCCAGCTTGCCCAAAGGGGTGGAGATCGTGCCGGTGTACGACCGATCCACCCTCATCGAGCGCGCGGTGGAGAACCTGTCACACAAGCTGCTCGAAGAGTTCGCCGTGGTGGCCGTGGTGTGCTTTGTCTTTTTGTTTCACCTGCGCTCGGCCCTGGTGGCCATCATCTCGCTGCCACTGGGCATCCTGGCGGCTTTCATCGTCATGCACCACCAAGGGGTGAACGCCAACATCATGTCGCTGGGCGGCATCGCCATTGCCATTGGTGCCATGGTGGACGCAGCCGTGGTGATGATCGAGAACGCACACAAGCACCTGGAACATTGGGAGCAGGCCCACCCCGATCAAACGCTGGAAGGTGCCGAGCGCTGGAAGGTCATCGGCGACTCGGCGGCCGAGGTCGGGCCCGCGCTGTTTTTCTCGCTGTTGATCATCACGCTGTCCTTTGTGCCGGTGTTCACGCTGGAGGCGCAAGAGGGGCGGCTGTTCTCGCCGCTGGCCTTCACCAAAACCTACGCCATGGCGGCGGCAGCGGGCTTGTCGGTCACGCTGATCCCCGTGCTGATGGGCTACCTGATCCGTGGCCGCATCCCCAGCGAGCAGAGCAACCCGCTCAACCGACTCCTGATTGCCATCTACCGCCCGCTGCTCAATGCGGTCTTGCAAGGCCCCAAGCGCACGCTGGCGGTGGCCACCGTGTTGCTGTTGCTCAGCTTGTGGCCCTTGCAGCACATTGGCGGTGAGTTCATGCCCAAGCTGGACGAGGGCGACCTGCTCTACATGCCAACGGCCCTGCCAGGCTTGTCCGCAGGCAAGGCCGCCGAGCTGCTTCAGCAAACCGACCGTTTGATCAAGACTGTGCCCGAAGTGGCCAGTGTGTATGGCAAGGCAGGCCGCGCCGAAACCGCGACCGACCCGGCGCCCATGGAGATGTTCGAGACCGCCATCCAGTTCAAACCAAAAGACCAATGGCGCCCGGGCATGACGCAAGACAGGCTGGTTGAAGAGCTGGACCGCATTGTCAAAGTGCCCGGCCTGGCCAACATCTGGGTGCCCCCCATCCGCAACCGCATCGACATGCTGGCCACCGGCATCAAGAGCCCCGTGGGCGTCAAGGTGGCGGGCACCGACCTGGCCACCATCGACCGACTCACGGGTGAGATCGAGCGGGCGCTCAAGGATGTGCCCGGTGTCAGCAGCGCCTTGGCCGAACGCCTGACAGGTGGCCGGTATGTGGACGTCAACATCCGCCGCGATGCCGCCGCGCGCTTTGGCATGAACATCGCCGATGTGCAGTCGGTCATCAGCTCGGCAGTGGGCGGCGAGAACATCGGCGAAACGGTGGAAGGCTTGCAGCGCTTTCCGATCAACCTGCGCTACCCACGCGAAACACGTGATTCGCTGGAAAAACTGCGCACCTTGCCCATCGTGAACGAGCGTGGACAGCGCCTGGTCTTGTCCGATGTGGCCGACATCCGCGTGACCGATGGCCCGCCCATGCTGCGCAGCGAGAACGCCCGCCTGTCAGGCTGGGTGTATGTGGACATCCGGGGGCGGGATCTGCGATCAGCGGTGCAGGACATGCAAAAGGCTGTCGCGGCCAAGGTCAAACTGCCGCCTGGCTACTCGGTGTCCTGGTCAGGCCAGTTCGAGTTCCTGGAGCGGGCCACGGCCAAGCTCAAGGTGGTGGTGCCGTTCACGCTGCTGATCATCTTCGTGTTGCTGTACCTGACATTCGGCGCGTTTGACGAAGCCTTGCTGATCATGGCCACGCTGCCCTTTGCCCTGGTGGGGGGCATCTGGTTGCTCTACCTGTTGGGTTACAACCTGTCGGTGGCCGGGGCAGTCGGGTTCATTGCATTGGCTGGCGTGTCCGCCGAGTTCGGCGTGATCATGCTGCTCTACCTCAAGCAGGCTTGGGGTGAGCGCATCGACAAGGGCCAGGTCAGTGTCGATGACCTGCTGGACGCCATCCGTGACGGTGCCGTGCTGCGCGTGCGCCCCAAGGCCATGACGGTGGCAGTGATCCTCGCGGGCTTGCTGCCGATCATGTGGGGTGCAGGCACGGGCTCCGAGGTCATGCAGCGCATCGCCGCGCCCATGGTCGGAGGGATGATCACGGCGCCGCTGCTGTCGATGTTCGTGATCCCGGCGGCGTATCTGCTCATGCGTCGCAGGGGTATGCCGCCAGGGATTGTTTTCCAAAAATGACAATGGTATTTGCGCCCCGTCGTCAGCGAGCGGGGTACAGATGCGGATTCACCTCGCGAGGGGTCATGCCGTTTTCCAGCAAGGGCGTGTCACCCATGCGGATCGCTTCGGCCAACTCCGCTCGAACCTCTGCTCGTGTTTTGCCAGCCGGCATTGGGCGAGCCGGGTAGGCCGAGGGATTCACCTCCCTCGGCGTTTGCCCATTCTCAAATAGGGGGTAGTCACCCATGCGCTTGGCTTCTACCAGTTCTGCAATGACCTGCTCTCGGGTTTTGTCAACCGGCGCCGGACGTGCCGGGTGGGCCGACGGGTTCAGCCCGCGCGGGGTCAAGCCATTGTCCAGCAGCGGGATGTCGCCCATGCGAACGGCTTCGGCCAGCTCAGCCTTGACCGCTTCTCGCGTTTTGCCTTGCGCGTGGCTCAGGCCCGCAGCCAGGGCCAACAGGGTGCTCAAGGCGATCAGGACGGGTGCTTTCATGTGATGTTTCCTCAGTGTGTGCCAGGACGACCCCGACAAGCACTCAGACCGCTCGCCACGGTGAAACCTCTCGCCCCACCCCGTGAACCAAGGGATTCACCAAGATTGTTCAAACCACGCGAGAGAAATCGCAGGCTCGCCCGGTCTGATCAGGTGCCGGGCTGTTCCGGCGTCATCTCAAGGAAACCCACATGACCGATGCACGCACCCTGCTCAAGTCGTCCGCCCTGGCGCTGCTTTGCGCCGCCGCTGCCACCGCCACCCTGCCGGCCCACGCCGCCAAGGAAGGCATGGAAAAGTGCGCTGGCGTCGCCAAGGCCGGCAAGAACGACTGCGGCACCAGCAAGCACGCGTGCGCCGCCCAGGCCACCAAGGACGGCGACGCCGAAGAGTGGGTCTACGTGCCCACCGGCACCTGCGACAAGATCGTGGGCGGCAAGCTCGTCAAGTCGGCCAAGAAGGGCTGAGAGGTCTGACAAGGCTGATGCACATGGCCACCGAAGAACAGGGTACGCACGCCAATGCGGTGGCGACGCCGCTGCACGGATGCGGTTTGCGGTTTGCGCACCTGCCTGACTGGCTGGCCCATCAGGGGCCGCCCTGCCTGCTGGAGCTTCACACCGAAAACCTCTTCGCCCTGCCTTCGGTGGCTCACGCTCGCCTGAACACCCTGCGCGAGCGCCATGCGTTCTCGCTGCATGGGGTGGGCCTCTCGCTGGGCTCGACCGACGGCCTGGACGCCCACCACCTGCAACAGGTCGCCGAGCAGGTGAAGCGTTACCAGCCCCTGCTGGTGTCCGAACACCTGGCCTGGAATCGCATCGACGGCACCTGCGTGCCCGACTTGCTCCCCATGCCTTTCTCGCGCGATGCCTTGCACACGGTGGCCGCCAACGTGCAGCGCACGCAAGACGCCTTGCAGCGAAGCATCGCGGTCGAGAACATCTCGGCCTACCTGATGCCACCAGCGGCGGACTTCGACGAAGCCGGCTTCTTGACCGAGCTGACCCAACGAACCGGCTGCACCCTGCTGGTCGACCTCAACAACCTGCACGTCAACCAACTCAACCATGGGCACGACGCCTGGGCCGTGTTGACGAAGCTGCCTTTCGCCAGCATCTCGCAATGGCACCTGGGCGGCCCCACCGAGGTCGATGGCGGGTGGATCGACACCCACGCCAACACGGTGCCTGAGGCCGTCTGGTCACTTTACGAAAGGGCGATCGACGCCGTGGGGCCCAGGCCCACCATCGTGGAGTGGGACCAGGACCTGCCCTCCCTGCAGACCTTGCTGGACCTGGCGGAGCGGTCCCGGATGACCCTGCCTCGCCGAGTTGCCGGGGCGGGCGACGTGCTGGAGCGCGCCGCATGAACACACGCCCCATCGATGCCAGCCCGCCCGGTGACTGGGGCAGAGACCAGCGAGCCTGGATGCAGGCCTTGCTCAAGCCCGGCCTCACGTCCCCATGGGCCTCCTGGCAAGGCGGTGTGCGGCACGTGGAGGCGGCAGGTGCCGTCTACATCAACAACATCCGCGCCAACGTCATCTCGGCGCTGAGCCTGAGCTACCCGGCGGTGCGCCAGGCCTTGGGGCCGCAGCGGTTTGCCAGCCTGGTGGTCGAGGGCCTGCATCGGGCTCCACCGGCGTGCGGTGACCTGTCTGGCTACGGCGGGTGGCTGCCGCAGCTTTTATCAGCCTAAATCCGGCAGTTCAGCGCCCATGATCGCACGCTGAGCCAGAGCTGGCGCGGGTGTGACCGGATTTGGCACACTCACCAGATGGGTGAGAGCAAACGTAAGCGCGAGGTGGCC
>JBKBMV010000029.1:0-28743 GCA_046295615.1 Aquabacterium sp.
CCAGCGCGCTGGTGAACAGAGCTTCTACGGCAATGCCCATGGACTCATCCTCCTGATCAAACACGCCTCGTGGACATGTGCACAGGCCGGCCAGCGGCCTGCACACATGCCCACCGGGCTCAACGACCAGGAGTCATTGTGACTGTTGGGTTCCACACGAAATGACGAAGGACCGGGAGGGAGCAACTCTACGTGCAGATGGGCCTGCCCACCCAGGAGGTGGTGGCCAGCCGGCAGGCCTTGGCGGCCTTGCAGGCCGAGTACCTGCAAGCGCTGTCCCAGTTCAATCTGGACACACCTGACGAGTCCTACAAGCAGGTGGACGCCGCCGTGCGTGGTAAAGACCGTGAGCCCACCAAGCGTCTCGACACCCTGGTGGAGGCGGTGGTCAAGTTCAGCTCCGAGCGACAGGCGGCCATACAGGCTGAGGCTCAAGCCTCGGCTCAGCGTTTGCTGTTGCTGATGGGGGCCCTGGTGGTGCTGGCGCTCGTCTTGGGGGCGGTGGCCAGCGCCTTGATTGTGCGCAGCATCACCCGCCCCTTGAACACGGTGGTGAAGGCCGCTCAGGCCGTGGCTGAAGGGCAACTGTCCTGCAACCTGAAGGTTCGTGGGCGGGATGAGATTGCGCAATTGGTGCAGGCCGTCAACCACATGAGTGACAGCCTGCGAGGGGTGGTGGGGAAAGTCCGACAGGCTGCCGAAGAGGTGGCCCACGCCTCGGGTGAAATTGCCTCGGGCAACATGGATCTGTCCACCCGCACGGAAAGCCAGGCGGCCACCTTGCAAGAGACGGCGGCCACCATCCAGCAGCTCAATGAAGGCGTTCAGCAGTCGGCCGACCATGCACGTCAGGCCCGAAGCCTGGCCAATGAAGCCAGCGGCGTCGCTGAGCGCGGTGGTGAGGTGGTGGGCCAGGTGGTCAACACCATGGGAGAGATCCACGCCAGCTCTCGCAAGATCGCCGAAATCATCTCGGTCATCGATGGCATTGCGTTCCAGACCAACATCCTGGCTCTGAATGCGGCGGTCGAGGCGGCCCGTGCGGGCGAACAAGGCCGGGGCTTCGCGGTGGTGGCGTCCGAGGTGCGGGCGCTGGCGCAGCGCAGTGCCAACGCGGCTCGCGAGATCAAGAGCCTGATCCAGGCCAGCGTGGACTGCGTTGAAAAGGGCAACGGCCTGGTCAGCGAAGCCGGCGACACCATTCAGGCCACCATGGATGCCGTCCGCCGTGTGCAGACCATGGTGGACGAGATTGCCGCCGCAGCCCAAGAGCAAGCCCAAGGCATTGGGCAGATCAGCGAGGCCGTCAGCGGCATCGACAACACCATGCAGCAAAACGCAGCACTGGTGGAGGAGGCGGCAGCAGCCGCCACCTCGCTGCGCCAGCAATCCGACACCTTGCGCTCGTCGGTCGCGTTCTTTTCCATCGCCTGAACGGTCTTTGGTTGTTGGTGCGTGCCCAGGGGCATCTGCCGAATCGGTCAGTGCGCCCAAGCGCACGGCGGACTCAGGTGACAATGCGGCCTTCGCCCACGCCTGACCCCTGCTGATCCGTGCTGCCCGCTCGCGAGCTTGCCTCTGACCTTCCCGCCCACGACTCCCCGCTGGCCATCCTGCAGGAGGTGTTCGGCTACCCGGCCTTCCGGGGGCAGCAGCAAGCCATCGTCGAACAGGTGGTGGGCAACGGCGATGCCTTGGTGCTGATGCCCACGGGCGGTGGCAAAAGCCTGTGCTACCAGATCCCGGCCATAGCCCGTCATCGGCAAGGTAGGGGCGTCGCCATCGTGGTGTCGCCCCTGATTGCCTTGATGCATGACCAGGTGGGGGCATTGGAAGAGGCGGGCGTGCACGCTGCGTTCCTCAACAGCAGTCTGTCCAGCGAAGAGGCTCAACAGGTGGAGCGCGAGATGATGTCGGGGCGACTGGTGCTGCTGTATGCCGCGCCAGAGCGTGTCACCACCTTGCGCTTCCAGGCGCAACTGGCCAGCCTGCACGAGCGCGGCCTGCTCAGCCTGTTTGCCATTGACGAAGCGCACTGCGTCAGCCAGTGGGGGCATGACTTCCGGGAGGAGTACCTGCAGCTCAGCCTGCTTCACGAGCGCTTCCCCGACGTACCCCGCATCGCGCTGACGGCCACGGCCGATGACCACACCCGGGCCGACATGATCGAGCGGCTCAGCCTGCACGACGCCCGGGTGTTCATCAGCAGCTTCGATCGCCCCAACATCCGCTACACCCTGGTCGAGAAAGACAATCCTCGCCAACAACTGTTGCGCTTCATCCGCGACGAGCATGCCGGTGAGGCGGGCGTGGTGTACTGCCAAAGCCGTCGCAAGGTGGAAGAAACGGCCGAGTGGCTCTCGGGGCAGGGCATTCCGGCGCTGCCGTACCACGCGGGGCTGGATGCCGGCATGCGCCAGCGTCACCAGGATCGCTTCCTGCGTGAAGAGGGCCTGGTCATGGTGGCCACCATCGCCTTCGGCATGGGCATCGACAAGCCCGATGTGCGCTTCGTGGCCCACCTTGACCTGCCCAAGAACATCGAGAGCTACTACCAGGAGACGGGCCGCGCCGGTCGCGATGGTGCGCCGGCCGATGCGTGGCTCACCTATGGTCTGGCTGATGTGGTCCACCAGCGGCGCATGATCGACGAAAGCCCAGCCACCGATGAGTTCAAGCGTGTGCAGCGCGGCAAGCTGGATGCCCTGCTGGCCCTGGCCGAGGCCCATGATTGCCGTCGCGTGCGTCTGCTGGCCTACTTTGGCGAGACCAGTGAGCCCTGCGGCAACTGCGACAACTGCCTCCACCCCCCCACCACCTGGGATGGCACCGAGGCGGCGCGCAAGCTGCTTAGTGGCATTTACCGCTTCTGGCAGCACGGGCAACAACGGTTTGGGGCCGGGCACCTGATCGACGTGCTGCGCGGCCGCCAGACCGACAAGGTGGCGCAGTACGGGCACCAGGCCTTGAGCACCTTTGGTATCGGTGCCGATCTGAGCGAAACCCAGTGGCGCGCCGTGTTGCGCCAGCTCATTGCCCTGGGGCACGTGGTGGCTGAAGGCGAATACAGCACCCTGGGGCTGACCGAATCGGCCCGCGCGGTGTTGCGCGGCGAGGTGGCCATCGTGCTCAAAGAGCCCACCGAGGCGTCGACCAAGGGGCGGGCCGGCCGCCAGACCCGCGCCGCTGCGCGCCCGGGTGCCCACGAGGCCGACATGGACCACGCCAGCTTGGCGCGCTTTCAGGCCCTCAAACAGTGGCGGGCCGAGGTGGCCAAAGAGCACAACCTGCCGGCCTACGTCGTCTTCCACGATGCCACCCTGGCCGACATGGCCCGTGTGGCACCCCGCAGCCTGGACGACCTGGCGCACATCAGCGGGGTGGGCGCCAAGAAGCTCCAGGCCTATGGAGAGGCCATCCTCGCACGCATGTCGGTTTTGTGACAGCGTCCGGAAAGACTAACCAAATCGGTGCGTAGCCACTGAAACTGTGGCCTGATACACACACTTGTGGTGCAAAAACACCCTCTGGAGTGGGTATGACGCCTTCTGTTGGTGTGGTTTCTGCGCCAAGCCCTGCAAAGCTGAGCACAATCAATCTGTCAGGGTCACCCATCGGTGGCCCGCGCTGGCCGCGTCACCGCGGCCGAACATCCCCCAACAAGGAGATTTCATGTTCAAGAAGAATCTGATCGCTGTGGCTGGTCTGGCTGTGCTGGCTTCGGCTGCTCAAGCCCAAGTGACCCTGTACGGTAACGTGGACCTGTCGCTGGCCCGCACTGAGGCCAAGAATGTGGCTGGCGACGCGGTGACGGCTGTTGAGTCTGGCATTCACACCGGCAGCTTCGTGGGACTGAAGGGCCAGGAGGACCTGGGCGGTGGCCTGAAGGGCTTCTTTGTGCTGGAAAGCGATGTTGCTGTGGACACGGGTTCCGTGGCCGGCAACTTCTGGGGCCGTACCTCTGAGTTGGGCCTGTCGGGTGGCTTCGGTACCGTCAAGCTGGGCAACTCGCGTTCGCTGGGTTTCCTGGCCAACGCCGCCTACAACCCCTTCCCCGTAACCGGTCTGATGAACACCTCGCAAGGTGTGAACGGCTACGGCAACCTGCAAAACTCGGTGACCTACACGTCGCCCAATCTGTCGGGCTTCTCTGCGGCGGTTCAGTACGGTGCCTCGGAGACCAAGGGTGTGAGCAGTGCCAAGGGCGCTGCTCTGAATTACGCTGCTGGTCCCCTGGCTGTCGGCTTCAACTATTCGACCGAAGAGCGGACGCTGTCCGCCGGTGTTAATGATTTCCTGCGCGCAGTGCCGGCTGGTTTCGTGACACTTCCTGCCGCTGCTGCAGATCTGGATCGTTGGCAGATTGGTGCCAGCTACGACCTGGGGGTTGCCAAGCTGTTCGCGCAGTACGGTCAGAACAAGTTCGACTACGTAACCGGCGCAGACACCAAGGCCAAGTTCTATCAGCTGGGCGCTGCTGTGCCCGTGACTGGCCAAGGTACGGTGCTGGCTTCGTACGCCAACCACAAGGTTGACGACACCTCCCTCAAGTTCCGTGACTTCTCGGTCGTGTACGACCACGCGTTGAGCAAGCGCACCAATGGTTATGTGGCTTTCAAGGGTACTCGCGCTCAAAACTTCGCTGGTACCAAGGAAACGTACAACACCCTGGCTCTGGGTGTGAAGCACGCCTTCTGATCACTCGGCGCTCGCCGACCAAGATCATCTAAGCGCCCCTCGGGGCGCTTTTTTGTGGGCGCATGGATTCACTGCGATCGTGTGTGACCGAATAACTTATCCTCTGGCGGCTGTTTGTTGCATCTCTGTGACGGAAAAGGGTGCCTCAGCGACATTTTCGGGCCTGCTTCTTGCTTATTTGACACCTCGAGGACGAACCGTCCCACAATCAAACCCGAGGTTGATGCCCATCCCGGGCGTCAGATCCGCCGAGTTTGTTCAACCGTTTGCTAGGAGAGAACTCAATGTTTGCAAAGAAGAACCTGGTGGCTGCCGCCGCCCTGTTGGCTCTGGCCGGTGCTGCCCAGGCCCAAGTGAAGCTGTACGGCATGCTCGACATGTCGGTGGGCTCGTTCGAGAACGCCCATGTCAAGGGAGACTCTGATCGCAAGACTGCCGTAGAAAGCGGCAAGATGATGACCAGCTACTTCGGTCTCTCTGGTTCGGAAGACTTGGGTGGTGGTTTGAAGGCTGAGTTCGTGCTGGAGTCGTTCCTCAGCGCTGACGATGGTGGTGCAGGTGTTGCGAATGTCACGGCGAACAAGGCCGGCGGCTTCTGGAGTCGCGGTTCTTGGGTTGGGTTGAGCGGTGGTTTTGGCCGCGTGGCCCTGGGCCAATACGATAACCCGCTGTTCACCTACGGCTACACCTACAACCCCTTCGGTAGCTCGATGGCGTTCTCGCCCACGATGCGTCATTACTATTACGACCAAGGTGGCGTTGATCAGGCCAATGCTGGTGTCGGTTTTGACACTGGGTTTGTGAACTCGGTCACTTACGAAACTCCGGTGATGGGCGGCTTCATGGCCACTCTGCAGTACTCGCCCAAGGAGTCCGGTGACAGCGCCAGCTACTCGGCAGCGGTGTCGTACAACGCTGGTCCTCTGAGCGCGGCTCTGACCTACGTGAAGTCGGGTATCTCTACCGCCTACGACGCTGATGAAAAGGTGTGGGCGCTGGGCGCCAGCTATGACTTCGGCGTGGTCAAGGCGTTCCTGCAGTACACCGCCGTGGATCAAGATGCGTCGACCGCTGGTTCGCTGGGTGCTCAGGCTGCCAACGAAGACAAGATCTATCAAGTTGGTGTGTCCGTGCCTCTGTCCGATAAGGCTAGCGTGATGGCTTCGTACGGCAAGTTGTCGAACAAGCTGGTCAGCTCTGGTGCCAAGGAGAATGATTCGGTGTTCTCGCTGGGTTACAGCTACATGCTGTCCAAGCGCACCGATGTGTACGGTGTGTTCACCAACAACCAGCACACTGGGCTGGAGTCGGGTCAAACCTTCGCCGTGGGCATCCGCCACAACTTCTGATCACCTGCGGGCTTGACCCGCATCACTGATCAGCACAAGCGCCCTTCGGGGCGCTTTTTTGTTGGCTTCCCCTGATTTGAGCGTTCTGTTCAACTGGGATACAAGTTGGTGCACCGATTGGATGGCAGGGCCACGCTGAAACAACGATAGGGTGACAAAACGATGAATTCCTGAGCGTTCATGCGCCGAAAAGCGGCGTCAAGCCCCGTTCTAGGGCGGCACGGTTTCTGCATTTTTGTATACCGTTCCCGCATTGGGAATGACCAACCGCCTTCCAGGAGTCCTCATGTCCCCCCAAAAAATCTTCGCCCCCGCTGCGCTGACAGCCCTCATGGGTCTGGCCTCGGGTGTTCACGCCCAATCGCTCAACCTGTATGGTGTGATCGACATTGCGGCAGGTTCTTTTCAGACCAGCTATCAGGACGGGGCGGTCAACCCCCGTGCGACCAAGGTCGACAGCAATCAGATGATCACCAGTTTCTGGGGCCTGAAAGGGACGGAAGACTTGGGGGGCGGCTTGAAGGCTGGCTTTGAGCTGGAAGGCTTCTTGCGGCCCGACACTGGCGAGGCTGGTCGGTTTGGCACCAGCGACACGTTCTGGTCGCGCAGCGCACACCTGTGGCTGGAGGGAAGCTACGGCAAGCTTAGCATTGGCCGTCAAGGCACGCTGCTATTCGCCAACACCCTGAGCTACAACCCGTTGGGCAGTGCCTTCGGCCTGTCGCCGGCCATTCGTCTGACTTTCGGCGCGTCGGGTAACGATTACAGCGATTCGGGCTTCAGCAATGCCATCAGCTACGCCACGCCTACCATGGGCGGCTTCTCTGCAGCGGCACAGGTGCAGTTCGACGAAGATACTGAAACCGACAAGGGAAAGGTTTATGCCTTGAGCCTGAACTACAAAGCCGGCCCCCTTGCCATCGGTGCAGCTTGGCAGAGTGTGCGCACTGCCACTGCGCCGAAGGGCGGTGCGGCAGTGACGGACTTGTCCAATGGTGCCAAGCAAACCTTCGGCATGCTGGGCGTCAGTTACGACGCGGGCTTTGCCAAGCTGTTTGCGCAGTATGGCGAATTTGGGAATACCGGGTTCACACAAACGCGTCGCATCGATACCAAGCTCTACACCCTGGGCGCCTCGGTGCCGGTTAGCAAGGCGGGTGCGGTGCTGGTCGCCTATGGCGAAAGCATGGAAGAAGCGGTGGAAGGTGGCACCACGCCGGATACCGATCACAGCATCTTTACCTTGGCGTACACCCACAGCCTGTCCAAGCGTACGTCGCTGTATACCGCGTACATGATGGATAAAGAAGATCCGGATGGGGTGAAGTGGAAGACCGGCCACACTTATGTGGTCGGTGTGCGTCACGCCTTCTGATCGACGTTCTTTCTTCGCAAACCAGAGCTTTGGCGCACCTTCGGGTGCGCCTTTTTTGAACGCCTTCAGCGGCGCTCGAACTGGAACACCGCCGTGCTGGCCAGCAGGTTGGGCCAGCGATGCACTAGCTGCCCTTGGTGCATGCCGAACGACTGCCGGATGTGCAGGCCATTGCGGCGGGCCAGCACCTCAAAGTCGGCAAAGGTGGCCACGCGGATGTTGGGCGTGTCAAACCATTGGTAAGGCAGGGCCTTACTCACAGGCATGCGGCCTTGCAGCACGCTCAGCCGGTGTGGCCAGTGGGCAAAGTTGGGAAAGCTCACGATGCCCATGCGGCCCACGCGCGCGGTTTCACGCAGCATGGCTTCGGTGTTGCGCAGGTGTTGCAGGGTGTCGAGTTGCAGCACCACATCAAAGCTGTGGTCGTCAAACAGGCTCAGGCCTTCTTCCAGGTTGCGCTGGATGACGTTGACGCCGCGCTCCACGCAGGCCAGCACCTTGCCATCATCAATCTCGATGCCGTAGCCGGTGCACTGGCGGTGGTCGCGCAGGTAGGCCAGCAACTGGCCGTCGCCACAGCCCAGGTCGAGCACGCGCGAGCCGGGCGGCACCAACTCGGCAATCACTTGATGCACGCTGCGCTCGGTCATGCGTTCACCTCGCGGGCAATGCGGTGGTAATACGCGCGCACCACGGCCATGTAGCGGGGGTCTTCCAGCAGGAAGGCGTCGTGGCCGTGAGGAGCGTCGATCTCGGCGTAGCTGACGTCGCGCTGGTTGTCGAGCAGGGCCTGCACGATCTCGCGTGAGCGCGCGGGCGAAAAACGCCAGTCGGTGGTGAAGCTGATGACCAGGTAGCGGGCCTGGGTGTGCGCCATGGCGGCGGCCAGGCTGCCGCCATGCTCGCGGGCCGGGTCGAAGTAATCCAGTGCCCGCGTGATCAGCAAGTAGGTGTTGGCATCGAAGTAGTCGCTGAACTTGTCGCCCTGATAGCGCAGGTAGCTCTCCACCTGGAACTCGATGTCTTGCGTGCTGTAGCGCAGGCCCTGTCCCTGTTCGGCGCCCACGCGCTCGCGGCCGAACTTCTCTTCCATCACATCGTCCGACAGGTAGGTGATGTGGCCAATCATGCGTGCCACGCGCAGGCCGCGCCGGGGCACCACACCATGCTCGTAGAAGTGGCCGTGGTGGAAGTCGGGGTCGGTGACGATGGCGCGACGCGCCACCTCGTTGAAGGCGATGTTCTGGGCCGACAGGTTGGGGGCCGAGGCGATCACCAGGCAGTGGCGCACGCGCTCCGGGTACAGCAGGGCCCAGGCCTGGGCCTGCATGCCGCCGAGGCTGCCGCCCATCACCGCCGCCAGCTGGTCGATACCCAGGCGGTCCAGCACGCGAGCCTGGGCGTGCACCCAGTCTTCCACCGTCACCACGGGGAAGTCGGCGCCGTAGATGCGGCCGGTGTCGGGGTTGGTGTGCATGGGCCCGGTCGAGCCAAAGCATGAGCCGGGGTTGTTGATGCAGATGACGAAGAAGCGGTTGGTGTCCAGCGGCTTGCCGGGACCAATCATGTTGTCCCACCAGCCTTGGCTGCGGGGCAGGGGCTGGCCGTCGTCGCCCGCGTGCAGGCCCGCCGCGTGGTGCGAGGCATTCAGGGCGTGGCACACCAGCACGGCATTGCTGCGGTCGGTGTTGAGCCGGCCGTAGGTCTCGTACATCAAGGTGTAGTCGCGCAACACCGCCCCGCTTTGCAAGGCCAGCGGGGTGCCGAAGTGCATGGAGGCGGGGGTGATGACCCCGAGGGATGACATGTCGCTACAGACCCGAAAACAAAAACACCGGCCACTGTGACAGGGGCCGGCGTGCAGCGCCCTTTTAGCAGCATTTCTTGAGCGCCCGCAAGCCGGACAAATCGGCGCTTTGGCCGAAGTGTACCGCCAAACCGCGGCGCTGCGCACCTGTATCAGATGTCACGATGTAGCAGTTCTTTCCCGGGCTGCTGTCTTGACCAGGGGTTGAGCGCCGGGTTTAGCATGGGTGCGACGACATTGCTCACACGGGCCTTCAAATAGGAGTTGGCCATGCCGCGCTGGTTGATCCGACTCAATGAACACGTGCCCATCCGCTACGGCGTGTGGGCGCTTGCCTGGGCATGCCTGGCGATCGGGCTGGGTTGGATGGTGGGTGGAGGGCGCTGGGGCGCCGGCGCGCTGGTGGTGATCAGCGGTGCGCTGGTGCTGCTGGGCTGGAATGATTTGCGCCAGACGTCCCGCGCGGTGTTGCGCAACTACCCCGTGATCGGGCACCTGCGCTACCTGCTGGAGTTCATCCGCCCCGAGATCAGACAGTACTTCATCGAAAGCGATGCCGAGGCCGCACCGTTTTCGCGGCAGCAGCGTTCGCTGGTGTACCAGCGGGCCAAGGGCGAATCCGACAAGCGCGCGTTCGGCACGCACAAAGAGGTGCTGGCCGCTGGTTATGAGTGGATCAGCCACTCGGTGGCGCCCACCGAACTGCCCACGCACGACTTCCGCATCACCATTGGGGCGGGCGGCAGTTCATGCACGCAGCCCTACCAGGCCAGCATCTTCAACATCTCGGCCATGAGCTTCGGCGCCTTGAGCGCCAATGCCGTGCTGGCGTTGAACCGGGGGGCCAAGAAGGGCAACTTTGCGCACGACACCGGCGAGGGCTCGATCAGTCGTTACCACCGGGAACCGGGTGGCGACCTGATCTGGGAAATTGGATCGGGCTACTTCGGTTGTCGCACGGCCGACGGGCGTTTCGCCCCGGAGCGCTTCAAGGCCAATGCCAGCCTGCCGCAGGTGAAGATGATCGAGCTGAAGCTCAGCCAGGGGGCCAAGCCGGGCCACGGGGGCGTGCTGCCGGGCCCCAAAGTGACGCCCGAGATCGCCGAGGCCCGAGAGGTGCCCGTGGGGCAGGATTGCGTGTCGCCCGCCCGGCACAGTGCCTTTGAGACGCCGCTGGAGATGATGGCCTTCATCGAACAGTTGCGCCAGTTGTCAGGTGGCAAGCCGGTGGGCTTCAAGCTGTGCATCGGCCACGCCTGGGAGTGGTTCGCCATGGCCAAGGCCATGCGCGAGACAGGCATCTGGCCTGATTTCATCGTGGTGGATGGCACCGAGGGGGGCACGGGTGCCGCGCCCATGGAGTTTGCCGACCACGTGGGGGCGCCTCTGCAAGAGGGGCTCTTGCTGGTGCACAACACCCTGGTGGGCCTGGGCGAGCGACACCGCGTGAAGATTGGTTGTGCGGGCAAGGTGGTCAGCGCGTTTGACATTGCGCGCATGATGGCCTTGGGCGCCGACTGGTGCAACGCGGCACGGGGCTTCATGTTCGCACTGGGCTGCATCCAGGCCCAAGCCTGTCACACGGGGCACTGCCCCACCGGGGTCACCACGCAAGACCCGATACGCCAGCGCGCCCTGGTGGTGCCGGACAAGGCCGAGCGGGTGTACCGGTTTCACCGCAACACCCTGCATGCCTTGCAGGAGTTGGTTCAGGCGGCCGGCTTGAGCCACCCCAACGAGATCACCGCCGATCACATCCTGCGCCGGGTGTCGGATTTCGAGGTACGACGGCTGTCGAACTTGCTGGTGTACCTGCAACCCGGCGAGTTGCTGGCGGCTGAGCGGGGCGAGGCTCCCTGGCGCCAGCCGGGCTTCGAGCAGTACTGGAGCCGTGCCCGGGCTGATTCGTTCGCCCTGAAAGACTGAGCCGCTGGCCTGGTGTCAGGCCGCGGGCGGCAGCGTGTCGGCAAAGCTGGGCCGCTGCGCCAGCTTATCCGAGAGCTTGGCCAGGTTGGGGTAGGTGTCGCGCCAGTCGATGTGCGCGAAGCGGAAGTCCAGATAACCCAGGGCGCAGCCCACCGCGATGTCGGCCAGGCTGTAGTGGTTGCCGGCGCACCAGGGGCGATCGCCCAGGCCCTGGCTCATGGCCTTGAGGCTCTGGTGCACCTTGTCAATCTGTCGGTCGATCCAGGCTTGAGAGCGTTGGGCTTCGGTGCGCCCGGCCCAGGTGGCTTCCATCCGGGCCAGCACGGCGGCGTCCAGCAGGCCATCGGCCAGGGCTTCCCAGGTACGCACTTCCACACGCTCTCGCCCGCTCAGGGGAATGAGCTTGCCCACGGGCGAGAGGGTGTCCACGTACTCGACGATCACCCGCGAATCAAAAATGGCCTCGCCCGCTTCCATCACCAGGCAGGGCACCTTGCCCAAGGGGTTGGATTGCGCGATGCGGGAATCGGCCGCCCACACGTCCTCGACTTCAAACTTGTAGTCGAGCTTTTTCTCGGCCAGCACGATGCGCACCTTGCGCACAAAGGGGCTGGTCAGGGATCCGATCAGTTTCATTCTGTGTCGTGATGTGTGAATGGGTGGATTCTAGCGAGCCCTCATGATCATCGTCCGCTCCTGGGTGGCGCCAGGGCGGGGGCCCCACCTTTGGGGGGCGAGGTGGTCGATCAGCCTGTGCGCAGGTTACAGTCGAAACTGACATGAACAAGACTGGTGGCCGTCCTGCTGTAAGGGTGATCCGACTGCTCGAGCCCGATGAAGTCGGGCGTGCGGGGGGGCGACTGCCGGCAGACGGGCTGACGGACAGTTCGGTCTCGCCCATGGACGACACCGGCAGCACCACAGGCTCGCTGACGCCCTGGCCTGAGCCCGTGGGCTCGCTGACCGACTCGGCCGCCGGCGACCTGGACACCCAGCCCTGCGCAGCAGAATGGCCACGCCCTGCCACGGCGGCCTTGCGCCGCGCAGACGTGACCGAGTGGCCCGTGACGTTCCGAGCCGACCCTGCCGCCTACGCCCGGTTGTGGCGCCAACAGGCACTGTGGTGCCTGCTCACCTTGGGGCTGTACCTGCCTTGGGCGCGTCGGCAGTGGCGCCATTTCTTCTTGCAGCACACCTTTGTGGCCGGTCGACGGTTCGACCATGAGCAACCCTTGATCACCGAGGTGGTGTGGCACGGTCTGGTGGCCTCGCTGGCCTTGAGCCTCACGGCCGCTGCTCGAGGCGCGGCGCTGGCCGGGGCGGTGGCGGTGTCTTTGGTGCTGCTGGTGTGGCCGCTGTGGTTGGGGGTGGGTTACGCGCAAACAGTGGGCGCCCTGCGTTGGGGGCGACGCCCCTTGAGTTTTCGGGCCCCGTGGTGGCGGGTGTATCGGCGCATGCTGCCCTGGGTGGCGGCGGGCCTGGTGTGCAACTGGCTGGCCTGGTGGGCCCTGTCGCGTCCTGCCGAAACGCGGTTGTCGAACCTGGTGCTGGGCGTGGCGGTGGCCGGGGTGTTGCTGATGGCCCCGGGGGCCTTGTGGGCCTGGTGGACCTGTCGCCAGTGGCACCTGGGCATTGGCCCCTTGGCCTTGAGCTGGCGTGGCACCTGGCAGGGTGTGTATGGCCTGGCTGCCCGCGTGGCCCTGTGGGGGTTGGTGATGGCTGTGGTGGTGGCCGCGGTGTATGGCGCTGTGCTCGGGCTCTGGCTGGCGGTGGCCGGGCGCGTGTGGCCGCCCGCGCACATGGGCTTGCTGGTGGCGTCTGCGCTGGTCTGGGCTGCCCTGGTGTGGCCCTACGCCCAGGCTCACGCGCAGAACCTGGTCTGGCAAAACACCGGTTGCCGTTACCTGCGTTTTCGCAGCCGCCTGTCGGTGATGGCCTATGTGCGTTTGCGTGCACGGCATCTGTTGTGGTTGGCGGGCACGCTGGGCCTGGCCTGGCCCTGGGTGGCGGTGCAGGCCCGCCGCATGCGCCTGGAGGCCGTGACGGTGGTGTCTCGGGTGGATCCGGCCGATCTGCGTGCCGCCTGGCGCGAGCCCGTGTTGCCCCGCCGGGGCGATTGAGCGCCCCCGGGGCCGCCCAGGCCCGGTAAAATAGCGGATTACCCTGAGAGCTTCCGCCATGAACCTGTCTACCCTCACCGCCCTGTCGCCTCTGGATGGCCGCTATGCCGGCAAGGTCGCTGCTTTGCGCCCGCTGCTGTCCGAGTTTGGTCTGATGCGCCGCCGTGTGCAGGTCGAGATCGAGTGGTTCATCGCCCTGTCGGACGCCGGTCTGCCGGAACTGGCCCCGCTGTCCGAGACGGCCCGCAGCTACCTGCGGGGGCTGGTGTCGCGCTTCTCGGAAGTGGATGCCCAGGCCATCAAGGACATCGAAAAGACCACCAACCACGATGTGAAGGCGGTCGAGTACTGGATCAAGCAGCGCTTCACCGGCCACCCCGAGCTGGAGAAAGCCGGCGAGTTCGTGCACTTTGCCTGCACGTCAGAAGACATCAACAACACCAGCCACGGCCTGATGCTCAAGGCCGCGCGCGATGGTGTCATCCTGCCGGCCATTGACGGCCTGATCGGCACCCTGAGCGGCATGGCGCACGCCATGGCCGAGATCCCGATGCTGAGCCGCACCCACGGCCAGGCCGCCTCGCCCACCACCGTGGGCAAAGAAGTGGCCAACGTGGTCGCCCGCCTGGCCACAGCCCGCGAGCGCATCGCCGAGGTGAAGCTGCTGGCCAAGATGAATGGCGCCGTGGGCAACTACAACGCCCACCTGTCGGCCTACCCCGACACCGACTGGGAGTCGTTCAGCAAGAGCGTCATCGAAAACCAGCTCGGCCTGACCTTCAACCCCTACACCATCCAGATCGAGCCGCACGACTATATGGCCGAGCTGTTCGATGCCATCACCCGCACCAACACCATCCTGATCGACTGGTCGCGCGATGTGTGGGGCTACATCAGCCTGGGCTACTTCAAGCAAAAGACCAAGGCGGGCGAGATTGGTTCGTCCACGATGCCGCACAAGGTCAACCCGATCGACTTCGAAAATGCCGAAGGCAACCTGGGCCTGGCCAACGCCGTGCTGACGCACCTGAGCCAAAAGCTGCCCATCAGCCGCTGGCAGCGTGACCTGACGGACAGCACCGTGCTGCGCAACATGGGCGTGGCCCTGGGCTATGCCCTGCTGGCCTACGACAGCCTGGCGCGCGGCCTGGGCAAGCTGGAAGTGAACCCCGAGGCCCTGGCCGCTGACCTGGACAGCTCGTGGGAAGTGCTGGCCGAGCCCATCCAGACCGTGATGCGCCGCCATGCGCTGCCCAACCCGTACGAGCGCCTGAAAGAGCTGACGCGCGGCAAGGCCATCACCAAAGAATCCATCCAGGCCTTCATCGAAACCCTGGAGCTGCCTGAGGACGACAAGGCCCGCCTGCGTGCCATGACGCCGGGCAACTACATCGGCAAGGCGGTGGAGCTGGCCCAGCGCATCGGTCAGTGAACCCGCAGGAAGGCGCCGAGATGATCTTCACCGAACAGCTGCTGCGTGCGCAGCGCCAGCACCAGTCGCTGCTGTGCGTGGGCCTGGACCCGGAGCCCTCGAAGTTCCCGGGGGCCTGGAAGGGCCAGCCTGAGCGCATCTACGACTTCTGCGCCGCCATCGTGGACGCCACGAAGGATCTGGTCTGCGCCTTCAAGCCGCAGATTGCCTACTTTGCAGCCCACCGCGCTGAAGATCAGCTCGAGCGCCTGATGGCGCACATGCGCCGCGTGGCGCCCAGTGTGCCGGTCATTCTGGATGCCAAGCGTGGCGACATCGGCTCGACGGCCGAGCAGTATGCGCATGAGGCCTTCACCCGCTATCAGGCCGATGCGGTCACGCTGTCGCCCTTCATGGGCTTTGACACCATGGAGCCCTTCCTGAAGTACCCGGGTAAGGGCGTGATCCTGCTGTGCCGCACCTCCAACCCTGGTGGCTCTGACTTGCAGAACCTGCGCCTGGCCGACATCGAAGGCCAGCCGCGCGTGTACGAGCACATCGCCAAGCAGGCGCAAGGCCCGTGGAACACCAATGGCCAGATGGGCCTGGTGGTGGGCGCCACCTTCCCTGAAGAAATTGCGCGCGTGCGCGAACTGGCGCCCACCTTGCCCTTGCTGATCCCGGGTGTGGGTGTGCAGGGTGGCGACGCCGTGGCCACGGTCAAGGCTGGCCTGACAACCGATGCCCAGGGGGCCATCACCGGCACCATCATCGTCAACAGCTCGCGGGCCGTGCTGTATGCCAGCAGCGGTGACGACTTTGCCAGCGCCGCGCGCCGCGTGGCGATGCAGACCCGCGACGCCCTCAACGCCGCGCGCTGAGTCGCAGCGACGAACATGGCCCACAATCACCAGGCCGATGCTTTGCCTGGTGAGCCATGACCGATTCCCCCAGCCCCTCGTCTTTGAACGCCCTGCGCATTGACCGCTCGGCTCCGGCCGCGCGTGCGCGTCGCCCATGGAGCTGGATCATCGCGGGTGGGGTGCTGCTGGCCGGCGGCTTGGCCTGGTGGCTGGCCCCCAAGCCTGTGCCGGTGCAAACCACGGCGGTGGTCACGGCCACGGCCTCGCAACAGCATGTGGTGCTGACCGCCTCGGGCTATGTGGTGGCGCAGCGCCGTGCGGCGGTGGCGTCCAAGGCCACTGGGCGCCTGGTGGCGCTGAACGTGCGCGAGGGCTCGGTGGTGCGTGAGGGCGAGCTGATCGCCCGCATCGACGACAGCGACGTGCAGGCCGCCATCGTGGCGGCCGAGGCCACCGTGCGCCAGGCCGAAGCCGGTGTGCGCCAGGCCGAGGTCGAGCTGGCCAATGCCCGCGCCGAACTGGGCCGCAGCCAGGGCCTGCAGGCCCAAGGCTTCATCTCACCCCAGGCCGTGGACGTGGTGCAGACCCGGGCCCAGGGCGCTCGGGCCGCCGTGGCGGCGGCGCGTGCTTCATTGGCCGCCGCGCAAGCCCAGGTCAAGGTGCAGCAGGTGGCGCGCAGCTTCACCGACATCCGCGCGCCATTTGATGGCGTGGTGCTGGTCAAGAACGCCAACGTCGGCGACATCATCACGCCGCTGTCCAGCGCGGCAGGCACGCAGGGTGCCGTGGTCACCATGGCCGACATGACGACGCTGGAGGTCGAGGCCGATGTGTCCGAAGGCAGCCTGTCGAAGGTGCAGATCGGCCAGCCGGTAGAGATTGCGCTGGATGCCTTGCCTGGCGTTCGCTTCATCGGTGAGGTGGGCAGCATCGTGCCCACCGTGGACCGCGCCAAGGCCACCGTGACCACCAAGGTGCGCTTCAAGCAGCTCGACCCGCGCGTGCTGCCCGAGATGAGTGCCAAGGTGGCGTTTTTGTCGCAACCCATCACCCAGGCCGATCTGCAGCCCCTGCTGGCTGTGCCCCCAGGCGCCCTGGCGCAGCACGAGGGGCAGGCCGTGGTGTGGCAGGTGGTGACGGATGCGTCGGATGCCACCCTGCAGACGGTGCAGCCTGTGCCGGTGAAGGCCGGCCGCATCCTGGGTGAGGTGCGTGAAGTCACCCCGGTGAAGGCCGGTGCCCTGAAGGCAGGTGACAAGCTGGTGGCCCAGCCCGATGCACGACTGCAGCCGGGCGCGCGGGTGCGGCCGGCACAGCCTTGATGTGATCGCAGGTCCGCCACCATGGCAGACACCACCGAGCCCCTGATCCGCATCCGTGGCCTGAGCAAGGCCTACCAGCGCGGCGGCCAGACCCTGCCCGTGCTGGTCAACATCGATCTGGACGTGCAGCCGGGCGAGTTCATCGCCCTGATGGGCCCCAGCGGCTCGGGCAAGAGCACGCTGCTCAATTTGATCGCGGGCATCGATCAGCCCACCACGGGCCGCATCGAGATCGGCGGCGTGGACATCGCCACCCTGAGCGAGACCCAGCTCGCCGACTGGCGGGCCGCGCACGTGGGTTTCATCTTCCAGTTTTACAACCTGATGCCGGTGCTGACGGCCTTTGAGAACGTCGAGCTGCCCCTGCTGCTGACCGGCTTGAGCCGGCGCCAGCGCCACGAACACGTCAACGCCGCCCTGGCCATGGTGCAACTCAGCGACCGGGCCGACCACCACCCCAACGAGCTGTCAGGCGGTCAGCAGCAGCGCGTGGCCATTGCCCGCGCCCTGGTGACCGATCCGCAGTTGATCGTGGCCGACGAGCCCACGGGTGACCTGGACCGGGCCACCGGCGAAGAGGTGCTCAACCTGATGCAGACCCTGCAGCGCGAGCTGGGCAAGACCATCGTGATGGTGACCCACGACCCCAAGGCCGCCAGCCGGGCCGGGCGGCTGGTGCACCTTGAAAAAGGGGTGTTGGTGCCGGAGCATGTGGCGGGTGAACACCGCTGAAGAGACGCCATGTTTACCCTGCGCCTGCTGCTCAAAAACGCCTTCCGCCACCGCCTGCGCACCCTGTTGACCATGGTGGGCCTGGTGGTGGCCATCTCGGCGTTCGGGCTGCTGCGCACCATCGTGGATGCCTGGTACGCGGGCGTGGATGCCACCTCTAGCACGCGGCTGATCACCCGCAACGCCATCTCGCTGACCTTCCCGCTGCCGCTGCATTACGCCGAGCGCGTCAAAGGCGTGGATGGGGTCAGCGGCATCTCGTGGGCCAACTGGTTTGGCGGCATCTACATCACCGAGCGCAACTTCTTTGCGCAGTTCGCGGTGGATCCGCCCAGTTACCTGGCCCTGTACCCCGAGTTCGTGCTGGACGATGAGGAGAAGCAGGCCTTCTTCAGGGATCTGCAAGGCGCCGTGGTGGGCCGCAAGCTGGCGCGCCAGTTTGGCTGGTAGGTGGGCGACACGGTGGCCCTGCGCGGCACCATTTACCCGGGCACCTGGAGTTTCACCATCCGTGGCATTTACGAGGGCAAAGATGCCCGCACCGATGAGCAGCAGATGTTCATCCACTGGAAGCGCCTGGCCGAAAGCATCCGTGCGCGCAATGCAGGCGCGCAGGCTGACTACGTAGGGGTGTTCGTGGTGGGCATTCGCAACCCCGACGAGGCACCTCAGGTGTCGCAGGCCATCGATCGCCTGTTTGCCAATTCCCTGGCTGAAACCCGCACCGAAACCGAGAAGGCCTTTCAGCTGGGCTTTGTGGCCATGAGCGAGGCCATCCTGATCGCGGTGCAGGCCGTCAGCCTGATCATCATCCTCATCATCATGGCCGTGATGGCCAATACCATGACGATGACCGCCCGCGAGCGTCTGGCTGAATATGCCACGCTCAAGGCCCTGGGCTTTCCGCCGCGCTTCGTGGTGCAGCTGCTGTTTGGCGAAAGCCTGATGATCGCGCTGATCGGCGGGGCCATCGGCATCGCCATCACCTTCCCGCTGGCCCAGGCCTTCGTGTCGGCCGTGGGCACGCTGTTTCCCATCTTCAAGGTGTCTACGCTGACGGTGGCCTTGCAGATGCTGGCCTGCTTGATCGTGGGCGTGGTGGCGGCCGCCTGGCCGGCCTGGAAGATGTCGCGCATCGACATCGTGCAGGGCTTGCGGCATGTGGCTTGACCCCCCCCTTGGGGTGATGGTGTGACACAGGCCACTTCGTTACCCTTCGTGCCATCATCACCAACATCAGGGTAGGGCGGCGATCCAGGGGGTTCGGGCGCCCGCGCGAATGGCGCTGTCCATCTACGAGCTCAAACCGCGTTTTCAGGCTGTCCTGCGTCCCATGGTGGGCGCGCTGGCTCGGGCCGGGGTCACCGCCAACCAGGTCACGGTACTGGCCTGCGGGGTCTCAGTGGTCCTGGGCGCCTGGCTCTATTTGACACCCATTGCCTGGGCTTATGTGCTGGTGCCGGTGTGGATGCTGCTGCGCATGGCCCTCAATGCCATCGATGGCATGCTGGCGCGTGAGCACGGCCAGCAGTCGGTGATGGGTGCCTACCTCAACGAACTGACCGATGTCATCTCGGATGCGGCGCTGTACCTGCCATTTGCCTGTATCGCGCCGTTCAACGGCCTCTGGGTGGGCCTGGTCATCCTGCTGGCTGCTTTGTCCGAGTTCGCCGGGGCGCTGGGCGCCACCGTCGGTGCGGGTCGTCGCTACGACGGCCCCATGGGCAAGAGCGATCGCGCGGCAGTGTTTGGCGTCATCGGTGCGGCGGTGGCGCTCACCGGCGGCGATCTGTCTGGAGGGCAGCCCGCGATGGCGGCCGTCCTCGAGTGGGTCATGCCCGTCGTAGCTGCGCTCACGCTCTGGTCCATCGTCAACCGCATCCGTGCGGGTGTTCAACTCGCTCCTCCACACCCATGAGTGCCGTCCTGCAAGCTTCTACCGGTTCACCCATCGAGACGCCGAGCCCGTCCAAGCGGCCCTGCCATGTGGGACACTTCCTGGCCCATGACGGCCAGCAGCTGTTCTACCGCTACTGGCCCGCGCGTTCGGAGCGGCCGCGCGGCGCCATCGTGTTGTTCCATCGTGGCCATGAGCACAGCGGACGCATGGCCCATGTGGTGGACGAGCTCGACCTGCCCGACATGGCTTTTTTCGCATGGGACGCACGCGGCCATGGCCATTCGCCCGGGGCCCGTGGGTTCAGCCCCAGCTTTGGCACGTCGGTACGCGACGTGCAGACCTTCATGGATCACCTAGTCGCCCAGCATGGCGTGGCTATGTCCGACGTGTATGTCGTCGCGCAAAGTGTAGGCGCGGTGCTGGTGTCGGCCTGGGTGCATGATTACGCTCCAGGTATCCGCGGCATGACGCTGGCTTCCCCCGCGTTTCAGGTCAAGCTGTACGTGCCCTTCGCCCGCACCGGCATCCGATTGTGGCAAAGTCTGGTCGGACCATTCTTCGTCAACAGCTACGTCAAGCCGCAGTTCTTGAGTCACGATGTGGCGCGCATCCGGAGTTACCGCGAAGACCCGCTGATCACGCGGCCCATCGCCTCACACATCTTGCTGGGCTTGTACGACGCGGCCGAGCGGGTGGTGCGTGACGCCGCGGCCATCACGGTGCCCACGCAAATGCTGGTTTCCGGCGCGGACTGGGTGGTGCACAAGAAACCCCAGGCGCGTTTCTACGCTGCGCTCGGCAGTGCGGTAAAGACCTGGCATGAGCTGCCCGGCTTCTTCCATGACACCTTGGGTGAGCGTGACCGGCATCTGGCCATCTCGCGCATGCGCGATTTCATCGAGCAGCGCTTTGCGGTGCGCCAGCCCGCGCGTCCCGACCTGCGGCAGGCCGATCGGCATGGCCCCACCTTTGATGAGGCACAGTCGCTGAGCCAGCCACTGCCATGGTGGTCACCCCGTGGTCTGTATTGGGCGGCGACACGGCTGGGCCTGCGCTTGGGTGGCAGCTTGTCGGAGGGTATCCGACTTGGCCATGCCACCGGATTCGACTCCGGCTCGACGCTCGATTACATCTATCGCAATCAGCCACGTGGGCGCGGTCCTCTGGCCCCGATCGGGCGTGTCATCGACCGCGTGTACCTGAGCGCCATTGGATGGCGTGGCATCCGTGCGCGCAAGCTGCATGTCGAGGAACTGCTGCTGCAGGCTGCACAGCGCGTGCGCGATCAGGCCATGCCCGTGCATCTGCTCGACATTGCAGCCGGTCACGGCCGGTATGTGCTCGATGCGGTGGCGGCCATGCCGGTCAAGCCTCAGCACGTGCTGCTGCGTGATTACAGCGACATCAACGTGCGCGATGGCCGTGCGCTCATCCGCGAGCGCGGGCTGGAGCAGGTCGCCCGTTTCGAAGCGGGCAATGCCTTCGATCGTTCGTCGCTCGCGGCCATTGAGCCTGTGCCCACGGTGGCAGTGGTGTCGGGGCTATACGAGCTGTTCTCGGACAACAGGCAGGTTTCTGCCTCGCTGGCTGGCTTGGCCGACGCGATGCCCGATGGTGCCTGCTTGGTCTACACGGGCCAGCCATGGCATCCGCAGCTTGAAATGATCGCCCGGGCTTTGACGAGCCACCGGCAGGGGCAGTCATGGGTGATGCGGCGTCGTACGCAACAAGAAATGGACCAACTGGTCGAGGCCGCGGGCTTCCGCAAGCTCAGCCAGCGTGTGGACGAATGGGGTATCTTCACCGTGTCGCTGGCCGTGCGGACGCGGAGCGGGCTTTGATGCGCAACTGGCTGTCACGTTGGACGCCACATTGGCGACCGGGACTGCTCGCCTTGATGGTACTGGGTCCCTTGTTTTTCATCACGTATGGCGGGGCCAACCAGTGGGCGGCGGATCAGGCGGAGGTGCCCAGCATCGTGTTCGCCTGGGAGCGTCACATTCCGCTGCTGCCGTGGACCATCCTGCCCTATTGGTCGATCGACCTGTTCTACGGCTTGTCGCTTCTGATGGCGCCCAGCCTCTTTCTGTTGCGCCGCCATGTGCTGCGGCTGTTGACGGCGCAGTTCGTGTCCGTCGGTTGTTTCGTGCTGTGGCCGCTGCGGTTTTCCACCTCGCGGCCTGCGCTGGATGGCTGGGAGGGCGTCCTGTTTGACGCGCTCGCCAGCTTCGACCTGCCCTACAATCAGGCACCCTCGCTGCACATCGTGTTGCTGGTGGTGTTGTGGGATTTCTACCGACGGCTGCTGAAGGGCGGCTGGCGCTGGCTCTTGCATGGCTGGAGCGCCCTGATTGCCGTGTCGGTGCTGACCACCTATCAGCATCACTTCATCGATGTCCCCACTGGGATGCTGGTCGGCGCCTTCTGTCTGTGGTTGTGGCCTCTGCAGGGAGATGTCCCCTGGCTGGCGGCAAAGCCGCCCCGGGGCCGCCGTCACGCCCAGTTGACCATGGCGTATGCCGCAGGGGCAGCGGCGCTGGCCTGGCTGGCCCTGGCGCTGGGCAGCAGCTGGAGTCGCGTGGCATGGTGGCTGATGTGGCCAGCGGTCGCCTGCCTGCTGGTCGCACTGGGTTACGGGGGATGGGGTCCGGCCGTCTTTCAGAAGCACCCGCATGGCCGTCACGCTGCGGCCAGCCGCTGGCTACTGGCGCCCCACCGGTGGATGGCCTGGCTCAATGCGCGTGCCTGGACGTGGCGGTGGCCTGCCAGTGTGCCGGTGGTTGACGGTGTGTGGCTGGGTCGCTTGCCACTACCCTGGGAGACTGATCACCGTCAGTTCAACACCCTCGTGGATGTGACAGCCGAGTTGGATGCGGGCCATCCTGGTGTCCATGCCGTACCGATGCTGGATCTGCACGTGCCCGACAGCGCGCGCCTGCGTGAGGCTGCCGAGCTCGTCGAGCTACTGCGCGCACAGCCCAGAGGGCAGGTGCTGGTCGCGTGTGCATTGGGCGTTTCGCGCAGTGCGGCCGTGGTGGTCACATGGCTGTACCTCACGGGTCGCGCTGCTTCGGTAGATGCTGCATGCGACATGGTACGCCGGGTACGGCCCCAGGTCCGGTTGTCCCCCCTCTGGCTCGGCTGCATCGGGCAGGCGGTGGCCAGCCCTCCCACGTCCGATGAGGGAGCCTCAGACCCAGCCGCAGCGCTGGTCTGCGCCCCACAGCCTGGTGGCGTATGTGTGCCGGAGCCCGGGCCATGAGCGCGCTGACGCCGACTGACAGGGCCGAAGCCGCCGTGTGCGCCGAGTTGCTGGCCACTGGGCCGTACTGGTGGGCCGTGGGCATGGTGTTCGCCACGCTCACGGTGGCGACTTGGCTGCTGTCGCGGCCGCATGCGCCTATGCTCTGGCCCGTGTTCACCACCATGCTGTCGGTGGTATCCGCCGTGGCCGTCTCCCGTGTGGTCATCGATGTGGGCCTGTTCCGTGCGCTGGCTCGCGAGACCGGTCCGTTCGGCGATCTGAAGGCACTGGATGTGGCGCTGGTGGGCCTGATGGCAGTGCATCAGCCCCTGCCGGCTGGCACACGCACGGTGGTCGATCGTGCGAGGGGAGCCTTGCGTTGGTGGCGCGGCGTGGTGCTCGTAACGGTGTGTCAGTCCTGCGGCTGGTTGGTCGTGTGCTGGCAAGCGGGGAGGGTTTCATGAGCCAGTCGCAGAAGATGGCGACAGGCGCCACGCCGGTGGGCGTGGTCCGTCGTGTGGCCGACGCGTTGCTGCTCGGTGTGGCTCGGCTGGTGGCCGAGGTGCTGCTGGCCAGTGCGCGGGTGTGGACAGGGCTGCGCCCGGTCTGGGCGGGCGTGCGGCCCGAGGCGCGACAGCGCGTGTACTTTGCCAACCATGGCAGCCATGGCGATTTCGTGTTGATCTGGGCCTGCCTGCCGCCGCATGTGCGCCAGCTCACGCGTCCGGTGGCGGGACAGGACTACTGGCTGGCCTCGGCGCTGCGCCGCTTCGCAGCCGGGCGTGTCTTCCGGGCGCTGCTGATCAATCGGCAGCCGGGGCCAGCCGACCCTTCGCCCGTGGCCGTGATGGCCTCAGCTCTGCAGCAAGGCGATTCGCTGATACTTTTTCCGGAAGGCACGCGCAATACCAGCGATGCCCCGCTGCTGCCTTTCCGCAGTGGCCTGTATCACCTGCACATGGCGCATCCCGACGCCGAGCTGGTTCCCGTGTGGATCGACCACATCCGGCGCGTGATGCCCAAGGGCGAACTCATTCCTGTGCCCATGGTGTGCACGGTGTGTTTTGGCGCGCCGCTGACGCGGCAGCCGGGAGAAACCAAAGAAGACTTCCTGCGGCGCGCGCAGGACGCGGTGCTGGCCTTGCGGCCCGCTGAAAGCCACGCATGCTGAGTTCTCGCATCGACCCTGCCATTCTTCACGATCAGCACACGCGCTGGCTGTTTGCCGGCACGCTGGGCGTACTGCTGCTGGCCTCACTGATCGGCGCACTGCTCCAATGGCGCGTGGCCAGGGGCAGACCGCACGATGTGATCGACAACCTCAACAGCCGCATCAAGGCCTGGTGGGTGATGGTGCTGCTCATTGGCGGTGCTTTCCTGGTCGGCAAGACGGGCGTGGTGCTGCTGTTTGCCTTCACCTCTTTCGCGGCGCTGCGCGAGTACATCACCCTGGCCTACACCCGCGCGGGCGACCACATGGCGCTGGTGCTGATGTTCTACGTGGCCCTACCCATGCAGTACTTTCTGATCTGGATCGACTGGTACGGGCTGTTCTCGATCTTCATCCCGGTGCACGTGTTTCTGGTGTTGCCTATCCTGGCCAGCCTGCGTGGGGACACGACGCGCTTTCTAGAGCGCACGGCCAAGATGCAGTGGGGCCTGATGATCTGCGTGTTTTGCGTGTCGCATGTGCCGGCGCTGCTGACGCTCCACATCCCGGGCTACGAAGGTCGCCATCTGCTGTTGATCGCCTACCTGATTGCGGTGGTACAGGGCAGTGACGTGTTGCAGTATGTGTGGGGCAAGCTCATGGGGCGGCGCAAGATCGCACCCGCCTTGTCGCCATCCAAGACCGTCGAAGGGCTGGTGGGTGGTGTGCTGTCCGCCACGCTGATGGGTGCGGCGCTGTACGGCATCACGCCCTTCACGCCCTGGCAGTCGGCTCTGATCGCGCTGGTGATCTGCGTGATGGGCTTTCTCGGTGGGCTGGTGATGTCTGCGATCAAGCGCGATCGTGGCGTCAAGGATTGGGGGGCCATGATCGAGGGCCATGGCGGCATGCTGGACCGTCTGGATTCAGTCGTGTTCGCGGCCCCGGTGTTCTTTCACATTGTTCGTTTCTGGTGGGTTCCCTGATGATGCAATCCAGTTCGTCCGTGCGTGTGCCGCTCTGGTTGAAGCTGGCCTACACCGCTTTCGTGGCGGTGCTCGTACCGCATTACTGGGAGGCCTACGGGCCCACCAACTTCCTCTATTTCTGCGACATTGCCCTGCTGCTCACCTGCCTGGCCTTGTGGCGCGAGTCAGCGCTGCTGGCCTCGGCGTGTGCCGTGGGTATCGTTTTGCCGCAGCTGCTTTGGATTGTTGATTTCATGGCGACGTGGTTGGGCGTGCCGGTGACCGGGATGACGGCCTACATGTTTCAGCCTGCCATCCCGCTGTTTGCGCGCTTCCTGTCCTTCTTCCACTTCTGGCTGCCCTTGGTGTTGTTGTGGCTGGTCTTCCGCTTGGGTTACGACCGGCGCGGGCTCTGGCTTTGGTGGGGCGTGGCCTGGGCGGCCATGGCCGTGTCCTACCTGTATCTGCCCATGCCGCCTGCGCCGCCGGATCAGCCCGGTCTGCCGGTGAACGTCAACTACGTGTTTGGTCTCAATGACCAGGCGCCCCAGACCTGGATGCCGCAGCCCGTGTTCTTCGTCGTCATGCTGCTGGCTCTGCCCATGCTGATCTGGTGGCCGACCCATTGGTTGATGGCCCGAATGGCGCCCGCTCGCATGTGAGCAGGCGGGGTGCCTGCAGGGCACAATCGGGGTATGGCCGCGCTGCGCACCGTCCCCCTCAGCTACATCGCCCGCAACCTCTGGGTGCGGCGCGTGACCACGGCCCTGACCGCCGCTGGTATGGCGCTGGTGGTGTATGTGTTTGCCACGGTGCTGATGATGAGCGAGGGCATCCGCGCCACGCTGGTGGCCACGGGCCAGCCCGACAACGTGATCGTGCTGCGCAAGGGCGCGGGCGCCGAGATCAACTCGGGCATTGCGCGTGACCAGGCCGCCGTGATCGCCAGCCTGCCGCAGATCGCCACCGATGGACAGGGCAGGGCGCTCATCAGCCGCGAGCCCGTGGTGCTCAACACCCTGCCCAAGCGCGACAGCGGGCAGCCCAGCAACGTCACGGTGCGAGGCACCTCAGAGCTGGGCCTGGCCATGCGACCACAGGTGCAACTGGTGGAGGGCCGCATGTTCCGCCCGGGCACCAGCGAGATCGTCACCGGCCGGGCAGTGGCGCGGGGCTTTGCGGGCGGGGGCCTGGGCGAGACGCTGCGATTTGCCGGACGGGACTGGACGGTGGTGGGCGTGTTCGACGCAGGCCGCAGCGGTTTTGATTCCGAGATCTGGGGCGACAGCGAGCAGATGATGCAGGCCTTCCGGCGCCAGGCTTACTCCAGCGTGGTGTTCAAGCTCACCGATCCCGCGCGCTACGAGGAGGTGAAGGCGCGTCTGGAAGGCGATCCGCGCCTGACGCTCGAGGCCAAGCCTGAAGTGCAGTTCTATGCCGAACAGTCGGAGGCCCTGGCCACCTTCATCCGCATCCTGGGTCTGGCCTTGTCGATCATCTTTTCCATAGGAGCCGTGGTGGGCGCCATGATCACGATGTTCGCAGCGGTGGCCTCGCGCATCGGCGAGATCGGCACCTTGCGTGCCTTGGGGTTCAGGCGCTCGGCCGTGCTGTCGGCCTTCCTGGGTGAATCCTTGCTGTTGTCGCTGGTGGGGGGCGTGGTGGGCCTGGGCGGCGCGGCCTTGATGCAGACGGTCAACATCTCCACCGTCAACTTCCAGACGTTTTCAGAGCTGGCGTTTCGGTTCCAGCTCACGCCCGCCATCGCCCTGCAGTCGCTGCTGTTTGCCCTGATCATGGGCGTGCTGGGTGGCTTCATTCCCGCGTGGCGCGCAGCGCGCCTCAAGATCGTCGATTGCCTGCGCGAAGCCTAGCCCTGTCGGCTTTCGGTTCAGAAAGACACCCTCATGCAACTGTGCACCTTTCGTCATCAAGACCGCATCGCGGTGGGCCTGGTTCTGGGCGGGCTTCCTGATGGCCATGTGATGGACCTCAGTGCGGCCTTGGGGTCCGTGCTGTCGGCTCACCAGCCCATGATCGACCTGATCGCGCAGTGGGCCGTGTTGAAGCCCCGTGTCGCGGCCCTGGCCGCAGCGGCCGGTTCGGCCGATGCCCCGGCTACCCTGCCGCTGGCGGCGGTGGAGCTGCTGGCGCCCATTCCCCGGCCGGGCAAGACCCTGGCCATCGGTCTGAACTACCTGGAGCATGTGCAAGAGCGCATCGTGGGCGAAAGCCGCAGCGTGCCCGAGCACCAGATCTGGTTTCCGAAGCTGGCCAACGCCATCCATGCGCCCTTTGCACCCATCGTGTTGCCCCGCATCTCGCAGATGAGCGATTACGAGGCCGAGATGGTCGCGGTGATCGGCCAGCGCTGCCGTCATGTGCCGGCCGAGCGTGCGCACGAGGTGGTGTTTGGCTATGCGGTGGGCAACGATGTGTCGGTGCGCGACATCCAGAAGCGCACCTCGCAATGGACGCTGGGCAAGAGCTTTGACACGCACGCACCGTTTGGACCGTGGATCACCACGGCCGATCAGGTGAGCGATCCGCACGGGCTCGAAATGCGCGCCTGGGTGAACGGTGAGCTGCGCCAGCACAGCAACACGCGGCTGATGATGCACAACGTGTGGGCCCAGATCGCACAGCTGACGCAGGTGATGACGCTGGAGCCGGGTGATTTGATCTTCACGGGTACCTGCAGTGGCGTGGGGGCAGCGTTTGATCCGCCCAAGTACCTGCGTGCGGGTGACACCGTGCGCATCGAGATCGAGACACTGGGGGCCATCGAGGCCCGGTGTGTGGACGAGGTCTGAGCGAGCCGAGTGGCGAGCCTGCGGGCGTGTTGGATCAGGCTGTCGCGGCGGGTTCGAGTGACTTCAACACCGCCTGCATGAACTCGCTGACAGTGGGAGCCAGATCACTCAGCCGATCGGCGCGACCGTCTTCAATGGCCTGCAGGATCAGTTCGTTGGCGCCGCCCACGATGGCCGTGGCCAGGGCCGGGCTCAGCGAGCGCTTGCCTGGCTCGCGCACCCGTGCCAACTCCACCTGCATGATCAGGAACATGGCGAAGCGCTCGCTGATGCGCCGACGCACGGCCAAGCCCACGTCACCCAACTGCATCAGTTCGATGTACAGCGTGCGCACCAGTGCAGGCTGCATCTGCAAGGCCTGCAGGTAGGTGTCGGTGACGCGGTTGAGCTGCTCCACCCAATCGGCCGTGGGGTCGTACCCGGCTGCAATCAAGCCCAGGATCTGCTCGCTCAAGCGTTCGCACAGGGCCAACAGGCAGGCGTCCTTGTTGTCGAACTGCTCGTAGAAGGTGCGTCGTGAGACGCGCGCGCGGGCCACGATGTCGGCGATGGTGACGTCGGCATACGCCTGGTCGGTCAGAGCCAGGGTGAGGGCGTCCAGCAGCCGGCTGCGGTGGTCGGCGTTGGTGGCAGGGGTTGCAGTGTCAGACATCGTGGGTGCGGTGAAAGCCAGGCGGCCGCGTCAGGCAGGGCTTCATCCCTTGCTTGTGTGGTTGGTACTTGACAGTACCATTCCAGGGTTTTATGGTGCGCAGCTTGGTACGCGATGGTACCCAATTTCCATCGCCACGCCCAGGTCACGCCTGCGCGTGTGGGTCGTATTCCGAGGAGACTTTCACATGAACAACATCCGCCGCTTGCAACACACCGTCACCGCCGCCACCCTGTGGATGGCTGCCAGCGCCTGGGCCCAGGCCCCCGCCGCAACGCCTGCCCCTGCCTACAGGGCACTTCTCGAAACCTCCCTAACCGTTGTCGCCCGTGAGCCGGCATGATGGCGCCCATGAGCACATCGCGCATCAAGCCCTCGTCCTTCTGGCGCTCTCAGCCCGGCGCTGACCTGTT
>JBKBMV010000030.1:0-25862 GCA_046295615.1 Aquabacterium sp.
CCCCAGCCTAACTGTCAGGTCAACGCGGACGCAACCAAGGGCCATGCCTTCGGCATTCTCATGGCCCTTGGTTGTGCCCTCCGCCCTGACGGGCTCCGGCGCCGGTTACCTTGGTAGTTAGATTTACCCATTAAACCGAGTCTTCGCATGACGCAAGAAGCCGAAAAATTCGACTTACTCGACAGATTGTTGTCCAAACAACTCGCGTGGATTGCCGCCGCAGACACCAAGGGAACATTGCTCTTTGCAATCGACAGCGCGATGCTCGCGGTGATTGCTGCGACAGTCCCTAGCGTCAAGCAATGGACAGCAGGTGCCGCAGCGTCGTCATCAATTGCATCACTCGCACTACTGGCTAGCGTGTCATTTATAGGCTTGGCGACTTTCCCAAACTTAAAGGGCCCTCGAGGCTCGGCTGTTTTCTTTGGCGGCATATCGGCCACTGAGGAAAATTATTACGTCAAAAAAATAACACAGGGGGTCACCGATGAGCTACTTGAAGACTTTGCGCGCCAATGCCACAGAAATGCGGAAATTGCAAACATTAAATTCTCATATATCAAAAAGTCTGCCGTTTGCTCCTTCTTGGCACTGCCGTTCTGGCTCGTCAGCATTTGGTCACTTTACACAATAAAATTCTCCAACTAAGTATAGAAATGCCACTCAAGGAAGATCTTCAGTCGGAGGTCAGAGACATTTTTGCAAGTCGCTGGCAAGAAAGAAATGGCACCATTGTGCCGTCATCAGAGAACGTTCGCCTAGGTAACGACGGAGTCTGGCTAGATGCAACAATTCTTTATGCAGATATTGCCGACTCAACAAAGCTGGTGGATGGCAACGATGCAAGACTTGCAGCAGAAGCATACAAAGCCTTCTTACACTGCGCCGCAAAAATAATTCGCTCAGAGTCAGGCGAAATCACCGCATACGACGGTGATCGAGTAATGGCCGTGTACATTGGTGGCACAAAAAACACCTCGGCCGCGCGAACTGCACTGAAGATCAACTTTGCAAGAACGCAGATCATAAATCCAGCGATCAAGAAGCAATACCCATCAAGCGATATCGAAATCAAGCACGTTTGCGGAGTTGACACAAGTAAAATATTCGTTGCGCGCACCGGCATCCGGGGCGCAAATGATCTTGTTTGGGTCGGCAGGGCCGCAAATCATGCGGCAAAAATGGCCGCGTTAAGCGAAAACTTTCCATCAAGAATATCGGAAGAGGTTTTTAACTCTATGCATGCGAGCGCGAGAGTCTCGTCGGATGGTAAGCCCATGTGGGAGAAGGCCACATGGACAGACATGGGTAGAACAATTTATCGCTCTACTTGGCGCTGGTCGGTATGAAATTTCTATTGCAAGAAAAATCTAACTGTCGGTTCAACGCGGACGCCAACACTGGCCATGGCTTCGCCATTTTCATGGCCAGTGTTGGTACCCTACGCGCTTCGCGCTCCGGCGCCGGTTAACCTTGGCGTTAGGCTTCAACATTAACCAGCGGAGTCATTAGTGAGCCTGTGGGTAAGATTTCTGGTGTTTGGCTTTGTGGGCGTATTCACCGCTCTGGCTATAGTTCTCGCACTACAAGGTGAAACCAGTGCCGCCGGAGGTGCACTTCTGGTAGCGGCATTGGTTTCACCCATGCTGCTTGAAGCTTGGCGCCCCGGGGTGTACGTGTTGCGCAAACCAGATGGAGGCTTGCCTGATACGCTCATCAACCGAGTGCGCCAATTCCGCACCGATCATCCGGGAACAGATGGAACGCTCATCTTGGTCTGCCTATCCATCTTAGGCACAGGGCTAGCCGCAAGCGCGCTACTGAACCTAGTTGAAGTATTCCGCTAGGGAGCGTCTATGCAGCACCACTGCTCATCGAACCACGGCCAGTTTGCCGTGTGCTCCACGCCCTCTCCTTCGCTCCACAGCCTAACTGTCAGGTCAACGCGGACGCAACCAAGGGCCATGCCTTCGGCATTCTCATGGCCCTTGGTTGTGCCCTCCGCCCTCACGGGCTCCGGCGCCGGTTACCTTGGTAGTTAGACGCTCAGTTTTCCACCATTGCAGAACGCAAACCCAGATGCTCAACGAACGGATCAAAATCCCGGTCGCTGTAAAGCAAAGGCAGGTCGTCCTCAATGCACCGCGTTGCGATGATCGTGTCAATGGTTTTGCGTATCGTCACGCCTTGCGCCCTCAGGACACGGTAATTCCTCGCGGCCTGCAGCGCAATGTCTTGCCCGCCCAGCGTGATCACGTCCAGGGCGGTCATCAGCCTTCTAGCCTGGTTGAAGTCTTTCTCGCTGCTAAAACCTTGCAGCACTTCGGCCAAGATCAAGTCTCCAACTGCCAGTGGTTCGCTGCTCAACAGCGAATCCAGGCGCTCGGTCTGTGGCGTCACCTGCCCACGGAAGAAGTCAATCCACACGCTGGAGTCAACAACAATCACTTGTCCGTCCTCATGGCGTTCAGGTCACCTTCCCACTGCAGCTTGCCGCGGAAGCGTCGCAGCTCTTCCTGCTGGCGCAGTCTCAGCAGCGTGCGTAAGCCAAGCTCGACGGCCTCCTTCTTGGTCTTCAGGCCGGTCAGGCGAAGGGCATCGCTCATCAACTTGTCGTCAATCTCAATGTTCGTGCGCATGATGTGTACCGATTGTGCAACGTCTACACATCGTAGCGCTTCGGCACCACCGGGGCAAGCATCTATCAAGGCTGCTGCGCCTAACATATCGGTCAAGCGGACGCCAACACTGGCCATGCCTTCGGCATCTTCATGGCCAGTGTCGGTGCCCTCCACTCGCTGCGCTCCTTCCGGCGCCGCTTACCTTTGGCGTTAGGCCTTCGTTTCCGGAACTCTCTGGAAGTCAAATGAGGGTGTATTGGTAACTTTTGAGCTTGACTTGACGTACCAATAAGCGTACGCTCTAGGCAAAGGAGTTCGACATGCAAACACTCACCGCCAGTGAAGCGCGTGCCAACCTCTACCGCCTCATGGATCAGGCAGCAGAGTCGCACCAGCCCATCACCATCGCAGGAAAGCGCCACGACGCCGTGCTGCTGTCAGCCGAAGACTGGCAAGCCATTCAAGAAACGCTCTACTTGCTCTCAGTGCCAGGTATGCGTGAGTCCATCAAAGAAGGCATGGCCGAGCCAGCAGACGCGTGCGCGAAGGAGCTTGACTGGTGAGTTGGGAGTTGGTGTTTGCCAAGCACGCGCAAAAAGATGCACAGAAGCTGGCCGCAAGCGGCCTGAAGGCCAAGGCTCAAGAGCTATTGGCCATCATCAAAGAAAATCCATTTCAAAACCCGCCACCATACGAAAAATTGGTCGGGGACTTGGCAGGGGCATATTCAAGGCGAATCAACATTCAACATCGTTTGGTCTACGAAGTGCTTCAAGAGCAAAACGTCGTCAAAGTGCTCCGCATGTGGTCACACTACGAATAGCCAAATACAGCTGGGCACTTCTCGAAACCTCGCTGACACCCTGAGCGGCTGAGCCGGTACCATGGGGCACTTCTCGAAACCCAGCTTTCTGCCCATTCGGGGTCATGTAGATCAATGACTTGCCGCTCGACGAGGCCGGGAAACCGGGGTTTCTAGAAGTGCCCCATGGGTGGCATGATCACTCCGCGCATCAAGCCCTCGGCCTTTTGGCGTCGTCAACCCAGCGCTGACCTGTTCGTGCAGGAGCAGCGTCAGGCCGAGCTCGGCGGCTTCGTCGAGAGCCTCGCGGCCATGGACGAACTCATCGACTTTGGCGCCGTCGCTGCCCAGGTGGAGCGCGCCTGCCCGCGGCCCTATCGCGCCCGAGGCGGCCGCCCGCCTTACCCCACCGAGATCATGGTGCGCCTGCTTTTCCTCCAGGCCCTCTACAACCTCAGCGACGAAGACTGCGAGTACCAGGTGCTGGATCGGATGAGCTTTCAGCACTTCTGCCGTCTGGACGGCGCGCTCAACATCCCCGACGCCCGCACCCTGTGGGCCTTCAAGCAGCGCCTGGCGCAAGGCGGCCTCGGTGCGCAAGCCCTCTTTGACGCCGTCAGCCTGCAGTTGCAGCAACACGGCTACATCCCGCGCGGCGGGCAGATCGTCGACGCCAGCATCGTGCAAGCCCCCATCACCCAGGCCAGGAAGGATGAACGCGAAGCCCTCAACGAAGTTGAGGCGCCCGAGGGCTGGAGCGCCAAACGTCTGGCGCACACCGACCGTGCTGCGCGCTGGACCAAGAAGCACGGCAAGAGCTTTTACGGCTACAAGCTGCACGCCAACCTGGACGTCCGCTACAAGCTGGTGCGGCGCTTCAAGGTCACGGCAGCCAACGTGGATGACGGGCAGACCTTGGTGGACGTGCTCGACAACAGCAACACGGGCAAGCGGCTGCGCGACGGCATCGCGCGGCGCGTCAAGCCTGGGCAGGACAGGCGTCAGCGGCTGCAGGCGCGCAACAAGAGCATCAACCGCATCCGCGCGCGGGGCGAACACGTGCTTGCGGCGCTGGAGCAACTGGGCGGCAAGGTGGTGAGGGCGATGACGCTGGCTCGCAACGAGCTGGCGATTGCGCTCAAGTGCGCGGCCTACAACGCCAAGCGGCTGGTCTGGCTGATGGCCAACGACCCGCCGCTGGCGGCGCGATGAGGGCAGAGGTGCGTCTGCCATGCGCGAACAGCGCATTTCGCAGGGCGCACAAGCACTGCGAGGGCGCCGAAACCCAGTGACAGCGCTTTGGTCGAGCTCGATTCCGAGAGACTGTGGCTTCATCGGCTCAGCTCAGAAGCGAATTCTGGGTTTCGAGAAGTGCCCTTCTGGCTCGCCGCCACGGTGCCCAATTGCCCCTTGGCATCCAGGCGAACCCAGTTGGACACCTTCGACGACAGGATGCCCAAAACCTTGGCCACCACCGCGCCTGACTGTCCGGCCTTGACCTGCCGAACCGCCTCCAGTTTGTACTCCAGGGTGTATTTGCCCCGTACCTGCTTGTCGACCATTTCTTCGCTCCTTTCCAACATTGTGGTCATGAGCTAAGAACTCCACTTTTCGGGGGCAACCTCAGTCGGCGTCTTTGATCAGCAGGAGGGGCTCGGTCATGGGGTGGCTTGGGTGGCGGTGGCGGGTGCGGTGGGCATGATTGGCGCAGGGCACTGCAGCAACAACTGCGCCACGACCGACACGGCGATCACGGCGGGCTCTTTGCCCGACAGCTCGGGCAGGCCGATGGGGCAGGTGAGGCCCGCCAGGGTGTGGCTGGACAGCCCCACGGCCTCCAGCCGGTGCAGGAACTTGGCGCGCTTGGTTTGCGAGCCGATCAGGCCGGCAAAGCGCACATCGTGTTGCTGCTGGCTGCGCTGCAGCACGGCGCTGATGATGCGCAGGTCCAGGTCGTGCCGGTGGGTCAGCACCAGGTGGCAGGCGTGGGCGGGGGCGTGGGTCACCTCATGGTCGGCAGCCTCGGTGGGCGTCCACTGGATGTGGGGCGGCAGGCTGGCCAGCCAGGCGGGGTCGGGCAGGCCTGGGGTCTGTGCGTCATCACCCCGTTCGTCAATCCAGCGCACGGTGCAGTCCAGATCGCACAACAGGCGCACGATGGCCTGGCCCACGTGGCCGGCGCCATGCAGCTCCAGATGAAAGCGAGCGGGGCTGTCGGGCCATTGGGCCAGGCTGGTGTGGCTGAGGGGCTCGAAGCCCAGTACCACCACGCCGCCGCAGCATTGGCCCAGGGTGGGGCCCAGGGGGTAGGTTTTTTGCAGGCGCGGGCCGGTGGTGGGTGTGGTGGGTGTGGCTTCAGCCAGCAGGTGCCGCGCCAGGTCGATGGCCTGCCACTCCAGGTGGCCACCGCCGATGGTGCCCAGCACGGCATCGGCCGCCACCAGCATGCGCGTGCCGGTTTCGCGCGGGGTCGAGCCCTTGATCTGATCCACCTGCACCACCACGGCCGCCCGCCCGGCGCTCAGCCAGTGGTGCGCCGTGTCGCGCAGGGCTCTGGCGCTGAGGCTCATCAGGCAGCGGCCTTGTTGGCCATCTGGGCCTTCACCGCATCCACCGCGTCCAGGATGGCCTCGGGCGTGGCGGGGGCGCGCAGGGGTGGGTCCACCCGGTGCTGGCCCACGGCCGAGATGGCATCGCGGATGGCAAAGAACACCGAAAACGGCAGCAGCAGGGGTGGCTCGCCCACGGCCTTGGACCGGTAGATGGTGTCTTCCACGTTCTGGTTTTTGAACAGGCGCACGTTGAAGTGGGCAGGGCAGTCGCTGGCGGTCGGGATCTTGTAGGTGCTGGGTGCGTGCGTCAGCAGCTTGCCGGTTTGCGGGTGCCACACCAGCTCTTCGCTGGTCAGCCAGCCCATGCCCTGGATGAAGGCGCCTTCCACCTGGCCGATGTCCAGCGCCGGGTTGATGGACTGGCCCACGTCGTGCAGCACATCGGCCTGCAACAGCTTCCATTCACCCGTGAGGGTGTCCACCAGCACTTCGCTGACCGCCGCGCCATAGGCGTAGTAGTAGAAGGGCCGGCCCTGCATGCGGTCGCGGTCCCAACTCAGCTTGGGCGTGGCGTAAAAGCCGTCTGACCACAGCTGCACGCGGGCCATGTAGGCGCTCATGACCACGTCAACAAAGCTCAGCGTTTGCGGGCCCACGTGCACCAGGCCATCGGCAAAGCGGATGTCATCGGGCTCGACCCCATGCAGGGTGGACAGGTGCGTGACCAGACGGCGGCGGATTTGCTGGGCCGCATCGGCGGCGGCCTTGCCGTTCAGGTCTGAGCCGGTGGAGGCGGCCGTGGCCGAGGTGTTGACCACCTTGCTGGTGTCGGTGGCGGTCACGCGCACCTGGTCCAGGCTGACGCCCAGGGTGTGGGCCACCACCTGGGCCACCTTGGTGTTCAGGCCTTGGCCCATCTCGGTGCCGCCGTGGTTCACCAAAATGCTGCCATCGGTGTACACATGCACCAGCGCGCCGGCCTGGTTCAGGTGCACCACGTTGAACGAGATGCCAAACTTCAGCGGCGTCAGGGCCAGGCCCTTTTTAAGCACCGGGCTGCTGGCGTTGTAGGCCTGGATGCTGGCGCGGCGCTGGCGGTATTGGCTGGTGGCTTCCAGCTCGGCAATCAGCTCGTGCAGCACATTGTCTTCAACCACCTGGCCATAAGGTGTGGTGTTGCGCTCGGTGGTGCCGTACAGGTTGGCCAGGCGCACGTCCAGGGCGTCTTTGCCCAGGCGGCGGGCCACGCTGTCCAAGATCACCTCCACCGCCATGGCGCCTTGCGGGCCACCAAAGCCACGGAAGGCGGTGTTGCTTTGCGTGTTGGTGCGTGCGCAGTAGCCGTTGATGTCTACCGCGGGCAGCCAGTAGGCATTGTCGAAGTGGCACAGGGCTCGGGCCATCACCGGGGCCGACAGGTCGGCCGAGAAGCCCGCGCGCGAGATCATCTCCACATCGGCGGCCAGCAGGCGGCCCTCGTCGTCGTGACCCACGTCGAACTGGTGCACAAAGCAGTGCCGCCGGCCGGTGATCATGAAGTCGTCATCGCGGTCGGGGCGCAGCTTGACCGGGCGCTGCAGCCTCTGCGCGGCCACCGAGGCAATGCACGCAAAAATGGCCGATTGCGATTCTTTGCCGCCAAAGCCGCCACCCATGCGGCGGCATTCCACCTGCACGTCGTGGGCGTGCAGGCCCAGGGCATGGGCCACGGCGTGCTGCATCTCGCTGGGGTGCTGGGTGGAGCAGTGCAGCCAGATGCCACCGCGCTCTTGCGGGATGGCGTACGAGATCTGCCCTTCCAGGTAAAACTGTTCTTGCCCGCCCAGGGCAAAACGGCCTTGCAGGCGGTGCGGGGCCTGGCTGAGTGCGGTGGGCACATCGCCCCGGGTCAGCCGCATAGGGGGCACCACGTACTGCTGGGCGGCGTGGGCGGCCTCGGGCGTGAGCAAGGCGGGCAGGGGCTCGATGCGCACAAAGTCTTTGGCGCGGGCAGCGGCGCGGCGGGCGGCCTCGCGGTTGTCCGAGAGAACAGCGAACATGGGCTGGCCCAGGTACATCACCGTGCCATCGGCCAGGATGGGGTCGTCATGCACGATGGCGCCACAGTCGTTGACTCCTGGGATGTCGGCGGCGGTGAGCACATCCACCACGCCGGGCAGAGCCTTGAGCCCGGCCACATCGATGTGCAGCAGGCGGCCATGCGCCACGGGCGACAGGCCCAGGGCGGCGTGCAGGGTGCCGGCCAGCTCGGGCAGGTCGTCGATGTAGGGCGCGCGGCCGGCCACGTGCAGCATGGCCGATTCGTGCGGCAGCGAGCGCCCGGCGGCCGAGGCTGGCTGGGTGTTGGGTTGGCTGGCGGCGGTGGTCATGAAGGCTTCAACCGTCTGGTTCATGGGGTTCTCCGTGAGGCGGTGTCTTCAGACGCGTCAGGCCTGGGCGGGCCAGACCTGTACCTGGTTGGCCGCCAGGGGCGCATTCGGGCGGGTTTCCAGCCACAGGCGTTCCAGCAGGTTGGCGGCCACCTTCAGGCGGTAGGTGTGGCTGGCACGCAGATCGGTCAGCGGCGTGAAGTCGTGCGCCAGCGCAGCCTGGGCGGCGCGCAGGGTGGCTTCGGTCCACGGTTGGCCGCGCAGCGCGGCCTCGGTGTGGGTGGCGCGCCGTGCGGTGGCGGCCATGCCACCCCAGCCCAGGCGGGCCTCGGTGATGGTGTCGCCATCCAGTTGCAGCATCAGGCCGGCGCACACGGCCGAGATGTCGCTGTCGCGGCGTTTAGAGATCTTGTAGGCGCGCACCACCTGATGGGTGGCGGGCAGCGGCACCTTCAGGGCTTGCACAAACTCGCCGGGCTGCAACGCGTTCTTCATGTAGTCCAGGTAGAAGGCGTTCAGGGACAGCTCGCGCACGGTGTTGCCGTGGCGCAGCACCAGCTGGGCATCCAGCGCCAGCAGGATGGGGGCGCTGTCGCCAATGGGCGAGCCGTTGGCGATGTTGCCGCCCAGGGTGCCAGCGTGGCGCACCGGGGGCGAGGCAAAGCGCAGCCAGATCTCGCGCAGGCTGGGCACGGCGTGGGTCAGGGCCTGCCAGGCGTCTTCCAGCGAGGCACCAGCGCCGATGGTGAGCAGGCCTTGAGTGGCGTCGGTTTGAATGGTTTGCAGCTCGGCCACGCGGCCCAGGTAAATGATGTCGCCCAGGGCGCGGAACTGCTTCGTCACCCACAGGCCGATGTCGGTGCTGCCGGCCAGCAGGCGGGCGGCGGGCATGTCGGCACGCAGGCGGGCCAGCTCGTCCAGGCTGCGCGGGGCCCAGAAGCGGGCGCGCTGGCCTGGGTTGGCGGCATCGGGGCCTTCGTACACCAGGGGCGCATCGCCCGCCAGGGTGTTCAGGGCCTGCAGCCAGGGCTGGGGGTCAAAGGCCACGCGGGGCGCGTCAAACATCTGCTGCCCGGCGTCCAGGATGGGCCGGTAGCCGGTGCAGCGGCACAGATTGCCCGACAGGGCATCGGCCAACTCGGGGCGGGTGGGGGCGGTGTCGTGCTGTTGATACAGGTTCCACAAGCTCATCACAAAGCCCGGCGTGCAGAAGCCGCATTGCGAGCCATGGCAGGCCACCATCGCCTGCTGGCAGGGGTGCAGCTCGCGCGGCGAGGGGGCCACGTCTTCCACCGTCAGCAGGGCCTTGCCATCCAGCGTGGGCAAAAAGGCGATGCACGAGTTGACGGTGCGTTGCTGCCAGGCACCGGTGACGGGGTCGGCTTCGCCCACCACCACGGTGCACGCACCACAGTCGCCCTCGGCGCAACCCTCTTTGGTGCCGGTGCAGTGGGCGTGTTCGCGCAGCCACTGCAGCACCGTGGTGGTGGGTGGCAGGTGGTCAACCTGCTGCACCTGGGCCCGGTGTACGAAGCGGATGGGGCGGGTGGGGCTGGCAGGGGTATCGGGCGTGGTCATGGCGGTGTCCGGCAAGACGGAGGGCGGCGGGTGCCCTGATCAATTGTCGTTTGAGCGTAGCGCCAAGGCAAGCAAACGGTATACCATTTCGGTGATGACCGACATCATGGTGCGCGTATGAGCAAGGCTTCGCTTTTCGAGAAGATCGACCTGTCTCTCATCCGTGTTCTGCACACCGTGATCACTGAACGCAGCGTGTCCCGGGCGGCCATCCGCCTGCAATCCAGTCAGCCCGCCGTCAGCGCCCAACTCAAGCGCTTGCGCGAGCTGACGGGCGACCCCTTGCTGGTGCGCTGTGGGCAAGGCATGGCCCCCACGGATGTGGCCTTGGGCCTGCTGGAGCCGGCCGCCATCATCCTGCACCAGGCCCAGACCATGTTTGGCGGCAAGCGCCACGGGCGGGGCTTTGACCCGGCCCGGTCGTCGCTCACATTTCGCATCGCGGCCACCGATTACCTGGACCCATGCTTTTTGCCCGAGCTGATCCTGGCGGTGCGCCGCCAGGCGCCCGATGTGCGTGTGGAAATCGTGCCCTTGAATGCCGACCTGGATTACCGCCAGCGCCTGGCCCGGGGGGATCTGGACCTGGTGATTGGCAACTGGCTGGAACCCCCGGGCGATTTGCACCTGGGCCGCCTGCGCAGCGACGAGGTGGTGTGCCTGGTGTCTGAAGACCACCCCGCCGCCCGCCTGCCGCGCGAGGGCAAGCGCGCCTGGACGGTGGAGCAGTACCTGGCGGCCGACCACGTGGCGCCCGCGCCCTTTCATCCGGGCGGGCAGGGCGTGGTGGACGACTGGTTGTCGGCCGCGGGCCTGCAGCGCAAGATCGTGGTGCGCACGCCGCACTTTGCCCAACTGCCGCACCTGGTGGCGGGCTCGCTGCTGGTGCTGACCACCGGGCGCCGCTTTTGCGAGCGCTACACCCAGCAGTACCCGGTCAAGATCCTGAAATGCCCCGTGGCGTATCCCACCATGAACTACTATCAGCTGTGGCATGACCTGACCCACCATTCGGCGGCCAACCGCTGGCTGCGTGAGCAGGTGCGCGATGTGGTGCGCAACCTGCCGCAACTGAACCCGCCCCGGCGCGCGGCCAACGTGGCTGAGTCCATCCACTGAGCGTTGTTGACCGCCCCATGCCCACCGAGACTCCACCCATGACCGCGCCCACCCACACCCCCCAGCGACGCATCCTGCAAGGCGACCTGCTGGACTTCACGGCCGACCCGGGCTTTGCGGCGCCGCACGAGGCCGCTGGTGTGCGCTGGCGTCCTGACCACCGGGTGCTGATCGACCAAGGCCGCATCCACCAGGTGCTGGCCCCGGGTGAGGCTCTGCCAGAAGGCTGGCAGGGCGTGGCCGTCGAGGCTCACCCCGGCCGCTTGATCATGCCCGGCTTCATCGACACCCATGTGCACTGCCCCCAGCTGGACGTGATCGCCAGCTTTGGCACCGAGCTGCTGGACTGGCTCAACACCTACACCTTCCCGGCCGAGCGGCGCTATGCAGACCCGGCCGTGTCGAACGCCGGGGCCGAGCGGTTTTTGAACGCCCTGTGGGCGCATGGCACCACCTCGGCCGTGGTGTTCCCGACCGTGCACAAGGTGAGCGCCGAAGCGCTGTTTGAGCAAGCCGGGGCCCGCCATATGCGGATGGTGACGGGCAAGGTGCTGATGAACCGCCACGCGCCCGATGGCCTGCGCGACGACGTGGAGCAGGCCGAGCGCGATTGCGAAGACCTGATCGCGCGGTTTCATGGGCAGCACCGCCAGGCCTTTGCCGTGACCGTGCGCTTTGCGCCCACCAGCACGCCCGAGCAGTTGCGCATGGCCGGTGGCCTGTGCCAGCGCCATGCCGGCACCTACATGCAGACCCACGTGGCCGAAAACCGCGACGAGGTGCGCTGGGTGGCGGAGCTCTACCCCGATGCGCGCAGCTACCTGGACGTGTACGACCGCGATGGCCTGATCGGCCCGCGCGCCGTGCTGGCCCACGGCATCTGGCTGGACGAGCGTGACCGCGCGGTGCTGCGCGAGCATGGCGCCCAGATTGCCCACAGCCCCAGCTCGAACCTGTTTCTGGGCAGCGGCCTGTTTGATTGGGCCCGGGCCCAGCGCGAGGGCGTGGCCGTGAGCCTGGCCAGCGATGTGGGCGGCGGCACCAGCCTGTCAATGCTGCGCAACATGGCCGATGCCTACAAGATTCAGGCCCTGCAGGGCACCCGCCTGACGGCCTGGAAGGCGCTGTACACCGCCACCCTGGGGGCCGCACGCGCTTTGGGCCTGCAAGACGAGATGGGCCAGATCGAGCCCGGCCGTTTTGCCGATCTGGCCATCTGGGATTGGGCGCGGGGGGCGGTGGCCAGCCACCGCGATGCCCTGGCACGCGCCTCGCATGCCGGTTTGCACGAGCGCGCCTTTGTGTGGATGACCCTGGGCGATGAGCGCAATCTGGTCAGCACCCTGGTGGCTGGCCAGACGGTGTTTGACGCACCGGGTGACACCCACTGAGCCCGGCGCCCATCCGGCCCCACAATCTCTGACAGACCGACAGCCCATCCCCACAGCATGACCCTCAGACTTGAACTGCGCGGCATCACCAAGCAGTACCCCAGTGTGCGTGCCAACGATGCCGTCAGCCTGAAAGTGCGGCCTGGCGAGATCCACGCCGTGCTGGGCGAAAACGGCGCCGGCAAATCCACCCTGATGAAGATCATCTACGGCTCGGTCAAACCCGATGCGGGCGAGGTGTACTTCAACGGCCAGCCCGTGCGCATCAAGTCGCCGCAAGAGGCGAGGGCGCTGGGCATCAGCATGGTGTTCCAGCACTTCTCGCTGTTTGACACCCTGACGGCGGCCGAGAACGTGTGGCTGGGCCTGGACAAAGGCCTGAGCCTGGCCGACGTGACCCGCCGCATCCGCGAGGTGTCGGCCGAGTACGGCCTGGAGGTGGACCCCTCCCGCCCCGTGCATTCGCTGACGGTGGGCGAGCGCCAGCGCGTCGAGATCGTGCGCGCGCTGCTGACCAAGCCGCAGTTGCTGATCCTGGACGAGCCCACCTCGGTGCTGACGCCCCAGGCGGTGGGCAAGTTGTTTGTCACCTTGCGCCAACTGGCCGAGCAGGGCTGCGCCATCCTTTACATCAGCCACAAGCTGGACGAGATTCGCGCCCTGTGCCACCACTGCACGGTGTTGCGCGGCGGGCGCGTGACGGGCGAAGTCACGCCCGCCCAGGAAACCAACGCCAGCCTGTCGCGGCTGATGATTGGCTCGGAGCCGCCCGAGCTGCACCGGGCCCAGCCCGTGTTGGGCGAACTGGCGCTGTCAGTCAAGCAGTTGTCGGTGCCTCGCGACGACCCCTTCGGGGTGGACCTGAGCCAGGTCAGCCTGGCGTTGCACAGCGGCGAGATCCTGGGCATTGCCGGCGTGTCGGGCAACGGGCAGCAGGCCCTGATGGCCGTGCTCAGTGGCGAAGACCCCCGCGCAGCGCCCGGCACGGTGCATTTGTTTGGCCACGACGTGAGCCGGGCCACACCCCGCCAGCGCCGCAAGCTGGGCCTGCACAGCGTGCCTGAAGAGCGCCTCGGCCGGGGGGCGGTGCCCACCATGTCGCTGGCGCAGAACACCTTGTTGACGCGCACCGATGCCGTGGCGCCCACCGGGTGGCTGCGCACCGCAGGCATGCAGGCCATGGCCGCCGACCTGATCGAGCGCTTTCATGTGAGGGCGGGTGGGCCGGATGCGCTGGCGCGCAGCCTGTCGGGCGGCAACCTGCAGAAGTTCATCATGGGCCGAGAGATTGATGCCGAGCCCCGCGTGCTGCTGGTGTCCCAGCCCACCTGGGGCGTGGACGTGGGCGCGGCCGCGCAGATCCGGGGCGAGTTGTTGAAGTTGCGTGACGCTGGCTGCGCCGTGCTGGTCGTCAGCGAGGAGTTGGACGAATTGTTTGAAGTCTCAGATCGCCTGATGGTGATGGCCCAGGGGCGCCTGTCGCCCAGCGTGGCCGTGGCGGACGCCACGGTCGAACAGATCGGCGCCTGGATGAGCGGCCTGTGGCATGGCCAGGAGGCAGCGCATGTTCAGGCTTGAACCCCGTGCCGCACCGTCCAAGGTGCTGATGCTGGCCTCGCCGCTGATCGCGCTGGCCATCACGGTGCTGGTGGGCATTGTGCTGTTCACCGTGCTGGGTAAAGACCCGGTGGCCGGGCTGCGCATGTTCTTTGTAGAGCCGCTGCGCAATGCCTACGCCATCTCGGAGCTGACGCTCAAGGCCACACCGCTCATCCTCATCGCCCTGGGCCTGGCCGTGTGCTTCCGGGCCAACATCTGGAACATCGGCGCCGAGGGGCAGTTCATCATGGGCGCCATCTTTGCCGGTGGGGTGGCCTTGCGCGCCACGCCCGAGAGCCCGGCGGTGTACGTGGTGCTGGTCTTGCTGGCGGGGCTGCTGGGCGGCATGTTCTGGGCGGCCATCGTGGCGGCGCTGCGTGACCGATTCAATGCCAGCGAGATCCTGGTCAGCCTGATGCTGGTGTACGTGGCCGAGATGACACTCAGCTACCTGGTCTACGGCCCGTGGAAAGACCCGCAGGGCTACAACTTTCCGCAAACCATCACCTTTCTGGAGATGACGCGGGTGCCGCGCCTGATGGAGGGCTTGCGGGCCAACGTGGGTGTGCTGCTGGCGCTGGGCGCGGTGGCGGTGTTCGTGGTGTTTCTGTTCCGCACCTACCAGGGCTTTCAACTGCAGGTGGGCGGGGTGTCGCCGCTGGCCGCGCGCTATGCCGGCTTTTCGTCGCGCACTGCCTTGTGGACGGCGCTGCTGGTGTCGGGCGGCATGGCTGGCCTGGCGGGTGCGCTGGATGTGGCGGGTCCGCAAGGTCAGCTCACGCCCTATGTACCGGTGGGCTATGGCTTTGCCGCCATCATCGTGGCCTTTGTGGGGCGCCTGCATCCGGTGGGCATCGTGTTCTCGGCCGTGCTGATGAGCATGTTCTACATCGGGGGCGAGCTGGCCCAGTCTCGCCTGGGGCTACCCAAAGCGCTGACGGGCGTCTTCCAGGGCCTGCTGCTGTTTGCCCTTCTGGCCTGTGACACCTTCATCCACCAGCGCCTGCGCTGGGTGTCTGCCCGGGGGGCCGCCGCATGATCGATTTCTTCACCAACTTCACCCCCGAGAGCTTGGCCTTGCTGGTTGCTGCCACCTTGAGTGCTGGCACCGTGGTGGCCCTGGCCTCGCTGGGGCTGTTGATCAACGAGCGCGCCGGGGTGCTCAACCTGGGGGCCGAGGGCATGATGCTGGTGGCTGCCATCGCGGGCTATGCCGCTGGCGTGCACACGGGCAGTGACTGGGCCGGCTTTGCCGCGGGGGCTGCCGCCGGGGCGGCCATGGCCGCTCTGTTTGGCGTGTTGGTCATCTGGCTGAACACCAACCAGTACGCCACCGGCCTGGCCTTGAGCCTGTTCGGGGTGGGGCTCAGTGCCTTTGTGGGCATCTCGTACACCCAGCAGCGCCTGCCCGAGCGGCCTCACTTTGCCATCCCGGGCCTGTCTGATCTGCCTTTCCTGGGCACCGCGCTGTTCAAGCAGCACCCGGCGGTGTACGTGGCCATGGTGCTGGCGGTGGCCTTGACCTGGTTCCTGCTGCGCTCTCGTGCCGGCTTGGTGCTGCGTGCCGTGGGCGAGTCGCCTGAATCGGCCCACGCCCTGGGCTACCGCGTGCGGCCCATCCGCCTGCTGGCGGTGGTGCTGGGCGGTGCGCTGTGTGGTGTGGCGGGTGCCTACATCTCGCTGGTGTACACGCCCATGTGGGTTGAGGGCATGGTGGCCGGCAAGGGCTGGATTGCACTGGCCCTGACCACCTTTGCCACCTGGCGCCCCATGCGGGTGTTGCTGGGGGCCTACCTGTTTGGCGGCGTGACGATGCTGCAGTTCCACCTGCAAGGGCAGGGGGTGCAGATTCCCAGCCAGTGGCTGACCATGTTGCCCTACCTGGCCACCATCGTGGTGCTGGTGCTGATCTCGCGCAATCCGACGTGGATCCGCATCAACATGCCGGCGTCGCTCGGTAAACCCTTCCATCCTGGTGCCTGAGTGGGCATCATGTTTGCTGGTTTTTTGTGTCCCCTTGTTTCGAGCAGTTTTCAACCCTGGAGATGACATGACCTCTCTGTCCAAGCGCTCTTTGCTGAAGTTGGGTGGCTACGCCACCTTGGCCACCGCCGCCGCCCTCGTGGGTTGCGGCAAGAAGGAAGAGGCCCCCGCAGCGGCTTCGGCCCCCGCCTCGGAGGTCGCGGCCGCCAGCGAGCCCCTGAAGATTGCCTTTGCCTACGTGGGCCCGGTGGGTGACGCCGGCTGGACGTTTGCGCACGACCAGGGCCGCAAGGCCATCGAGGCCGAGTTTGGCGACAAGGTCAAGACCACGTTCGTGGAGAAGGTGCCCGAGGGCCCCGAGGCCGAGCGCGTGATCCGTGACCTGGTGGGCCAGGGCAACACCCTGATCTTCGGCACCACCTTTGGCTACATGGAGCCCATGCTCAAGGTGGCGGCCGACAACCCCAACGTGAAGTTCGAGCATGCCACCGGCTACAAGACGTCGGCCAACATGCGCACCTACGACTCGCGCACCTACGAGGGCGCTTACATGGCCGGCGTGATCGCAGGCGCCATGACCAAGACCAACACCCTGGGCGTGGTCGGCTCCATCCCCATCCCCGAGGTGATCCGCAACATCAACTCGTTCACGCTGGGCGCGCAAAGCGTCAACCCCAACATCAAGACCCGCGTGGTCTGGGTGAACAGCTGGTTTGATCCTCCCAAGGAAGCCGAAGGCGCGCAAAGCCTGCTGAACCAGGGTGCTGACGTGCTGTTCCAGAACACCGACTCGGCCGCCGTGCTGCAAACCGCCGAGAAGGCGGGCAAGTACGCCTTCGGCTGGGATTCGGACATGCGCCTGTTTGGGCCGAAGGCTCACCTGGGTTCGGCCATCATCAACTGGGGCCCCTACTACGTGAAGGCCACCAAGGATGCGTTGGACGGCACCTGGAGCACCGGCAGCGTGTGGTGGGGTGTCAAGGAAGGCGCCATCGACCTGGTGTCCATCTCTGACGCCGTGCCCGCCGACATCCGCGCCAAGGTGGACACCATCCGCGCTGGCCTGAAAGAAGGCACCTACAACATCTGGAAGGGTCCCATCGTGGGTCAGGATGGCAAGGAAGTGCTGGCCAAGGATGTGGTGGCCGATGACAAGTTCCTGGGCGGCATCAACTTCTATATCAAGGGTGTGGAAGGCTCGGTGCCCAACAGCAAGTGATCCATCTCATGCCGGCGGCTGTTGAGCCGGCAGAATCAAGCCACCCTGCGGGGTGGCTTTTTTCCCAGTTGCAAGCCTGACGAGGGTGCCCGATGACTGCCACGTTCTCTTCCATTCCCGCCGACCGCCTGCCCGCCTTGTTGCAGGCCATGCCCAAGGCCGAGTTGCACATGCACATCGAGGGCTCGCTGGAGCCCGAGCTGATCTTTGCCCTGGCCCAGCGCAATGGCGTGGCCTTGAGCTATCCCAGCGTCGAGGCCTTGCGTCAGGCCTATGCCTTCACCGATCTGCAGAGCTTTCTGGACATCTACTACGCCGGGGCTTCGGTGCTGCTGAAAGAAGCCGACTTCCACGACATGGCCTGGGCCTACTTTTTGCGCGCCAAGGCCGACAACGTGGTGCACGCCGAGCTGTTTTTTGATCCGCAAACCCACACCGAGCGTGGCGTGGCGTTCGAGACCGTGATCCGCGGGTTGACCAGCGCCTGCAAGCGGGCGCAAGCCGAGTTGGGCATCAGTTCGGCCCTGATCATGTGCTTTTTGCGTCATTTGAGCGAAGAAGATGCCTTCAAGACGCTGGAGCAGGCGCTGCCTTACCGTGATCTGTTCATCGGTGTGGGCCTGGATTCGAGCGAGCGTGGTCACCCGCCCGAGAAGTTTGCGCGCGTGTTTGCCAAGTGCCGTGAACTGGGCCTGCGCCTGGTGGCCCATGCCGGCGAAGAGGGCCCGCCCGAGTACATCATCAACGCGCTGGACGTGCTGAAGGTGGAGCGCATCGACCACGGCGTGCGCTGTGTGGACGACCCCGCCCTGGTGCAACGCCTGGCGCAGCAAGGCACGCCGCTGACGGTGTGCCCGCTGTCCAACATCAAGCTGTGCGTGTTCAAGACCATGGCCGACCACAACCTCCGCACGCTGCTGGATGCGGGCTTGAAGGTCACCATCAACTCGGACGACCCGGCCTACTTTGGCGGCTATGTGAACCAGAACTACCTGGAAACCTTTGCCGCGCTGCCACTGGGCGCCTCACACGCCTACACCCTGGCGCGCAACAGCCTGGAGGCCAGCTTTGTGGACCAGGCCCGAAAGGCCGCCTGGGTACGCCAGCTGGATGACTGCTTTGCCCAGGCAGCCGCTTGAGCAGGGTTAGGCGGCTGTTGCCGCCTTGATGGGCGCCTCAGCGTCCGGCGCGTTCGGGCATGAAGGTGCCTGACGCCAGCACGCCCAGCGCGATCGCCAAGGGCACGGTGGACACGTAACCTGCGTGCTTGAAACCCAGCGCACCCACCAGCCCGCCCAGAAAGAAGCTGCCCACCAGGGTGGTGTGCAAGCGCAGGCGGGCCCGGTTGGCCACGATGCGAGGCGCTTCGTGGCCATCAGCCGTGAGGTGGCGGTTCCAGTACAGCAGCTTGCCCAGCTCGATCCCGATGTCGGTGACCAGGCCTGTCACGTGGGTGGTGCGGATCTCGGCCTGCGACACCTTGGTGATCATGGCGTTTTGCAGCCCCATGATGAAACACAACAGCATGGCGGTGGGCAGCAACACACTGCCCACCCACTGCTGAGCAGCTCCCAGCAAGCCAAAGGCCAGCAGCAAGCCGGCTTCCAGCATCAAGGGCAGGGCTACCTCGTGGCGTGAGCGCCGCCGCCGGGCCATGTTGATCAGGATGGCCGACACAGCCGCCCCCACGATGAAGCTCAACAGCGAGGCCAGCCCCAGCGTGACCAGGGGCCAGCGCCCCAGAACCAGTTCGTCAGCCATCGTGGACACCACCCCCGTCATGTGCGAGGTGTAGGCTCCGATGGCCAGAAAACCGCCGGCATTGACCGCACCGGCGATGAAGCACAGCGACACGCCCAGGTGCACGTTGGCGCGGCGGCTTCGTTCGACCGCCGTCAGCGATCGCAGGTAATCCACGGGCATGGTGGCAAGGCTCAGCAAGGTAGTTCAGAAAATGACATCATGCCCGATCGCTTGTGATCGGATAGGGTTGCCTGTGTCTTTGACATCGTCTGCGGTCGTGCCTTCGGTGTGGCGTTGGGCCTGGGTGCAAACCTGGCGTGATTTCCGGGGTGGCAGCATGCGCTTGCTGCTACTGGCTGTGGCCCTGGCCGTGGCGGCCTTGACGGCCGTATCGTTCTTCGCCAACCGCATTGAACGGGGTTTGACCCGCGATGCCGCCCAGTTGTTGGGGGGCGACGTGGTGGTCGTGGCCGATCAACCCATCGAGCCTGCCTGGATCGAGGAGGCGCACCGTCAAGGCCTGCGCACCAGCCGCACCTGGGTCTTTCCCAGCATGGCGCGCGCGCCTGACGAGCGGGGAGGGGAGTCGCGCCTGGTGGCGCTCAAGGCCGTGGATGAGGCCTATCCCTTGCGCGGCCGCCTGACCATTGCCACCGCCGATGCCCAGGGCCGCGTGGGTGAGCCCCGGCCCGCACCTGCGGGTGGCCCCCCGGTGGGCGAGTTGTGGGTGGATCCCAATGTGCTCGATGGCCTGGGGGTGCAACTGGGCGATGTGCTCTGGATGGGTGAGGCGGCACTGCGTGTGACCGCCGTGATCGTCAGCGAGCCAGACCGAGGGGCGGGGTTTGTCAATTTCTCGCCCCGGGTGATGATGAACCAGGCTGATCTGGCCCGCACCGAACTGATCCAGCCCGCCAGCCGGGTGACCTACCGGGTGCTGGTGGCCTCGGCCGCCCGGGGCAGCGACGCCGTGCGTGATCCGGGCACCAGCCCAGGCGCGGAGGCCAACAAGGCCAACGGTGCGGCTGGTTCAGGGCCCGTCAAGTCCGTCACGGGCAGCGATGCTGCCGTGCAGGCCTACACCCGTTGGGTGCAAGCCCAGGCCGAGACCACCCGAGGTGCCCGCGTGGAAACGCTGGAGCAAGCGCAGCCCCAGATGCGCACCACCCTGGACCGGGCCAGCCTGTTCCTGAGGCTGGTGGCCTTGCTGGCCGCCTTGCTGTCGGCCGTGGCGGTGGCCGTGGTGGCCCGCGATTTCGCCATGCGGCGGCTGGACGACTGCGCCCTGTTGCGCGTGTTTGGCGTGCCGCAGTCGTTCATGGCCAAGGCCTATGCCCTGCAGTTTCTCGGGGTGGGGGTGATGGCCAGTGTGCTCGGCTCGCTGCTGGGCTGGGCCTTCCATCTGGTGTTTGTGTGGTTGCTGGGCAATCTGGTGTCGGTCAGCCTGCCCGCAGCGGGGCTGGCGCCCTGGTTGCTGGGCTTGTCGGTGGGGGTGCTGTTGACACTGGGCTTTGGCCTGCCTTCGGTGCTGCAACTGGCCCAGGTGCCACCGCTGCGCGTGCTGCGCCGCGACCTGGGTGAGCCCCGTGCCGCCTCCTGGACGGTGGCTGGCCTGGGCCTGCTGGCCCTGATCGGCTTGTTGTTGTCGGTGGCCGGCGATTTGCTGCTGGGCGGCATCGCCCTGGGTGGCTTTGCCGTGGCCGTGGGGGTGTTTGCCCTGGCCGGTTGGGGCCTGGCCAGGGGCCTGGGCCGCTGGGCGCGTGCGCGCGCGGGGCGTTGGCCGGCCTGGCTGAGCCTGTCGGTGCGGCAACTCACCGCGCAGACGGGGCAAACCGTGGTGCAGGTGGCCGCCCTGGGCGTGGGCTTGCTGGCCTTGATGCTGCTGGTGCTCATCCGCACCGATCTGGTGGACAGTTGGCGCGCAGCCACCCCACAAGACGCGCCTGACCGATTTGTCATCAACATCCAGCCCGATCAGGTGGAGCCCTTCCAGGCCCGCTTGCGCGAGGCAGGGGTCAGCACCTACGACTGGTATCCCATGACTCGGGCCCGGCTGGTGGCCATCAACGGTCAGGCTGTCAAGGGCGAACGCTTCCATGAAGACCGGGCTCGGCGCCTGATCGAACGCGAGTTCAACCTCAGCTTTGCCGCCCAGGCTGCCGTGCACAACCCGGTCGTGGCCGGGCGCTATGACGCGGGGGGCGAGCAGGGCTTCAGCGTGGAAGAAGGCCTGATGCAGACCCTGGGCCTGCAGATGGGTGACCGGCTGAGGTTCGAGATGGCAGGCTTTCTGCACGAAGGGCGCATCACCAGTGTGCGCCGGGTGGATTGGGCGTCCATGCGGGTGAACTTCTTCGTCATGGCCCCATCGGCCGAGATGCCAACCTGGCCCGTCACCTACATCACCGCCTTCCGGGTGCCCGTCGGCGTCAACCTGGACCGCACCCTGGTGCAAGACTTCCCCAACGTCACCGTCATCGACGTGTCGGCCACCCTGGCCCAGGTGCAAAGCGTGATGAATCAGGTGATTTCGGCGGTCGAGTTCCTGTTTGCCTTCACCCTCGCGGCCGGCCTGGTGGTGCTGGTGGCGGGCATGACCAGTTCACGCGAGCGGCGGGCCCGCGATTGGGCCATCCTGCGGTCGCTGGGGGCCACGCATGCCCTGATGTCCAGGGTGCAGCGCACCGAGTTGCTGGTGTTGGGCGGGCTGGCGGGGGTGCTTGCCGGCGCCGCCTCACTGGCGATTGCCTGGGCCCTGGCCGAGTTCGTCTTCGAGTTCAGCTGGCAGGCCCCTTGGTGGTGGCCGCTGCCGGGTGCCCTGGTGGGCGCCGCCCTGGCCTGGTCGGCGGGTTGGTGGACCTTGCGTGGCGTCAGCCGCCGCCCCGTGGTCATGACCTTGCGCCAGGTCGAATGACCGTCCTCCGATGCGGAAATGACTCAGGGGCCCGAAGGCCCCTGTGGTCGACGGCAGAGCCAGTGTCAGAAGTCTGACATCTGCTTGATCAGGCCCATGTCGGCGCTGCTCATCAGGGACTCGATGTCCATCAAGATCAGCAGGCGCTCGCTGATGTTGGCAATCCCGGTGATGTAGGTGGTGTCCACCAGCGAATCACTCATCTCGGGCGCAGGCTGGATCATCTGATCCGACAGCTGCATCACATCGCTGACCGAATCGACCACCGCGCCCACCACACGGCCCTTGACGTTGAGCACGATCACCACCGTGAAGCTGTCCACGTCGGAGTCGCCGTCGTAGTTCACGCAGTTGAACTTCACCCGAAGGTCAACGATGGGCACGATCACGCCACGCAGGTTGACGACACCCTTGAGGTAAGCCGGGGCGTTGGCGATCTTGGTGGGCTGCTCGTACGATCGGATTTCCTGAACCTTCAGGATGTCGATGCCGTACTCTTCGGTTCCCAGACGGAACGTGAGGTATTCACGCCCGGCGGGCACATGTCGCACCTGACGGTTGCCATTGGCCCGCAATGCCATGCCCAATCCGCTGCTGGCAGGCGCCGGCGAGGTGGTGTTGGCGGGGGCTGCTTGCAAGGTTTCCATGTGAGTCCTCTGTCATTCCGTCATGCGCCATCGGGGCACACACCGTGCCGCGCCTGCGGCATACCGGGGATATCGGAAGACTCTGCGGAAAACTGTAGGCCGGACGTCAAAAGAACGCCGACATCAGGCGTCCGTCGGCCACATCACCGGCCCAAGGCGGCCGTCGCCGGGCTCGACACATTCGTGAAGAACTGGTCTGCCTCGCGCAGAACATGGGCGCGCACGGTTTCCGGATCGGTGTCGGTGGCGGGCAAGCCGCGCAAGGTCCGCTGGATGAAGGCCCACACGTCATCGCGGAAGTGCATGGTTCTCTCGGCGGCGTCGATCTCCAGCAGCAGGCCCACGCGGGTGTCCGGGAACAGCCGTCGGTGCAGCTCTCGCCGTATCTCGAAATGCACGTCGATGTGGGCAGCGGGAACGTCACCCGTGATCATGACTTTCAGCCTGCTCGGGTCCACCAACTGCCCGGGCAGGATGACGGATTTGGCCGTGATGCCGACATACTCCCGCATCGCTGCCAGCGACCGATTGTCTCGGGTGGGGATCGGGGTATCGTCCAGATTGAAGTAGTGGTCAAAGGGCGTGCGGGCCTCGTGGTGCTTGCGGATGAACGCCATCATCCCGTCCACATTGACCTCACCGGGCGGTGAAAACACCCCGGCAAACCGTTTTTGGCAGCACAAAGGCTGGGGCCTCGGGCGTGGCCGCAGGGGGCGGCGGCATCTTCAGCCGTGAACCGTAGGGGGTCGGCTCTCCTCGGGCAGGCGGGGCAAACTCAGCGTCCACACTGGCGGGCAGGATGGAACAGCCGGTGGCGGCCAGACAGAGCAGCCCCACGGCGCACAGCCGGAGGAGCTGCTCGGTGAGCCGGGTCACCGCCGAGTGATGGCGGTTGTCAAACCAGGACATCGTGAGGCTCCATCGGATGGTCGGTCTTCAATCTGAAGCGGCGTCACATTGTCCGATGGCGCCCGTCGTGCTTAGACGTTGAACAGCGATTGTGACTGCAAGTCGTTGAATAAACAGTTCACCATGCTGCTCCATTAAAAAACATACTCATGTTTGTACTCAAGAAACTCAGCGTTGAGTACGTTCAACCGTGATCTGTCGCCGTTGCGCCGGCTCGGATTCAGCTTTCCAGACGCCGGCGACAGTCATCAATGGCGGATTTTATCTGTTGCGCCAGCATCTGCCTGATCGGCGCACGCTCCAACCGCTCACCCAATGGGCTTGCCTGCAGCAACATCCGTTCGATGACCTCTTCCGCCCGTTTCCTTGGGACGCCACCTTCCTCCGCCAGACGCAATAAATGCCGGCGTTCGATGGCAGCACCTTCGCCGCAAACGTCCAGGTGATGCTGGCCCATCGGGCCTTCGCTGAAGGTCAGGTCGAATGCCGGAGCCAGACGCCAGCGCCGGTCAGGCCCGAGACGCCACGCGAAATTCTTGGGATGGTCGTCACGGTTGTGGAAAAGCACATTGAAGACGGCTCGTGCGTAGGCTTTCTCCACTTCGCGCTCGTCGCGCGTCAGGAAACGGGTAGCCCGCAGGAAGGCGGTATAGTCGGTGGCACCGGGCAGGCGAAAATCCACTTGCAACAATCCAGCCAGACTGTGCACCGGGACGCGTTGCCCTCCCTCCCGGTCGAAGCGCGCGACGCCGAAGGCGGCCAGTTCGGGGCCAAGGTCGAACCAACGACTTTCGGGCACATCCAGTCCGCAATCCCGAGCCAACTCGGCATAGAGCTGCTCGATGACGCAAACCTCTTTGTGTTCGTTCTGCGCCGGGAACTTGACCAGCCAGGGGCTGCCGGGCGCATCCGGACGGGTGCTGACCTGCCCGGTCATTGCGTCGTACTGCACCAAGGCCTTGGGCCTGGCCCCTTGCGGTGAGCCGCCGGTGAGCGCGAGCTCGCGCAGGGCTGCCCCCGCCTCGCCCGCGAGCGCGAGACGGCTTTGCTCGGCCAGCGCCAGCAAGGACCAGTCGGGCTCGTGGGCGCCGGCGTCGCTTGCCGGAACGAAGCGTAACGCGCCCATGGTGCGCTCACCAATGAAGGCCAGCCGGTCGAGCGGCCCGGGATGGCGCAAGCCGTGCTGACGGAACAGGCGATCCATCAGCAGCAAACCCCAGCCGTCAGGCAGACTGTCGGCGATCAGGCCCGGAAGGCGATGCAAATGGGTCGGAAAACCACCGTAGGCATCCGCACGCAGCTTGAGGTGCAAGGGCGACAATTCCAGGCCCTGAGACAGGGCTTCGGGAGAATATTCGAAGAGCAGGGATTGACCGTCATCGGCCAGTCGTCCCAGCGGCCAGTCCTCGCCCCAGCCGCAATAATGCACGGTAAGCAGCTTCATGATGTTCTCTTGCGCGGCGCACGCTGGCGGCGGCTGACAAGGTCTACTTGTTCCATCTGGGCGATGGATTGCCGTTTGAGCACAAAGAGATCGTCCAGCGCCTCCTGCAAGCCAAGCGCCTGCGCGACGCGGACCAGCGTTTCCAGCGAGCACTGACCGTCGCTTTCGAGTTTGCGCAACGCCCCCAGCGACAGTCCAGCCATTTGCGCCAGTTCACGCTGCGTCAGCGATTGGGCAAGCCGCTGCTCGCGCAGACGAACACCCAGCGCGTGCAGGATCTCGGCGGAAGTCGAGAGATGAAAAGTCACTTTTATGACCCTTAACGCCAAATAAATTGCTTAAGTGCCATTCTAGTGCACTTTATTTGCCATTGAAAGCACATGGCCGCGATAGCTGCCGCGAGCGATCATGCGGAGACCATCGTAACGCTACGATAACGTAGCGCTACGATGTTACGGAGTTGGCTTCGCGCTGGGCGTCGTTGATATGGCGCAAGCTGGCTAGCTCCGCCACGGTGCCCGCGTTCGGGTCCATGCCATAGTCGTTCTGCAGCTGGCGGGTGAACTCTTCCTCGAGCGTGCGGCGCGCCTCGTTGACGAAGCGCTGCAGGCAGTTTCTTGTTGTTTGGTCGAAAGCCATGATGCCTATACCTCAGAAGTCAGCCGGGGGCTGATCTTCTTTTTCCTCGATGAATTTCACAGCGCGCCAGCCGGTCTTGCCCTGCTTATTGGTGCGCCGAATAGCTAGGCAGGTGACGTCGTATTGCGTTCCGGGGGTGAAGGCCTCGGCCGCCTCTGGTGGGACGAAGACATCATCTCGGCTAGTACGAATGAACGCAAATGGCTTACCCTGGCTCCATGTCGTTTCGTGTGGAAAGCAACACTGTCACTGGGGCATCGCCGGCGCGAACGGACTGGCCGGCAGGTGCTTGAGCTTGGACATGCGCAGGTAGGCGATGGCGATGAAGTTCTG
>JBKBMV010000031.1:0-25429 GCA_046295615.1 Aquabacterium sp.
CAAGAACAAACGGGCCACGGTCGGAGCCGACAAGGGCTACGACTGCAAGGCCTTCATCAAGGGCTGCAGAAAGCTCAAGGTCACACCTCACGTGGCGGCCAAGGACAAGCACTCGTCGGTGGATGCCCGGCTCACACGGCAGGAGGGCTACAAGGCCAGTCAGAAGGTGCGCAAGCGCATCGAAGAGGCCTTTGGCTGGGCCGAGACGGTGGGCGGTCTGGCCAAGACCAAACTCATTGGCCATGCCAAGCTCACGGGCCAGGCGCTGCTGTGCTTTGCCACCTACAACCTGGTGCGTATGGGCAGCCTGGGCGGCTGGTGGGACGCGCATCATGCGTAAGCCGTGGGATACGTGCGCCCGAAATGGGCAAAAGAGCCTGCAATCGGGCCGAAGCGCCCCTCGAAATCGCTTCGCAGGCGCGTCGAAGTGGCCCGCGTCTTCGAAATCAGCGGCCGCAGCACGTTCAATGAGCACTTTTTCAACGGCCTGCTAAGGTGAGTGATGGGCAGCCGGTCTCGTACGCATGAGACTGCAGAGTTGGCGCAACACCACCAAGAAGGGACATGGTCATGAGATACCCAGGTTGGGTCATCAAGCAGGGCGAGCGCGATGCCCGCATTGTCAAGGCTTTGAAGACGGCGCTGAACAAGGCGCTGGCGCTGCGGGGTGACGAGGCGCTGCAGCTGGACCCTGAGAACCCGCACTTTGGCCCCAGCATGAGGCAGGCTGTCAAGCTCTTTCAGGCGCGTCATCTGGATGACCAGGGCCAGGCCCTGAAGATCGATGGCGAGGTGGGATCGCTGACCTGGTCGGCGCTGTTCGGGGCTGACCGCGTACCGCAGATCGAGGTGGTGCGAGACCCGTACATGGCGGCGGTGCTGGGACAGGCGGCCTCGCAAGTGGGCGTGATGGAGGTGCCGCGCAACAGCAACCGGGGGCCCGAGGTGGATGCCTACCTGTTGCGGGCGGGCGTGTCGCCCGGTCTGGCCTGGTGTTGCGCCTTCACGTACTGGTGCTTTGATGAAGCCGCGCTGGCGGCTGGGCGCCCCAACCCCATGGTGAAAACCGCCAGCTGCCTGGCGCACTGGAGGCAGGCGCCAGCACGGGGTGCGCGCCGCCTCAGCGGTGCCGAGGCCACCGACAACCCGGCACTGGTGCAGCCGGGCATGGTATTCATCATGGACTTTGGTGGCGGCAAGGGCCACACGGGCTTCGTGGAACGCGTGGAGGGAGGCTACGTGCACACCATCGAGGGCAACACCGATGCCTCGCAAACGCGTGAAGGTGGCGGTGTCTACCGCCTGCAGCGCAAGCTGGGCAGCCTCAACAAGGGGTTCATTGATTACGTGGGTTGCTGAGCGTGATCACCGGGGCGCCGAGGATGCTCAACAGTACAGGCAGGATGTCCAGGAAGCCCGGAAAGCCCTGACATGGGAACCCCCGGCTTGGGCTTGTTAAGCTGCCGGGTGGATGGTTCACGCCATTCCTCATGCACACCGATGGAGCCTGCGATGTCTGACGTCCCCGCCAACGCCGCCTACACCCCGCCCAAGGTCTGGACCTGGAAGCAGGGCCACGGCGGCCAGTTTGCCAACATCAACCGGCCCATCGCCGGGCCCACGCACGAGGCTGAGTTACCCGTGGGGCGCCACCCGCTGCAGCTGTACTCGCTGGGCACGCCCAATGGCGTGAAGGTGACGGTGATGCTGGAAGAGCTGCTGGCGCTGGGTCACGCAGGCGCCGAGTACGACGCCTGGCTCATCCCCATCAACACGGGCGCGCAGTTTGGCAGCGGCTTCGTGGCCGTGAACCCCAACAGCAAGATCCCGGCGCTGCTGGACCGCAGCCCCGAGGCCCAGGGTGGGCAGGCCATCCGGGTGTTCGAGTCTGGCGCCATCCTGATGTACCTGGCGGAAAAGTTTGGCGCCTTCCTGCCCACCGAGCCCGCCGCGCGGGCCGAGTGCCTGTCATGGCTGTTCTGGCAGATGGGCAGCGCGCCGTTTTTGGGCGGGGGCTTTGGGCACTTTTATGCGTATGCGCCGGTGAAGATCGAATACGCGATCGACCGCTACGCCATGGAGGTCAAGCGCCAGCTGGACGTGTTGAACCGCCTGCTGGCCGAGCGCCGTTATCTGATTGGCGACGACTACACCATCGCCGACATGGCCGTGTGGCCCTGGTATGGCGCCCTGGTGAAGGGCCAGCTCTATGAAGCGGGCGAGTTTTTGCAGGTGCAGGAGTACACCCATGTGCTGCGCTGGGCCGACGAGATTGCCCAGCGCCCGGCTGCGCGCCGTGGGCGCATGGTGAACCGCGTGTGGGGCGACCCCAGCACGCAGTTGCACGAGCGTCACGACGCCAGTGACTTTGACACCATGACGCAAGACAAGCTGGCCGCGGCGGGGCCGGTGGCCTGAGCCGACAGTCAGACCTGTTGCGCCAATCAGGCTCAGACCATGTCCCCGGGCAAGCGCAGCGTGGCCCTGCCCGAGGTGAACCCCGACCGCTGTACCGGCTGTGGACGTTGCGTGGCCGCGTGCCCGCCCCAGGTGCTGTGGCTGGCCACGAGCCACCCGCGTGGTTGGGGCCCGAAGCTGGCCGAGCTGCATGATGTGCCGGGGTGCACGGGCTGCGCCCGGTGTGCGGTGGTGTGCCCGTTTGACGTGATCTGCATGGTGCGCGTGCCGCGCACCACGAATGCGAAGGGCTGAGTGTCAGCGCCCCGTCGGTGAGCGCCCACCGGCCGCAAACGCCAGGTCGGGCAAGGCCAGGGCGGCTTCGGCCACGTCCACCAGGCGCTTGTTGTGGTCCATGGCCGCTTTTTGCAAGGCGCGATAGGCGGCTTCTTCGGTCAGGCCCAGGCGAGACATGAGCGCGCCCTTGGCCCGTTCGATCACCTTGCGGTCGTTCAGCGCCCGCTTGGCCGATTCCAGCTCGGCCTCCATCTGGGCCATGCGCTCGGATTGCGCTTGCAGCAACTCCACCAGGGGTGAGTCGGCGGTCGCTGTGCTGGCGGCCGGGTTGGGCTGCCCCCGCGCGGCATCGCCGGCATCAGCCAGGGGGGCCAGCACCGGGGGCTTGAGGTCTGCGCCTCCTGCGCTGAAAAAGCGTTCCACGGCGTGGGTGTGGGCGGGCGGGTTTTGCTTGAGCTGGTCCAGCAGTTCGCGGGCGTCTTGCAGTTGCGCCTTGGAGGCCTCGATCTGCTGCTGGCAGTCGAGCCGCAGGGCCTCCACCAACGCCACTTCCAGCTGCCACATCTGGCTGATGCGCTGACTGGTGGTCTGGAACCAGGGCTCGGTTTGCGCCGGGTCCAGCACGGCGCGGGTGCTGGTGCTGCACAGGGTGCGACGCAGCCGTTCGATCTGCGCCGCATTGGGCGTGAGCTGGGCTTGCTGCCAGCGCTCGGCCTGCGTGGGGTCGGCAAACTCCTCGAACACGGCCAGGCTGCGCTCTTGCGCCTCGATCAGGTGCACGATGCGTTGCTGCTGCTCGTCATCGCGCTGACCGGAGGCAAAGAGCTGACCACCCAGGGCGCGCTCTTGGCCGGCCAGCTCTTTGCCCTGCAGCAAGTGCACCAGGGCCACCAACTGACGAGACACCGCCGGGTGCAGGGCCGCGTCGGCCAGGTGAAAAACCAGCTCGACCTGGCTGCCGATCAGGCGGCTGAAGGCCATGATGCTGTCCTGAGCACTCATCTGATGCTGGGCAATGCGCTGGCGCAACTCGGGCAGCGCATCCAGATCCAGCAGCACCCAGGCCATCAGCGACAGCAGACGGGGGCTGGCGCCTGAGGCGGAGGCCAATTGCCGTTCGAACATCGTGCGCACCCGGGCCTCGGCGGGCTGAGCCTCGCTCACGGCGGCCTGTCGTTCTTCGGCAAAGCGCTGTCCGCCCGAGGCCAGGTAAATGCTGCTGGCACCGCGCTCGCGCTGCAGGGCGTCGATGCACTGGCCCATGGCGTCGACCAGTTCGACACGGTGGGCCAGGCACTGGATGGCTTCGGTCTCAAGCTGGCGGGCGCGCAGCACGAGGCTGGAGACGGACAGAGAGGGTTTGGACATGAACGGGGGGTAGGGGGCGTCAGAACAAGATGGGTGTCAAAGCCACATTGTGAGTCTTTTGGTCTGACCATTGCATGATTCGCCACATGATGTGGTGGATAAAACGCTAAGCTCGACAGCCCATGAGCTTTGATCTGGACATTGGCTACGCTTCAGAACGCGGACCACGCACCACCCTGGAGGATTGGGGGGGCGTTCGCTTGCCAGGGCCTGCCGAGGGTGCCTGGGGGGTGGTGGCGGCTGTGGCCGATGGGGTATCGACCGGCGGCCGTGGGTTGGAGGCCGCCCGTAGCACGGTGCAGATGCTGTTGAACGACTGGTACGCCACCCCAGCCACCTGGGATCCGACCGTGGCACTGGACCGCCTGATGACGGCACACAATTCGTGGCTGGCCGATCACAACCGACGGCGACAGCACGCCCGTCGGCCTGGAGAGCCTGCGGCAGAGACCGGCCTGTGCACTTTGACCGCTCTCGTGATGCGGGCTCACGGGTTCACGTTGGCCCATGTTGGCGACAGCCGCGCCTGGTTGATCCGAGACGGCGAGTGTCTGCAGCTCACGCAAGATCATGTGATGGGCCACACCGATTTCCACAACGGACTGACGCGGGCAATGGGGCTGGATGAAGCCTTGCGCGTGGACTACCTGGATGGTGACATGCAGGTGGGCGATACATTCGTGTTGAGTACCGATGGAGTACACAGATACCTGAAGCGCGCACAGATGCATGAGCTGGCGCAGCAAGGGTCGGCACAGGAGGCCGCCGTGGCCCTGGTGCAGGGGGCCTTGGCTGCTGGCGGACGCGACAACGCGACGGCCTTGGTGCTGCGGGTCCGGGGCCTCGATACCCGCAGTCTGGCTGACGCAAAGCGCCGTGGGCGCCAGCTTCCGGTACCGCCCCGCTTGCAAGTGGGTGAGCAGCTTGACGGGATGGTGGTGGAAGAATTGGTGTTCAATAACGGCGTACACCGAGTGTACCGAGTGCGCGATCAGGCTCGGGGCACCATGCATGCGCTCAAAACGCTGCATGAGTCGCGAGCGAACGATAGGCAAGAGCTCGATATGCTGGCCCATGAGGCATGGCTGGGGGCTCGTGTGTCTGAGAGGCAGGCCGAGGGTTTGTTGCACATCACTGAACCGACCAACCCCAGTGCGTTTTACACCCTGTCAGATTGGCTGGAAGGCCAATCCCTGGCACAACTGCTGGACCACAAAACACCATTTACCGTGCCCGATATCGTGCAGGCGGCCATCAGCCTGACCCGCACCTTGGGACGCCTCCACCAGCACGGCGTTATCCATCGAGACATCAAGCCCGATAACCTGCATTTGGGCAATGACGGTCAATGGCGCATCCTGGATCTGGGCGTGGCGCTTTCAGGTCGGGAGCCCGAAGCGCTGCGGGTGTTGCACGCAGGCACCCCCAGTTTCATGAGTCCGGAACAATGGTCAGACGAACCCGCACTGGCGCGGGCCACGCCGAGATCCGACCTGTATGCGTTAGGTGTATGTCTTTACCTCTGGCTGACAGGCCGCCTGCCTTACGGGGAGATTGAGCCCTACCAGGTGGGCCGCTACCGGCGCGATCCGGTGGCCCCGTCACGGGTTCGTCCCGACATTCCCATCTGGCTGGATCACATAGTGCTGAAAGCCGTGGCCCGTGACCCCAAACAGCGTTTTGAAACCGCCGAAGAGTTCCGTTTGGCCCTGGAGCGCGGTGCATCGCGCCCGCTGACGCCTCCACGGTCCTCCGCCCTTTTGGAGCGTAATCCTGCGGCAGTCTGGCAGATCGCTTTTGGCGTGTCCCTGTTGTTCAATCTGCTGTTGGTGTACTGGCTGGTGTTCTTACCAAGGCAGTGAGATCCGGTCCCACGATGCGGCGTTAGGCCGTTGCAGCCTGGGGCGGTCCGAAGATCAGGGTGTCTCGTTGGTCGCCCACTGAATGGCTGCTGCGGATCAAATCAAAGTACCAGGCTCCATCGCGGATGTCACCGTACAGGCAGGCCCCGACTAGCCGAGAGTCTTTGAATACCAGCTTCTTGTAAACCCCGCGCAGAGGGTCGCGCAAGAAGACCGATTCGGTGCCTTCCGAGCCCATGAAATCACCCGCTGAAAACAGGTCGATGCCTGTCACCTTGAGTTTGGTACTGACCTGGCTACCCAAGTAGCGGCCGATGCCCCAATTGGCCAGATGAGTGGCACACACCTGAGCCTGTTCGTAGAGGGGTGCCACCAGCCCATAGGCGGTACCCCGGTGGTTGGCGCATTCGCCGACCGCATAGATGCGCGGATCGGTGATGCTCTGAAGCGTGTCGGTCACCAGCACCCCACGGTTGCATTGCAGGCCCATGGATTCGGCCAGTGCAACCTGGGGACGAATACCGGCAGCCATCACGACCAGATCAGCAGCGATCTCGCGTCCGTCCTTGAGCGCGAGCGCACGTACCCGCCCCCGCCCATCGTCCAGACAAGCCGCCGTGTTCGCCTGCAACGCGAACTGAATGCCCCGCGCGCTCAGCTCTCCCTGCAGCAAGCTGGCTGCTTCGCGATCGAGTTGGCGATCCAGCAGCCATTCGCCCAGATGCACCACGGTGACATCCATACCCCGCACGCGCAGCCCGTTGGCTGCTTCCAGGCCCAGCAGGCCGCCACCGATGACCACCGCGTGGCGATGCGTGCGCGCGGCTTCGATCATGGTTTGCGTATCGGCAATGTCGCGGTAGGCGATCACACCTTGCAGAGTGTGACCGGGAACGGGCAGGATGAATGGCTGTGACCCTGTGGCCAGCAAGAGCCGGTCATATGTGGCCTCCAGTCCGCTGGCGGTACGCACAACGCGTCGACGCCGATCTACCGAGGTGACTGTGTGCCCCCGGTGCAAGGTGATGCCGTTTTGTTCGTACCAGCTGATGGGGTGCAGGATGATGTCGTCGATGGTCTGCTCGCCGGCCAGCACGGGTGACAGCATGATCCGGTTGTAGTTGGGGTGTGGCTCGGCCCCGAACACGGTGATGTCATACAGGTCGGGCGACAGTTTCAGCAACTCCTCCACCGTGCGCATGCCGGCCATGCCGTTGCCGATCACCACCAGCTTCTTGCGAGTTCCTGTATCAGACATCGGCGCACACTCCATCGTTTGGGTTTGCCGGGCTCAGCGTCCTGCGGCGGTCTGGGTGAAAGCAGCAGCCGTACCGCTGACACTGCGGGCGCGCCCACCCTTCTCGGCCCAGGTGCGCGTCCATCGGATCTGCATCACGCGCAGCATCACCAGGATCACGGCAGCGAAGATGGTAAAGCCCAGGAAGCCGTAGAAGTAGGTGTCGAAGTGCTGCTTTGACTGGCCCATGGCGTTGGGGATCAGGCCACCGCCGAGGGCTCCCAGCTCGCCGATCATTGAGCCAGCTACCGCCGTGGTCAGCGGCCAACGCAGTGGCACCAGTTGGAACAGCGCCCCATTGCCCGCGCCCAGAGCAGCAAAGCACAGCATGAACAGCAGTGTGGTCAGTGCCAGGTTGGTGCCCATCATGCTGCACACCAGCAGTGTGGCGATCACGAACACCAGCACGGCCGACAGCGTGTTGACGCCGCCCCAACGGTCAGACAGCCAGCCACCCAACACACGGGTGGCCGAGCCCATGAGCGTGGCCAGCATGGTGAGTTGACCCGCTTCGATCTTGGTGACCTTGAACTGGTCGTAGAAGTAGGTGGGCAGGAAGTTGGCCAGGCCGATGAAGCCGCCGAAGGTGACGATGTAGATCAGGCTGAAGGCCCAGCCGTCTTTTTCGAACAGGCAGGCGGTGTGTTCGCGCAGCGTCTGGTGTTCGATGTCGGGCGGCTCCTTGGCCATCACGGCCATCACCACCATGGGGATGAGCATGGTGACAGCGGCGAGACCATACACCGCTTGCCAGCCGTAGGCCGTGGCCAGGGGCGGTGCAAACAGCACCGCCAGCACCGTACCGCTGTTGCCGGCACCCGCAATACCCATGGCCAGGCCCTTGTACTTGGGCGGGAACCAGCCCGAGCCCAGCGATAAGGCGATGCCGAAACTACCGCCGGCGATGCCCAGCAACACGCCCATGGCCAGGACCTCGCTGTGCGAATCCACCAAGAAGAAGCCGTAGACCAGGGCGAGCACGATCAGCCCCATCTCGACCATGGCCGCACTCTTGCGCCCGATGTACTGGGCCAGCAAGCCTAGGGGAAAGCGCATCATGGCACCGGCCACGATGGGTACCGACACCATGAAGCCGACTTCGGCCGCAGTGAGGTTGAAGCTATCCTTGATGAACGGGGCCATGGCGCCGTTGAGCACCCAGATGGCGAAGGTGAGGTCGAAGTACAGGAAGGAGGCAAACAGGGTGGGTGCGTGCCCTGCGCGCAGGAAGGTCTTGAAGTTGGACATGGTGGTTGCAGCGGGGGGCCGTCTTGTCGAGGTTCGCAATCGGCGTTTTAGGGTCGGATCCAAAGAACGAAAGTGATACTCAGGCCGCTTGACGGTTTGATCGGTCTTCAACAATGGGCACCACGGTGGATGCTCCTGAGAATGGGTTGTCGCGCACCAGGGTGCGCAAGGTGGGCACGCACGAGCCGCAGTTGGTGCCGCATTTCAAGGCGCCTTGCAGATGGGCCAGGCGGGCGTCGGCGCTGCCCTCGCAGTGCTGCAGGTGGGCCACGATCTGGGGTTCGGTCACGTTGTAGCAGGTGCAGACCTGCTTGCCGGCATCGGCCACCTTGATGGGCGCGGTGGCGCCGGGGTGCAGCAACAGGGCGCCCAGTTCGGCCACGTCGTGATCGGCCTTCAGCAGGGCGGGCAGCCAGTGGGTGGCGCGGGTGTCACCGGCCAGCATCAGGGCGCGCAGGTGGTGGGCGCCGTCGCGGTCTGGTTGAACCCGCAGCCAGCGGTGGTGGTGGCGCGCCTCGTCGTCATAGCGCAGCACGGTGGGGCCTTGCAGGCCGAACAGGTCAGCCAGCTCGCTCAGGCGCTCGGCCGATGGGGCCTGCGCATCTGCCACGCGCAGCCACACGCCCACGCGGGCCTGGGCATCGGGCTCGCGCCCGAAGGGCACGCTGCTGGTGAAAGCGAACTCATCGGCCAGGCGCTTGAGGCGTTCACGCAGGGCCAGGGCCTCATCGGCGGGCAGCCAGGCCATGAACACGGCCTGCCAGGGCAAGTTGGCGGGTTCGATGGCGATGCTGGCCACCTTCAGTTCGGGCTGTTTGGAGCTGGGACAAAACGCGGGTTGCGTCAGGGCATTGACGCCCTGCAGGCGTTGGCCATCGCGCCCACGGCCGCTGATGAACTCCTCGCCCCAGTGCATGGCGATGTAGGCCTCCCCCCGGCGTTGGCTGCTGCTGGCGCGTGCCGGGATCAGCATCTTCCCCCGGCGTGAGCGCACGCGCAGCAGTTGGCCGTCACTCAGGCCCTGCTGTTGCAGGTCGTCGGGGTGCAGCTCGATGGCGGGCTCGCTCACGTGGCCGAACAGGCGGCCCAGGGTGCCGGTGCGGCTCATGCCATGCCATTGGTCGCGCAGGCGGCCGGTGTTGAGCACGAAGGGGTACTCGGCGTCGGCCTGCTCGCGGGGCGCACGCCAGGCGGCCGTCACGAAGCGGGCTTTGCCATCGGGTGTGGCAAAGCGGCCGTCGGCGTACAGGCGCTCTCGGCCCTGGGTGGCGCCTTCCGGGTAGGGCCACTGCTGCGGGCCTTGTTGTTCGAGCAGGGTGTAGCTCAGGCCGGTGATGTCGAGGTCGCGCCCACGGGTGGATTCGCGGTGTTCGTTCCACACGCTTTCGGGCGTGGGGTAGTCAAACAGCGTGGTGGTACCGGGGCGGTAGGCGGCCACGCGCTCGGGCAGGCGCGCCTCCAGGCGCTGACCCAGGGCAGTGAAGATGGCCCAGTCGTGGCGGGCTTCACCGGCCGGGGGCACGGCGGGGCGCACGCGGCTGATGCGGCGCTCGCTGTTGGTCACGGTGCCATCTTTTTCGCCCCAGGTGGTGGCGGGCAGCAGCAGGTCGGCATAGGCGCAGGTGGCGGTGCTGGCAAAGGCCTCTTGCACCACGACGAACTCGGCACGCTCCAGCGCACGGCGCACGGTGGCCTGATCGGGCAGCGACTGTGCCGGGTTGGTGCAGGCAATCCACAAGGCCTTGATCTCGCCGCGCGCGGCGGCTTCGAACATCTCCACCGCCGTTTTGCCGGGCTGGGCGGGCACCTCGGGCACGCCCCACAGGGCGGCCACTTCTTCGCGGTGCGCGGCGTTGGCCAGGTCGCGGTGGGCGCTCAGCAGGTTGGCCATGCCACCCACCTCGCGGCCGCCCATGGCATTGGGCTGGCCCGTCAGCGAAAACGGCCCCGCCCCAGGGGTGCCGATCTGGCCCGTGGCCAGGTGCAGCGCGATCAGGGTGGCGTTTTTGTCGGTGCCGGCGGTGCTCTGGTTCAGGCCCTGGCAGTACAGCGACAGGGTGGGCGTGTGGCCACCCATCCAGCGCGCGGCCTGCTCCAGATCGGCCAGGGGAATGCCGCAGATGTCCGCATAGGCCTGGGCGGGCTGGGCCATGACGGCGGCCTCCAGCGCCTCGAAGCCGGTGGTGTGGCGGGCGATGTAATCGCGGTTGATCAGGCCTTCGCGCACCATGACGTGCAGCAGGCCGTGGAACAAGGCCACGTCGCTGCCCGGGCGGATGGGCAGGTAGAGGTCGGCCATCTCGGCTGTTTCGGTGCGGCGCGGGTCGGACACGATCAGCTTCTGGCTGGGCCGGGCCACGCGTGCGGCTTCGATGCGCCGAAACAGGATGGGGTGGGCCCAGGCCGTGTTGGCGCCCACGATGAACAGGGTCTCGGCGTGGTCGAAGTCGTCGTAGCAGGCGGGGGGCGCATCGGCGCCCAGCGTGGCCTTGTAGCCGGCGACAGCGCTGCTCATGCACAGGCGCGAGTTGGTGTCGAGCTGGTTGGTGCCAATGAAGCCCTTCACCAGCTTGTTGAGCACGTAATAGTCTTCGGTCAGCAACTGGCCCGAGCCATAGAAGGCCACGGCCTGCGGCCCATGCTCGCGGATGATGGCGGCCAGGCGGTCGGCGGCCAGGTCGAGCGCAGCGTCCCAGCTCAGGGGCGTGGGGGCCGCGCCGCGCTGCAGGCGCTGCTGGGGTTGCAGCAGCCGTGTTTGCTGGGTGACACTGGCAGCGGCTGTAAGGTGCAGGGTCGAGCCCTTGGTGCACAGCCGGCCAAAGTTGGCCGGGTGATCGGGGGCACCCTGCACATCCACGATCTGGCCCTGCACCGACGTGATCTTCACGCCGCAGCCAGTGCCGCAATAGGGGCAGGTGGAGCGGGTGACGGTGGTGCCCGCTGCCGGTGCCGCAGTGGACATGCTCATCCCAGCGACACCCACACCTGGCCGTCACGCACCTCGACGTGGTGGGCGCGCACCGACCAGTCGGCGTTTTCCAGGCACACGCCGGTGGCCAGCACGATGTGGTGCTTGTACAGCGGCGACGCCACGACGATGTGCTCGCCAAGGTTGCCCACCAGCCCGCGCGACAGCACATTGGCGCCGTTCTTGGGGTCGATGTTGTCGATGGCGTAGAAGGCCTCACGGCCTTCAGTGGTGATCACGCGGAAGACGGCCACGGGGTGCCCGTCCACCAGGGCGCACACGCCGGTGTTGGGCACGATGTCGGCCACGGGGCAGACCAGGGTCCAGGGGGATGGGTTCAGCACAGCGCTCATGATGATGGCTCCGTTCGGTGTCAGACTGATCTCAGGGGCAGATCTCAAGCGGTGTGAGACGTTTCCAGCGCGTCAGGCGCATGCCGTGGGTCCACCGCAGCATGGGCCTTTTCATCGGGTCGGGCCGGGCGGATCTGGCCACGCTCGCGCACGAAGGTCACGGTGGCGTCCACGGCATCGCTGTTGACGAAACTGCGGAAGCGCTGGCGCACCTCGGGCGTGGTCACGGCGGTCTTCCACTCGCACTGGTAGGTGTCCACCACGTGCTGCATCTGGGCTTCCAGCTCGGCGGCCAGGCCCAGCGAGTCGTCGATCAGCACGCTCTTGAGGTAATCCAGCCCACCTTCGAGGTTGTCGCGCCAGGTGCTGGTGCGCTGCAGGCGGTCGGCCGTGCGCACGTAGAACATCAGGAAGCGGTCGATCAACTGGATCAGGCGCTCTTTGGACAAGTCAGAGGCGATCAGCTCGGCGTGGCGGGGCTTCATGCCGCCATTGCCGCACACATAGAGGTTCCAGCCCTTCTCGGTGGCGATGACGCCCACGTCCTTGCCCTGGGCCTCGGCACATTCGCGGGTGCAGCCCGACACGCCGAACTTGATCTTGTGCGGCGCGCGCAGACCCTTGTAGCGATTCTCCAGCTCGATGGCCAGGCCCACGCTGTCGTCCACGCCGTAGCGGCACCAGGTGCTGCCCACACAGCTCTTGACCGTGCGCAGGCTTTTGCCATAGGCGTGGCCCGACTCGAAGCCCGCCGCAATCAGCTCTTCCCAGATCAGGGGTAACTGCTCCACGCGCGCGCCGAACAGGTCCACCCGCTGGCCGCCGGTGATCTTGGTGTACAGGCCGTACTTCTTGGCCACCATGCCTACGGCGATCAGGCCTTCGGGCGTGACCTCGCCGCCCGGCATGCGCGGCACCACGCTGTAGGTGCCGTCTTTCTGGATGTTGCCCAGGTAGTAGTCGTTGCTGTCTTGCAGGCTGGCCAGCTGGGGTTTGAGCACGAACTCGTTCCAGACCGACGCGAAGATGCTGGCGGCGGCGGGCTTGCAGATGTCGCAGCCCAGGCCGCTGCCGTGCTTGGCCAGCAGTTCGTCAAAGGTCTTGATCTCGCCCACGCGGATCAGGTGGTACAGCTCCTGGCGCGAGTACTTGAAGTGTTCGCACAGGTGGTTGTTGACCGCCAGGCCGCGCTTGCTCATCTCGGCCTTCATGATCTGCGTGACCAGGGGCACGCAGCCGCCACAGGTGGCGCCGGCCTTGGTGCACGACTTCATTTGGGCGATGGTGGTGGCGCCCTCGCCCACCGCGGCGCAGATCTGGCCCTTGCTCACGCTGTTGCACGAGCAGATCTGGGCGCTGTCGGGCAAGGCATCGGGGCCCAGGCCGGGCTTGGCCTGGCCGTCGCTGCTGGGCAGGATCAAGAACTCAGGGTTGGCCGGCAGGGCGATGCCGTTGAGGGTCATCTGCAGCAAGGTGCCGTATTCATCGGCATTGCCCACCAGCACGGCGCCCAGCAAGTGCTTGCCATCGGCGCTCACCACGATCTTTTTGTAGACCTGCTTGAGCTCGTCAACGTACTGAAAGCTGCGGCTGCCCGGCGTCTTGCCATGCGCATCGCCTATGCTGGCCACGTCCACGCCCATCAGCTTGAGCTTGGTGCTCATGTCCGCGCCCGTGAAGGCAGCACCGGCTTCGCCGGCCAGGTGGCGGGCGGCCACCCGGGCCATGTCGTAACCCGGGGCCACCAGGCCAAAGGTTTGATCCTGGAAGGCGGCGCACTCGCCAATGGCGTAGATGTCGGGGTCGCTGGTGCGGCAGTGCTCGTCGATGGCCACGCCCCCACGGGCGCCCACGGCCAGCAGGCTGGCGCGGGCCAGTTCGTCGCGTGGGCGGATGCCGGCCGAGAACACGATCATGTCGGTGTCCAGGTGGCTGCCGTCTTCGAACACCATGCGGTGACGGCACTCGGCGCCGTCCACGATCTTCACGGTGCTGTGGCTGGTGTGCACGTGCACGCCCAGCCCTTCAATCTTGCGGCGCAGAACGCGGCCACCGCCGTCATCCACCTGCACGGCCATCAGGCGCGGCGCAAACTCGATGACGTGGGTGTCCAGACCCATGTCGCGCAGCGCCTTGGCGCATTCCAGGCCCAGCAGGCCACCGCCCACCACCACGCCCACTTTCGATTGCGCGCCCGAGGCGGTCATCTGCTCCAGGTCTTCGATGGTGCGGTACACAAAGCAGTGGGGGCGGTCACGCCCCGGGATGGGCGGCACGAAGGGGTTGGAGCCCGTGGCCAGCACCAGCTTGTCGTAGGCGATTTGCTCACCGTCCGCCGTGGTCACGGTCTTGGTGCGGCGCTCGATGTGGGCGGCGCGGGCGGCCAGGCGCAGATCGAAGCCGGTGCGCTCGAAAAAGCCGGGCTCGACCAGAGACAGGTCTTGCGCCGTTTTGCCCGAGAAGAATTCGGACAGGTGCACGCGGTCGTAAGCGGGACGGGGTTCTTCGCACAAGACGGTGACCTCGGCGCCCGTCAGGCCGGATTCGGCGAGGCTTTCGAGGAACTTGTGACCGACCATGCCATGGCCAACAACGACGATTTTCATGTGAACTCCACGTGGGGATGAGGAGCCGCCGTCGTTAGCAGGCCGAACTGTCAGGCGGGGGCGGCATTGCCCCGGCGTGTGCCAAATCACATGCAAACATCGTGCCGGCCCGGTTTGCACCATTGTTGTGCGTTCTGGCGCTGGCCGTGCCGCGTCAGGGTGCACGCGGCCGGCCGAGGCCTGAGGCACACTGGCAGCATGGATGGATCGTCGAACACCCCTCCGCCGCCTCTGAGCGGTTGCGCCGAAGATTCGCTGGCCGGCCTGGCCCAGGCGCTGAACGAGTTTGCCGCCGAGCGCGCGTGGCAGCCGTTTCATTCGCCCAAGAACCTGGCTTCGGCCCTGGTGGTGGAGGCCGGTGAGCTGCTGGAGCCTTTTCAGTGGATGAACGAGGCCGACAGCCGCCAGCTCAGCCCTGAGCAGCGCGAGCGGGTGGCGCTGGAAATGGCAGACGTGCTGCTCTATCTGGTGCAGCTGGCCAATGCCACGGGGGTGGACCTGCTGGACGCTGCGCGGCGCAAGATGGCCCTCAATGCCCAGCGCTACCCGGTGGACAAGGCGCGGGGGCGCAGCGACAAGCACGACCAGCTTTGACGACCCACGGTGAGCCGCTCTGCGGCACTGACGTCACGCTGTCGTGACTGTGGGCCAGCGCGCGGCGGTGGCGCACAGGCCCTCCCGCGCTACAGTGTCAGCATGTCGTGGCTGAACAAACTGCCGGGTTTTGTGCGCTCGGCCGCCGGGTGGGAATGGGCGGTGTGGAAGCGTTTGCCCCTCATCACCCTGGCGGGCACCGTCGTGCCGGTGTTGGTGGGGCTGTTGGCCGCCCTGTGGTGGCCGCAATCGCCCTGGCGGCCGGATGGCAGCTGGGAGCCCGGCTTCATGCAGCTGAGCTTTGCCCTGGTGGGCATCGTCATCCTGCACTGGACCTTGTTGCTGACCGTGGGCATCGGCTGCGTCATCGTCATGTTGATGAAGGGGCCGGCCTACGTGGCTGATCCTTACGCGCTGCCGGACAGCGAACGTCCGGCTGGCCCGGGTTGATCCATGGTCGGGCGCGTGCGCCGACAGTTGCTGGCGCAGCAGTGGGACGCCCTGGAGGCCCGCCAGCGTGCGCAGGCCGAGGCCCTGTCCGAGGAAGGCTGGCCGCTGTGCCCCTTGTGCGAGCGGCCCATCCCGCCTGAGCAGCGTGATGCGCATCACCTGGTGCCCAAGTCACGCGGGGGGCGCTACACGGCAGATCTGCACCGCATCTGCCATCGGCAGTTGCACGCCTTGTTCACCGAGACCGAACTGGCCCGCCACTATCACACGGTGGAGGCACTGCTGGCGCACCCCGAGGTGGCCGCCTTCGTGGCCTGGGTGCGCGGCAAGCCGCCCGAGTTCCATGAGCGCACGCGCAAGAGCCAGCGGCTGCGGCGTCGCTGAGCGAGTCGCCCGGGCCACCCCGGGCTCAGCCGGAGATCACAGGGCGCCAAACACCTTCTTGAGGATGGCGCTGCCCGTGCCCACCGGGTCCTGGCGGATCTTGCGCTCTTCTTCACCGATGATGGTGTAGAGCCCATCCAGCGTCTTGCCCGTCACGTAGCCTTCCAGCTGGGCATCCTGGGTTTTGATCAGACCGAAGCGGGCGGCCCGCTCGGCCACCTTGTTGTACGTGCGGGCCAGATCAACCTTCTGCGTGGCCTGCGTGACCACCGGTAGAAAGCGTTCGCCCAACGGCTGGCGGGTTTTCTGCGCAAAGAAGTCGGTCACCGACTGCTCGCCGCCGCCCAGGATCTGTTTGGCGTCGCTGACGCTCATGGTCTTCACCGCGTTGACCAGCAGGTCACGCCCCATGGGCACGGCCTGCTCGGCGGCCCGGTTCATGGCGGTGACCAACTCATCCACGCGCTGGCCCTGACCGATGCGGCGCAGCATCTGAGCGGCATCGTCCAGGTAGCCTGGCAGCGGGATGCGCACCCGCTCGTTGTTCAGAAAGCCGCCTTCGCGGCCCAGCAGCGCCACGGCGGCCTGGGCGCCGCGCTCCAGCGCGGTCTTGAGCCCGGCGGTGGCGTCTTGCTGGCTCAGTTGGGCCAAGGACAGGGCCCAGGCCTGGCGGTGGGCGGCCAGGATCAACAAGCCCAGGCTGAGGCTGGCGGTACGACGGTGCATGGCGGGTGCTCCTGCGCGGTGGTGTGCTGATCAGTCTGCCACGGCTGGGGCCCGCCAGTGGGCATCTGAGGGGGCTTTCAGCGCACGAGGGTGATGTCCACCCGCGAGGCCAGTTCTGGAGGGTCGTCGGGCTGCAGGGTGTGGGACTGTCCCCGCTGGATGTGATCGCGGGGCACGCCCTGCTGAACCAGGGTGTCGCGCACCGCGACCAGCCGCAGGTGGCTCAGTGAGGGCATGTCCGCTGGGGCGGTTCGGGGGGCGGGTTTGGTGGGCTGGGCGGTGGCGGTGGCCGATGTCGGTAGCGATGGCGCCTGGTAGCCCGACAGCACCACCCGGCCGCCATCGGCGCGCAGGGTTTGAGCCAGCGCCGCCAGGGTGGCTTGGGCGTCCTCACTCAGCGTGGCCAGTGCGGCGTCGAAGTACACCGGGGTGACGCTGTGCACCTCGCCATTGAAGGCCGCGCTCAGTGGGGCCAACTCGAAGCGCCAGGCCTCGACCTGGGCTTGTTGCGTCGCCCAGTGGGCCTGCCCTTGTTGGAGGCCCCAGCCCAGCACGCCCGTGGCCGCGGCACCGGCCAGCAGGCCCACCACCCACAGGGCCGTGCGGACAGAGGAATCGGTCGGGGGGCTGAACATCAGACAGGGCTTGAGGCGCGTGGTCGTGCGAGCTTAACAGCCCTGCCATGCGGGCTGACCACCAAGCCCGGCAGGCTCCGACTCAGGCGGCCACCGTGGCCTTGAGGTCGCGGTAGGCATTCGGGGCGCGCAGCACGGGGGCAGGCAGCCGCCAGTGGTCGGCCAGGCGCTGCAGCACGCGTCGCTCGTCGTCGGCCACATGGGCATCGGCGTCGATGGCCGCACCGCACAGTTGCAGCACGATCAATTGCAGGCCTGTGTCGCTCACCTCATCCAGCAGGCTGCACAGGGTGTGCTGGTCCAGTTGGTGCCAGGCCAGGCCATTGAGCCCCGAGCAGTCGGCGCAGGCCATCAGGTCTTCACACAGGGTCTGAATCACCGACTCGAAGCCCCCGGCGGGCAGACCCAGGCGGCCGTTGACGTCCAGTTCGGACAGGCGCCGCATCTCGGCGGCACTCACGTCGCCATCGGCCAGGAGGCTCAGGGCCAGGAGGCGGGCGGCGGCTTCAGGACTGTTGCGAGGGTAGTGGCGCATGCGGGGTGTCACCGTCAGGCTGTGGCAATGGTTGAAAGCTTAGGGCTTGCGCAAGCGCAGAAAAATCAGAAATTTGAAGTGATGAACTTCGCTTCAGCCTGATGTTCTGCGCTGCGCTCCGTGGCTCGGTACACCGTCAGCCATGAACGGCCGCATAGCCGGGCTGGCCGTCGAAGGTGTAGAGGTTCTCGGTCTTGACCACCTCGAAGCCGGCCTGGTGCAAGCGGCGTTGCAGTGCCAGCAGCTCGCCCGGTGAGCGGCCATGTCCCTGATCCATCCCAGGCGCCAGCGTCAGCGGTATGCTCCACAGCCAAGTCCAGCGCCAGCCGGTGCCGGGCAGTCTCACTCGCTGACAAAGGACGATCTCATGTTCCAGGCCATCCTCATTCGCAAGGACGATCAGGGTTATCGTGCCGCATTGGAGTCGCTGGATGACACAGCCTTGCCCGTGATTGACGCTGGCGGGGTGACCGTGCGGGTGTCGCACTCCACCCTGAACTACAAGGATGGCCTGGCGATCACGGGCCGATCGCCCGTGGTGCGGCAGTTTCCGATGGTGCCGGGCATCGACCTGGCGGGCACGGTGGAGGCCAGCGACCACCCCGACTGGGTGCCGGGCGATGCCGTGGTGCTCAATGGCTGGGGTGTGGGCGAAACCCACTGGGGCGGTCTGGCGCAGCGTGCACGCCTCAAGGGTGACTGGCTGGTGCCGTTGCCTGAGGCCTTCACCCCGGCGCAGGCCATGGCCATTGGCACGGCCGGCTACACCGCCATGCTGTGCGTGATGGCGCTGGAGCGCCACGGCGTGCGCCCCGACCAGGGCGAGGTGCTGGTGACGGGCGCTGCCGGTGGCGTGGGCAGCGTGGCCGTGGCCTTGTTGAGCCGCCTGGGCTACACCGTGGCGGCCGTCACCGGGCGTCCGCACGAGGCGGACTACCTGCGCGAACTGGGCGCCACCACCGTGCTGGACCGCGCTGACTTCGCCTCGCCCGGCAAGCCGCTGGCCAAGGAGCGCTGGGCGGGGGCGGTGGACACGGTGGGCAGCCACACCCTGGCCAATGTGTGTGCGCAGATGCGTTACCGGGGCACCGTGGCGGCGTGTGGCCTGGCTGGTGGGATGGACCTGCCCGCCACCGTGGCCCCGTTCATCCTGCGGGGTGTGACGCTGGCGGGCATTGATTCGGTGATGTGCCCCCGCGAAGACCGTCTGGCGGCCTGGGCCCGCTTGGCCCGTGATCTGGACCCGGCGCTGCTGGCGCGCATGACACGCGAGATCGGTCTGGCCGAGGCCCTGGACGTGGCACCCGCCCTGCTGGCCGGGCAGGTGCGCGGACGGGTGGTGGTGGATGTCCACCGCTGATGCGCGCTCAGGTCGTTCGGCGGGCGGGCGCGTGCCCAGCCCGTGCCGGCGCCTGTGCACCTTGAACGAGCAGGATGTGTGTGTGGGCTGTGGCCGCACGCTGACCGACATCACCGGCTGGTCGGCCATGAGTGAGGACGAGCAGCGCGCCTGTGTGCAGCGGGCGCGCGCCCGTTTGCCGCAACTCAGGGCCGGCTGGGGTCGAGACGATGGGGGCGGGGATGCCTGAGCGTGCCGCGACGCTCATCCCGCCGCGCAACGCGGCGCTGGAGGCAGCCCTTGATCAGGCAGCCGCGCTGATCATGCAGGCCGATGCCCTGGTGGTGGCCGCCGGTGCAGGCATGGGCGTGGACAGCGGCTTGCCGGACTTTCGCGGCCGCGAGGGGTTCTGGCGGGCGTACCCCGCCCTGGGCCGGGCGGGTCTGGACTTCTACACCGTGGCCAGCCCCGACACCTTCATCCACGACCCCGCTCTGGCCTGGGGCTTTTATGGCCACCGGCTGGCGCTGTACCGGCGCACGCACCCGCATGCGGGCTTTGGCATCTTGCAGCGCTGGGGTGCCCGGAAGCTGCAGGGCCTGCGGGTGTTCACCAGCAATGTGGATGGGCATTTTCAGCGTTCGGGGTTGGATGCCGAACTGGTGCACGAGGTGCACGGCAGCATCCATCACCTGCAGTGTCTGGCCCCGTGCCACGACGGCATCTGGCCTGCCGAGGGTTTCGAGCCGGTGGTGGATGAGGCGGCGTGTCGTTTGTTGAACGAGGCGCCGCGCTGTCCGCGTTGCGGTGGGCTGGCGCGGCCCAACATCCTGATGTTTGGCGACGAGGGCTGGCTGGATGCGCGCGAGCAGGCGCAGTCCGGGCGCTTTCGGCAGTGGCTGGCGCAGGTGCACCGGCCGGTGGTGGTGGAGTTGGGGGCAGGCCAGGCGGTGGCCACGGTGCGGCACTTCAGCCACTCGGTGCTGCAGCAGTTGAATGGGCGGCTGGTGCGCATCAACCCGCGTGATCACGCCGTGCCCACCCGGCAGGATGTGAGTGTGCCGATGGGCGCGCTGGCGGCGCTGCAGGCGCTGGATGCCCGACTGGAGCAGGCGGGTTGGTGGCAGCCCGATTCGGACTCGGCGTGAGTGGGGGGATGGCTCAGGCTTGACGGCGAGCGCGACGGCCCAGCAAGCTGGCTTGCCACAAGGTGCTGGCGGCCAGCAGGGCCCCCGCTCCGAACAGCACCGAGCCTTGGGCCAGCAGGCCGATGCCGGCCAAGGTGCCCAGCCCTAAGCCCGCTGTGGCGGCGACCCGGCTCAAATGCCGGGTGCGGTTGACAGCGGATGCGGGGGCGGAAGAACGATCAGCGAACACGGCCATGGGGTCTCCTGGGGTTCTGCGCGCTTCACATCCAATGTGATGAAACGCACATCAACGGTTGTAAGCCCTGGCCCCCATTGACACAAGCTGGAGATGACCCGAAAACGCTAGGGGTTTTCGCGCGATCAGCGGGCTCCTTGAACCGATCGCGACAAACCCTGTGCGGATCGCGCCATCTGACGTGGCTTTGTCGTCGGTGGTGCGCGGGCCCCTGAGTGGTCACAGCGCCAGGCGCGCGGTGTAGCCCGTCATTTCCAGGTAACCGCGTCCCGCCAGTTGCCCTTGGGCATCGCGCAGTTCGCTCAGGCCCTCCCAGTAGACGTTGCCGGTGCTGCCACGGCTGTCGAGCTCTTGCGCGTCCAGGCTGGCGCGCAGGGTGTGGCGCTGAATGCGGCGTTGTGAGCCGTGCCCTTCAGGCCACTCCACCGTCCACTCCACCGGGTATCGGGCGCCGGTGGCCGGGCTCGTCCAGCGTCGGCCCGGGGTCAGGCGCAGTTCGTCGGGGCCGAAGCTTCGGTCAGGCTGGCCGCGGCGGCGCAGGCTGCCGCCATGCCACAGGGCGCTGCCATCGGGCCGCCGCAGCCGGAAGGCGGTCAGCGCGCCGCCATCCAGCAGGTGGATACCCATCCAGTCCCAGCCCTCGGCCTCGGGGTGCAGCAGGGCCTCGCTCCATTCGTGGTCCAGCCAGGCGGTGCCGGTCACCGCCAGCGTGTCATCGCCCTGCTGGATGCGACCGCTGACGGCCAGGTGCGGCAGGCTGTAGTAGCGGCTGGCGTGTTCGGTGCCGGGGGCTTTCTGAGAGAAACCCGCCTGGCCCTGCAGCAGCAGCGGCTGGGTTTGCGCCAGACGCAGATCCAGCCCGAAGCCTTGGGCGCGCAGCCGGCCTTCGTACACGCTGCGCCCGGAGGGGCCCTGGCGTTGCAGTTGCCAGGTGCGGGGGTGCGGGATAGCAGATGGCGCGGCGCTCTGCGGCCCGATGTGCACGCGGGTGTCGCCCTCTGCGGCCTCGGCCAGGCCGAAGCCCGCGCGGGCGATGCGCTCGTCGTGCAGCAGGCGCGCACGACCAGGGTCGCGCAGGTCGGTCAGGGCCGCATGCGCAAAGATGAGCTGTCGCGCGGCGAAGGCGCTGCGGCTGTCGCGGGCGGCATCTACCCGAGATCGAAAGAAGGTGATCTGAAAGCCGTGGGTGGGCGCCTCGGCCAGGGTGTAGGGCTGGCGTGTCGGAGGGCTGGAGGCCATGCGGCCCACGGGCTCGGCGCGCAGGGCCCCGGTCAGGTACCACCACTCGGTGCGGTAGGCCGGGTGGGCGCCGTGGTCACGCGGGAAGGCCAGCGGGTCTTCGGGGCGCAGCGGCGGGGGCGAGACCGACGCCGCCCCCTCTGGCGTCTGGGCGGTGGCGAGCGTTTGGGCCTTCAAAGCATGCGTGCCTGGCACGAGCAGCCCGAGCCCGGCGCCCATGCCCTGAAGGCCCAGCCACTGCAAGCCACGTCGGCGCGTGGGGTTCATCACCAGTCCTCCTTCACGGCGCGCACCACGTCCGACCCGGTGGCCTGGCGGCCTGACAGCCAGGCCGTCACGGTGCCGGCGACCACCACGGCCAGGGCCAGGGCCAGCAGTCGGCCTGCGGGCACCATCATCTCCATCGTCCAGTGAAAGCTTTGCGGGTTGACCACGTGCACCAGCACCACACTCACCGCCAGGCCCAGCACCACGCCCCAGGCGGCGCCCACGGCACTCAGCGCCAGGCCTTCGCCAGCCACGATGCCCAGCACCTGCCGCCGTGTGAAGCCCAGGTGGCTGAGCAGCCCGAACTCTTTGCGACGGGCCAGCACCTGGGCCGAGAAGCTGGCCGCTGTGCCGAACAGGCCGATGCCGATGGCCACGGCCTGCAGCCAGTAGGTGACGGCAAAGCTGCGGTCGAAGATCTTCAGCGTGATCTCGCGGATGGTGCGCGGCTCGGCGAACTCTACCGCGCTGCCATCCAGGCCGGCCTGGATGAGGCGATGTCGCAAGGCGGCCTGGACGTCGCCGGTGCGGGCCTCAGGCTGTAGCCACAGGGCCAGGTCGTTGAGCTGGCGGTCGCCCGTCAGGCGCTGGTAGTCGCGCTCGTCCATCACGATGGCGCCCTGCTGGCGGGCGTAGTCGCGCCACACCGAGCGAACCCGCGCCGCCACCGGGGGCTGCCCGGGCACCAGGGGCAGGGCCAGCACCTGACCGGGCCGGGCCCCGTACAGGGCCACCATGGCCTCACTGACGTGAATGCCCACTTCGCTGTTGATCATGGATTCGTCGGTATTAGCGGGGGGCGTCCATGGCGCGCTGACCAGGGGCAGGGCCTTGAGGTCGGCGTCCAGCGGGCGGCTGATGAGGGCCACCGGGGGTTGGCGCGGGTCGAGTTGAAGGTCGCTGACGCGCACGCCCTGCAGGCGCGCGACGCCCGGCATCTGCCGCAGTGCGTCCAGCCCCTCGGGCGGCAGGCTGGCGCCCCCAGCCAGGCGGGCGTACAGATCGGCCGGCAGCACCACGTCCAGCCAGGTGCTGACCGAATCGCGAAAGCTGGCCACCATCACGGTCAGGGCCACGGCCAGGCTGAGGCTGGCCACCACCCCGGCCATGGCGATGGTGGCCGTGTGGCGAAGGCGGCGCGCGCGTTCCAGCGCCAGCAGGGCCGGGGCACTGCGGGGGGCGGGCCAGCGGCCCAGCACGGCCTGCACGGCGGCGGGCACACAGGCGATACCGCCCATCAGCAGCGCCGCCACCGACAGATACGCCCACAGCGGCACACCCGCCACGGGGGGCAACAGGGCCAGGCCACCGGCCAGTACCAGCAGGCCCGGGCCCACCCAGGCGCGGCGGCCCGCGCCCAGGCCAGCATCGGCTTGCAGGCCTTTGAGGGCCTGGGCCGGGGCCATGTGCTGTGCCTGGCGAGCAGGCAACCAACCGCCGGCCATGGCCGCGGCCACGCCCAGCACACCGTAGACCCCAGCGGCCCACCACGACCATTGCAGGCTGGGCGCCACCCCGGTGAAGTAGCCGCCGCCCAGGTCGCCACCCAGCAGGCTCAGGGCCGCGGCAGCCAGCCCCGTGCCCAGCGCCAGGCCCAGGGCCGAGCCCACCACCCCGACCACGGCCGATTCGGCCAGCACCAGGGCCAGGCGTTCGCGGGCGCTCAGGCCCAGCACGCCCAGCAGGGCGAACTGCTGCAGGCGCTTGGCCACCGACAGCGACAGGATGGAAAACACCAGAAAGCCGCCGGTGAGCAAGGCCACCAGGGCCAGCACCGTCAGGTTGACGCGGTAGGCCCGCGAGATGTTGGACACGCGCTGCGCGTCGTCCTGGGCCGACTGCAGGCGCACCCCCTGGGGCAACAGCCCTTCGCGCGACAGCGCTTGGGCCAGATCTGCCAGGCTGCGGCCCTCCACCACCTGCAGGTCGATGCGGTGCAGGCGCCCAACCAGGCCCAGGCGGTCTTGCGCGCCCGCGATGTCCATCACCCCGGTGGGCTCGCCACCCACGGTCAGGCGGCCGGCCACCAGCAAGCTGACGCGCTGACCACCCACCTGCATGGTGATGCGCTGACCAGGCTGCACCTGCAAGGGCTGCAGCGCGGCTGCATTCAGCGACACGGTGTCGGTGGCGAACAGGCTGAGCCGGTCCACGCCCGGGGCATTCGTGTCCAGCCGGGGGATGAGTTCAGGCGCCAGGGGCGCCGCCACCAGGGTGTCCAGGCCGATCAGGCGCAGGTTGATGGCCTGGGGGGCCTTGCCTGGCGGTGGCATGGCTTCGTGGTGGGCCCGCACCGTGGTGTCGATCACCGGGCTGGCCCGACTCACCAGGGGGTGGGCGGCCAGGCGGGCATAGAGCCCATCGGCCACGGTGCCATGGGCGGCTTGCACACGGGCGTCGGCCTGGCCATTGACGGCGCGCACGGCGGCGCCAAAGGCACTCAGGGCCGAGGCGTTGATGAGGTGCACCGAAAACGCCAGGGCCACGCCCAGCAGCACGGCCAGCACCGCCGTGGCATGCCGGGGGGCGTGGTGGCGCCATTCGGCCAGCGAGAACTGGCGCAGCAGCGACCCCAACACAGACCACAGCGGCGGCAGCGTCACGCAGGCTCCAGGCCGTGGCGGGTCAGGCGCAGCACGCGGTCGGCATGGGCGGCAGCCGCCTGCGAGTGCGTCACCATCACACAGGCCGTGCCATGTTCGCGCGTTTGCTGGCGCAGCAGGGTCATGACGCGCTCGGCCGTGTCAGGGTCCAGGTTGCCGGTGGGCTCGTCGGCCAGCAGCAGCGCCGGCCGATGGATGAGGGCACGGGCCAGGGCCACGCGCTGCAGTTGTCCGCCCGACAGTTGTTGTGGTAGCCGGGCGCCCAGGCCGTCCAGGCCCACGGCGCTCAAGGCCTGCGCCACGCGGGTGTCGTCAGCCTGACCCAGCAGCATCAGGGGCAGGGCCACGTTCTGGGCCACGTCCAGGTGGGGCAGCACATGAAAGGCCTGGAACACAAAGCCCAGGCGCTGGCGCCGGAGATGCGCCAGGGCGGCCTCGTCCATGGTGGCCAGGTGGGTCTCGCCCAACTGCACCGAACCCCCGTCCACCGTGTCCAGCCCGGCCAGCGCGTTGAGCAGGGTGGACTTGCCCACGCCTGATTCGCCCACGATGGCCACGAATTCACCAGGCAGCACCGTCAGGTTCACGCCTTCGAAGACCACGGCCGTGCCGTAGCGTTTGCACAGATCGCGCACTTGCAGCATGAGCGCAGCATAGTGCGCTTTGTCGGTCGGCGATGGAGCTGGCGATCTCGGCGCCTCTTTGAACCACCCCTGACGAAGCCCTTGTCTTTGCTCGCCCTGATGAGCAGATTTATCCTAAATCCGGCAGTTCAGCGCCCATGATCGCACGCTGAGCCAGAGCTGGCGCGGGTGTGACCGGATTTGGCACACTCACCAGATGGGTGAGAGCAAACGTAAGCGCGAGGTGGCCGCAGC
>JBKBMV010000032.1:0-24462 GCA_046295615.1 Aquabacterium sp.
CCACCTGCGTCACCCCAGCCGCCGCCTCGGCCGCTGCGGCCACCTCGCGCTTACGTTTGCTCTCACCCATCTGGTGAGTGTGCCAAATCCGGTCACACCCGCGCCAGCTCTGGCTCAGCGTCCGATCATGGGCGCTGAACTGCCGGATTTAGGATGAACCTTCAGGTTGTCCAGGATCAGAAATACCTTTTTTCCGGCCGCATCCTTGATGAGGCGCTTCATGAAGTCGATCAGGATGCCCGCGTTCATCGCCCCTTCAAACACCTTCCAGCGCACCTTGCCCCGGTTGGTCACCGTCGACATCACCGACAAACCCTCACGTCGGTGCTTCACCCGGATTTCCGGGGTCTTGCCCGCCGGTGCATAAGAGCTTCCTCGCACATCGTCCGAACGCAAGCCGGTCTCATCCCCCCAGTGAATCTCGGCACCTTCGGCCTTGGCCCGTTGCACGATCTCGGGATAGGTCTCGTTCAACCACTGCTCGACCGCCTCCGGGCGCTGCTCATCGGCCCGTTTGAGCGGCTTTTGCGGCGTGAAGCCCCAGCGCGCCAGATACTTGCCCACCCCTTGAGGCGTGAGGCAAACGCCATAACGTTCCTGAATCAGCCTGCCCACCGCTTGCCGGTTCCACAGGGCAAAGCCCAGCTTCAACTGATCCGGCGTCTTGTCGGTCATCAGCTTGCGGATTTCGGCTTCCTGCTTCTCGGAAAGCGCCCGATGCTCTCCCACCTTGCGCCCGCCGGGCTTGTCCTTGAGCCCTTTGGCACCCTCCCGCGCAAAGCGCTGGCAGATGTCGAACACCCCAGTGCGCGACAGGCCAGTTTGCTCGGCAATGGCCTCATACGTCCAGCCCCGCCGACGCAAACTCACCACTTGCAGCCGCCGTTCCTCGCGCGCCTCAAACGACAGCGTTCTCATGTCTTTGCGTTCCACGAACACAACATGGGGGTGCCTCGGCGCATTTCAAGAGAATTTGTTTCTGATCAGCAACGCCGCCTCAATCGCCCGGCGTGCCCGCCCGCTCCGTCGACTGCAACTGCGCCAGGATCTGCCGCTCGGTGTCGGACAGTGCGGCCACATCCATCAAGCGGACGCGGTCCAGTACCTCGATGCGGCCATAGGCCATGCGCACCAGGCCTTGGGCGGCCAGGCTGCTGAGCACCTGGTTGGTGGTCTGCCGCGACAGCGACAGCATCATGCCCAGCTGGGTCTGGCTCAAGGGCACAACCCAGGGGCCGGTGCTGGCCACCTGGGCCGTGCCCTCCACCAGCCACACCAGCCGGCGCGCCAGGCGCACCTCGGAGGACAGCAGGGCCATGTCTTCCATGTTGATGAAGGCCAGGCGCATGCGCAGCGCCATCAACACTCCCAGCTCACGCCAGAAGGCGGGCTGGCGCTCCAGCAGGGTCATCAGGTCGGCCTGCGGAATGTGCAGCACACGCACCGCCCCTTCGGCCGAGGCGTTGTGGGTGCGCGGCAGGCGGTCGAACACCGAAATCTCGCCAAACCAGGTGGGCGATTCCAGCAACGAGAGGATGGACTCCTTGCCCGCCTCGGTCACGCCCGAGATGCGCAGGCTGCCTTCCAGGATGGCGTAGAGCCCATCGGGCGGGTCGCCCCGAAAAAAGAGGTGCTCGCCCGCCTTCAGACGGCGCTGCACGGCCACCGACAGCAGCGCTTCTTCAAACTCGGGCGCCAGGTGGCTGAACCAGGGGTCGCAGCGCAGTTGCGCCACGATGGCCGGGGTGATCCAGGGGCGTGCCCCGGCCGGCACGGTGGGCTCAGCGCTGTTCACAGGGCGCCGTACGAGTGCAGGCCCGACAAGAACATGTTCACCCCCAGGAAAGCGAAGGTGGTGACCAGCAGGCCCACCAGCGCCCACCAGGCGGCGAACTCACCACGCAGCCCCTTGACCAGGCGCATGTGCAGCCACGCGGCGTAGTTCAGCCACACGATCAGGGCCCAGGTTTCCTTCGGGTCCCAGCTCCAGTAGCCGCCCCAGGCCTCGGCGGCCCACAGAGCGCCCAGGATGGTGGCGATGGTGAAGAAGGCAAAGCCCACGGCGATGGCCTTGTACATCACATCGTCCAGCACCGACAGCTCGGGCAGGCGCTTGGCGATGCGCTGGCGGCCCATGATGATGGCCGCCACGATCAGGGCCGACACGCCGAAGTAAACAGCCCAGTAGCTGCTGATGGGTGACTCGGCACCCGGGCGCTGGCTGAACACCACGGGCTCGAAGCACAGGATCACGCCCATCAGCCACAGGGGCAGCAGCTTGACCCACGAAGTCTCTTTGGCGCGCACCTTGATCAGATACGCAAAGGCCACCATGGCCGCCAGGGCGAAGGTGCCGTAGCCCACGAAGTTGGTGGGCACGTGCAGCTTCATCCACCAGCTCTTGAGCGCCGGCACCAGGGGTTGGATCTCGTGGGCACCACGCTCCAGGGCGTACCACAGCAGGAAGCCCACTGAGGCGCTGACCACCAGCATCACAAAGGCGCCCAGCGAGCCCAGGTTGCGGCCCATGCGGGCGAAGCGGTCTTCGTAATACAGCCAGTAGGCCGTGGTCAGCCACGCAAACAGCACGAACACTTCATACAGGTTGCTCACCGGGATGTGGCCGATGTCGGGCGCAATCTGGTGGCTCTCGAACCAGCGCACCATCGAGCCCAGCAAGCCAAAGAACACGCTGGCCCAGGCCAGGCGGGTGCCCATTTTGGTGGGCCAGGTACCGCCTGTGGCCGCCCCGATCCAGTAAAAGACCGTGCTCATGAACACCAGCAGGCTCATCCACAAGATGGCGCTTTGCGAGGACAGGAAGTACTTCAGCAAGAACAGCTGCTCGCCCACCACGAGGTCGGCTCCGTGATCGTCCAGCGCCCGGCGGTACATCAGGATGGCCAGCCCCGTGAACACGCCCACACCCACCATCAGCGGGCGCAGCGGGCGCCAGAACCAGCCCAGCCAGATCATCGTGGGCACGGCGCCCACCAGGATGGACTTCTCGTAGATGTCCATGTGCGCGTGCAGCAGCTGCCAGGTGTAGATGCCCGTGCCCACCACCGCAAGGGCGAACAACCAATCCCACGCATCACGCCCCGTGGCCGGGGCGGGAGCGGGACCTGTCATCGAAGAAGTGCTCAGCGACATGGTTGAAATCCTGAAAACATCAAGAAACGGCCGGACGCTCCAGGGCTTGCCGCAGTTCGGCAAACTCCTGATCCACGTCCAGGGTCTGGCGGGTGGACGACAGGGCCATGCGCCAAGCGGTGCGGCCCTCGCCATCGGTGTGCACCCACACCCACACGCGGCGCTCGCGGATGTAGAGCATGGCAAAGATACCGATGATCAGCAACAGGCAGCCCAGATAGACCACATTGCGACCCGGTGTGCGGGTGACCTGGAACACGCTGGCCTGACGGTGCTCGAAGTTGGACAGCATGAACACCACCGGCTCCGGGAAGAACACGGCATCCGACAGCGACAGCACGGCCTGGGTCAGAAAGCTGCGCGTGGCCTGGTCTTCCACGCTGACCGGGCTCAGTCCGGCCCGCTCGCGCGAGAGCTGATACAGCTCCAGCAGGGCCCCGTTGAGGATGCGGATCAGCGTGGCGGCCGTGGCCTCGCGCTGGGCCTCGGGCACGGCCGATTCGATGAAGGTGGACAAGGCCGTCAGGCCGCCCGTTGGGTCTTGCCCCGCGCTGGGGGCCACCGGAGCAGCCGGAGCAGCCGGAGCAGCTTGGGGCACCGGGGGCACGGCACCAGCGAACAGCTCCAAAGCGCGGCGGGCCGACATCTGAAGTTGCTCCACCACCTCGGGGCTACCACCCTGGGCCGCCTGCATGGCAAAGCGGCGCGACGCCTCTTCGCGCAGGGCCGCATCACCCAGCGCGGCGCGCAGTTGCAGCCAGCCGTCCATGCGCATGTTCTCGTCCGCCGGCACACGCAGGTAGCGGAAGTCCTCGGCCTGCGATTCACGCACTCCCAGCAGGAAGACCGCCTGGTCATCCAGCGTGACGGGCATCATGAAGGTGTGGAACTCGCGGGCCTGGCCTGCGTCATCGCGCAGCTTGTAGGTCACGGCCGGGCCGAGGTTGAACAGCTTTTTCTCGCCCGGTGCCTTGGCACCGGAGCCCAGGTGCTTGCTCAGCCCATCCACCAGGCTGGTGTCGGCGGCGGCCGAGGCGGCGTTGTCCGCCGGCAGCACCCGCTGCGCCTGGGTCAGGTCTTCCACATTGATCAGCTTGAGGTTGGCGATCTCGAGCTTCTTGCCCTCACCGCCCCACCAGGTGGCCGGCAACACCACGGCCGGGCCATTGACCTGCGCATCGATGGCCGGCACGTCGCCCAAGGGACGCCCATCCAGACGGCGAGGCACCACGCTGACCCGCGAGCCACCGTCTTCAAAGCTGGACTGGAACAGGGTGATGCCTTTGTAGACCAGGGGGTGGTTGACCTCGATGGTGAACTCTTGCGGCTGTGCCTCGGCGGGGTCGTGGATGCGCACCTCGCTGGCGAACCGCTTGGGCATGCCCGTCTGGTAGTACTCGACGATGAACTTCTTGAGCTCCACCTCGAACGGCAGCGGCTGCAGCAGCATGCCGTCGCTCATCTGCACCACAGCCGCATTGGTGCGCTGACCCTCGGGCACGAACAGGTTGGCGCGGTACGAGGGGTTGTCCACGCTCAGCTTGCTGCGCTCGACATCATCACCCGGCCCCTGAAACACCTGCAGATCGCGCGCCCAGGCCTGCCACTTGATGAGGATGTCGCCGTCAAACAGCCCACCCAGGCAGATCAGCACGATGGCCCCGTGGGCCGCCAGGTAGCCCAGCTTGTTGGCCGCCCCTTGGCGCGCGCCAAACATGACGCCCGCAGCGCCCTTGCCGGAGGCTTCTCGCCGCTCGGTCTTGATGGACCAGCCTCGCGCGGCCAGCACCTTCTGCACCTGCTGGCACCCCTCGTCCAGCGAGCCCGCCCACTCCCCCTCTGCCCGGTGCGGAAAGGCCAGCAGGGCCTGCTCGCGCACCTGCTCCTTGTGGGTGCGCCAGTCGGCCAGGATCTTGGGCGTGTTGCGGGCAATGCACAGGCTGGTCGAGATGACCAGAAACGCCAGGATCACCAGGAACCAGGGTGCGCTGTAAATGCGGTACAGGCCCAGCGCCCCGAACACCTCGGCCCAGAACGGCCCGAACTGCTCCACGTAGTTGACCAGCGGCTCACCCTGGATGATGACCGTGCCGATGGCCGACGCGATGCAGATGACGGTCAGCAGCGCGATGGCGAAGCGCATCGACGCCAGCAACTCCAGCGCATCTCGCCAGGGCCGACGGGGAACAGACAGGGTTTCAGCAGCGTTGGACATCGTTTCAGGAGGTGGGGCGCCGCATCATGCTGCGGCTCGCCGAGGCAGGACTGTCGCATGGACGACGAGGCGCGTGCACGTTTTCCCCACAAACACCCCACAAAACAAAGGCGGGTCACCCTGGTAAAGGGACCCGCCTGTCTGGATGTGAATGCACGGGCTGGTCTGTGCCTGCCCGGAAGCCGTGTCGAGGACTCGACGCCTGGTGGTTCAGCGCAGGCCGGCGATGAAATCGGAGACCGCGTGGATTTCCTTGTCGCTCAGGTTGGCGGCAATGGCCGTCATCTGGGCGCTGTTGTTGCGCTCACCCTGGCGGAACGCCACCAGCTGGGCCTTGGTGTAGTCGTAGTGCTGACCGCCCAGACGGGGGTACTGAGCCGGGATGCCAGCGCCGTTCGGGCTGTGGCAGGCCGCGCAGGCAGGCACACCCTTCTTGGCAATGCCGCCGCGCCAGATGCTTTCGCCCAGCTTGATGGACGCGGCATCACGGGCCTGACCCGGCACCGGCTTCTTGCTGGCGTAGAAGGCGGCAATGTCGACCATGTCCTGCTGAGACAGGTTGGCCGCCATGCCGTTCATCACGGCATTCTTGCGCTTGCCTTCCTTGAACTCGGTCAGCTGCTTGACGATGTACTCCGGGTGCTGGCCCTGCAGGATGGGGTTGGCGGCCGAGCCCCGCGAGCCATCGGCCGTGTGGCAGGCCATGCAGACGGCGGCCTTGGCGGCGCCGGCAGCCAGGTCAGGCTTGGTCTGGGCGTGGGTCACACCCGACAGGGACATGGCCACCGAGGCAAGGGCAATCAGGTTCGAAAAGCGCTTCATGGCGTAGGGGCTGTGTGTGTTGTGGGGAGTACCCTTGCCACGCGCAGCAAGGGCCAAACCTAAAGATTTTACAATGCCCCATGGCCCGTCCTGCACATCACCCTCGTAAATCCCACCCGCGACACCCTGGCGGCACCTCAACCCGGCCGGCAAGCGCCTCGGCCACCCCGGGTGGACCCGGGGCCGACGCGGCCCGACAGGCCCTGGCCTGGGCGCACACCGCGCGCTTCCTGACCACGGCCGCGCAACTCAACCAGCTGCCCGTCAACGAATTGCCGGAGGTGGCCTTCGTGGGTCGCTCCAACGCCGGCAAATCCACGGCCATCAACACCCTGGCCCAGCAACGGCAGCTGGCGTACGCATCCAAAACCCCCGGGCGCACGCAACACATCAACCTGTTTGAGCTGGGCCCCAAAGACGCCCCCAACCTGGTCTGGGCCGACCTGCCCGGCTATGGATACGCGGCCGTGGAGCGCGAAGCCAAGCTGCGCTGGCAGCAGGTGATGGCGCGGTACCTGGAAGTGCGCCGCAACCTGACCGGCGTGGTGCAGATGGTGGACTGCCGCCACGGCTTCACCGACCTGGATCTGCAACTGCTGTCGTTTGTGGCCCCGCGCGTGCGCACGGGCGAGGTCAAGCTGCTGGTGCTGCTGACCAAGGCCGACAAGCTCAACCGCAAAGAACAGGCCGAATCCCTGGCCAAAGCCCAACAAGCCCTGGGCGATGTGGTGACGGACGAGGCCGATGTGGGCATCGCCCTGTTCTCGGCCCTGAACAAAACTGGCGTGGGCGATGTGGCCCAGGTGCTGCAAGGCTGGTCTGAATTGACCGAGGCGCTGCGCGAGCGCCTGGCCATGCCGGCCACCCTGCCGCCGGAGTCGACGCCGAGCTCAGAGCCCGACTCGGCGTCGAACGAGGGCGCCCCGGAGGGCGACCCCGATCAGCCTGCCTGACCGGTCAGACGCACCAGCGCCTCGCGGTACTTGGCGGCGGTCTTCTCGATCACGTCCTGGGGCAGGGCCGGCGAGGGCGCCGTCTTGTTCCAGGGCTGGCCGTTGACTGTGGCCTGCTCCAGCCAGTCGCGCACGAACTGCTTGTCGTAGCTGGGCGGGTTCTGGCCAGCGGCAAACGCGGCCTCGTAGCCTTCGATGGGCCAGAAGCGCGATGAATCGGGCGTCAGCACCTCGTCCATCACGGTCAGGGTGCCGTGCTCGTCCAGGCCGAACTCGAACTTGGTATCGGCAATGATGATGCCCTTGGTCAGGGCGTAATCAGCCGCCTTCTTGTACAAGGCAATCGCCAGATCACGCACCTTGGCGGCCATGTCGGCGCCAATGATCTCGGCCATCTTGTCGTAGCTGATGTTCTCGTCGTGGTCGCCCACCTCGGCCTTGGTGGCCGGCGTGAAGATGGGCTCGGGCAGCTTGCTGGCGTTCTTCAGCCCGGCGGGCAGCTTCACGCCACACACCATGCCGTTGTCCTGGTATTCCTTCCAGCCAGAGCCGGCCAGGTAGCCGCGCACCACCGCCTCCACCGGCAGGGGCTTGAGCTTCTTGACCAGCATCGAGCGGCCCTCCACCTGCGCGCGCTCGGCCGGGGTCACCACGCTGACCGGGTCCTCGCCCGTCAGGTGGTTGGGGGCCACGTCTTTCAGCAGCTCGAACCAGAACAGGGCCATCTGCGTCAGCAGGGCGCCCTTGCCCGGAATGGGCTCGCCCATGATGACGTCAAACGCGCTGATGCGATCCGACGCCACCATCAGGATGCGGTCGGAGCCCACGGCGTAGTTGTCACGGACCTTGCCACGGGCCAGCAGCGGCAGGGAAGTGAGGGCGGAGGTGTGCAGGGCGGCAGTCATGGGCAAGGCGATCAACAAACAGGCCGTTATTGTGCCTTGGCCAAGGCCAGCACCTGCTTGCGCAAAGCGGGCTCTTGCCAAAGATCGAACTGCTCCCGATACGCGCCACGAGCCTCTTCAGGCGAGCCATAGCGCACATAGTCGGCATCGGACGCTGCGGGCGCCTTCGACGCGCGCCAGGCTTTGGCAAAGTGGGGCGCGGCAGCAAACACCTCGCGCATCATGGCCACGGCCTCATCGGTTTGGCCCGCTGCCCACAAGGCCCGGGCATGCAGCATCTGCATGGCGTGAAAGTCGTCAGGGTAGCGCTGCGCCAGGCGCAAGGCAGCGTCAGCCTGTCCACGGCGCAAGTACACCGCCATCAAACGTGTGCGCAAACCGTGGTTGTCGTGGGGGTTGAGCACCTCCACCAGGTGGCGCAGCCAGTCGAAAGACACCGCGGCATCGGGGCTGTCGTCTTGCGCGATGTGCTGCACCAGCAACCTCAGAGCCGGGCGGTTGTCCAGGTGAGCCCACTCGCAGCGAGCATGTGGATACCGCTGACGCAGCGACGCCCACAAAGCCATGGCGCGCGCCAGCACCTGCTCGGCCAGCCGAACGCCGGCCGGTGAGGGGTGCTCGAACAGAGCCATCACCAGAGCGTCGAGCACCTCAAAGCTGTGGGCCAGCACCGGGTGCTGGTGCAGCACCGTCACCCAGTCCTCGCACAGAGGCCACGAATGCATGCGGCCATGGCCCAACTGCGTCAGGCTCGGCTCGGCCGGCTGAAAAGCCCTCTCCCAAGGGCCCAAAGCCTTGCGCAAGGCCGGAGTGGGCGTCAGTGCGCCCAGGTCCTCTGACGTGACGCGTGAACCAAAGGTCAAGGCCAACTCAGGCGGTGGCAGCGCTTTGAGCCAGTCAGCCACCAGCCGCAAGTCGGGCGCACGTGCCAGCATGGTGTCGGTCAGCACGCCGGGGCCGCTGTGGCCCATCTCGCGCACCAACTCGATCAGGTCGGTGTACTGCCCATCCTGGTTGCGCTGCTGCAGCTTGCGGGCCCAGAAGTCGGCCCGCTCGGCCAGGTGGTCGGTCTTACCCTCGCCGATCAGCAGACTCAGTTCCAGCACGCCCAGGTTGGGGTCATTCGGGGCCATGCGCATGGCATTCTGAAAGGCCTGACGCGCCTCGCTGTACCTGCCCGCATCGCAGGCCATCAAGGCCAGGCGCTGCCAGCCTTTGCTTTGGCACTGTGGGCCGCCACGATCAATCAAGGCCTGCGCCAGGGCCTTGCGCTTGCGAGGCTTGCCTAGGTCAGCATAACAGTCGCCCAACAGGTCGAGCAGGTCGGCCATGTCGTCAGTGATCGGGCCCTCTTTGGGCACCCAGGGCTCCAAAAGGCGCACGGCATCGTGTGCCAGGCCAGCACCGTACCAGTCACGCGCCACGGTGCCGGCCAGGGCCAGGGGCATGCCCTGGGCGGGCAAGGTGGCCCATTCACGCTGGCTCATGGCGCGCAGCATGGGGCCTGCGCACACCTCCGGCAAAAACCGGGGCATGTGCGCCGCCATCGGCCCACAACACAGCTTGAACTTGCGGCCCGAGCCGCAGCAGCAGGGGTCATTGCGCTCTGGCAGCTCCAGCTTGACGGGCCTGAAGCGGCGGCTGGGCAAGGGCATGGCGGCATGGATGGCCCGTCCCAGCAGGGCGCAGAACGACGGGTCTTCAGCCGCTTTGGCCAAGCCGGCCAACTCATCCAAACCGTCGTCCAGGCCGTCGTCGTCCATGCCGGGCCACCACAGCAGCGAGGCCAGCGAGCGCACCGCCCAGTCGCTGATGTCTTGGGCCGTGGCGCCCTTGAGCATGAACTTGGCAGCGATCTCCAACACCACGTCCATCGGGTTCGGTTCATAGGGCATCACGTCAGGGATCACAACACCACCTTCGTGCTTTCTTCGTCAAACTGGCTGATCACCCGCACCGCCACGCGCTTGCCACGCTCAAACGCAATGGGGTGCGACACAAACCCGTAGAGGCGCTCAAAGGCCTCGTCGTCCAGCTCGATCTTGAGCGTGCACTCCACCTTGGCCTTGACGCTGGCTGCGGCCAACGAGGCCAGGCCTTTCTTGAACTTGTCGTACTCGTCGTGGTCACCACCGCAGAAGAACACCTGACGGGCGTTGAAGCTGGCACCATCGTAAGCGTCGTCCACCGGATAGGCCAACCAGTGTTGCAGCAGGTCGCGGGTGACCCGGCTGGTCACGCCAGCCCAACCGGCCTTGCGCCGTTCGCCAACCTGCTCGCGCAGCAGGTTGACGCGCTTGTCGCGGCAATCGGCGGCCAGGTCATTGAGGTCGAACATCGACCCCTGGTCTTGCGCCCCCAGGGGCACCTGTGGTGTGTCGGGCGCAAAGATGCGCCGCTCCGCCCGAGGCTGCTGGTCATCCAGGTGGCCCGCAGGGTCGGTGGCGTAATGCCATGCTGGCTCGTCGTAGGGCCCATTCAGGATGAGCGAGCTGGCTGCCGCTGCTCCTTGATGCTGTTTTTGGCTCATGATGCGATGCGTGAGTTGATTGTCGCTCAACCAAAGATGGCAACAGCACGCATGCATGCATCATGCGCCATCGCTCAAGCGCCTGCAGCCTTGGCCTTGTTCGCCGCCATGGCCCGCGCCTGATCGGCACGGCGGTCGGCCGCCACCTTCTGGGCCGTGGGGCGCTGCTCGATCAACTTCACATAAGCCTTCCAGTCGATGCCGGCGGCGGCCACCAGGTCTTCGCCATACACCACCTTGCTGGCCATGGCGGCCAGGGGCAGGCTGACGTACACGGCGCAGTCGGCCATGGTGAACTCGTCACCCGCCGCATAGGGCGAAAACTTCGCCAACTTGGCAAAGGCCGCCAGGTTGCGCGCCAGGTCAGCCTTCACGCGCTGGGTGAACTTCTCGGGCAGGCTGCCGCCAAAAAAGGCCTGCGGGTAGAGCTGACGAGCGCACAGTTCCACATGCAGGTCACAGTAGGTGATGATCTCGCGCACCTTGGCGGCCTGCCAGGGGTCGGCCGGCACCAGAGCGGGCGTGGGCCAACGCGCCTCGATGTAATCGACGATGACCTGGCTTTCGCACAGGAAGCCGTCTTCGGTCTCGATGTAAGGCACCTTGCCCAGCGGCGATTTGTCTTCCTTGCCCTCGGCGCCCCAGTGCACCAGCACCTCCTCGAAGGGCACGCCCTTTTCCAGCAAGGCCAGCTTGACCTTGTTGTAGTAGTTGGACAGCGAAAAACCATAGAGCTTGAGCATGGGGTGTCTCCTGGTGACATGGGCCTGGTGCTCACAGCGCGGGTCAGCGCCGGCACCACCTCAGAGGTGTACAGCATACGCGCAGGCGAACCCGGGCGCTGACCCCGAACTGTTCAGGGCGCCGCCGTGCCAGGCATGCCCGCCATCTGCAAGGCCGCCTCCAGGCGAGGCCACTCGGCAGGCATGAAGGCCGATGGCTGCAACTGCTGCACGGCCTGATCACGCCATGCAGGGCTGAGGCTGGCGTCCTGCTCGATGCGGGCCACCGCCACCCGGTAGTCATTCACGCGCTGCGCCCAGGCGGCCCGTTGCGCGCCCAGGGCTTGCAGGCGGTCGGCCGCCGTGAGGGCCACGGCGTTCAGCGTGAGATGGCTTGAGCGAAAGACCGCTCAGACCCTCAGGCCGTCATCCAACCCAGTTCAGGCCACGACCTGGGCCAGCTTGCCGCTGGCGTACAGCGCAGCGATCTCGCTCAAGGCAATGGGCTTGATCTTGCCGGCCTGGCCTTCGCAGCCGAACTCCAGGTAGCGTTGCTTGCAGATGGCCTTGGCGGCTTCGCGGGCGGGCTTCATCCACTCGCGCATGTCGAACTTGTCCGGGTTCTCGGCCTGGAACTTGCGCACCGCGCCGGTCATGGCCAGGCGGATGTCGGTGTCGATGTTGATCTTGCGCACGCCGTGCTTGATGGCTTCCTGGATTTCCTCGACGGGCACGCCGTAGGTTTCCTTCATCTTGCCGCCGTACTGGTTGATGATGGCCAGCAGATCGGCTGGCACCGACGAGGAGCCGTGCATCACCAGGTGGGTGTTGGGGATGCGGGCGTGGATTTCCTTGACGCGGCTGATGGCCAGGATGTCACCCGTGGGCTTGCGCGAGAACTTGTAGGCGCCGTGGCTGGTGCCGATGGCGATCGCCAGGGCGTCCAGTTGCGTGGCCTTGACGAACACGGCGGCCTCTTCGGGGTCGGTCAGCATCTGGCTGTGGTCCAGCTTGCCTTCGGCGCCGATGCCGTCTTCTTCGCCGGCTTCACCGGTTTCCAGGTTGCCCAGGCAGCCCAGTTCGCCTTCCACGGTCACGCCCACCTTGTGGGCCATCTCGACCACCTTGCGGGTCACCTCGACGTTGTAGTCGAACGAGGCCGGGGTCTTGCCGTCTTCCATCAGCGAACCATCCATCATCACCGAGCCAAAGCCCAGGTTGATGGCGCCAGCACACACCTCGGGGCTGGTACCATGGTCCTGGTGCATCACCAGGGGGATGTGGGGGTAGGCTTCCACGGCGGCCTGGATCAGGTGCTTGATGAAGCTCTCACCGGCGTACTTGCGGGCGCCTGCCGAGGCCTGCAGGATCACGGGCGCGCCCACCTCATCGGCGGCAGCCATCACGGCCTGCACCTGCTCCAGGTTGTTCACGTTGAAAGCTGGAATGCCGTAGCCGTTTTCGGCGGCATGGTCCAGCAGCTGGCGCATAGATACGAGTGCCATGGTGACCCCAATACAGTTGTGTGAGAAAACAGAGGGCGCAAAAAACGCGCCTGGGCGGCGCGTTGCTCCCGATCGGGCGGTATTTTAACGAGACACGGCCATCCCTGGGCATCCCCGGATTGAGGACGCCCTGCGCCCCCCCGGGTTCAGGCGTTCAGCCCACCTCGCACACCTTGAGCATGTTGGTGCCGCCCGGGTACCCCATGGGCTCGCCGCAGGTGATGGCGTAGGTGTCGCCCGGGCGCAGGATGCCCTTGGCCACCAGCACCGCCTCGGCCTGGCGCAGGGCCTCGTCACGGTCTGAAAAACTCGGGATCAGCAGCGGCCGCACATTGCGGTACAGCGCCATCTTGCGCAGCGAGGTGGGCTGCGCCGTCAGGGCAAAAATTGGCACATGGATGTTGTGTCGGCTCATCCACAAGGCCGTCGAGCCCGATTCCGTCAGGGCGATGATGGCCTTGCAGCCCAGGTGGTAGGCCGTGAACAAGGCCCCCATGGCGATCGACTGGTCAATCCGCGCAAACTTCTTGTTGGTGAAATCGCCGTCCAGCGTCACCTCGTCGGCCCATTCGGCCTCGGTAGCCACCGCAGCCATGTGCTCCACGGTTTCCACCGGGAACTTGCCCGCCGCCGTCTCGGCGCTCAACATGACCGCATCGGTGCCGTCAAGCACGGCATTGGCCACGTCCGACACCTCGGCACGCGTGGGCACCGGGTTGACGATCATCGACTCCATCATCTGCGTGGCGGTGATGACCACCTTGTCCATCTCACGGGCCATGCGGATCATGCGCTTTTGCAAGGCGGGCACGGCCGCGTTGCCCACCTCCACGGCCAGGTCACCACGGGCCACCATGATGCCGTCCGAGGCCTTCAGGATGCTTTCCAGGTTCGGAATGGCCTCGGTGCGCTCGATCTTGGCGATCAGCGCCGGGCGGTGGCGCCAGGGCTCACCCGCCACATTGGCCAGCTGACGCGCCAACTCCATGTCCGTGGCGTTCTTGGGGAACGACACCGCGATGTAATCGCACTGGAAGCTGGCCGCCGTCTTGATGTCTTCCATGTCCTTGGCGGTCAGGGCCGGTGCGGTCAGGCCGCCACCTTGCTTGTTGATGCCCTTGTTGTTGGACAACTCGCCGCCCAGCTTCACCACGGTGTGCACGGCCTCACCCTTCACGGCCTCTACCGTCAGCACGATCAGGCCGTCGTTCAGCAACAGGGTGTCGCCCGGCTTCACGTCGCGGGGCAGTTCCTTGTAGTCCAGGCCCACGCCGTGCAGGTCGCCCGGCTCGGTGCGGCTGGCATCCAGCACAAAGGGCTGGCCCGGCTCCAGCATCACCTTGCCCTCGGCAAACTTGCCCACCCGGATCTTCGGCCCCTGCAGGTCGGCCATCACAGCCACCACCTTGCCCACCCGCTCGGCCACTTCGCGCACCAGTTTTGCACGGTCGATGTGGTCTTGAGCCGTGCCGTGCGAGAAGTTCAACCGCACCACGTCCACACCGGCCCTCATCATGGCCTCCAGCACCTCGGCGGTGGACGAAGCGGGCCCCAGGGTAGCAACGATCTTGGTAGCGCGTGGCATGGCGAACTCTCTGCAATGGGAATCGGAATGTCTGGCAGTGTCACACCAAAAGATGGCATTCAAATGGCCGATAAACACCCATGCGGCACCGCCTTGATGCAGCAACGCAACGCCCCTTACACTCAAACGCAAGCCTCGCAACCAGCCGTCACGTTGCCCGCCATGCCCGCCCCCATCGTCTTTGCGCACGCCAACAGCTATCCGGCCAGCACCTACCGGGTGTTGTTCGACATCTGGCGCGCGGCCGGCCATGAGGTGCACGCGCTGGAACGCTTTGGCCACGACCCGCGTTATCCGGTGACCATGAACTGGCCACACCTGGTCGAACAACTGCGCGACTTCATTGAAGACGAGGTGCGCCAGCCGGCCTGGCTGGTCGGCCATTCGCTGGGCGGCTACCTCAGCATGATGGTGGCCAGCCAGCACCCCCACCTGGCCCTGGGCGTCGTGGTGCTGGACTCGCCCATCCTCACCGGCTGGAAGTCGGCCGGGCTGGGGGCCGCCAAGCGCCTGCGGGCCATGGACCGCGTCATGCCCTCGCGCATTTCCGCCCAACGCACCCATGAGTGGCCCTCGCTAGAAGCCGCCCATGCTCACTTCCGCGCCAAGCCGGCCTTTGCGGCCTTCCACCCCGAGGTGCTGGCCGACTATGTGGCCCACGGCACCCGCCCTCACGGCTCGGTGCGGCGCCTGAGCTTTGACCGCGAGGTCGAATCCGCCATTTACAACACCGTGCCTCACCGCCTGCTGCAGAGCTTCCGGCGACGGCCCTTCCGCTGCCCCGTGGCCTTCATTGGCGGCACCCGCTCGCGCGAACTCCGACAGGTGGGCCTGGGTGGTATCCGACAAATCGTGGGGTCTAGACTCTCGTGGATCCAGGGCACTCACCTGTATCCTTTCGAGTCGCCAGACCAAACCGCCCAACTGGTGCTGGACTGGCTGCGCCAGTTTCAGTCCACGTCCGCTCACGCGCCCCTCGCTGACGCGCCCCAGGCTCGTCCCTGACATCGCCGCCTCACCATCATCCGCCACGCATCCGTGCCGACCACCGACCTCCATCAGGACGCCGACCAGGCCATCCCCTTCGTCACCGTGACGAACTGGGTGCGCGCGGCCCGCCTGTGCGGGATCGACATCGAGTCCATCTTCCGGGTCGAAGGCATCGACATGGCGGGCCTGCACCCCGAAACGGCCACCGTGAAACGGGGCACCATGCAGCAGCTGATGATGCGCTGCATCGACGCGGCACAGCAGGCCGGCAGCCGACAGCATTTTCCGCTGGTGCTGGGTGACACCTTCGCCTTCGAGTACCTCTCGGACGTGGAGACCTACATCACCACCAGCGCCACGCTGCGGGACGCCGCCAAGGCGCTGGAGTGGATCCCGCCCCTGGTGAACCCCTACCTGCGCTTCGTGGTGGCCGAGCATGGCCATGAAGCCCGGGTCAGCCTGCGTTACGAACTGGACGACGCCCCGCCCGCCCTCAGCTGGCCCTTCACCGAGGCGGTCTTTGCCACCGTGTTCAAGTTCAGCCGCCTGCTGCTGGGGGGCCAGGGCCTGGTTGGGCGCATCACCTTGCGGCATCCGCGGCACAGCCGCTCGGAAGCGGTCGAGGCCCACTTCGGCGTGCCCATCGACTGGGGCAGCCCCGTGGACGCCCTGTGGTTCGATCGCGGCCTGTTGGACCAACCGCTGCGCGGCGCCTTTCCCACCTTGCACGAGCAGGCGGCCCAGCGGCTGGCCCGCAAGGTGGCCGAGCGCATCGCGCCATCCCCGGCCACCACCGATGCGGACGCCTCCGGCGCCCTGGTGGCCCGGATCGAACGCGCCTTTGCCGACAAGCCCCGCCTGATGGGTCTGGGGCTGGAGGCCCTGGCCGATGAACTGGGCCTGCACGCCCGCACACTGCAGCGCCGTCTCAAGGAACAAGGCGACACCCACTCCAGCATCCAGGCCCGCGTGCGTTACCGGCTGGCCCAGGCCTGGCTGCAAGACCCCCGCCTCAGCATCGAAGACATCAGCGACCGCTTGGGTTTCTCCGATCGGCGCAGCTTCACCCAGGCCTTCAGGCGCTGGTCCGGCGTCACGCCCAGCCGCTACCGGCAAACGTCCTTGACAGACGCCTGACAGCCCGAAGATGCCGGGTTAACCCCGATCTGCGCTGTCATCAAAATTACCCAGGCTGTCGCCCCCCGTCATGGCGCCTCTTCGCCCCCTTGCCTACAGTCAATCCCATGCTGCACCCCGCGTGCGGCCGGCCTTGCCGAGGAGACCCTGATGACAAAGAAGAACACCGTGCCCCCCATCGTCCCGCGTGAAAAGCTCGATTTCGGGCTGGACGGCGACATCCCCAAGTACTGGCTCGACAACGATCCCTTCAAGACACGCTTCTTTGACGCGCTGTCCACCCTGTTCCCCGTGGGCGAGAAGTTCTTCATCACTTGCGTGCGCGACTTCAAGGACCGCATCAACGACCCCAAGCTGTTGCAAGAGATCAAGGACTTCACCCGCCAGGAAGCCCAGCACGGCATGCTGCACACGCAGTACAACAACCGCCTCAAGACCCAGGGCGTCGATGTGGATGCCATCCTCAAGGGCCAGGAATACCGCCTCTTCCATATCATCCGCAAGCTGTTCTCGCGCGAGTTCACCCTGGGCATCACCACCGCCTCCGAGCACATCACCGCCATCATGGCCGACTGCTTCGTGGAGCGCCCGCACATCTTCGCCAATGCCGACGAGCGCATCCGCGCCCTCTACGTCTGGCACGCCATGGAAGAGATGGAGCACAAAGGCGTGGCCTATGACGTGCTCGTGGACCACGCCAAGGCCAGCTACTGGACGCGCATCGGCTCCATGCTGCTCGTGACCATCCTGTTCCCGTACCACGTCTTCCGCATCATGAAGCACATGCTGCAGGTGGACGGCTTCAGCCGCTGGGAACGCGCCAAGATCTGGGCCAAGGGCCTGTGGTGGCTGTACAAGCCAGGTGGCATCTTCCTGCCCATGATGGGCAAGTACTTCAGCTACCTCAAGCCCAACTTCCACCCCTGGCACGAGCCCGTGGTGCCCAGCTACGAGCCCTGGCTGCGCCTGCTGAAAGAAACCGGCAATCCGGTGGAGGCCGGCAACCGCCTGGTGGCCGAGCGCGCTCAAGGTCTGGCCCACGCCTGACGAAAGCCCTCACAGACCACCCGCCCGACGCCGGCGCCCCCGCCCACGTTCATGCCCACGGAGTACTCCATGAGCCACGCACCCCAGGCCATCGTCCCCCGCGAGAAACTCGATTTCGGACTGGATGGCGACATCCCCAAGTACTGGTTTGGCGGTGACCCCTTCAAGTCGCGCCTGTTCGACGCCATGTCCACCATCTTCCCGGAGGGCGAGCGTTTCTTCATCTCCTGCGTGCGCGACTTCCGGGATCAGGTCACCGACCCCCAACTGCGCCAGGACATCAAGAACTTCATGCGCCAGGAAGGCCAGCACGGCATCGTGCACGGCCAGTACAACGAGCGACTCAAGCGTCAGGGCATCAACGTCGACGCCCTGGAAGCCTTCCAGCGCAAGATGTTGTTCGAGTTCGAGCGCAAGTACCTCTCAGCCAAGCAGACCCTGGCCGAAACCGCCGCCGCCGAGCACATGACCGCCATCATGGCCCACGGGTTCTTCACCCGCAAAGAGGTCATGGCTTCGGCCGATCCACGCATGCGCGCCATGTACGCCTGGCACGCCATGGAAGAAGTCGAGCACAAGGCAGTGGCTTTTGACGTCATGCAGAAAGTGGCCAAGGTGGGCTACCTGCGCCGCGTCACCGCCCTGCTGCTGGTCACCCTGGGTTTCAACATCCACAGCCTGCACACCGCCAACTACATGTTGAAGGTCGACGGCTTCAGCCGGGGCCAGCGCCTCAAGATGATGGCCAAGGGCATGTGGTGGCTGTTCAAGCCCGGGGGCCTGTACACCTCCATGGGCGCTCATTACCTGCAGTACTTCAAGCCTGGATTCCATCCCTGGGACGAAGGCCAGATGAAGAGCTACCAACTCTGGGTGGACACCTTCAACCGCACGGGCGATCCCATCCTCGCGGGCGAGGTGCTGCACGCGGCAGCCGCCTGAGCATTGAGCGTTGATCGCCGGGGCCCAGGCCAGACCTGGCCCGGCTGGCCGCAGTCAGTTGGTACCTCCGTGCACTCTGACGCGGTCGAAGCCTCTTCATGCGGGCGAGCCCCCTTCACAGCCCGTGAATGCGTGTCGACACTGCGTTCATGGCTGCCCTCAAACCCCTGCGCTCCGACTTCCTGCACGCCGACGCCCCCATGGTGGTGCGCGACGACCTCGATTTCGGCCTGGACCACACCGTGCCCCGGCACTGGTTCGGGGGCGATGCATTCCGCAGCCGCTTCTTTGACGCCATGTCCTGCCTCTTTCCGGAGGGCGAGCGTTTCTTCATCGCCTGCGTGCGCGACTACAAAGACCAACTGACAGCGCCCGAGCACCAACAGGCCCTGCTCGACTTCGCCCGGCAAGAGGCCGTGCACAGCAAGGTGCACCAGCGCTTCAACGACCTGCTGGCCCAACAGGGCGTGAAAGTCGAGCGCATCCAGGCCAACCAACGCCGAATGCTGTTTGATGTGGCCCGCGGCCGCCTCAGCCGTGCCCGCACCCTGGCCCTCACCGCTGCCTCGGAGCATTTGACGGCGCTGATGGCACACAGCTTCGTGGCCCGCCCCGAACTGTTCGCCGACGCCGATCCGCGCGTGCGCGCCATGTACGTGTGGCACGCGGTGGAAGAGGTGGAACACAAGGGGGTGGCCTACGACATCATGGTCGACGTGGCCCAGGTGGGCTACTGGGGCCGCGCCTGGGCCCTGCTCGTTGTCAGCATGCAGTTTCCCTGGTTTGTCTTCCAGATCCTCAACCACATGCTGAAGGTCGACGGCTACAACCGCTGGCAACGTGCTCAACTGTGGGCACGCGGGTTGTGGTGGCTTTACGGTCCTGGCGGCATGATGCCGCCCCTGCTGCGCCCCTACCTGGCGTGGTTCCGCCCGGGCTTCCACCCCTGGCAGCGGGGCATGATCGCCGGCTATGACACCTGGGCGCACACCCTGGCCCAAACCAAGGATGCTGTGCGTGCGGCCGACGCCTTGCAGACCAGCGCCGGCTCGGTCATCGAGACCGTGGGGCCCCGCGCGCTGCGCACGCGCTGAGGCCCACGCACACCGTCAGCCTGCAGCGCGCTTGCTGAGGATCTCAAAGGCGGGCAGCGTCTTGCCCTCCAGCACCTCCAGGAAGGCGCCGCCACCCGTCGAGATGTAGCCCACGTCCTTCTCGATGCCGTACTTGGCAATCGCTGCCAGCGTGTCGCCGCCACCGGCAATGCTGAAGGCCTCCGACTCGGCAATCGCCTGAGCGATGGTCTTGGTGCCTTGCTCGAAGGCCTCGAACTCGAACACCCCGACCGGACCGTTCCAGACCACCGTGCCCGCGGCCTTCAGCTGAGCGGCCAGCTTGGCGGCCGTCTTGGGGCCAATGTCCAGGATCATGTCGTCGTCGGCCACATCCGTGGCGGCCTTGATCGTCGCGGGGGCATCGGCCGCAAAGGTCTTGGCCACCACCACGTCCTCAGGGATGGGCACCTCGGCACCACGCGCCTTCATGGCCTCGATCACTGCTGTGGCTTCGCCCAGCAAATCGGGCTCGGCCAGCGACTTGCCGATCTTCAGGCCAGCAGCCAGCATGAAGGTGTTGGCAATGCCACCGCCCACAATCAAGCCATCCACATTCTTGGCCAGCGACTGCAGGATGGTCAGCTTGGTCGACACCTTGGAGCCCGCCACGATGGCCAGCAAAGGCCGCTTGGGGTTGGCCAGGGCCTTGTTGATGGCGTCGATCTCAGCCGCCAGCAGAGGGCCCGCACAGGCCACCTTGGCGAATTGCGCGATCCCGTAGGTCGTGCCTTCCGCGCGGTGGGCCGTGCCGAACGCATCGTGCACGAAGATGTCGCACAAAGCAGCCATCTTGCGAGCCAGCTCTTCGTTGTTCTTCTTCTCGCCCTTGTTCAGGCGGCAGTTCTCCAGCAGCACCACCTCGCCGGGTTGCACGCTCACGCCGTCCACCCAGTTACTGACCAACGGCACCTCGCGACCCAGCAGTTCACCCAGCCGCTTGGCCACCGGGGCCAGAGAATCTTCCGGCTTGAACTCGCCCTCGGTGGGGCGACCCAAGTGGGACGTCACCATCACGGCGGCACCCGCCTTCAAGGCCATCTCGATGGCCGGCACCGACGCACGCACGCGCGTGTCCTCGGTGATGTTGCCAGCGTCGTCCAGCGGCACATTCAAGTCGGCGCGGATGAACACGCGCTGATTGGCCACCTTGCCCTGGGCCACGAGGTCTTCGAGTCGGAGGATGTTCATGATGAGGTCTGCACTGAAAGACAAACCTCGCATTGTAAGAACCCCAGGGCGCTTCAGCGCCCCCCAGGCGTGGGAAAGCACCGCCCTTGCATCATGAGTTGATGCGGAGGTCATCCTGGAAGTGCAAGAGACGCGTGGGCCTGTCCAGAGTTGGTGCGTGCTCAGGCCACGCAGGGTCAGACCCCCTTAGACGCCGCAGCCTGTGGCGGCTGAGACGCCGCAGCAGGTTCAGAACTTTCGGCGGACGATTCAGATCCTTCACCCTCGCCTGCTCCATCTTCAGTAGCTGGCCGTCGAGGACGCGGCGACGGACGCGGCACCACAGGCGCGATGCCATCGAGGTTGTTCTCCCGCATGTACTCGTCCATCTCACGCCAGCCCTCGTAGACGGCCGACTTGTCCGACTTCGGATTCAAGGTGTAGCAATCTTCGATGGCCCGCTTGGCATGGCGGCAGGCCCCACCAATGGCCTTGGCTTCGGCCATGCGACGCTCAGTCTGCTTCTGCGGCGTTTCAATACCCAACTGGTCGCACCCGGACAAGCCCAGCACCAAGGCCAGCACCGGCATCACCCACCAGCGTCGCTCAGGCGCGACGAGCGCCAACGCCCCCGGAAGCCGGCCCCCATGGGCTGAACTGTTCACGTCAACCGACTCCATTGCACCTCGATGCATGCAGACCTCATCAAGCACTTCGAGCACATGCCCTTGGCCAGTTTTCGGCACATGGAAGGATTACTTGACCATTTCGGCACCGCCACCCCAGCGCTGCGGTGAGGTCGTGGGGTCCGCCATTCGACACCGTTCGGCGCCGGCCGATCGATGGCACAACTCGTCAGGCGGCGCGGCGGCACACTGGCCGTCAGTGGATGACCTTCTCGTCGTCCGAGACGAACAGCTCGTCGAGCACCAAGGCATCAGGCTCCTGGCCCACGCCCCAAAACACCATCAACAAGACGACCTTGAAGTCTTCCAGCGAAACCGGCCCTTCCGGCAGTGCATCGACCCGATCCAGCACGACCTCGCGCAAGGTGGACGACAACACCCCGGCCGACTCCATGAACTGCAGGAAGCCCAGCGCATCAGGCCCCAGGCGATCAAGCTCGGCAGCGGTGTAAACGCGCGAGCTGGACGCAGACGGCCGAGGCTGCGCGTCGATGGACAAACCATGCAGGCCGTCCAGCCACGTCAGTGCGTCCTTGATTTCATCCTGCTCAAAGCCTACTGCCGTCAGCTTGCGGACCAGCTGCCCACTGTCAGGACAGGCATCAGGACGCCAGTAGTTTTCGTAGAGATAGACCAGAACATCAAACATCTGAACACTATACCCGAAGGCCCTGATCGACGGGGAACTTTGATGATCCCGGCAGTCATGAGGCCTCAGGCCATGCGCGCCCCTCTAGGGCACCGCACCGCACCGCACCGCACCGCACCGTGCCTTGCCGTGCCTTGCCGCCCGAGTTCGACACCAAATGTCGTAAGTGCTTGATCTGTATAGACCAGACCTTCAAAACTGGCACTACAGCAGTGACATTTGGGCGTCGATGGTGGGTTTGTTGACCTTGAGTGCGGCCAGCGTTAGCGCCTGGCTGGGTTGAATGGTGGAGACGCCGGGGATCGGGGCACCGTTGTCGATGCACACGGTGTGCCGCTGGATGCGGCGCAGCTCTGTCAGGGCGGCCTCGGGCGAGAGTTCGCTGCCGGCAAGTTTGAGGCGCTGGCGCATGACCCGGTACAGGATCAGCGCCATGAAGCAGATGCTGGCGTGGGCCTTGATGCGCTCAGGCAAACGGTGGAAGACCGGAGCGATCTCGATCTCGGACTTGAGCACCCTGAAGCCGCGCTCAATGTCGGCCAGTGACTTGTAGCGCCTGATGACTTCAAGCGGCGCCATGTCCCGGACATTGGTGATCAGCATCAGCTTGCCGTCCATGAGCTGCGCGCGCGCCAGCGCGGACTCGTCGATCTGGTATGTGAACAGATCGGACTTCAGATCCACCTTGATGATGCGTGCCAGGTGGGCATCACTGACCTCGTGGAAGAAACGCGCCTTGGCACCAGAATCCGAGAGCTTGCGGCCACGCTGGACGCTGCCCCCGTCCTGAGCATCGAGCTTGCCTGCCAGTTGATCTGCACGTTGCTGCAAAGCATGGATCTTGGCCAAGCGCTCCTGAGTTTGTTCAGCCGCGCGTTGCGGGTTGTGCGCCACCACCAGACGGTGGCCTTGCCACTGCACTTCTTCAACGACCTCTTCGCTGGCTTGCGCCATCTTCTGGCGCATGGGCTCAAGCAGGTCCACAAACTCACCGTAGCGCCGTCCGGGCACGGCCAGGATGAACTCCAGCGCGCGCTGATCGGTCACATGCAACTTGGCCAATGCCTCGATGTTGTCCAACGACAGCAAGCCACGGTCGGCCACCACCACCAGGCGACGGATGTGCGGGTAGCGCGCCAGCACCTTCTTGAGCGTGGGCTCCAGCGTGGGCGCCTCGGCGGTATTGCCGTCAAAGACCTCGTGGAAGATCGGCATGCCGTCGGCCGTTTGCACCACCCCGAGCATGAACTGGCGGGCAATGACGCCTTCCTTGGACATGCCGAAGTGGCGCACATCGCCGTCTTGCTGGCTGTGGCCTTCGGCGCGGATGGTGGTCAGGTCATAGAACACCACCGAGAGGTCTTCATCGATCAGCGGGCGCAGCAACTGGGCCACGCAATCGTCCACCGCCTCTTGATGGTCCATCAGCGCATCCATGCTGCGCAGCAATTGCTGATGCGTCAGCTTGTCGGCATCCACGCCGGGCATGCTCACCGTTTGCAGCCAGCGCAAGGCGCCCAACTTGGAGTCGGCATCGCACAGGCGGTTGAAGACCATCACGCGGATGGCGTGTTCGACTGCGGTGGTGAACCGGGCGCGACGGAAGACGGCGCTCAGCGCATTGAAGCCCAGTTCGTGCCACAGCGCATCGAGTGCCCAGACATCGCCCAGCGCCAAGGCCGACTCGAAGCGAACCTGAGGCATCTCAGCGGCGGCCACAGGGCGGCCCTTGACGCGCAAAAGACCGTTGAGCAGGGAGTCCAGAGGACCGCCGGACTCATCAAGGCGACCAAGGGTGGCAACGGTGCGCTGCCGAGGCTGGCCGTCCTCGTTGCGGAACGATTCCACCAATCGGACGTAGCGGTGACCGCCGGAGGACGAGACCTTCAAGAACATGCAGTGACTGTAGCATGGAATGCGCCGAACTGAACTACATTACATCCGCAAATTGGCACTACAAGGAAGTTGGAAAAACGCCCCAGAACGAATGCAAGTCATTGATTCATATGAGGGGTGCTGCCGGCAGATGGCCAAAACCCGCTGTTTGGTGTCGAACTCGGGTTGCCGTGCCTTGCCGTGCCTTGCCGTGCCTTGCCTTGCCGTGCCGTGCCGTGCCGTGCCGTGCCGTGGCGTGGCGTGGCGTGGCGTGGCGTGCCGAACATGATGAACGCCGGTAAAGACAAAGGCCCTCACCGAGAGGTGAGGGCCTTTGAGGGGGTAAGTAGCCTGACGATGTCCTACTTTCACACGGGAATCCGCACTATCATCGGCGCTGAGTCGTTTCACTGTCCTGTTCGGGATGGGAAGGAGTGGGACCAACTCGCTATGGTCATCAGGCT
>JBKBMV010000033.1:0-24242 GCA_046295615.1 Aquabacterium sp.
CGACAGGCTGGGTGTACCCAGGCTCTCCTGACCTCAAACTCTCGAACCGCCCGGTGCGGACCCGCATGCCGGGTGGTGTGGCAGGGGTGCCTCCGAGAATGAAGGCCCCCTATGCCGATGGTCGATCCACATTCGCCGGCGGTTCCTGTTCGTGGGGGCTGCGGCCACATCAGGTCGCGAGATGGTGATGGCCATGAAAAAGCCAGGCTCGCGGCCTGGCTTCTTTTCAGCAGCGTCTGATGACGCCTCTGGTTGAATGGCTTCTCAGATCAATTCTGCTTGCAGTTGCTTCGTCACGCGGCGCGACGCATCTGTGTCGGCTTTCTGGCCCGCTTCATTCAGCACGCGCACCAAGGTGCGGTTACCCTGGGCTTCGACCTTGATCTGGTAGCGACTCAAGCCGTCACCCTGGTTCTGGTCGCGGCCGAACAGGCGGGCAAAGAAGCCCGGCTCTTCGGTCTGGGGGCGTGCCACGCGCACCAGGTACACACCTTGGCTGCGATCACGGTTCTCGATGGTGTAGCCGCTGCGGTCCAGCGCCAACCCCACACGTCGCCATGAGGTGTCGAAATCCACCCCCAGGCTCAGGCTGTTCTGGTCGGCCTGCAATTCAGCGCCGCGCGTTGGTGCGGCAGCCGTGCGGGTTTCTTGGGCGACCACCGCGTCAGCGGCGGCCTGGCTGGCACCCAGTTTGACCATCAACCGCGCCAGCATCTCGGCTTCGAGTTGTGGGTCGCTGGGGCGGGGGCGCCAGGTGGTTTGCTCTTTGCGTTGCTGATCGACATACTCTTCAATCAGGCCGCGGTGGGCAATGTAGATCTCGGTGCCTTGGGCTGTGCGTTCGATGCGGGTGCGGTATTGGTCGCGCTCGCCGGTGTCGTACAGCATGTCGAAGACCCGCCCCAGCGCCTTGCGGATACCGTCTTGAGGTACCTTGGCGCGGTTCTCGGCGAAGTTGGTCTCCATCACACCCGCTTCAGCCTGCTCGGTCGTCAACTCGAACCCCAGTTCGGTCCAGAAGTTACGCACTTTGGGCCACACCTGCTCAGGGGGCAGGTTCACGGCCAGCCAGCGGGCCTGGCCATCACGCACCAGGCGAACGCCTTCCAAGGTGTTGGGGGCCACGGCGGCGTTGGCAGCTGCACCCGGGTTGCGGCGGTTGGCTTCGCGTGCCAGTTCAGTGGCGCTGACACTGCCCGCCTGCACCTGGCCAAAACGGCTTTGGCCCGGCAGCTGGCTCAGATCAGGGGGCACATCCAGCTTCACGGTTTGTGCGCCGCTGGTGCGGTAGTCCACCTTGCCGCCCGACAGGGTGTCGTTGAGGGAAGAGCAGCCCGTCGTCAGCAGGGCCACCGACGCCGCAGTGCCCAGCACGAGCGAGGTCCGGGTACGAGGGAATTTCGACATGCGTGTTCCGTAGAGAACCAGGCCCCTTCAGGGCGCCCGGTATTCAATGTTCAGCCGCCAATCACAGCACGCCGGCATCGCGCAGCGCGGTTTCCACCACGGGTTGCGCAGAGGCCGACAAGGGCGTCAAAGGCAGGCGCAGCGTACCACCAATCTTGCCCATCCGCGCCAGAGCCCATTTGACCGGGATCGGGTTCGGCTCGCAGAACAATTGCTTGTGCAGCGGCAGCAGTTGGAGGTGCAATTCAACGGCGCGGGCAGCATCCTTGGCCATGGCTGCCTGGCACAGCGCCGACATGGCGCGAGGGGCCACGTTGGCGGTCACGCTGACGTTGCCATGACCGCCCAGCAGCATCAGGGCCACCGCCGTGGGGTCATCGCCCGAGTAGATGCTGAAGCCCTTGGGGGCCTGCTTGATCAGCCAGGCCGCGCGCTCCAGGTTGCCGGTGGCTTCCTTGACGCCAATCACCCCGGGCACCTCGGCCAGGCGCAGCATGGTCTCGACGCTCATGTCGGCCACGGTGCGGCCAGGCACGTTGTACAGCACCACCGGCAGGTCGACTGCTTCAGCGATGGCCTTGAAGTGCTGGTAGATGCCTTCTTGCGTGGGCTTGTTGTAATAGGGCACGACCTGCAGGGTGCAGTCGGCGCCCACCTTCTTGGCGAACTCGGTCAGCTCGATCGCCTCGCGGGTGGAGTTGGCGCCTGCGCCGGCCATGACCGGCACGCGACCAGCGCATTGCTCCACCGCCACGCGGATGATCTCGCAATGCTCTTCCACCGACACGGTCGGCGATTCGCCGGTGGTGCCCACCACGCCGATGCAATTCGTGCCTTCGGCGATGTGCCAGTCAATCAATTGACGCAGCTGGTCGTAGTTGACGCTGCCGTCTTCGTGCATGGGGGTGACCAGTGCAACGATGCTGCCAAAAATCGGTTTCATGGTGCTTCCTTCGATCCTGACATTCTAGTTACTTAATGATGGAGCCCAGCAGGTGTGTGGCGGCTCTCGTCCCCGGACGATGGCAAGACAGGGGTGAACGGCGGTCGGAGGCTGCGTGTTTGCCCTGAACGGCGACAGCTGCCGTCACTCAGAAGCAGCTCCACAGGCGCACACCGAGGTCCACGATGAAGTCGGGTGCCAGGTACCAGGAGGTGACCAGGGCCAGTGCGGCGGCGGCGGCCAGGTGCAGCAGCCATCGCAGACGGTGGGGTGTGCGGGGGCTCATGCGACGTGCATCCGGCGCAACGGGGTGCGCTGCTCCTGGATGGGCAGGTTCAGCACGGCAGCCAGCACGCCCAGGCCAATGGCCAGCCACCACACCACCTGGTAGCTGCCAGTGAGGTCATAGAGGTGTCCGCCGAGCCACACGCCCAGAAACGAGCCGATCTGGTGCGAGAAGAACACAGTGGCGCCCAGCATGGAGAGGTGCCGAACCCCCATCATTTGCGCCACCACGGCGTTGGTGGGCGGCACGGTGGACAGCCACAGCGCGCCCATGACGGCGGCGAAGACCGCCACGCTGGTGGGGCTCAGTGGCACGCTGATGAACACGATCATGGCCAGGGCGCGGCCCAGGTAGATGGCCGACAGGATCCAGGTTTTGCGCCAGCGTTGGCCCATGACCCCGGCGGCGTAGGTGCCGACCACGTTGAACAGGCCGATCAGGGCCAGGGCCAGCGTGGCCACCTGGGGGCTGAGCCCGTCATCCTTGAGGTAGCTGGGCAGGTGCACGCCAATGAAGGCCAGCTGGAACCCGCAGACAAAGTAGCCCCCGGTCAGCAGCAGGTAATCTCGGTGACGAAAGGCTTCTTTCAGGGCAGCGCTGGCGCTGCGCGGTTCCGCACCGACCGAGCCGGCGTTGGCTTGAGCAGATCCTGGAACCCCAGCCGCCGAAGGGGATGGTTCCCGCAGCCCCAACGCCAGCGGACCGATCAACAGCGCCATGCCGCCCAGCACGATGAGTGCGGCCGACCAATCCACCCACTGGATCAGGCTGGATGCCACGGGCACCATCAGGAACTGACCAAACGACCCGGCGGCGGTGATGCCCATGGCCCAGGAGCGCTGGGAGGGGTCCATTTGGCGGCCCAGGATGCCGTACAGCACGGAGTAAGTGGTGCAGGACTGGGCCAAACCAATGACGACGCCGGTGCTCAGCATGAAGGCATCGGGTTGGCTGCTCAGTGCCATGCCCACCAAGCCGATGGCGTACAGCAGCCCGCCCAGCCACAAGACCTTGAAGGCGCCGTGGCGGTCAGCCCACCAGCCCACGAGGGGCCCGGCGGCACCCCAGACCAGGTTTTGCACTGCCATGGCCAGCGAGAAGTCCTCGCGGCTCCACCCGTGGGTGGTGGTGATGGGCAACAGCCACAGGCCAAAGCTGTGCCGAATGCCCATGGACAGGGTGACCACCAGGGCGCAGCACAGCAGTATCTGCCGCAGGGGCAGGGAGGGGGTGGGGGGCATGGGGGTGTCTCGCGGGCCGATGCGTGCGGGTGAGGCTCAGCCACCCGAGGCCAGCGTTCACACCTGCATGTTCATGATATCCGTGTACGCTTGAACCAGCTTGTTGCGCACCTGCAGGGCCGACTGGAAGCCCAACGAGGCCTTTTGGGAGGCGATCATGGTTTCTTCCAGGCTGACGGTGGGGTTGCCAAACTGCACTTCGCGCTGCAGGGCTTGGGCCGAGGCCTGGGCCTTGCTGATGTCGCCCAAGGCTTGGGTGAACGAGCGCTGGAAGGAGGCCTGGTCCACCGCCTGGCTGCCCTGGCCGGGTTCGATCCGCGCCTTGGCCTCTACCCGACGGGCCACGTCCGCCATGCCAGCTCGGGCGGCGGCTTCGGCGAAGTTGAATGGCTTGAGTTTGACGTCCATGGTGCCGATAAAGGGTCGACAGGCGGGGAGCCCTCTCCCCATGACCGTGACTGTAGGCACTTGACCACGTGGCGAAGCTGGGAAGAGGTCGGCATTTCTCCGGCTGTTTCCGGCACTTTTCCCCGGGTCGACTCCGAATAATGGGACCGTTGCAGTGGGTTTGCGGCATCGTGAGGTCACGATGCGCGGCCCCCAAGCCGAACCGCCCATGGATGTCACCGTTGCCTCTCCTCAGAATGTGATTGTTCCCACCCCGGCCAGTCCGGCGGTGGTGGACGCGCAGCCCGCCGGTTTTGCTCAGCGGGTGATGGCCTTGCCGCCCCAACGCAAGTTGATGCTGGCGGGCGGCCTGGTGGCGTTGCTGGCCATCTTGCTGACCATGTTGATGTGGGGGCGCAGTGGCGACTACCGGGTGCTGTATTCGAACCTGTCGGACAAGGACGGCGGCGCCATCCTGGCGCAGCTGCAGCAGATGCAGGTACCCTACAAGCATGCCGAGGGTGGTGGTGCCATCCTCGTGCCAGCCGACCGGGTGCACGATGTGCGCTTGCGCTTGGCCTCGCAAGGCCTGCCCAAGGGCTCGGTGGTGGGCTTCGAGCTGATGGAGTCGCAGAAGTTCGGTGTGACCCAGTTCCAGGAACGCTTGAACTTCCAGCGTGGGCTGGAGGGCGAGCTGACCCGCTCCATCCAGGCCATTGCCGGTGTGCAGGCCGCCCGGGTGCACCTGGCGCTGCCCAACCAGAATGGATTTTTCCGCGAACAGCAAAAGCCATCCGCGTCGGTGGTGTTGACGCTGTACCCCGGCCGCACCCTGGACCGCAGTCAGGTGGCTGGCATTGTGCACCTGGTGTCGTCCAGCGTGCCCGAGATGTCGCCCAAGGCGGTCAGCGTGGTGGACCAAAGCGGCAGCCTGCTGTCCGGCCCTCAAGACCCCAACGACCAGAGTGAGCTGGATGCCAAGCAACTGCAGTATGTGCGCCAGATTGAAAGCGCCTACACGCAGCGCATCCGCGACATCCTGGAGCCAGTGGTGGGGGCCGACAACCTGCGCGCCCAGGTGACGGCTGAGGTGGATTTCTCTCAAGTGGAATCGACGGCTGAAGAGTTCCGCCCGAATCAAGGGGCCGACAACCCACCCACCATCCGCAGCCAGCAAATCAGCGAACAGACAGGCCCTGGCGCGCCGGTGGCCACGGGTGTGCCCGGTGCCGCGGCCAACCAGCCGCCCACACCCGCCCAGGCCCCGATCAATGGCAACGCCCAGGCTATGCAGGCCGCAGGGCAAGGAGGCCAAGGCACAGGCACCAGCCGCCGGGATTCGGTGACGAACTTCGAGGTGGATCGTACGGTGCGCGTTACACGCAATGCGGCCGGCAACATCAAGCGCTTGACGGCGGCTGTGGTGCTCAACCACCGCACCACCACCGATGCCAAGGGCAAGACCACCACCGAGCCTTTGTCGGATGAAGAAATCGAGAAGCTGACGGCCCTGGTGCGCGAAACCATCGGCGTGGATGACAAACGGGGTGATTCGATCAAGCTGGTCAGTGCGCCTTTCCAGATCGTCAAGGAAGAGCCGGTAGAGATCCCGCTGTGGCAGCAGCCTGATGTGATCGATCTGGTGCGCACGCTGGCCGTGCCGGCTGCGCTGACGCTGGCTGCGCTGATCGTGGTGTTTGGCGCCATTCGCCCGGCCATTCAGGCGGCTCGCCCGTCCGCCGGCAGCGAGGAGCCCGCCAACAACCTGCGTGCGGTGGTGGACGACCCACAGGAGCTGCCGGCGCTGGGCAACAACAGCAACATGGCCCTCGGGCCGGATGGGCAGCCGCTGCAGGCGCTGGAGCCCCCGGGCATGGACCGGCGCCTGGAGGTGGCCCGTCAATTGGCCAAGGACAACCCGGTGGCCATGGCCAACCTGGTGCGTGGCTGGATGAACAACTGAGCAAGGACGCGATCCATGGACGAGAAAGGTCTCGAAGACGCTGCCATCCTGCTCATGTCAATGGGCGAGGAAGAGGCCGCCGAGGTGTTTCGCCAACTGGAGCCCAAAGAGGTTCAGATGCTGGGCGAAACCATGGCCAAGTTGAAGACGGTGCAGCGCGACCGCATCGACACGGTGCTGGACCGATTCTCCAAAGAGTCGGCCGAGCTGGGGGTGCTGGTGGCCGACACGGACGAGTACGTCAAAGCCGTGCTGCGCAAGGCGCTGGGCGAGGACAAGGCGAATCTGCTGATCGACCGGATCATTCAGGGCAGCGATGTGACCGGTATCGAGAGCCTGAAGTGGATGGACCCGGGGTCGGTGGCTGAGTTGCTGCGCAACGAGCACCCGCAGATCGTGGCCGCCATTCTGGTGCACCTTGATCCTGATCTGGCCTCGGGCGTGTTGAAGAACTTCACCGAGCGGCACCGCAACGAGGTGATGATCCGCATCGCCACGTTGGACGGCATCCAGCCCTCCGCCTTGAAAGACCTCAACGAGGTCCTGTCGCGTGTGCTGGCCGGTGGGGCCCAGATCCGCAAGTCGTCGCTGGGCGGCGTCAAGCCTGCCGCCGAGATCATCAACCTGATGGGCTCGAGCGTGGAGACGTCGATACTCGACTACATCCGCGAGGCCGATGGCGATCTGGCGCAGAAGATCATGGACAACATGTTCACATTCGACGACCTGATCAAGCTGGACGACAAGGGCTTCCAGACCCTGCTCAAGGAAGTGCAGACCGAGTCGCTCATCATCGCGCTCAAGGGCGCCTCGCCCGACATCCGCGAGAAGGTGTTCAAGAACATGTCGTCGCGTGCGGCTGAAACGCTGCGCGAAGACCTCGAAAGCCGCGGCCCGGTCAAGCTGTCCGAGGTGGAGGCCGAGCAGAAGGAAATGTTGAAGATCGTGCGTCGACTGGCGGATGAAGGTCAGATCGTGCTGGCCAGCGGAGGCGATGATGAATTCGTCTAACCGATCCAACCCGCCCGGCGGCAACAACCCTTACGCACGCTTCATTCCCAGGGAAGAACTGGGCGACAAGGTGTCGGCCTGGAACCTGGAAACCTTCGCTCCCCAGCCTGCCCCTGAGGAGCAGGTGGGGGGGGTACGCAAGCCCACGCTGGCCGAGCGTGCCGCCGCCGAAATGCAGCCCCGCCCCAAGCCGCAGGCGGCAGCCCGCCATGCCGGCCCGGCCATGGGCAAGGCGCCGCCCGCAGCGGCCCGCGCGGCCAAAGTGGCCACCACCGCCCGCCCGGTGGTGGGCGGCGTGCCTGGCGAGACACCGGCCCCACCCCCGCGTGGCGCCCGCGCTGAGGCCCCGCCTCCGCCAGCCGGCCCCACGCCCGAGCAGGTGGCCGCCGCCGTGCAAGAGGCCCGCCAGAGTGGCTACCAGGATGGCTACCGCAACGGCCTGGCCGCGCTGGAGAGCTACAAGCAAACGCAAACCGCCCAGATGGCCGCCTTCATGAGCGACCAGGTGGGCACGGTGGTGCGTGAGCTGCACCACCGGCTGGAGGCCCTGGAGCAGCAACTGGCCGGCCGCGTGGCCCGCGTGGCCTTGGAGTTGGCCCGTCAAGTGGTGCGTACCGAGATTCAGCAGCGTCCCGAGCATGTGGTTGAGGTGGCCGAGCAGGCCCTGGCGGCCTTGCTGGCCTCGGCCCGACAGATCGTGCTGCGCCTGCACCCAGAAGACATCGCCCTGGTACAGGCCGAGCTGGCGGAAAGCCTGGGTGCCCGAGGGGTGCGCTTGTTGCCCGATGCTGGCCTGACGCGCGGTGGTTGCGTGGTCGAGTCCGACCTGGCCACGGTGGACGCCACGGTCGAATCTCGCTGGGAGCGTGCTGCCGCGTCACTGGGGCAGCGCTCGGCCTGGCACGGCGGCCGTGAGTCGACCGAAGGGCCGGCCGTGGCCCTGCCTGAAGAGCAAGACGAGCTGGAAGACTGGATGGAGGACGAGGGGCGGTCTGACGTCCCGATGGCCTCGGCAGCTCAGGAGGATCGCCGATGAACATGCCCATTCGCGCCCAGCATGGCGTGGCCATGGACCAGTGGCTGCGTTTTCTGGATGACCTGGATGCCTGCGCCGCGACACCCCAACCGCTGGAGAACCAGGGTAAGCTGGTTCGCGTGGCTGGCCTGGTGCTGGAGGCCACGGGTTTGCGCCTGCCTGTGGGCGCGGTGTGCGAGATTCATTCCGAAACTCGGCTCGAGTCCACCCCGGTCATGGCCGAGGTGGTGGGTTTCACTGGCGATCGTGCCTTTTTGATGCCCACCGCCGAGGTGCATGGCCTGTCGAGTGGTGCCCGTGTGGTGCCGCGTACCTTGCCCGTGAATCCGCCCGTGCTGGGCCGCCCCAACCACCCCTGGCGCCGCAGCGAAGACCGCACGCGCCACCTGCCCATCGGCAGCGGTCTGCTGGGCCGCGTGGTCGATGCCCAGGGTGTGCCGCTGGACCGCAAGGGCCCGCTCAACCATGTGCGCAGCGAGCCCCTGGCCCGCCGCCCCATCAATGCGATGGAGCGTGATCCGGTGCGCCAGCCCCTGGACACCGGGGTGCGCGCCATCAACGCCATGCTGACCGTGGGCCGAGGCCAGCGGATCGGCCTGTTTGCCGGCTCAGGCGTGGGTAAATCGGTGTTGCTGGGCATGATGGCCCGTTACACCCGGGCCGATGTCATCGTGGTGGGACTGATCGGTGAGCGGGGCCGCGAGGTCAAGGAGTTCATCGAAGATATTCTGGGTGAAGACGGGCTGGCCCGCTCGGTGGTGGTAGCGGCACCGGCCGACGCGCCGCCCCTGACCCGCATGCAGGGGGCCAGCTACGCCACGGCCGTGGCCGAGCACTTCCGCGACCAGGGCCTGCATGTGCTGTTGCTGATGGATTCGCTGACCCGCTACGCCATGGCCCAGCGCGAAATCGCCCTGGCCATCGGCGAGCCCCCCGCCACCAAAGGCTACCCGCCGTCCTGCTTTGCCAAATTGCCGCAGTTGGTGGAGCGCAGCGGCAACGGCCTCAATGGTCGAGGCTCCATCACTGCGTTTTATACCGTGTTGTCCGAGGGCGATGACCAGCAAGATCCCATCGCCGATGCGGCCCGCGCCATCCTGGACGGGCACATCGTGCTGTCACGCGAATTGGCCGAATCGGGCCACTTCCCGGCCATTGACATCGAGCGCTCGGCCTCGCGGGTGATGCACAACGTGGTAGATCACCAGCACGCGGAAGACGCCCGTCGTTTCCGCCAGCTGTGGTCACGCTACAGCAAGGCGCGCGATCTGATCCAACTGGGTGCGTATGTGCCAGGGCAGGATCAGGAGCTGGACACGGCCGTGCGCGTGCATCCGCACATGGTGCGCTTCCTGCAGCAGGGCATGCGCGAGTCCGCCGGACTGCTCGAAAGCACGGATGCCCTGCACGGTATTGTCCAGTCATGATGACCGGGCGCGGATTGACCTCGTAGTTTTGGAGAGTCTGACCCCATGAGCGCCATTCAGCCCTTGTTGCTGGTTCTGGAAGCCGCCGAGAAAGCGCGCGACGAAGCCTTGTCCATGCTGGAAGGTGGGCAGCGTCAGTACGACGCTGCCCGTCAGCAAGCGCAATCCCTGAACGACTGGCGTCGCGATTACCAGCAGCGCTGGCAAAAGCAGTTCCAGCAATCCGGGGGCATGGAGATCATGCGTTGCTACCAGGATTTCATGCGCCGCCTGTCGGAGGCCCAGACCGAGCAAGACCGCCGTGTCGAGCAAGCTCGCGCAGCGTTGGAGCGCTGTCGTCGTGAGCTGATCGAGTGTGAACGGCGCGTGGCCGCCGTCAGCCAGCTCATTGATCGTCGCCACGCCGAGCAGCGTCGCGCCGAACAGCGTCAGGAACAGAAGGCGACTGACGAAATCGCGGCCAGAACCGCCCGCTTATCTGCCGGTTTCGGCAGCAGCGAAGGCGAGACACTGGCTTCGTTCTGATGGGCGCCGTGCGCCCGGCAGGGAGAACGCAGCCATGACCACACCGCTCAACAGTCAGACCCGAAACGCAGCCGCCGCGGTCGCCCCCACGTCGGGCGTCAATGCCCTTCAGGATGTGTTGGGCCGGATGGCGGGCGGTGGTGCCGGCTCCGGCACCGAACCCGATTTTTCTCGCATGGTGGCGCAGTACCGCCAGGCCGAGGCGCCCGCCGACAAGCCGGCCACACCGCCTGCACCCATGCGCTCTACCGCGCGTGCGGCGGGCGCCGACCCAGCTGCCCGCGCGCTGACCCAGCGCCTGACCGAGCAAACCTTGCAGCGTGCCCGCCTGTCGGCCCAGATGCAGTCGCCCGCACGGCCCGCAGAGGCAACGCCTGCGGCGCCCGGTGTGGATGCTCAACGCATGGCGGCTAAGCCGGCTGAGCGCAGTGCACGCGCGTCTGCGGCCGAAGGCAGCGGCAAGACCACCCAGGCCAAGCGGCCTGAGGGCAGCGCCGGCCAAGAGGACGCGTCAGAAGACGACGCCAACGCGGCTCGAACGCCGTTTACCACCGCGCAAGGCGAGGGGGTGGCCTGGGTGCGAGAGATCGCCCCTCCCGCCGGCGTGGACCCCAACGATGCAGCGGGCATGATGAATTGGTTGGCAGCCCTGACCGAGGGCGATGCAGGCGGTGCCGCGTTGACGCCGGAGGCGGCGCTGGCGGGCCCGTCCGCTGACGCCCTGCCGAGCGACCTCTCGATGCAAGGCCTGCTGCTGGGGGCTGTCGGTGGCGCCACCGCCGATGGCGCCTGGGCACTGGCGCGCCTGGATCGTGCTGCCACCGACGAGGGCGGGCTGAGCCTGGAGGGCATGACGGCCGTGGACGCCCCGGTGGTGGACCTGGGCGAGGTGCTGGGCGGGGCAAGTACGCCTCGCAGCAGCTTTCCGGGCCTGATGGCGGGCTTGTCTGAACCTGGCGCCGCGCGGCATGCCTCGTCCACCTTGGCCCCCAGCCCAGGAACGCCTCAATTCGCGCAAGCGCTGTCTGATCAGGTGGCCGTGTGGGTCAGCTCGGCCCGCGCTGAGGGCCCCATGACGGCAGAGCTGAAGCTCAATCCCGCCGAAATGGGCCCGATCAACATCAAGATCGCGGTGGACGGGCAAGCGGCACGCATCGATTTTGCGGCCACTGCGCTGGAAACCCGCCAGGCCATTGAAGCCAGCCTGGGCAACTTGTCCAAGGCGCTGGAAGAGGTGGGGCTGAACCTGACGGGCGGCGATGTGAGCTCGCAGTTCCGCGATGCACGCGGCCAGGGGCAGGACCCTGGCGCCCGAGGCATGGGCAATGCCCAGGGCCGCTCTGAGTCTGTCGCCGACGGCCTGCTGGACGGCGAGCCGCTGGATCTGAGCGCTGCAGCGGCCCGCGTGAGCCGTTCAGGCCTGGGTGGTCTTGACCTCTACGCCTGAGTTTCGGCACGCTGACCCGCCGAAATCGCCACGATTTCACATCGTTTATCCATCCATCGACAAACTGCCGACTTCCAATAATGAATCCATGATCCTGGGCAGCACCCAGGCCCGGGAAGACGATAGTTCTGGAGATGGATCATGTCAGCAGCCCCCGCCGCGGACCCCGCCGAAGCCCCCAAGTCGGGCTCCAAGAAAATGATCATCATCATCGTGGCCGCGCTGGTCACGGTGCTGTTGATCGGCGGTGGTGCCGCAGCCTTCCTGCTCATGAAGAGCGGTGACCACACCGAGGCCACCGACGACGAAGGCTACGAAGACGTGGCACCCGTCAAGAAAAAGGCGCCGCCCGAGAAGGACAAGGAAAAGACAGCGCCGCCCACCTTCGTGCCGCTGGACCCGTTCGTGGTCAACCTGGCGGACCGTGATTCCGAGCGCTTTGCCCAGGTGGGCATCACCCTGCAGATTGACGATCCCAAGACGGCCGAAGAGATCAAGGCTTACATGCCCGCCATCCGCAATGCGGTGCTGCTGATCCTGTCGTACAAGACGGCCGAGGAGTTGCTCAGCAACGAAGGCAAGCTCAAGCTGGCCGATGAGATCGCTCGCGAAGCCGCACGGGCCATGGGCTATGAGATTGAAGATCCCGAAGAAGAGACGGCCGAAGAGGCCACCCCCAAGAAGCGCAAGCGCAAGAAGGTCGAGTCTTACAACCCGATCACCAAAGTGCATTACGCCAACTTCATCATCCAGTGAGTTCGGAGCACAACGCTGATCACCCAGCGTGAGAACGGACGACGATGAACCAGCAGATCCTCTCTCAAGACGAAGTCGACGCCCTCTTGCAAGGCATCACTGGCGAAAGCCAGAAGCTCGAGCAGGACGATACCCCCAAGGAGGGCATCCGCGACTACAACCTGGCTCAGCAAGAGCGGATTGTCCGTGGGCGCATGCCCACGATGGAAATCATCAACGAGCGCTTCGCCCGCAACATCCGTATCGGCCTGTTCAACCTGATCCGCAAGTCGCCCGAAGTGTCCGTGGGTGGCATCAAGGTGCAAAAGTACAGCGCCTTCCTGCGCGAGATCGTGGTGCCCACCAACTTCAACATCATGGCCATCCGCCCCTTGCGCGGTTCGGGCCTGGTGGTGTGTGAGCCCACCCTGGTGTTTGCCGTCATCGACGCCTTATTTGGTGGCGCGGGCAAGTTCCACACCCGCATTGAAGGCCGCGACTTCTCTGCCACGGAGCAGCGCATCATCCGCCGCCTGGTGGATGTGGTGGCCGAAGAGTACAAAAAGTCGTGGCACGGCATCTACCCGGTCGAGCTGGACTACCAGCGCTCCGAGATGCAGCCCCAGTTCGCCACCGTGGCCACGCCGTCCGAGATCGTGGTGTGCTGCTCGTTCACGCTGGAGATCGGCGACACCAGCGGCACCATCCACATCTGCATTCCCTACGCCACGCTGGAGCCCATCCGCGACATCCTGTTCTCGTCCATCCAGGGCGATTCGGCCGAGCCAGACCGTCGCTGGGTCAAGCTGCTGACGCAGCAGATCCAGTCGGCCGAGGTTGAACTGGTGGCCGAGCTGGCCCACGCCCCGGCCACCGTCGAGCAACTGCTGGCGCTCAAGCCGGGCGACTTCATCGAGCTGGATCTTGACAAGATCATCCAGGCCAAGATCGACGGGGTGCCGGTGTTTGACTGCTACTACGGCACATCCAACAACAAATACGCCTTGCGCGTCGAGAAACTGCTGACCGCTGGCAATGCTGGCTGGCTTGGAGACCAACATGTCTGACATTGCAAACGAATTTCCGCCCGAAGGCGGTGGTGCCGAGCAGGACGCCATGGCCGCCGAGTGGGAGGCCGCCCTGGCGCAGCAAAGCAGCTCGTCTGGCAGCGCCGCTGACGATGTGTTTGGCCAGGCGGCACAAGAGGTGGCTGACGCCGCCCCGGCCATGACGCCGGCCGCCTTTGCCAACTTCGGCCCGTCCACGCCCACCAACGCGGGCAACGACATCAGCATGATCCTGGACATCCCGGTTCAGCTGACGGTGGAGTTGGGCCGCACCCGCATCCCCATCAAGAACATCCTGCAACTGGCGCAAGGTTCGGTGGTGGAGCTGGATGCGCTGGCCGGCGAGCCCATGGATGTGCTCGTCAACGGCTTCCTGATCGCACAGGGCGAGGTGGTGGTGGTCAATGACAAGTTCGGTATCCGCCTCACCGACATCGTCACCCCGTCCGAGCGCATGCGTCGCCTCAGCAAGGGAGCCTGAATGAGTCAGTCGCCGTCCCTGGGTCTCATGGTCATGTGGTTTGTGATCGTGCTGGCCCTCATCCCCATCAGCCTGTGGGTGCTCAAGCGCTCCGGCGTGGCCGGTGCCGTGTCACGGGCCGAGGGCTGTGCCATGCGCACCGTGGGCCAGCATGTGCTGGGCCAGGGCCAGCGCCTGGTCACGGTCGAGGTGGGGCAGGGCGATCAGCGCACCTGGCTGGTTCTGGGCGTCACGCCTCACAGCATCCAGACCGTGCACACCATGGCGCCGCAAGGGCCTGCCCCCCAAGACGCAGCGGTGCCCGCACCGGCCTTCGCCCAACTGCTGGGCCAATGGGCCCAGCGTGGCAAGCAACCCGGGCAAGGGGGCGCATGATGAACTTGACCTCCACCGCGATGCGCTCGGCCTTGTTGGGCCTGGTGCTGTTGGGCAGCGCATCCATGGCGCTGGCTCAAACCGCTCCGGCCGGTGGCCCCAGCTTGCCGCTGCTGGTGGGGCAGGGCGGGGCAGGCACCAGCTTTTCGGTGCCCATCCAGACGCTGCTGTTCTTCACGGCACTCAGCTTCCTGCCGGCGCTGCTGTTGATGATGACGGGCTTCACCCGCATCGTCATCGTGCTCAGCCTGATGCGGCAAGCCTTGAGCACCCCCACAGCGCCGCCCAACCAGGTCATCATCGGCCTGTCTCTGTTCCTGACCTTCTTTGTGATGGGGCCCACCCTGGACCGCGTCTACAAAGAGGCCTACCAGCCCTTTGCGGCCAACCAGATCGACTTCACCACGGCGGTCGAGCGTGGCCAGGCCCCCATGCGGGATTTCATGCTCAAGCAAACCCGCCAGTCCGATCTGCAGTTGTTTGCCGGGCTGGCCAAGGTCGAGCCTGGTGTTCAGGCCCAGGACATGCCGTTTCGGGTGTTGGTGCCGGCGTTTGTCACCAGCGAGCTGAAATCCGCCTTCCAGATCGGCTTTCTCATCTTCATTCCCTTCCTGGTCATCGACATGATTGTGGCCAGCGTGCTGATGAGCCTGGGGATGATGATGCTGTCGCCCGTGATGGTGGCCTTGCCATTCAAGTTGATGCTGTTTGTGTTGGCCGATGGCTGGAACCTGTTGCTGGGCTCCCTGGCGGCCAGCTTTGTGCAGTGACATCGGACTGATTGAGAGACCTTCATGGATCCGCAACAAGTACTCACCCTGACCCGCGATGGGCTGCTGACCTTGCTGTCCGTGTGCATGCCCATCTTGCTGGTGGTGCTGGCGGTGGGCCTGGTGGTCAGCATCTTCCAGGCGGCCACCCAGATCCATGAACAAACCCTGTCGTTCGTGCCCAAGTTGCTGGCGGCTTTCGCCACGCTGGGCATTGCCGGGCCCTGGATGTTGAGCACCCTGGTCAACTACATCCAGCAGGTGCTGCAAACCATTCCCCAAGTGGTCACCTGAGCCGCCCGCATGGTCACCTTCACCGAAGCCCAGGTGTTGGCGTGGATCACGCCCTGGCTCTGGGCGTTTTTTCGTGTGCTGGGCTTGTTCACCACGGCGCCGGTCATTTCCATGCGCATGGTGCCCCGCCGGGTGCGCATCGGTCTGGCCTTGTTGATCGTGGTGGCGGCGCAGCCCGGCCTGCCCGAGGCCTCGCCCATCAGCCTGAACTCACCCGAGGCCTTGATGGTGATTCTTCAGCAGGTGCTCATCGGCGCCACCATCGGCTTTGCTGCCCGTGTGGTGTTTGCCGCCATTGAGTACGCGGGCGAGCTGGTGGGCCTGCAAATGGGTTTGAACTTCGCCATGTTCTTCGACCCCGTGGCGGGCGGCCAGGTCACCTCAGTCAGCCGCTTTTACGGCACCACGGCCTCATGGTTGTTCGTGGTCATGAACGGGCATTTGCTGCTCACCGGGGCGGTGTTGCATAGCTTCACGGTGTTTCCAGTGGCGCCCGAGCCCTTGGCCTTCCTGGCCTCGGTTCAGCCCCAGGTGTGGGGCACCGAGCTGTTCAAGCTGGGCGTGTGGGTCTCGCTGCCCGTGGTGGCCATGCTGATGATGGTCAACATGGTCATGGGGCTGATTTCGCGGGTCTCACCCCAGATGAACGTGTTCTCGGTGGGCTTCCCGCTCACCTTGGCGGCAGGCTTGACGGGCTTGTGGCTGACCCTGCCGCTGATGCAGGCGCCGCTGACCATGGCCATCGAGCGCATGCTGGCACAGTTCATGTGATGGCGCTTCACGCCGCGCCCGGACGTGTCCGGCAGCACCTGGCGCTGCCAGGTGTGAGGCCTCAGCCGCGACGACGCGCCAACACCGTGGCCATGCCGCCCAGGCCCAGCATCATCAGGACGACCGAGCTCGGTTCGGGAATGGCCGGCGTCACGCTGAACTTGGCCACATAGGTGCCACCATTCAGCCCCGTGGCGGTGCCCGAGATGAAGGCCGTGTACTGGCCCGCGTCAAAACTGCCGCTCAAAAAGAGCGACTTGTTCGGGTCCAGCCCGGCCAGGCTCAGGTTCAGGGTATTGGCCGCCAGGTAGCTGGCGGCGCCTTGCGATTGCGCGTAGTTCAGGCCCGACCAGGTCTGGCCGGTGGAGTCATTGCGCAGCGACAGGCTAGCACCCTGGATGTTGTCCAGCACGCTGAACAGCCAATCCTGGCGCGGAAACAGCCAGACATAGCCTTCGTGCAGACTGTCCAGGGTGAACGACACGGTATCGGTGAAGCTGCCACGCGCCGCGTGGCCATCGATCCGGGTGTGGGGCGAGGCGGTGGGCACATCCAGGCTGATACTCGTGCTGGCCGTGGCCGCAGCGCCCGCTATGGCGAACCCCACCCCCGTCAAAAACGCGCGAACCAGCATGACACCTACCCTTGTTGTAAAGTACTGCTGAAGTATAGATAAAAACACCCCAACGTGGGGCGATTCTTTCGTGAGGAATTACCCGAAAGGACTCGCTGCGGAACTCTCTAGAATTCCGCCCATGTCTTCGAAGCCTTCGCCCAAATCCAACCAGTCCAGCAACCAGCCCGCCGCCTACGGTGAGGCCTCCATCCGTGTGCTCAAGGGCCTGGAGCCCGTCAAGCAGCGCCCGGGCATGTACACCCGCACCGACAACCCCCTGCACATCATCCAGGAGGTGATCGACAACGCGGCCGACGAGGCGCTGGCGGGCCACGGCAAACGCATTGCCGTGACCCTACACACCGATGGCTCCATCAGTGTGGACGACGACGGGCGCGGCATTCCCTTCGGAATCCATCCCGAAGAGGGCGTGCCGGTGGTGGAAATCGTGTTCACCCGTCTGCATGCAGGCGGCAAGTTCGACAAGGGCTCGGGCGGGGCTTACAGCTTCTCGGGTGGTTTGCACGGGGTGGGCGTGAGCGTCACCAACGCCTTGTCCACGCGCTTGCAGGTCACGGTGTGCCGCGACAAGCAAGTGGCCACCCTGGTGTTTGGCAACGGTGGTGATGTGCTGGAGCCCGTGGCCGTGCGCCCCGCGGCCAGCGGCGATCGCAAGCAGGGCACCAGCGTGCGCGTGTGGCCTGACGCCAAGTATTTCGAGAGCGCCGAGCTGCCCCGGGGCGAGCTGGTGCACATGCTGCGCAGCAAGGCCGTGCTGATGCCGGGCGTGACCATCACCTTGACCATCGAGAAGTCGGGCAAAGAGCCCGAGGTGCAAACCTGGCTGTACCAGGGTGGCCTGCGCGATTATCTGAGCCAGACCTTGCCGGTCGACCCCATCATCCCGCTGTTTGAAGGCGAGATGTACGCCACCGAGGGCGAAACCGAGAACTTCGCCGAAGGCGAGGGCGCGGCCTGGTGTGTGGCCTTCACGGAAGACCTGGCCCCGGTGCGCGAGAGCTACGTCAACCTCATCCCCACGGTGGCCGGGGGCACGCACGAGTCCGGCCTGAAAGAAGGGTTGTTCAACGCCGTCAAGGGCTTCATCGACATGCATGCGCTGCTGCCCAAGGGTGTCAAGCTCATGCCCGATGACGTGTTCGGGCGGGCCAGTTTTGTGCTCAGCGCCAAAGTGCTGGACCCTCAATTTCAAGGCCAGACCAAGGAACGTTTGAACAGCCGTGATGCCCTGCGCTTGGTCAGCACCTTCGTCAAGCCGGCCATGGAGCTGTGGCTCAACCAGCACGTGGAGCACGGCAAGCGCCTGGCCGAACTGGTCATCAAACAGGCGCAGGCCCGCCAGCGCGCCGGCCAGAAGATCGAGAAGAAAAAGAGCTCGGGTGTGGCCGTGCTGCCCGGCAAGCTCACCGACTGCGAAAGCCGCGACCTGGCCTTCAACGAGGTGTTTCTGGTCGAGGGCGACTCGGCCGGTGGCTCTGCCAAGATGGGCCGCAACAAAGAGACCCAGGCCATCCTGCCCCTGCGCGGCAAGGTGCTCAACGCCTGGGAGGTCGAGCGCGATCTGCTGTTCAAGAACAACGAGATCCACGACATCTCGGTGGCCATCGGCGTCGATCCACATGGCCCCACCGATACGCCCGACCTGAGCGGCCTGCGCTACGGCAAGGTCTGCATCCTGTCAGACGCGGACGTGGATGGCTCGCACATCCAGGTGTTGCTGCTGACGCTGTTCTTCCGCCACTTCCCCAAGCTGGTGGAGGCGGGGCACGTGTACATCGCCCGCCCGCCGCTGTACCGGGTGGATGCGCCGGCGCGCGGCAAGAAGCCAGCGGCCAAGATGTATGCGCTGGACGAGGGCGAGTTGACCGCCATCCTCGACAAGCTGCGCAAAGAGGGCTGCCGCGAAGGTGCGTGGACGATCAGCCGGTTCAAGGGCCTGGGCGAAATGAGTGCCGAACAGTTGTGGGAAACCACCCTCAACCCCGAAACCCGCCGACTGCTGCCGGTGGCTTATGGCGAGCCCGGCTTTGACGCCACGGTCACGTCCTTCAACAAGCTCATGGGCAAGGGCGAAGCCGCCTCACGCCGCGAGCTGATGGAGGTTTACGGCAATGAGGTGGACGTGGACGTCTGAGCCACACGAGGGCTGCGCAGCCAGCCCACGGTCACCACCTGGGTGATGGGGTGGGTGTAGCGCACGCGCGTCCAGCCGGGGCGCTGTGCTTCGATCAGCACCTTGTCGCCTTGCACCAGGTGCTTGCCCATGCGGCAGGCCAGATCCGGGGCGTTGTGCAGCAAGGATCGTCCGCGCGCGCTCACCTGCCCAGGCGTGCCATCTGCTTGGGCGTCGGTTGGCGGCGGTGGTGGGCATTCGGCGCCGCGAGTGGTGTTTGACGACGGCCCCGCCGTGGGAGGTGCGGCTGACAGCTCCTGTAAGGCCGCCAGCATGGTGGCCTCAGACGCGCGGGGTTGGCAATGCTGACGCACATTGGCCGAAGCCTGCAGCGGCATCTGGTCTTGTTCCGTCACACGCCAACCGGCGGCGGAGCGGGTCAAGTGCACCCGCGACAGCAGCAGTTGGCCCTGGGCGTCGAGCGCCACGTGGCCTTGTCGGTTCACTGCCACGGCACAGACCACCGCCAGGCCATCGGCTGACCACACGCGGCGGATGGACCACCCTGTGCCGGGGGCATGGCTCGGTATAGCCATCGACTCCGAGGCCCGGGCCAATGCAATCACAGCCGAGCGATCTGGCGCCCCCACCGTCAAATCCTGTGCGAGTGCCAAGCCATGAGTTACCCCACCCAGCAGGGCACACATCGCAAGGCGGCGGGCAATCAGCGGCAGAGTTGTGGGCATGGCAGTTTGGGCAGCCGCCAAGGGCCATCCATCAAGTGCGTGAGCCTGCAGGGTAGCGCCCGCCGTGGTGGGGTGATCGCCGGAAAAGCCGGGCCCTGTCCCGCCAACCATGCGAGGACACACGCTGCCTTCGGGGGCGGGCAGCGCTCAGGCCGAGGCCGCTGCTTTCTTCTGCTGGAGTGCCTGAGTCAACAAGAACGCCAAAGGGCACTTCTCGAAACCCAGAATTCGCTTCTGAGCTGAGCCGATGAAGCCGCAGTCTCTCGGAATCGAGCTCGGCCAAAGCGCTGTCACTGGGTTTCGGCGCCCTCGCAGTGCTTGTGCGCCCTGCGAAATGCGCTGTTCGCGCATGGCAAACGCACCTCTGCCCTCATCGCGCCGCCAGCGGCGGGTCGTTGGCCATCAGCCAGACCAGCCGCTTGGCGTTGTAGGCCGCGCACTTGAGCGCAATCGTCAGCTCGTTGCGAGCCAGCGTCATCGCCCGCACCACCTTGCCGCCCAGTTGCTCCAGCGCCGTAAACACGTGTTCGCCCCGCGTGCGGATGCGGTTGATGCTCTTGTTGCGCGCCTGCAGCCGCTGACGCCTGTCCTGCCCAGGCTTGACGCGCCGCGCGATGCCGTCGCGCAGCCGCTTGTCCTGCAGCAACTCGAGGTTGGCCGTAAGCGTCCGGTGAAGGCATCTTGAGAGCCCAAGCCTGAACCGTAAAGATAGTGTCCACCAAGAAGATAAGTGGACACCATGCAGAGCACTCCAACGAAGCGTACGCGGCGCAAGCACGCGCCTGATCTCAAACGCCATGTGGTCCTGGCCTGCCAACAACCAGGGGCGTCGGTGGCCGGTGTGTCACTGGCCCACGGCCTCAATGCCAACCTGGTTCGCCGCTGGCTGCGAGAAGGTCAAGTGGCAACGGGTGTCGCGCGCGTTAGCGGCCCACCCTCAAGCACGTTTGTTGAGCTGCCGATACCTCGCGCCAGTGCTCCTGCCCTCGAGCCCATCCGCCTGGAGCTTCGCCGAGGCGCCAGCACCGTGAGCCTGCAGTGGCCTGCAACAGCTGCCGCCGAGTGTGGCGCCTGGCTGCGCGAGTGGCTGCGATGAGACGGGGGCGCCGACATGATCCGCATCGATGCACTGTGGCTGGCCACGGCACCACTGGACATGCGCGCCGGGCCGGACAAGGCTCTTGGCCGCGTGGTCGAGGTCTTTGGCGCCGCACGGCTGCACCACGCCTACCTGTTTGCCAACCAGCGCGGCACGCGCATGAAGGTGCTGGTACACGACGGCCAAGGCCTGTGGCTGCTGGCGCGCCGCCTGCACCAAGGCAAGTTCGTGTGGCCGCAGGGCGACCTGGCTGCGCACGTCGAACTCAATCAAGCGCAGTGGCAAGCCTTGATCATGGGTCTGCCCTGGCAGCGCCTGCAAGCCGATGGCGCCATCCGGGTGGTGTGATGGCGCACTGGCTCAAATGCGCATCGGGCGGCTGGATGGCATTGCCCACTGTGGCGCAATCCCTCAAGCCTGCGATGGCCAACAAGCCCGATGGCAGTGATGATGACGGCCATGCTCATCGATCCCCAACAACTCCAGCACATGGACGCGCAGCAACTGCGCGCCTTGGCGGAGAGCTTGATGGCCAATGTGATCGACTTGAATCAGCAAGTGATAACGCATCAAGCGATCGTGCTCAGCAAGGATCAAGAGATCCACTTCAAGCAGACCAAGATCGACCTGCTCACGTACGAGATTGCCCGCTACAAGCGCGTGCAGTTCGCGGCCAAGAGTGAGAGGCTGCACGCCGACCAACGCAGCCTGCTCGACGAGACCTTGGACGCCGACCTGGCTGCATTGGAGGCCGAACTCCAGGCACTGAGCCCTGCACCAGCCGAGCAAACCGACACCGCCAACGCCCCCAAGGCCAAGCCCCGTCGCGCTGCGTTGCCCGCACACCTGCCGCGCGTGGAGATCAAGCACGAGCCCGAGAGCACCGCCTGTGGCTGCGCCTGCCAGATGAAACGCATTGGCGAAGATGTCAGCGAGAAGCTGGACTACACGCCCGGCACCTTCACGGTCGAGCGCCATGTGCGCGGCAAGTGGGCTTGTGCGGCTTGCCAGAAGCTGGTGCAAGCCCCCGTGCCTGCGCAGATCATCGACAAGGGCATCCCCACTTCGAACCTGCTGGCCAACGTGCTGGTGGCCAAGTACGGCGACCACCTGCCGCTGTACCGCCTCGAAGAGATCTACGCCCGAGAGGGCGTGCCACTGCCGCGCTCGACGCTGGCGCAGTGGGTGGGCCAGTGCGGCGTGCAACTGCAGCCTCTGGTCGATGCGCTCAAAGCTGAGGTGCTGGCCCACACGGTGCTGCACGCCGACGAGACGCCGGTGGAGATGCTCAAGCCCGGCACGGGCAAGACGCACAGGGCTTACCTGTGGGCCTACAGCCCCGGCGTGTTCGAGCCCATGAAGGCGGTGGTCTACGACTTTGCAGAAAGCCGCAGCGGCGAGCATGCGCGCACCTTCCTGGGCGACTGGCGCGGCAGCCTGATCTGCGACGACTACGGCGGCTACAAGGCCAGCTTCGCCAAGGGCATCACCGAGGTGGGCTGCATGGCGCATGCGCGGCGCAAGTTCTTCGACCTGCATGCCAATGGCACCAGCCATATTGCAGGACAGGCCCTGCAAACCATTGGGCTGCTGTACGACATCGAGCGAGAAACCCAGGACCTCAGTACCGAGGATCGCCAAGCCATTCGCCAAGACAAGTCACGGCGCATTGCCGATACGCTGCACGGCTGGATGCTGGCGCAGCGCAGCCAGGTGGCCAACGCAGGTGCCACGGCCAAGGCGCTGGACTACAGCCTCAAACGCTGGCAGGCGCTCACACGCTTCATCGACGACGGCAGGCTACCCATCGACAACAACTGGATCGAGAACCAGATGCGGCCCATTGCCATTGGGCGCAAGAACTGGCTGTTTGCGGGCTCGCTGCTGGCAGGCCAGCGCGCAGCCGCCATCATGAGCCTGATCCAGTCGGTCAAGCTCAACGGCCACGACCCGCATGCCTACCTGCGCGATGTATTGCGAAGGCTACCCACGCACAAGGCCAGTCAGATTGGCCAGTTGTTGCCGCATCGTTGGGTGCCTGCGCAGGCTTGATTCCGCCGGTTGACGGCGGTGTCAATATGTCATCGCCGGACGCTTACATCCCATCAGTCAAGCGGACGCCAACACAGGCCATGCCTTCGGCATTCTCATGGCCTGTGTTGGTGCCCTGCGCGCTTCGCGCTCCGGCGCTGGTTAACCTGGGCGTTAGGCCACTCAGTAGTGATACCGCAGCTGCGCGATTAACAGTGCATCTCCATCGACCTTATAAACCATCCGATGTTCGTCGGTGATACGCCTCGACCAATATCCAGCAAGCGCGTGCTTGAGCGGTTCTGGCTTACCAATACCAGCGAAAGGTTCGCGTTGAACCTCCTTGATCAGCTTGTTGATGCGCTCAACCATGCGCTTGTCCTGCTGCTGCCAGTACAGGTAGTCGTCCCAGGCCGCGTCAGCAAAAATCAGCTTCATTCGGCCAGCTTCCGTTCGGTACCATGTCCCGCGTTAAGCTGTTCCATGGCAGCAAGAAGCCGCTTGGCGTTTGCTGGGCTGCGCAACAAGTATGCTGTCTCTTCAAGCGCAGTGAAGTCTTCCAGGGAAAGCATGACCACAGACTGCTGCCCGTTGCGAGTGATGATCAACGGCTCGTGGTCATCGCACACACGATCCATGGTGCTGGCCAGGTTGGCGCGGGCCGAGGAGTAGGAGATGGCGTCCATGTTCGGAACTCCTTTCTTGTACGCAAAAATGTACAACACAAACGCATCCGTGTCCAGCTTGTTCGGGGCTGGTTGCCGAAAAGGTCGCGGCACGCGGACGCCAACACTGGCCATGCCTTCGCTTCATGGCCCTTGGTTGTACCCTCCGCCGGGTACCTTGGTAGTTAGTCTCCCACATGCGGAGGGCTCCACACAGCGCCCCGGCATGTGTAGACTGTTCATCAGACCAAACACATCGCCACATATCCTGGGAGGGACATGCCACAAGATGCCAGATTCCGCTTACACGTCAAGCACTTACAGCAGCGATGGGCTTCCAGGTTATCCGTCACTCCGGCCCCCACCTCACAGGTTATCCGTCACTTTTGACCGCAAAAGCCGTCACTTGTGACGTCTATATCCCAGTTAGGCTCCCACATGCGGAGGGCTCTACACAGCGCTCCGGCACGTGTAGACTGTTCATCAAACCAAACACATCGCCACATATCCTGGGAGGGACATGCATCAAAACACCAGATTGTGCTTACAGATCAAGCACTTACAGCCACGATGTGCTTCCAGGTTATCCGTCACTCCGGCCCCCACCTCACAGGTTATCCGTCACTTTTGGCCGCAAAAACCGTCACTTGTGACGTCTATATCCTAGTTAGGCCTTCTACATCCTTCCACCCAGCAACATCATGGTCGCACATTGCTATCTCTTTAAAAGAAGCTACGAATTCGTAGCACGTGAAAATATTAGCTCCATTCCTTCCCTCGTTAGA
>JBKBMV010000034.1:0-23933 GCA_046295615.1 Aquabacterium sp.
AAGGACCTCGACCGCTGGGGCTGCCTGCTGCGCTACATCAGCGACCGCATCGCGCCAGTCATCGGCCCGCCAAGACCCCCAACAGGGCTGCCAGCGGCGGGGTAACTGCCGGATTTAGGTTTATCAAAATTCGCATCTGCCGTGATATTTGTCTGCCGAAGCGCTCCCTTGAATCCCCCAAGCTCGACAGGGCTTGAGTGGGTGCCCGACGATGCCGATAAGCTGATCACAAGTCATCAGGAGTGAATCGCCGTGTCAGATGTCGAGTTGTTTTCGCAGGGTGCAGCGGCGGCGCCCTCGGACGCGCGCCAGTCGGCACGCATCAATGTGTCGTGGCGCGCGCGCGTGCTGGTCACTGCCACCCAGTTCATTGAGGGGCGTGCCATCAACGTGTCTGAAACGGGCGTTGGGCTTCTGTTGCCTCAAGCCATGCCCGTGGGCGCCCGCTTGACGGCGGCCATGGCCGTGCCCGACAGCGCGGACCGCAGCCACATCATCCCCGTCACCTTGCAGATCAAGGTGGTGTTCAACGTCGCCTCGGGCGACCAGTTCAAGGTGGGGTGTCAGATCGCCCAGCTCGACGACGCGGGACGCAAGCTGATCCGTCACTGGATCAACAAATCCTGAGAGGACCAGGGATGCCGTGTGTGCGCGGCAGGACGTCCGCCCAAAAAAGCGGGCCCGTCGTTTGCACGAGGGCCCGTTTCAAGCACGGTCAAACCATGCGCCAGGAGAAAGACACGAAAAAACTTGGGGGATACGGCCAGCCTCAATGCAGTTGCAGGGCACCGGCGGCCTTGCCCTTGCCAGCGCGGGCGGGCGGGTTGCACAGGCCGCAGGTGAAGTGACGGGCGATCTCGTGCGGGTGGGTGACGAAGTGGCCACCGCACTTGTTGCACTTGGTCATGGTCAGCATGCCGTTGTCGATGAACTTGACCAGGCGCCAGGCGCGGGTCACCGACAGCAGGGGCTCCAGGCCTTGGGATTCGGTTTGTTCCAGGTAGAGCTGGTAGGCCTTGATGACGGTGTCGATCTCGTCGATCTCGGCGGCCTTGTTCAGGTACTCATGGATGTTGAGGAACAGGCTGGCGTGGATGTTGGGCTGCCAGGTCATGAACCAGTCGGTGGAGAAGGGCAGCTGACCTTTGGAGGGCGACTTGCCGGCCACTTCCTTGTACAGGCGCAGCAGGCGCTCGTAGGACATGTCGGTTTCGGATTCCAGCACCTGCAGGCGGGCCCCCAGGGTGATGAGGGTGACGGCACGCTCGATTTGCTTGGCTTCGGTCAGGAGGCTCTTGGTGCGCATGGTGGTGTCTCCGAAAGTGGTGTCAGGTGTCGATCGAGGCGGCTTCAGGCGGCTTCTTGGTGGCGGCCGGCCATCAGGATCTGGGCGTGCAGGCGGCTGACGCTGTCGCTGGCGGTGCCCTTGCCGTGGTTGGTCAGCAGACCCCACACCAGGTCGTCGTCCATGCGCATGCGGCACAGCAGGGTGTTGCTGGAGGCCACCTTCACCACCTGGGCCGGGCTCAGCGAGGCCAGGCGGTCAGCAGCTTGCTCCGACAGCCCCAGGCGGAACAGGGCCTGTTCGCGGTCGCTGCGGATCAGGCTCTGGGCCAGCATCAGGTACGACAGGTTGACTTCGCGGATCTCTTGGAGGATTTGATCGTTGTTCATGGCGGCTTCCTTCTGGCGTTGGGTTCGTGTTGTCGATGGATTCATTGTGCAAACACCGGCCAATTTCCTTGATAGGCGTTCGGCTGTAAGGCCGGTCGGCCCACGGCTACAAGGCGTGTAGGAATTTGCCTGACAAGGGGTCAGGGCCGCGTCGGCCGCATCGAAATGCCACCAGCGTGAGATCTGCACGCCTCCATTCCGGGGGCGCTGCGTAGATTCCAAGAACGTGTTGAATCTGATGGAGCGTGTGGCATGAGCAGTCGTTGGCACCCTTGGACCCCCTGGAAGACCGGTGTGCTGCTGGTGGCCTGCCTGGGCGCAGCCCCGGCACTCATGGCGGCCAGTCAGCCCCTGCCTGAGATACCCGAGGTGCGTATCCGTGATGGCGGCGTTCAGTTGGACATCCATCAGCCCATGCGCCTGGACGCCACCCGGCTGATGAGCATGTCCAGCGGTGAGCGCATCACCCTGAACCTGCCGGTGCTGGGCCGCCGCGTGGTGGTGTTTGAATCCCTCACCACCGGCGCCGATGGCCTGCCGTACTGGCATGGGCACTTCCAGGGTGCGCCCCGTGATCGCATCTACCTCAAGCAGCACGCTCAGGGTTTCACCGGCGCGGTGCGGCTGGGCAGCCGTGAACGCCGGGTGCTGAGCCTGCGTCAAGACGGCCCGCACGGCGTGCTGCAGGAGGATGCACACCCCCGCCCGGTGGCCGGACAAATGCATGTGCTGGGGCGCGTGCTGGCCCCCGGGGTGCAGGAGATCAGCCTGAACACCGCCGCCGTGATGGAGGCCGAGGTGGGCAGTGAGCTGGCCGTGCCCCTGCCGGGTGGCCAGACCGAGGTGATCGTGGTGACCGCCACCCACCTGGACGCCGACGGCTTCAAACAGCTGGAGGGTGTCAGCCGCCTGGACGGCCGGGGCCACCCCACGGTGTTGACCGTGGGCACCCATGCCGTGTTTGGCGTGGTGCACAACGCGCAGGGCGAATACCAGATCGTGACCCAGAAGGGACGCACCCGCATCCTCGACCCCCAGCAGGCCGGTTGGACCGCCCCCCGGGGCAGCGACCAGATGCACATCGAGGATCGCCTGGCGCAAGACGGCTGGCGTGAGGCCGACGAGCCCACGGTGGCCGCGCAGCGGGTGGAGACCGCCCCGCCGGCTGCCGCGCCGCGGGCGGCAGCGTCGGGCACGGCCTCCAGCGCCGGCTCGGGCTTGAGCCCCTTGCCTGCCGGGCGCGAAGACACTCGCATCCGCGTGCTCATGACCTACAGCCCGACCTTCGTGCAGCTGTGGGGCAACGAGCAGGCCGCCCGCGCCCGCATCTCCAACCTGGTGGCCACGGCCAATGCCGCCTACCTGAACAGTGGCACCGGGGTGCGCTTCGAGGTGGTGGGTTGGCGTCAGCTCAACCAGGCCGACAACACGCCCCAGACGCAGCTGGAGGCCATGCGCCTGGCCCGAGGCGCCTTCTCGGCCCTGCCAGCGCTGCGCCGCGACAGCGGTGCGGCCATCAGCGTCTTCGTGGCCCCGTTCAACGCCATCACCTCGCGCACCAGCACCTGTGGCGTGGCGTATGTGCCCGGGGCCCGGCTGGGCGGTCTGGCCGCTTATCGGGCTCAGGCGCCCGGACAGCTGTTCACGGTCATCAATGACGGGCAGCATGGGCGCGGCTATTGCGAGGCTCTGACCTTGGCCCACGAATGGGGCCACAACCTGGGGGCGGTGCATGACCGCGCCCACTCCAGCTTTGCCGGGGTGTTTGCCGCCAGCTACGGCCGGGGTGTGCCTGGCCAGTTCGGCACGGTGATGTCGTACATCTCGCCTCGGGTGGGCTTGTTCTCGTCGCCAGGCTTGACGTGCACCGCCAGCGGCGCGCGCTGCGGCACCGCCCAGGAGGATGTGGTCTCCACCGTGTTGCAGACCAAGGCGATCGCGGCGGCCCAGGGCGGGCAGCCGCCTGCTCCGCCCCCGCCGCCCGTGCAGGTGGCCGGTTGGCTGCTCAACAGCAATGGCAGCCCGTACCGAGGGGCGGTCACCCTCAATACCAGCCGCTCGGATGTGCGTTGCACGGCGGGCAACACGGGCTTGTACCTGTGCGTGGCACCCCAGGGTGTGGGCAGCCTGACCATCACCCCCACCATCAGCCGGCGGGCGGTCAGCCCCAGCCGTGGCAGCGTGGTGGTGCCGGTGGGCAGTGCACCGGTGGTGCAAGGTCCCCACTTTTATGTGCGGTGACAGGAGGGAACGGCGTGACACAGCATGGATGATGTGACCCCACCCCCAGGACCCCGGCGATAGTCAGGGGTAATGGGGGGTATTTGGTCAATCAATTCGCCATATGAGATGACTTCCCCTACCATTCAAGGCTGTTGTCAACCAACCCCTAGAGGAAACCCAAATGTCTCTGATCAACACGCAAGTTCAGCCGTTCAAGACCACCGCCTTCGTCAACCGTGGTGACAAGGGTGAGTTCATCGAAGTGTCTGATGAAAGCCTGAAGGGCAAGTGGTCCGTGCTGATCTTCATGCCGGCTGCCTTCACCTTCAACTGCCCCACCGAGATCGAAGACGCCGCCGACAATTACGCCGCCTTCCAGGCCGCTGGTGCCGAGGTGTACATCGTCACCACCGACACCCACTTCTCGCACAAGGTGTGGCACGAAACCTCGCCCGCCGTGGGCAAGGCCAAGTTCCCCCTGGTTGGTGACCCCACCCACCAACTGACCAACGCCTTCGGCGTGCACATCCCCGAAGAAGGCCTGGCGCTGCGCGGCACCTTCATCATCAACCCCGAAGGTCGGATCAAGACCGCTGAAATCCACAGCAACGAGATCGCCCGCGACGTGTCGGAAACCCTGCGCAAGCTGAAGGCTGCCCAGTTCACCGCCGCCAACCCTGGCCAGGTCTGCCCGGCCAAGTGGAGGGAAGGCGCCAAGACCCTGGCCCCGTCGCTGGACCTGGTCGGCAAGATCTAAGCCCTCTTTGACCTGTGTTGAGGTCTGCCCTCACCACATCGTTGAAACTGCCTGCCGTCACCGCCCACAAGGCGGTGCGGGGGCTGACCTTGGCCTCCTCAACACGCTGACACACGAGGAGGCCGGTTCCCGAAGTCACTCACACACTCATCAAAAAAAGGATGCCCGACATGCTGGACGACACCCTCAAAGCCCAACTCGCTGCTTACCTGGAGCGTGTGCAACAACCCTTCGAGATCGTCGCATCCCTGAGTGACTCCGAGAACTCGCGCGAGATGCTCGAGCTGCTGCAGACGATTCAAAGTCTGCGTGCTGACAAGATCACCCTGAAGACCGACGGGCAGGACGCCCGCAAGCCCTCGTTCACGCTGCAGCGTGTGGGCACCAACACGTCGCTGCGCTTTGCCGGCCTGCCGCTGGGCCACGAGTTCACCTCGCTGGTGCTGGCCCTGTTGTGGACAGGCGGCCACCCCCCGAAGGAAGACGCCGAGACGCTGGACAACATCCGTGCGCTGGATGGCGACTTCAACTTCGAGGTCTTCATGTCCCTGAGCTGCCACAACTGCCCGGACGTGGTGCAGGCCCTGTCCCTCATGGCCATCCTGAACCCCAAGGTCAAGACCACGGTCATCGAAGGCGGCGCCTTCCAGGACGAGGTGGAGAAGCGCGAGATCATGGCCGTGCCCATGGTCTTCCTGAACGGTCAGATGTTCGCCTCGGGCAAGATGACCTTGGCGGAGATCGTGGCCAAGCTGGACACCAACTCGGCCGCCAAGGAAGCCGCCAAGATCGACGCCAAGGCGCCGTATGACGTGCTGATCGTCGGCGGTGGCCCCGCTGGTGCCGCCGCTGGCGTGTACGCCGCTCGCAAGGGCATCCGCACGGGCATCGCCGCCGAGCGCTTTGGTGGCCAGGTGAATGACACCCTGGGCATCGAGAACTACATCTCCATCCTGGAAACCGACGGCCCCAAGCTGTCGGCCGCGCTGGAGGCGCACGTCCGTGCGTACGACGTGGACGTCATGAACCTGCAAAAGGCCGTGGAGCTGATCCCGGCCGAGCAGCCCGGTGGCCTGGTGCAGGTGAAGATGGAGAACGGCGGCACGCTCAAGGCCAAGACGGTGATCCTGTCGACCGGTGCGCGCTGGCGCAATGTCAACGTGCCTGGTGAAGCCGAGTACAAGAACAAGGGCGTGGCCTACTGCCCGCACTGCGACGGCCCCCTGTTCAAGGGCAAGGACGTGGCCGTGATTGGCGGCGGCAACTCGGGTGTCGAGGCGGCCATCGACCTGGCCGGCGTGGTCAAGCACGTCACGCTGATCGAGTTTGCCGACCAGCTCAAGGCCGATGCCGTGCTGGTCAACAAGCTGCGCAGCCTGCCCAACGTCACCATCCATGTCAACGCGCAAACCACCGAGATCACGGGTGCCCAGGGCAAGGTCAATGGCCTGAAGTACAAGGACCGCGTCTCGGGTGAAGAGCGCACCGTGCCGCTGGAAGGCGTGTTCGTGCAGATCGGCCTGGTGCCCAACACCGAGTTCCTGCGCGGCACGGTGGAGCTCTCCAAGTTCGGCGAGATCATCATCGATGCCAAGGGCCACACCAATGTGCCCGGCGTGTTTGCGGCGGGCGACTGCACCACGGTGCCGTACAAGCAGATCGTGATTGCAGCTGGTGCCGGCGCCACGGCGGCCCTGAGTGCCTTCGATCACCTGATCCGCCACAACTGATGCCACGACGGCCCCTTCGGGGGGGGCCGCGGGTAACCGGGGCTCCGCCGCCCGCCGGGCGCAAGATTCATCGGTGCTCACCGAGCATTTGTGGCGAGGCCGCTTCTGGCAGCGTGAGGGTGGTCGTGACTTATGACCTCAAGCCCAAGGCTCGCGCGGTCGAAACTCCGTGAAGTCACCGTGACATCGGAGGACCCATGACCCAGACCGTCGCCCCCCAAGCCAGTACCTTGCGCGCTCAGCTTTTGTCGCCCTGTGCGGCTGACCGGGTGCAGGCCCTGCACCTGATCGAGCAACAGGCCGAGGGCCTGATCGACAGCGCCCTGAGGCGCGAGCTGCTGCAGTTTGTGTCGCGCGGGGTGCCCTATTTCGCGCCTGAGGCCCTGAGTTACCAGGCCTGGGTGGCCCGGGCCCTGGTGTGCTGGGAGCGTGCCAGTCAGGCCCCGCGTGCCGCCGTGGTGGCCGCCCCGGTGCACGCCCACCGCCAGCCTCGCCCCGAACGCCTTCGGGTGGCGCGGGCGCTGGCCTGTGGCTGACCCGGCGCCGCCGGCGGGGTGGCGCAGCCCCTCTCGCACCGCGCCCACACCGCCTGCGCTAGCATGCGTCCATGATGTTGCCCGAGTCTCTTCGTGTGCTGGAGCGCGGCTGGCTGTCGTCGAACAATATCGTGTTCCTGGACGACGAGCCGGCCATCGTCGACACCGGCTATGTGACCCACGTCGAGGACACCGTGCGTCTGGTGGACGAGGCGCTGGCGGGACGCCCCTTGCGGCGCATCATCAACACGCATCTGCACTCGGACCATGCCGGGGGCAACGCGCGGTTGCAGGCCTTGCACGAGGTGCGCACCTCGATTCCCCCGGGCGAGCGCGAGCTGGTGGATGCGTGGGATGAAGAGCGCTTGAGCTATCGGCGCACCAGCCAGCAGTGCCCACGCTTTGGCTACGACGCCATCATCCACCCGGGCGATACGCTGGCGCTGGGTGGCGAAGATTGGCAGGTGTTGCCCGCGCCTGGGCACGACCACGCGATGGTGATGCTGTGGTGCGAACGGCTGGGCATCCTGATTTCAGCCGATGCCCTCTGGCAGAAGGGCTTCGGGGTGATCTTTCCGGAGCTGGCGGGCATCCCGGGTTTCGAGGCTCAGGCCAGCACCCTGGAGCTGATCGCGCAGCTGCAGCCCCGGTGGGTGATCCCGGGCCATGGCGCACCGTTTCATGAGGGTGATGGCGCCGTGAGCGCCGCGCTGCAGGCGGCGCGTTCGCGCATCCAGTGGTTGAGCGAAGAGCCGCGCCGCAACAGCGACAACGCCTTGAAGGTGCTGCTGGCTTTCAAGCTGCTGGAGGCCCGGCGCCTGACCCGGGCTGAGCTGGGCGCCATGGTGCAGGCCAGCCTGGACGCCAGCCCCGCCATGCAGGCGCATTACCCCATGGGGGCAGAGCCCGTGGCGGCTTTCATGGCGGCCGAGTTGCTGCGCGTGGGCGCGGCCACCGAGCAGGATGGTTACCTCGTCTCAGCCACCTGAAAGCTGCGCGTCACCCCGGTGAAGGGCGTGATGCGTCCCAGCAGGTTGCGCGCATCGCCCAGGTGCATGACGCGGTAGGTGCCCGCTGGGGTACCGGCCGGGATCGTCCAGCTGATGTCCGCCACAGATTCAGCGCCGAAGGTGCGCTTCCAGCGGTACTTGGTGGCCCAGTGGCTGTCGTCGGCCACGGTGGTCCAGGTCTGCCCGTTCCAGCGTTGCACCAGCAAGAACGTGCCCTGGCGGCGCAGGTTGTTCTTGGGGTGGCCGGTCTGGAAGCGCACGTTCACCGTGTCGCCCGCGGCATAACGTGCGGCGGGCTCGGTCAGCACCTGCCCGAAGCGCTTGCCCAGGCCGGGCAGGTCCAGCACCACGCCGGTCTGGAAGTTGAGCTGGTTCTGGCTCAGGTCACGCGGGCGCAGGGTGTTGGTGGTGGGGCGGCCCTGCGCCAGGTCTTGCGCCAGCTTGTCGAACTCCTGCATGTAGGCTGGCAGGGTGGCGGGGCCGAACAGGGTGCTGCCGCCCTCGTAGTCTTGCAGGCTGTACTCCTCCGGCGTGGTGACGTACTGGCTGTAGGCGTTGCTGTAGCCCACCACGATCACGCGGCGTGTATCCATGCCCAGGGTTTGGGCGATCTGCCGTCGGATGCGCCAGCCCGACATCATGGTGGGCTCGGCTGGCAGCCCTGCGAACACCATCGAGCCGATCTTCAGCAGCTGGATGGGCAGCACCTCGGGTGTCCAGGGGTAAGGCTTGAGCTCACCCACGGGGATCACCACCTCCTTCAGGCCCTGGCAGGCCTTGAGGGTCTCGGAGGGCCAGAACACCAGACCCCCGATGGCGCTGAGGAAGGGGTTGGAGACGCCCTCTTTGGCGATGCCCGGGCCGGGCCCGTCCTCGGTGCTGCCGGCGGCAAAGCTGGCCCCCAGGGCGGCCGGGCAGGTGCGTGCAGGCAGACCGTCAATCGTGTACTGAGCGCTGACCTGCACGCGGCTCATGTCCACATAGCGCATGCGGAAGTCGATGTCGCCGCTCAGGGTCTCCAGCGCCTGCTGACTGAGCTGTCGGGCCTTGTCGGCCTGGCGAAGACCGATGATCCGGGTGTTTTCGAACTCGTCTTCGGTGGGGCCGCTGCCCGGCTTGAGGTTCAGGTTGGGTGACAGGTCACCGGGGTTGGTCTGGGCAAAGCCGGCCACGAAGGGGCGCTCGTCGTGCAGGTGGCGCACGCCTTCTACTTCGTGTTCCCAGTGCCAGGCCGCATAGCCCTTGTTGTCGCCGCTGATCAGGGTGTTGCGGTTGGTCATGCTGGTGCCGTGGGTGCCGAAAAAGCTCAGCGCTCCAATGGCCTGACCGCTCTGGCGGAAGCTGAGCACGGTCATCAGGGGGTCGATCTCTTGCGGGAAGTGGGCGCGGTCTTCGGCCTTGTTGAGCCGGAAGGCCAGCGGTGATCGGTTGCGACTGGCGTTGTGCAACTCGCCTTGCTGCAGGCGAATCTCGCCGGGGGCCAGCCGGGCATGGGCACGCTCGATGGACTCGACGATGCCGTCCACGATGGCCTGGAAGGTGCGCTGCTGGAAGCCCAGGATGGTGATGTTGTACAGCGCGTAGTGCGAGTAGCCGCCCGGCCCCGCATGGGTGTGGGTGGCGGTGATCATGACGTTGCGCTCGGTGTAGCGGTCACCGAAGCGGGCCGCCAGGCGCTGCATCACGGCCTGATGGATGGCTTGGGTGACCAGGCCTGTGTCGGTCACGACGATCACGGCGGCGCGCTGGGTGCGGGGGTCGTCCACGATGAAGGCCCGGGCCCGCAGCCGCTGATGGATGCCGCTGGTTTTTTGGGCCAGCTCGGCGTAGCCCATCATGCCCACCTCGGCGGCTTCGCCGGTCAGGTCGCTCATGCCCACGCCCACACGCCAACCGGTGGAGGCTTGCGCCACACCTGGCAGGGTGCCCCAACCACCGAGGGTGATCAGGGCGGCGGTGGCCAAGGTGCTCCAGCCGCCGCGCCATGCGCGGCCGATCAATGAGGGCAGACGGGGCGTCAGACGGGGGGTCAGTCGCTGGACAGCCCGCTCGGGGCGTTGGGGTGTGGGGGTCATGGGGTGCGCCTTATGGTTGGAATGGCTTGGGTGAAGGTCAGGCTCGTGCCGGGAACACGGGCCACCAGGTGGTGACGCGATCGCCCTCGACCACGGCGATGTCACCAAACTGCTGCAACACGGCCTCACTCTGCGTGGGCCTGAAAAACACCAGCTCATCGGGTTGGAGGGCCTGACGGCCCGAGCCCAGGAACAACTGCTGGTTGGACGACGGGCCGATCAGGCCGCTGGCCTGAAGCCCGGCGGGCGAGATGGGGTGCGCCAGCCAATGACCACCATGCAGGTGGTGGGCTGTGCGTTGATTGCGATCCCAGGTTTGAGCCAAAGCGCCCAGTACCTCCACGCCCTCGGGCGTGCGAAAGGGCTGTACCTTCAGCACGGGCGTGGCGATCCAGGCGGCCGGTTGCAGGTCGGCCAGGGCCTCGGTGTCAAAGTCGCTGGGTTTGACCAGGGCCGAGCCCAGCGCCACTTCGTTGGCCGGGCCATCGGCCCGGTGCAGACGATAGGTGAGCGATCCGCCGGTGTTCAGCGTCAGCACCTCATCCTGCTGGGGCAGGCCGGCGGTGTGCAGGGTGGCCAGCCGGGCGCGGTAGGTGCTCAGCACATGCTCGTGGGCCCGGGCGCGTGACCCCGCCACATCCGGGATCTTCTGCGTGTGGGCATCGTAACCCATCAGGCCTGACCAGCGCAGCCAGGGCTCGTTGTGCATCAACTGGATCATCTCGCGCAGGGTGGCCTCGTCGGCCACGCCACCGCGGCGCAGTCCCACGTCGATCTCGATGTTGATGCGCAGGGGGGTGCGTTGAGCCCGCGCCAGATCGCGGTACTGGGCCAGGCGCGTGGGCGTGTCGATCAGCCACTGCACGCGTTGCGTGGCCTGCGGGCCCAGGGCGGAGGGCCCTTGCAGCCATTCTGCTGCGGCGGCCACCGGCAGGGGCTTGCCCAGCAGCAGATCATGGTCGGGCCGGTGCTGGGCCATCAGGCGCAGGTAGGGCAGGTTGAACACCATCTGCCGCGTGGTGTCCATGCGCTCGGCCAATTCGTCCAGCAGGTTCAGGCTGGGCAGCGACTTGTTGACCAGGCGCAGCGCCAGTCGGGCATCCAGGTGGGCCCGCACTTGCCGGGCATTGGCGTGCAGGCGTTCACGGTCGATCACCAGGGTGGGCTGGTGCACGCCTTCGGCGCGCAGCGCCCGCGACAGCCGGCTGAAGTAGGCATCGTGCGGCGCGCCGACCTCTGAGGGGCGCGCGACCCAGCCCAGGCCCAGGCCAGCGGCGCCCGCCGCCCCCCAGGCCAGCCAGCGCCGGCGGGTGGGCCGTGATGAGCGTGCAGGCGATGGTGTTGAGGGGGTGCTCATGGTTCCGCAGGGCCTCAAGCCACACCAAAGACGGTGCGCAGGTGGGGGTTCAGCATGCGGCCCTGCGGGTCGAGCTGCTGACGCAGACGCTGGAAGTCAGCCCAGCGCGGGTACAGCCGCGCGAAATCGGCTACCGCCAGGCCATGCAGCTTGCCCCAGTGAGGCCGGCCCTGGTGGGCGCGCAGCAGCGGGCTGAAGTCATCCAGCAGGTAGCGCCAGGGCTCATCGGCCGCCGCGTGCAGCGCGATCGAGCAACTGTCGCGCCCATGGAAGGGGCTGAGCCATGCGCTGTCCTGGCGCACGTAACGAAACTCCAGCGGGAAGTACACCTCGTTGCGTTGTTCGAGTCGCTGCACCACCTGCCGCAGGCAGGGGATCCCGCGCTCGCGTGGCACGTGCCATTCCGTCTCGTTGAAGCGGGTGGCCCGCACCGACGACAGCAGGCGGAACGAGCGGTGGCGCGATTCTTCGCGCATGTCGGGGTCGATGGCCTGGCGTGCCACCCAGCGCCGCAGCCGGGGCGTGCGACCCAGCCAGTCACGCAGGGCCTTCAGGTCACCCAGCACATCCTCATCGGCGGGCTGGGGCAGGTGCAGGCCCGTACCCGGGCTCAGATCGTTGCGGATGCCAGCGGCATACCCCGTGAAGGGCAGCACATAGAACTCGAAGTGCCGGTGGCGTGCGGCCAGCTCACCCGCACGCTCCAGCATCACGTCCAGCGGTTCCAGCCACACGGTGCGGTGCAGGTAGAACGCTGGCACCACCCGAAAGGTCAGCTGGGTGATCAGGCCCAGGCTGCCCAGCGACACCCGGGCGGCGGCCAGGGCGTCATCGTCACGTCCCGCCTGCCAGTCCATCACCTCGCCCTGGGGGGTGATCAGGCGCAGACCCACCACATCGTCATGCAGGGCCGGCAGCGTGGCCCCTGTGCCGTGGGTGCCTGTGGCGATCGCGCCCGCCAGGGTTTGCACATCCACATCGGGCTGGTTGCGCAAGGCCAGGCCTTCGGCGTCCAGCGCCCGCGCCAGGGCTTGCAAACGGGTGCCGGCCCAGGCCGTGACGGTCTGGCGTTCGCGGTCGATGCGGATGACGCCGCTGAGGCGATCCAGCGAGACCATGTTGGCCTCGGTAGGCACCAGAGGGCTGAAGGAATGACCCGCCCCGACCGGGCGCACGGTGCCCTGGCTGCGGGCCAGCCAGCGCCGCAACTCGTCTTCATCGGCGGGGTTGAACCACTGGCGGGCCTGGGCGCTTTGCAGGCCCGACCAGTTCTGCCAGCGTCGGCCCGCAGTGCCCGAACTGCCTGCCGTCGGGGGCCGTGGGGTGCTGGGGGCGGTGCTGCCGGGGGTGCTGGCCTGTGCGATGCCCGGGGCCAGCAGGCTGGTGCCCAGCGATGCGCTCAGCCCCAGGCTGTGCAGCAAGGCGGCGCTGGCACTGCCCGTCAGGCAGGCGCGGCGAGAGGGATCGTGGCGAACCACGCGGCGGGTGGAACTCATCGGGGGGTGCTCATGAAGGTGATCAAGGCGCGCAACTCGTCGTCGCTGCAGTCGGTACACAAGCCCATGGCGGGCATGCCTCGCAGGCCTTCGCGGGTGTGTTTCAGCAAGGTGGGCATGCCTTGCGCCATGCGTGGGGCCCAGTGCGGCCCGAAACCCGTCAGGGGTGCCGTGCTGCGCACGCCATGGCAGGCCAGGCAACTGCGCTCGTATTTGGCCGCCAGGGTGTGCGAGGCGGGGCGCAGCTCTTCAGCGGCCAGCACATCGGCGTCGGTGGGCAGATGGTGCTGGGCACCGCAGGCCATCAGGGCCAGCGCCCCCAGGCCACAGACCAGGCGAAGGATGACACGACGAAACATGAAACAGCTCTAGATTAAAGAACGGCGATGGAAAAAATAACACTGTTATGAGAATATGCTCCCAAGCGCTGTTTGCCCCTCCCGACAAACCCGCAACGCGTGAAGACCCGCCCCGTGTCCCTGAGCCCCAAGGAGCTGCGCAAGCAGCGTGAAGCCGAACAACGTCGCAAGGCCATCATCAAGGTGGTGCGCAAGCTCATCCGCAAGGGCGGCTTGGGCGAGATTTCCTTGCGCAAGGTGGCCGAGCTGGCCGGCTTCTCCACCACGGTCGTGTATGCCTTGTTCCAAGACAAGGCCACCCTGATCACGCAGACCATGGACGACGACCTGATCGAGCTGACCCGTGTCATGCGCGAGGCCGTCGAGGCCGCCCCGCCGGGCTGGCCGCAGCTGCATGCCATGGCACGTGCTTACGTGAACTTTGGTCGGCAGCATCCGGACGAATACGCCTTCGTGTTCATGCAGCCACGGCCGCACGCACCCACGTCTGCCGCGCGGGTGCGACACGGTGATCCCGCGCAGGACCCATACGCCTTCGCGCGTCAGTTGTGGCAGCAGTTCGCCGACAGGGGCTTGGTGTCAGGCCGGCCGGCCGATCTCGACCTGATGACCCAGCTCAGCTGGGAGGCCTTGCATGGCCACACGTCGCGCTGCCTGGTGATGGGGCCGGACGACCAGTGGGTGCCCATGGGCGATACCGATGAGCACCTGAAGACGCTGGTCGAGGTGATGATCACGGGCCTGCAGGCCCGGTTTCACCCGGCGGGTGCCGCATCGGCCTGAGGCAGGTCGAACCAGAAACGACAGCCTCGGCCTTCATGGCATTCGGCCTGTAGTTCTCCTCCCATCAGCCTCACGATGCGCTGACTGATGACCAGGCCAATGCCGGTGCCGGGCTCGGTGCCAAATTCCTGGCCCAGTCGGTTGAAGGGCTCGAACAGGTGGGTGACCTGCTCTGCGCTCAAGCCTGGCCCATCGTCTTCCACGCTGAACTGGATGCGCTGACACGATGTGTCCACCGTGAGTCGCAGCAACACCGTTCCACCCGCGCGGTTGTACTTGATGCCGTTGCTCATCAGGTTCAGCAGGACCTGCTGCAGCCGTGTGGCATCGGCCTGCACCATCAAGTGGTCGTCATCCGGGATGAGCGCTTGCAAGCGCACCTGCTTGTTGTCAGTCTGGTGCTGCAGCATGCTCAGGGTGTCCTGGGCCACCCGCCGCGCATCGATGGGCGCAGGCTGGATGGGCAGGCTGCCTGACTCGATGCGCGACAGGTCCAGCACATCCGAGATCATGGCCAGCAGGTGCTGCCCGGCGGTTTCGATGTGGCCCACCATCGCGGCGCGTCGCGGGCCCAGTTGTTCAGCATCCAGGCGAAGCAGTTGAGAAAAGCCCAGCACGGCATTCAGCGGTGTGCGCAACTCATGGCTCATGCGCGACAGGAACTCGGTCTTGGCCTGGTTGGCCGATTCGGCTACCAGTTTGGCGGCCTGGGCTTCACGCAGGCGCTGTGCCTCGCTCACATCCCGGAAGTACAGCGCCAGGCCCCAGTCTGCCGGGTGCAGATCCACCTCCAGCCAGCGGTGTTCGGCCAGAAACGGCACCACCAGAGATTGTGGTCGCCCTTTGCTCAGTGCTTGCGCGCAGGCATCGGCCAGTGGTCGGGCCTCCTGCGTGGCGAACAAGGTGCGCATGCATTCACCCATCAGGGCAGGGCGCCCCTGGCCCAGCAGCCGCGTGGCCTGGGTGTTGAGGTGGATGATGCAGCCGTGGCGGTCGAGCGCCAGAAAGCCATCGCTCATGTGTTCCAGTGTGTCGCTCAGGCGCTGGATCAACTCGACGGCTTCGGCCTCGCGCCTGGCCAGCCGTTGCCTCAGGTCTTCAAAGCCCGCCTCCAGCGTCTGCAGCTCGGCACTGGCCTGTTGACTGATGGTGGGTCCCGGGTCTTGATGACGGGCCAGGCGCTGCATGCGGCGCAGCAGGCCTTCCACGGGCGAGATGAATTGCCGGTGGGCCAGGCGCCAGGCCACGCCGCAGGCCACGGCAAACAGCAGCGCATGCGATAGAAGCAGGATGCCGATGGATGAGGCCCAGCCGGCGTACACCTCTTGCACCGGGATGCCGATGACCACCGTCCAGCCGAACTGATCGAGTCGCTGAAAGGCGGCCTGGGTGGCCGTGCCTTCCAGGGTGTGCACCTCCAGCGTGCCATGGGGGGCGCGCTGTGCCGCTTCGCGCAGGATTGGCACGGCAGGCTGCCCGACGTAGCGTGCCGCATCGCGGGTACGCGCCACCACACGGCCCTGGCGGTCCAGCACGCTGCCCGTCCAGGTGGGCGGCAGGCTGGCACCTTGCAGAACGCGCGTGATCCGCTCGGGCTCGATGCCCACATTCAGGCTGTACGCCATCTGCCCATCCAGTCGCACGGGCACCCCCAGCCCGATGATGGGGCGACCCGTGACCGGCCCGATGAAGAGGTCGGTCAGGATGATCTGGTCGGTGATGGTGATCTGGCGCAACTCCGGGGGGCCTGCCACCTGTGGCAAGGCACCGCCCCAGGGCACCAGGGTGTTGACCCGCTGCTTGAAGTCGGTGTCCACCAGCACGTAGTTGGTGATGTTCTGGTGGGCCAGGGCCTCCTGAGCCCGCTGCTGGAAGGCGCCCAAATCACCGGCCTTGAGACTGGGCTCGGTGGCCAGCACGTGCAGTGCAGCCACGGTGGCGGCCAGATCACGCTCCAGTGTCGAGGCCATGGCCCGCGCAGCGGTCATGGTGATCTGCTCGGCTTCCGCCTGCCGACGCTGCTGGTCCATCAAGATCAGGCTGCTGCCCACCATCACGCCGGGCAAGAGGCACCAGGCGGCCAGCCAGATCAGGGTGCTGCGTACCGTTGCACCCCGGTGCGGGTGTCGAGGGCCGAGCGTTGCGGTCAGCTTTCCGTCGGCGAGTCGGTCCAGCAGGGTCACCATGATCGCGCAGGAGGGTGGCAACCCTGGCGAACGCCCCCAGGGCAGGGCACGGCGCTGCGGGCGCAAACTCCGGCACAAGGCCCGATGCGGCAACCGGTCTTCAGTAGAACACAGACCGGGCAAGCGGCACAATCCGGGTCATGCCCATGAATACCGAATTGCTCCTGCCCGCCGGCTCGCTGGACAAAATGCGTGCGGCCTACGACTTTGGCGCCGACGCCGTCTACGCCGGCCAGCCGCGCTACTCCCTGCGCGCCCGCAACAACGATTTCCGCCTGGAGCAAATCCAGCAGGGCATCGAAGAGGCCCACCAGCGGGGCAAGAAGTTCTACCTCACCAGCAACCTGATCGCGCACAATGACAAGGTCCGCACCTACCTGCGCGACATCGAGCCCATCATCGAGATGAAGCCCGACGGCATCATCATGGCCGACCCTGGCCTGATCATGATGGTGCGCGAGAAGTGGCCCGAGGTGCCCATTCACCTCTCGGTGCAGGCCAACACCACCAACTACGCCACCGTCAAGTTCTGGCAGAAGCTGGGGCTGCAGCGCATCATCCTCTCGCGCGAGCTGAGCCTGGACGAGATCGAGAAGATCCGCCAGGAGTGCCCGGACATGGAGCTGGAGGTGTTCGTGCACGGCGCGCTGTGCATCGCCTACTCGGGCCGCTGCCTGTTGTCGGGCTACTTCAACCGGCGTGACCCCAACCAGGGCACCTGCACCAACGCCTGCCGCTGGGAGTACAAAACCCACGCGGGCACCCAGGCCAGCGACACGGGCGAGGTCATCCCCATCAAGCTGGAAGGCGATTTCAACTTCGCGCAAGAGCAGGAAGCGGCCGAGAAGTCGTTTTCGGCCTGCGGCGATGGGAAGCGCCACCCGGCGGCCGACGAGGTCTACCTGATCGAGGAAGCCGGCCGCCCCGGCGAGCTCATGCCCATCATGGAAGACGAGCACGGCACCTACATCATGAATTCGAAAGACCTGCGCGCCGTCGAGCACGTCGAGCGCCTGGTCAAGATCGGGGTCGATTCCCTGAAGGTGGAAGGCCGCACCAAGTCGCTGTACTACGTGGCGCGCGTGGCTCAGGTCTATCGCCAGGCCATCGACGACGCCCAGGCTGGCCGACCCTTCAACCCCGACCTGCTGCTGCAGTTGGAAGGCATGGCCAACCGGGGCTACACCGGCGGCCTGCTCGAGCGCCGTCCCTCGCAGGATTATCAGAACTACATCACCGGCCACTCCACCTTCCAGCGCAGCCAGTTTGTCGGCGAGGTCAAGGGCATCGAGGCCGGCTGGGCCGAGGTGGTGGTCAAGAACCGCTTCGATGTGGGCGACCGCCTGGAGGTCATCCACCCCTCGGGCAACATCGAGATCGTGCTGGACGCCATGCGCAACCTGGATGGCGAGCCCATCACGGCCGCGCCGGGCAGCCCGCTGCATGTGCGGGTGCCCTTGGATGAGCGTTACGCCGGGGCCTTGCTGGCGCGGCGGCTCTGAGCCCGCCGTTCTTCCACCCAGTCCGGGTGCTTCCATAGGATGCGCAGGTCGCGGTGGCGCCACACATCGCGCCACATGGCGAACCACTCGTCCAGGTTCAGGCGCAGGGGGTTGAGCGTGGTCGGCTGGCGGTGGCTGATGCCGTAGACGATCTCGCCCGCATCGCGCTCATCCACAAACGTACCGAAGAGGCGGTCCCACACGATCAGCACCCCGCCGAAGTTCGTGTCGATCTGGGTCGGGTTGCGGCCGTGGTGCACACGGTGGTGTGAGGGCGTGTTGAACACCGCCTCGAACCAGCGCGGCAGGCGCCCCACCACCTCGGTGTGCAGGAAGAACTGGTAGAACAGGTTCAGCTCCACCGCGATGATCACGGCCGTTTTGTCAAAGCCGATCAGCGCCAGGGGCACCCACCACAGCAGGGCCAGGCCGCTCAGGTCGAACAGGAAGTTCTGCCGCAGCGCGGTGGACAGGTTGAAGCGCGTGGAGCTGTGGTGCGTGATGTGCGAGCACCAGCCGTAACGCACCTTGTGCATCACCAAGTGCGCCACGTAGAACAGGAAGTCGGTCACCACGAACAGCAGCAACCAGCCCAGCCAGGGGTTGGCGGGGCTGTACTGCAGGCCCCAGGCCCGCACGTCGTCAAAGAACACGGCGATCACCCCGGCCACGAACAGGCCGTCGAACATCTTGTAGAGGAAGCCGGTGCTGATGTTGGCCAGGGATTCGCGCACATCGTAGACGCTGGGGCGCTGACGCCGGATCCAGTAGGCGCGTTCGATCAGGATCAGCGCCAGGAACACGGCGCCGGCGATGAGGACGAAGCCCAGGGCGTGCAGGATGTCTTGCATGGTTGGCTCACCAGTGAGGGACGAGACCCCGCCCGAATGGCGGGCAATGGCAGGGATGGATGCAGGGACTTTAGGCGGCAGACGCGCAATCGGATCGACAATTCATGCCCATTCTTGAACAATCGATGCCACTTCGTGAACCATCCATGACACTTGGAGGTGCCTCATGAGCATGCTCATGCGCGTCAATGGCGCGTGGCTGCGCCTGCTGACCGACTGGCTGGACCGCGAAGGCCTGGCGGCCCCGGGCTTGCGTGCCCGCGTGGCGGCCCATGCCCCGGACGACCCCGTGCCCCTGGCCGTGTGGAATGCGCTGCTGCACGAGGCGGCCACCTTGCGCCCGGGCCAACCCGGGCTGGGCCTGGCCATGGGCGACGGCGTGCAGCCCCGCCATGTGGGCGTGTTGGGCTACCTGGTGCTGGCCAGCGACAACCTGGGCGAGGCGGTGGCCACCTACCAACGCTATGAGCGGCTGTTTTACGGGCTGGACCTGGCCGAGGTGCAGATGGTGGCGGGTGAGGTCGAAATCCGCTGGCCTCGGGGCACCGACTCGTCGCCCCTGGCCGACGAGGTGGCCATCGCGGCCTTGATCAGCTTCCTGCGGCGGCAGCTCGATGCCCCGCCGCCGCCCAGCCGGGTCAGCTTCCTGCACCCGGCCGCGCCGGGGCAGGCCGAGGCCTGCGAGGCTTTTTTTGGCTGCCCGGTGGTGTTCGGCGACAGCCACACCCGGGTGTGCTTCCCGGCCAGTTACCTGGCCATGCCCATGCCGCACCGCGACCCCGGCTTGCGCCAGTTGCTGGGCCAGCAAGCCCAGGCGCTGCTGGCCGCGCTGCCTCAGCCCAGTGATTTCGACCGTGCCGTGCAGCAACTGCTGGTGCGCTTGCTGCCCGAAGGCGAGGTGTCGGTGGACAAGGTGGCCCGCGCGCTGCACCAGTCCACCCGCACTTTGCAGCGGCGCCTGGCCGAGCGCGGCATGAGCTGGCAACAACTGCTGGACCGCACCCGCGAACAGCTGGCGCGGCAGTACCTGCGCGACCCGGGCTTGAGCCTGGCCGAGATTGGCCTGCTGCTGGGCTACAGCGAGCAAAGCGCCTTCACCCGGGCCTTTAGGCGCTGGACGGGGCAGACGCCCCAGGCCTATCGGATGGCTCAGCAGACAGCCGCCGCTGCGAATTGGCCTCAGACCCGGTCACAATGAGGGCTTGCGTCACTTTTCTGGCTTCCAGCATGTCTTCGAGTTACCCGGCAGTGCCCACCCCGGCCGATCCTTCCCCGAGCGTCACCCCTGAGGGGCGTGCGCCCGAGTCTGCGGTGGTGGACACGGCACCGACCCCGGACGCGGCTTCGGCCCCGGCCGAGGCGCCCAAGGCCTCCACGCCGGCCGTCTCTCCTGCCGAGACCGGTGCCCGTTTGGCCGCGCTGTTTCCGGCCTTGTTCGCAGGCCAGCCCAAGCCGCTGAAGCTGCGCATCCATGCCGATATTCAAGCGCGCGCCCCTGGCGAGTTCAGCAAGCAGGCCCTGTCGGCCTTTTTGCGCCGACACACCGGGGCCACCTCGTACCTCATCGCCGTCAGCAAGGCCACACACCGCTTTGACCTCGACGGTCAGCCCGCGGGCGAGCTCAGCGACGAGCACCGCCAGATGGCGGCCGACGAACTCAAGCGCCGCCGCCAGTTGCGCGATGCCCGCCGTGACGAAGAACTCAAGGGCCGCCGCGAACGCGCCGCGTTGCTGCGCGATTTCGAGCGCACCACCCTGACCGAGGCCAATTTCTGCGCGCTCAAGGGCATGTCGCCCGATCAGCTGGCCGCCACCCTGGCCCAGGCGCGTGAAGAAGCGAAGGAAGACGCCGCCCGTCCGGCGCCGCACCGTGATCGCCGTCATGGCCGTCCGGACCGGCCTGGCCGCCCCGGCCAGCCTGGTGCGCGCGATGACCGTCCTCGTGGCGACCGCCCCCAGGGCGATCGCCCGCAAGGGGCCCGTGGACCGGGGCGCGGTGGCGATCGCGGCCGCCCTGGTCCCCGCAAGGCGTGAGCGCCGACGCGTCGCCCGCCATGTCGACGTCCGTGGGTGAGGCCTTGAGCGATCCGGCCGTGGATCGCTTTGTTCAGCGCGTGCATGAGGCGCTGGCCTCAGGCCAGTGCGAGCAGGTGCTGCTGGTGGCCTACCAGGGCGGGCAGCCTGCCATCGAGGCGCTGGGGGCGTCCCTGCGGCGCCTCATCATCCGCCCCGTGGTGCTCAAGGGCCAGCCCCACCTGAGCCTGGTTTACCGCTTCCCCACCAAGGACATCACCAAGAACCTGTCGCAGGCCGACGCGCTGGGCACCCTCGGGGCTTGGCTGCGCGCGGGCGCCTTTCGCAACGCGCACCTGTTCACGCCCACCGAGGAGCTGCAGCTGGCGGTGAGCAAGAAGGGCAAGGCCAGCCTGCGGGTGGGGCGGCGTGCTGGCGCAGCGTCCAGCGTGGGGGGTGGGCCCGAGGGGGCGGCATCGACAGTCGCCTCGGTGAATCCAGACGAGCCCCCAGGCTCAGCCGCCGCCCACAACCGAGAAAAGCACCGTCTGCTGTCACTGTCGCGGCCGTTCTTGCGCGAGCTGGGCGTCACCGATGCCCAGGGCCGGCTCATCCCGGCCATGTCGCGCAAGTGGAAGCAGATCAACAAGTTCATCGAGGTGCTGAGCGCCGCGCTGGAGCGCTCGGCCCTGGCCCAGCAGCCGGCCATCCACGTGGTGGATTTTGGGTCGGGCAAGGGCTACCTGACGTTTGCCGTGCACGACTGGCTCACCCACACGCTGCATCGCCAGGCCCGCGTGACCGGGGTGGAGCTGCGCGACGACCTGGTGCAACTTTGCCAGCGGGTCATCGACACCCTGCACCTTCAGGGCATGGGCTACGAGCAAGGCGATGTGCGCCACTACCACCCCGAGGCGCTGGATGTGATGATCGCCCTGCACGCCTGCGACACGGCCACCGACCACGCCATCCACCTGGGCATCCGGGCCGGAGCGCAGATCATCCTGTGCTCGCCGTGCTGCCACAAGGAAGTGCGGCCGCAACTCTTGAGCCCGCACCCGCTGCGGCCCCTGCTCAAGCATGGCATCCACCAGGCCCAAGAGGCCGAGATGCTGACCGACGGCTTGCGCGCCTTGCTGCTGGAGGCGGCCGGCTATGACACCCAGGTGTTCGAGTTCATCTCGCTCGAACACACCAACAAAAACAAGATGATCCTGGCGGTGAAGCGTCCGCGCCCCCGGGATGCCGCCGAGGTCGCGACCCAGATCCGTGACCTGAAGGCCTTTTACGGGCTGCAGCAGCAGTGTCTGGAAACCTTGCTGAAGGCCGATGGGCTGCTGCCCCCCTGAGTGGTGCTGTCCGAGGCGCCGGGGACACCGATTCCTACTCCAGGGGGCTTGGCGAGTGGCCATCGGGCAAGGACAATCACAAGGCGCCGTCGCTTTGCGCCGACGCACGCTCTTCATGACCATCGACGCCTCATCGTTTCGCACTGACCTCTCCGGCCTTTGGCAGCGTGTCCAGGTGCATGAGCCAGATGCCACAGGGCAGCCCGCTCTCCAGCCCGAGATGGGCTGGGTGCGCCGGTTGCACGCGGGGCCCTGGTTTGCGCAATGGCAGCTGCCGACGGCACGAGAAGTCGTGCGGGCCTTGCCCCTGTCGGCCTTGTCACCCGCCGAGTGGGCCGTTCTGGCCACCCAGCAGGCTCAACTGGGGCGGGTTCAAATCGAATCTCACCCCGAAGGTGAGGTGTGTCAATGGCTGCCACGTCAGGATTTCCAGCCCCCCAGCCTCCAGGTTGAGGCGGGCTGGATGATGTTTGACGCCCCACAACGTTTGCTGGAGATCGACACCCAGCGTGACCGCACCCAGGTCTGGGTGGCGGATGCGGATGGGGCCTGGACAATGTCGGGCGCAGACGTGTGGGCCCGTGCGGGGGTTGACGGCACCGGTGTCGACGACGGGCGGGTGTTGTTGGCGGCCGGCCCGTGGCGCGTCTATGCACGCCCTCGCGCTCAGCGCTGGCCCCGTGGCATGCGCCCGGGCTTCACCCTGAGCGATGTGCTGTTGCATCAGCCTGAAGGGGCCGTGAGCTGGCTGGATCACGAACTCAGCCTGGCCCATTGCGATGGGGCGACTTGTCGGGTGGTGCAGTCCACCCTGCCGGAGCGCATCGGCCAGGAGTTGGGGGTGGACGAAGAGGCTGGCGGAGCCTGGCGCGCCTTGATGCCCGACGAGCCCTGGCCCGCTCAGGCATGAAAAAACCCGGCGCGAGGCCGGGTTCGGTGATCGGAGCGGCCAGCGCTGCTGATCAGGCGGCTTGACGGCGGCGACGAGACACCAGGCCCAGGCCCACCAGCCCCAAGCCCATCAGCGCGTAGGTGCTGGGCTCAGGGATGGCCGGCGTCACGGGCACGGCGTTGATCGTGGAGGTGATGTTGCCAAAATCTTCGACGGAGCCCAGGGCGGCCTTGCCCAGGGTTTGCAGGCCCAGTGCTTGCGAGAAGATGTTGAAGCCTTGGGTCGAGATGCTCAGGCCGGTCACTTCGTTGACGTAGGTGCCGGGGCCGCCCACGGTGGTTTCGCCAGTCAAGGAACTGGCCGTCCACAGCGCGAAGTCATTGATGGTGCCCACACCGTTGCCACCGGTCAGGGTGGCAAACACGGTCATCGAGGGCAGGTCGAAACGCAGATCGGCGATCGTCAGGAAACCGCCTGTCGACACACCCTTGATGGGATTGGCGGTCAAGGTGGCGCCGCCCACGGTGCCGACGCCCAGCACATCACGGCTGATGGTGTCCAGGGTGAGCGCTGTTATGGGGGCAGCCACCGACAAGGCCACGTAGTCTCCGGCGCTGTCGCGAACGATGTTGGCGGTGGCGCCGCCGAACTCGCTGAACACGATCTGACCGACGTTCATGGCGTCGATCAGGTTGCTCGACAGGCTCAACGTGGCCGAGCCCGATGCGGTCAGGCCGTCGAACTCGTCGCCGGGCGTGAGGGTGACGACGCTGGCCTGAGCGGCACCGAAGGCCACGAACAGGGCCGATGCCAGAAGGGACTTGCGTGCGATCAGTCTCATGGTTGTCCTCGCAATCTCGTAATGATGTGTCGGGTGGGAAGAATGCGGCTGGCGCTTCTTGCACCCGCTATTGCATTCACGAAGGATATCAGGCTAGAGCGTGGCGCTGCTTGCTTGTTCAGGGTGATTGCGGATATGTCGTGAGCTATTCCGCATCCTGTGCACCACCCCCCCGCGAGGTCCTTCGTCATTTCGTGTGGAACCCAACAGTCACAATGACTCCTGGTCGTCGAGCCCGGTGGGCATGTGTGCAGGCCGCTGGTCGGCCTGTGCACATGTCCACCGGGCGGGTTTGAGCA
>JBKBMV010000035.1:0-21609 GCA_046295615.1 Aquabacterium sp.
AAGGACCTCGACCGCTGGGGCTGCCTGCTGCGCTACATCAGCGACCGCATCGCGCCAGTCATCGGCCCGCCAAGACCCCCAACAGGGCTGCCAGCGGCGGGGTAACTGCCGGATTTAGGTTGAACGCACGCGAGAAGGCCGTGGCATCGGCAAAGCCGGTGGCCTCGGCCACCTGGGCGATGGACTTGCTGGTCTCCAGCAGCAGGGTGCGCGCATGCTCGATGCTCACCTCGCCCCGCAACTGGGGCAGGGTGGTGCCTTCGTCCTGCAGCCGGCGGCTGAGGGTGCGGGCCGACAGCGCCAGGGTTTGCGCCAACTCGTCGGCGCTCGGGATGTGCCGGCGCCCCAGGGCGGCGCGCAGGTACTCTTTGACCTCGCGGGTCACGGGGCGCACATCCAGCCGGCTCTTGCGCTGCTGCTCCAGCGTGGCCTTCATCATCAGGTGCGAGGCCTTGCTGGGGGCGATCAAGGGGATGCTCAAGGCGCTGCGCGGCAACACCAGCTTGTTCTGCCGGGCCCCGAAGTGAAAGCGCCCCGGAAAGGCCTGCTCGTACTGCTCTGCCGCCCCCAGTGGCAAGTGGCTGAGGTGCACGCTGGCGCCCTCTACGGGCTCTTTCAGGAAGGGCAGCACCTTGGTCGGGGCCAGCACCACGGTCTCGGTGAAGAAACTCTGTACCTCACCAAAATCGACCAGGGGCTCGACGATCAGGTGAACCTCGTCGCCCACGTCTTCGCGGCGCAGGCTGAACGCAGGCATCACCAGCGGTGCATAGCGAATCGCGCCTTGGAGGGCTTCGCCCAGGTTGGCCGAGGTGATGGCCAGCATGCCCACCGGGCCGTGCACGGTCAGCGGAAAGTGCTGCATGAAGGCCACCACTGGGGGAGGCCCATACGGCACGCTGGCCAGAAAATGCGCCAGCGAGCGTTTCATGCGCACCCCATCCATGGTGTGCCAGGGCATGAAGGGGCGGGGCAGGTCGATGCCCCAGTCCCGGTAGAGCCGTTCGATGTCGTGCCCCAGTTCTCGCGCCAGTGCTTCGCCCACCTCCAGGTACTGGATGGGGAAGGTGAGCTTGCGGAGCACGCGATCAGGTGCCGGCATGGGGGCGCGCATGGGTCGTCTCAGCGGGCCAGTTTAGCGTGCGTGGCCTGGCTGTGGATGGCGCACAGGAAGGCACCAATCAGCAGCATCCACTGCCCGTAGGCCGCCAGGCGGAAGGCATGGCCCGTCTCGATGTACGGGGCCTCGATGGGCATCTGGCCGATCACGGGCAGCATCCAGTGCAGGCTCGGGCTGGCCACCAGGGCGGCGATGATGAACCACGACCACTCAACCGCCCAGGCGTCTTGACGCCGGGCCAGCGCCCGGGCCATCAGCACCGAGAGCACCAGCAGGATGCCGCCACCGAACAGGTGCAGGGCGCCCCCATGCAAGGTGGCAAAGCTGGGCATGCCCAGGTGCCAGCCCCACAGCACCAGCGTGATACCCGTGACGGCGCCCGCCAGGGCGAGCAGGCTGCCCGCCCATCGCGCGGAGCGGGCCAGCCACACAGCGGCACTGATCAAGCCCAGCGCGGTCGCTGCCACGAACAGCCCGTGCATCAGCGGGTGCGCCGACAGCACCGACTGCTCCAGCGTCATCACGCCAGCCGGGATGAGTGTGCTGGCGCCCGCGATGCGGCTCAGCGCGTCGGTGTGCGTGAGTTGGGTGAGCGTCGTCCACAGCGCCAGCCCCAGCACCGGGATCATGGCCCAGGCCAGGCCTTGGCCCAGGCGGCTCAGGGGCTGGAAGGGTTCGGCCACCCGAGCGCGGGCAGCGGCCGGGCGGTCTTGCTGCAGCCAGCGGTTCAGGGTGAACAGGGCGTAGCCGATCATCACGCACAGGGGCACCAGCACGGCGGTCACGGCGTAGTTGCCTTCCAGCTGCCGCAACTCGGGGGCGGCGGCACCAAAGGCCAGCCAGCCATAGCGCTGGATGGGGGCGGTCAGCAGCATGCCGATGGCGCCCAACAGGGCCAGGCTGCGAACCAGCCAGGTGTGCCAGCGAGGCGAGGTGGGTGCGCTGGCCGTGTCAGACGGCCGCTCCGGCTGTGACGGCCGGGCAGCGGGGTGCAGGTGGGTGGTGGCGTGACTCATGGGGCAGGGGCATGATGCAAGTCATGCCATCCTGCCCATGGCCGCCTGACTTGGGTGGCCAAGGGTGTGCCGCACACGCCACCGTGAGGGGTGGCGTGGCCGCCCGGGTCAGCCCGCGAGCTTCTTCTTGAGCAGCTCGTTGACCGTGGCCGGGTTGGCCTTGCCCTTGGTGGCCTTCATGGCCTGGCCCACCAGCGCGTTGAAGGCCTTTTCCTTGCCGGCGCGGAACTCTTCGACCGACTTGGCGTTGGCCGCCAGGATGTCGTCGAGGATCTTCTCCAACTCGCCGGTGTCGCTCATCTGCTTGAGGCCCTTGGCTTCGATCAGCGCGTCGATGCGAGCGAGGCCGTCGCCTGTGCCTTCACCGATCCACAGCGCCTCGAACACCTGTTTGGCACCGTTGTTCGAGATGGTGCCGTCGGCGATGCGCGAGATCATCGCGGCCAGCAGCTCGGGCGATACGGGCGAAGCTTCGATCGTCTGCTCTGCCGCATTCAAACGGCGCGAGACCTCGCCCATCAGCCAGTTCGACACCAGCTTGGGGCTACCGCAAGCCTTCGCCGCCGACTCAAAGAACGCACCGAAGGCCTTCGACTGCGTCATCATCGTCGCGTCGTACTCGGGCAGGCCGTAGTCCTTGACGAAGCGCTCGGCCATCACGCGTGGCAGCTCGGGCATCTGCGCGCGCACGCGCTCCACCCACTCCGGTGCGATCACCAGCGGCGGCAGGTCGGGGTCGGGGAAGTAGCGATAGTCGTGCGCGTCTTCCTTGCTGCGCATGGCGCGCGTCTCGCCCGTGTCGGGGTTGAACAGCACCGTGGCCTGCTGGATGGGCAGGCCATCTTCAATCTGGTCGATCTGCCAGTTGATCTCGAAGTCGGTGGCCTGGACGATGTGCTTGAAGCTGTTGAGGTTCTTGATCTCGCGGCGCGTGCCCAGCGGTGCGCCGGGCTTGCGCACCGACACGTTCACGTCGCAGCGGAACGAGCCTTCCTGCATGTTGCCGTCGCAGATGCCCAGCCACACCACCAGGGTGTGCAGCGCGCGCGCGTATTCGGCGGCTTCGGCACTGCTGCGCAGGTCGGGCTCGGTCACGATCTCGATGAGCGGCGTGCCCGCGCGGTTGAGGTCGATGCCCGAGGACTTCTCGCCGTTGAAGCCGATGAAATCGTCGTGCAGCGACTTGCCCGCGTCTTCTTCCAGGTGGGCGCGCACCAGGCGCACGGTGTGCGGCGTGTCGCCCACGAAGAAGCTGACCGCGCCGCCCTGCACCACGGGGATCTCGTACTGGCTGATCTGGTAGCCCTTGGGCAGGTCGGGGTAGAAGTAGTTCTTGCGCGCGAAGATCGAACGCGGCGCAATCGTCGAGCCCACCGACAGGCCGAACGCGATGGCGCGTTCGACCGCACCTTTGTTCATCACCGGCAGCGTGCCGGGCAGGGCCATGTCCACCGGGCAGGCCTGGGTGTTGGGCTCGGCGCCGAACTGCGTCGAGGCGCCCGAGAAGATCTTCGACTGCGTCGAGAGCTGAACGTGGGTTTCGATGCCGATGACGACCTCGTAACCGCGAACGTGTTTGGAACTCATGGTGTGTGTCTCTTTGGGCTGCTCGGCTGGATCAAGCCAGGGCCGTGGGCTTGCGTGTGTGCCAGTCGGTGGCCTGCTGGAAGGCGTGTGCCGTGTGCAGCAGCTGCGCCTCTTGCCAGTAGTTACCCACCAGCTGCAGGCCCACGGGCAGGCCTTGTTCGCCAAAGCCGGCGGGCACGCTCATGCCGGGCAGGCCGGCCAGCGACGCGGGCAGCGTGAAGATGTCGGCCAGGTACTCCTGCACCGGGTCGGTTTGCGAGCCGATCGGGCGTGCCACCGTGGGCGACACGGGGCCGGCGATGACATCGCAGTCCTTGAACGCGGCCTGGAAGTCGTCGGCGATCATGCGGCGCAGCTTTTGCGCCTGCAGGTAGTAGGCGTCGTAGTAGCCGTGCGAGAGCACGTAGGTGCCGATCATGATGCGGCGCTTGACCTCGGGCCCGAAGCCTTCGGCGCGGGTCTTGCGGTACATGTCGTTCAAGTCGCTGTACTTGGCGGCGCGGTGGCCGAACTTGACGCCATCGAAGCGGCTCAGGTTGGACGAGGCCTCGGCCGGCGCGATGATGTAGTACACGGGGATGGACAGCTCGGTGCGCGGCAGGCTCACATCGACCAACGTGGCGCCGAGTTGTTCGAGCTGCTTGAGCGCGGCGCGCGTGGCGTCGAGCACGCCAGCGCTCACGCCGTCGCCGAAGAATTCCTTGGGCACGCCCACGCGCAGGCCCAGCAAAGGCTTGTCGGCCGTGGCACCCGCGCGCGGTGCGTTCAGCGCGGCCACGAAATCGGGCACAGGTTGCTGCGCGCTGGTGGCGTCGCGCTCGTCGAATCCGCTCATGGCCTGCAGCAGCAGGGCGCAGTCTTCGGCGGTGCGGGCCATCGGGCCGGCCTGGTCGAGGGACGAGGCGAACGCGATCATGCCGTAGCGCGAGCAGCGCCCGTAGGTGGGTTTGATGCCGGTGATGCCGGTGAGTGCCGCGGGTTGGCGGATCGAGCCGCCGGTGTCCGAGCCCGTGGCACCGGCCACGAGGCGGCCTGAGACGGCCACGGCCGAGCCCCCCGACGAGCCCCCGGCGATCTGTTCGAGCATCCAGGGGTTGCGGGCCACGCCGTAGGCGGAGTTCTCGGTGGCGCCGCCCATGGCGAATTCGTCGCAGTTGACCTTGCCCACGGTCACCGTGCCGGCGGCCTTGAGTTGGGCCACGATGGTAGCGTCAAACGGGCTCATATAGCCCTTGAGCATCTTGGACGCCGCCGTGGTGGGCAGGCCTTGTGTCACGAAGATGTCCTTGTGCGCAATCGGCACGCCGTCCAGCGGCCCGAAGGCCTGGCCGGCGGCGCGGCGGGCATCCGAGGCGGCGGCTTGCGCCAGGGCGCCTTCGGCGTCCACGTGCAGGAAGGCGCCGAGGTTGGTGTTCGCCGCGATGCGATCGAGCACGTGCTGCGTCAGGGCCACGGAGGTGGTCTGGCCGCTGGCCAGGGCCTGGCTCTGCTGGGCCAGGGTCAGGTCATGCCAAGCTGCGCTCATTCGATCACCTTCGGAACCAGGAACAGACCGTCGTCGCGGGCCGGGGCGTTGGCCATGTTGGCCTCGCGCTGGTTGGTTTCGGTCACGGCGTCCTCGCGCAGGCGCAGGGTCACGTCTTCGATGGCCGACAGCGGGGTGTAGAGCGGCTCGACGCCGGATGTGTCGACGGCGCGCATTTTCTCGACGATGTCGAAGAACTCGTTCAGTTGGGTCAGCATCGCGGCCGCCTCGTCGTCGCGCAGTTCAAGGCGCGCCAACTGGGCGATGCGGCCGACGTCGTCAGCGGTGAGGGCCATGATTGTTTCTAGGGGGTAAACACGACGGGCGCGTGCAGGAAATGAGCGCCCCTTCGGGTATTATCCTAGGTTATCCAAAAGGATATTCTTGCGCGCAGCTGTTAGCCCCTGTTGGGACTGGCTGCGCGTATCGTTTCAGGATGGTGGCTGCTGCCGTGTGACCGGGCCCTGAAGTGCGGTTTGAGACGCTCGCCTTTGTCTTTGTGTTTGAGCGCCCCGCCCATGCCCCCTTGCCGCAGTGTCAATCATCCGCCCCGGAGCGCTGCTGCATGTATTCGACGTTTCGCAAGTATTTTTCGACCGACCTGGCCATTGACCTGGGCACGGCCAACACGCTGATCTTCGTGCGTGACAAGGGCATCGTGCTGGACGAGCCCTCGGTGGTGTCCATCCGCCACGAGGGTGGCCCCAACGGCAAGAAAACCATCCAGGCGGTGGGCGCCGAGGCCAAGGCCATGCTGGGCAAGGTGCCCGGCAACATCGAGGCCATCCGCCCGATGAAGGACGGCGTGATCGCCGACTTCACGGTGACTGAGCAGATGCTCAAGCAGTTCATCAAGATGGTGCATCCCCGCTCGGTGTTGAAGCCGTCGCCCCGCATCATCATCTGCGTGCCCTGCGGCTCCACCCAGGTCGAGCGCCGCGCCATCCGCGAATCGGCCCTGGGCGCTGGCGCCTCCGAGGTCTACCTGATCGAAGAACCCATGGCCGCGGCCATCGGTGCTGGTCTGCCCGTGTCCGAGGCCTCCGGCTCGATGGTGGTCGACATCGGCGGCGGCACCACCGAGGTGGGCGTGATCTCGCTGGGCGGCATGGTCTACAAGGGCAGCGTGCGCGTGGGTGGCGACAAGTTCGATGAGGCCATCATCAACTACATCCGCCGCAACTACGGCATGCTGATCGGCGAGCCCACGGCCGAGGCCATCAAGAAAGAAATCGGCTCGGCCTTCCCCGGCTCCGAAGTCAAGGAGATGGAAGTCAAGGGCCGCAACCTGTCCGAGGGCGTGCCCCGCAGCTTCACGATTTCGTCCAACGAAATCCTGGAGGCCCTGACCGATCCGCTGAACCAGATCGTCTCGGCCGTGAAGAACGGCCTGGAGCAAACCCCGCCCGAGCTGGGCGCCGACATCGCTGACCGCGGCATGATGCTGACGGGCGGCGGTGCCTTGCTGCGCGATCTGGATCGCCTGCTGGCCGAAGAAACCGGCTTGCCCGTGCACGTGGCCGAAGACCCGCTGACCTGTGTCGTGCGTGGTTGCGGCATGGCCCTGGAGCGCATGGACCGCCTGGGCAGCATCTTCACCTCCGAGTGATGACTGGCCGCGTCCTCTGGCTGAGGCTGGAGGGGGCGGTTTCCCTCCGTTGGCCTTGACCCCTCGTCACCATGCCATTGGCCACCCTGGACCGCTCGCCACCGCCCTTCTTCAAGCAAGGGCCATCGGCGTTCACGCGCCTGATGTTTTACGCGGCGCTGGCGGTCTTTCTGATGGCGGCCGATGGGCGGTGGCACCTCACGCAGCCCCTGCGCTCGGGGGTGGCCACGGTGCTGCACCCGCTGCAGCAGGCCTTGCTGGCACCCCGGCGTGCGCTCGATGCGCTGTCGCATTACTTTGCCGGCCTCGATGAGGCCCGTGCCGTGCAGGCCCGTGCCGAGCGGGCGGTGCTGGTACAGGCCGACCAGGTTCTGAGGCTGAAACAACTGCAGACCGAAAACGAGCGCTTGCGCAGCCTGCTGGATCTGCGCGCCCGCACCGTGGTGCCCACCCTGGCCGCCGAGGTGCAGTACGACGCGCCTGACCCCTTCTCGCGCAAGGTGGTGATCGACCGGGGGGCGGTGCAGGGCGTTCGGCCCGGGGTGCCGGTCATCGACGAGCACGGCGTGCTGGGTCAGGTCACGCGGGTGTACCCCTTGTCGTCCGAGGTCACCTTGGTCACCGACCAGAATGCCGCCGTGCCCGTGCTCAACCTGCGCACCCAGCAGCGGGGGGTGGCCTTCGGGCAGCCCAAGACCCGGGGCATGGAGTTGCGCTTCACGGCTGGCAATGCCGATGTGCAGGTGGGCGATGTGCTCCAGACCTCGGGTTTGGATGGCATCTACCCGCCTGGTTTGCCCGTGGCCACGATCGAGGCGGTGGACCGTCGGGCCGAATCGGCGTTTGCCCGTGTCCGCCTCAAGCCCTTTGCGCACGCGGAGCAACCCCGCCACGTGCTGCTGTTGCTGACCGTGACGGACGCACCCAATCCCACCACCGCCGTCTCGGCATCGGCCGCAGCCTCAGCCGCCGCACTGGCCGCCAGTGCGGCCTCGGCGGCCATCGCACCGGCCAGCGCGCCTTCAGCGCCGTCATCCCCGGCGAGCGCGGTGGTCAGCTCGTCCGCTCACGCCTCCGCCAGCGCACCGGCCACCGGGGTGGCGGCCCGCGCACCCGCGGCCCTGGCCCCGTCGTCGGCACCCCAAGCTGGAGGGCGCGCCCCATGATGCCCCGTGGTAATGAGTTGCTGTTGCCGGTCAACCCGCTGTTCATCTGGTTGTCCTTGCTGGGTGCGTTCGTCCTGAACCTGATGCCCTGGGGCCGTTGGGCCGGTATGCCGGACTTCCTGGCTGTGGCCTTGGTGTTCTGGAATGTTCACCAGCCTCGTCGGGTGGGTGTGGGGGCGGCCTTTGTCTTTGGCCTGTTCATGGATGTGCATGAGGGCGCCTTGCTGGGGCAACACGCCCTGGCCTACACGCTCTTGAGCTTCTTTGCCATCACGGTTCACCGCCGCATCCTGTGGTTCTCGGTGGCCTCTCAAACCCTGCAGGTCATTCCCCTGTTCGTTGCGGCGCATGCGGTGTCCTTGGTGGTGCGTTTGGTGGCCGGTGGCGTGTTCCCGGGCTGGGCGTTGCTGCTGGCCCCGCTGCTGGAGGCCCTCATGTGGCCGTTGGTGACGGCCCTGCTGCTGGCGCCCCAGCGGCGTCCGCCTGTGCGCGACAAGAACCGGCCCTTGTGAGTCGGTGAATCCGCAGGACCGTCCATGACCGAGATCCGCAACCACGAGCAGGAGATGAGCCGGCTGCGGCTGCGCCTGTGGGCGGCCGTCGGCTTCGTGCTGTTCTGCTTTGCCCTGCTGGTGTTCCGCATGGTGGTGCTGCAGGTGGTGCGACACGACGACTACGTGCAGCGGGCCGAGAACAACCGCATCGCGGTGGTGCCCATCGTGCCGAACCGGGGGCTGATCGTGGATCGCCACGGCGTGGTACTGGCCAACAACTACGCGGCCTACACGCTGGAGATCACACCGTCCAAGGTGGATGACCTGGAGGCCACCATCGATGCTCTGTCCGAGCTGGTGGACATTCAGCCCCGCGATCGGCGGCGCTTCAAGCGCCTGCGTGAAGAATCCAAAAGCTTCGAATCCATTCCCATCCGCACGCGCTTGAGCGATGCCGAGGTGGCGCGCTTCACGGCCCAGCGCTTTCGCTTCCCTGGCGTGGACATCCAGGCGCGGCTCTTTCGCCACTATCCCTATGGCGAGACCGCCAGCCATGTGCTGGGCTACATCGGGCGCATCAGCGCGCGTGATGCCGAGGCCATCGAAGAGTGGCCTGAAGAAGACCAGGCCAACTACCGGGGCACCGAGTACATCGGCAAGCTGGGCATCGAGCAGGCGTATGAGCGCGAGCTGCACGGCATCACGGGCTTCGAACAGGTCGAAACCAGCGCTGGCGGTCGGGCGGTGCGCAGCCTGCGATCCAGCCCGGCCACACCAGGCAACACTGTTCACCTGTCGATCGACATCAAGCTGCAGCACCTGATCGAGCGCCTGTTTGGTGACCGGCGTGGTGCCCTGGTGGCCATTGATCCGCGCAATGGCGAGGTGCTGGCCTTCGTCAGCAAGCCCACGTTTGATCCCAACCTGTTCGTCGATGGCATCGACCACGAAAGCTGGAAGGCGCTGAACGAGTCGCCCGACAAGCCCTTGCTGAACCGGGCCTTGCGCGGGCTGTACCCGCCGGGCTCCACCTACAAGCCCTTCATGGCCTGGGCGGCGTTGAACACCGGCAAGCGCACGCCGCAAACCGTCATCATGGACAACGGCGTCTTTGTGTTTGGGGGGCACCGCTTCCGCAGCCCCGAGAACGAGCGCGGTGGCCCCATGGACATGCGCCGCTCCATCGTTGAATCCAGCAATGTGTACTACTACACCCTGGCCAACGAGATGGGCGTGGACCTGATCCACGACCAGATGTCCCAACTGGGCTTTGGGCGGCACACGGGCATCGACATCAAGGGCGAGCTCAAGGGTATTTTGCCGTCCACCACCTGGAAGCGCGAGAACTACCGTCGCCCTGAGCAGAAGCGCTGGTACGCGGGTGAAACCATCTCGCTGGGGATTGGGCAGGGCTACAACAGCTTCACCGTGCTGCAGTTGGCCAAGGCCCTGGCCACGGTGGTGAGCGATGGGCAGCGTCATCAGCCCCGGCTGGTGCGCGAGATCGAAGACATGGTCAGCCGTGAACGGCGTCCGCCCCCACGCGAGCCCCTGCCCCCGCTGGCCATCAAGCCCGAGCATGCCGAGGTCATCCGCGAGGCCATGTACGGCGTCACGCAGCAGGGCACCTCCACCCGGGTGTTCATGGGCGCGGGCTACACCAGCGGCGGCAAGACGGGCACGGCCCAGGCCGTGGGTTTGCGCCAGAACGAGCGCTACAACGCCGCCCGCCTGGACGAGTACAAGCGCGACCACTCGCTCTACGAGGCCTTCGCCCCGGTGGACCGGCCTCGGGTGGCGCTGGCGGTGATCGTGGAGAACGCGGGCTTTGGCTCAGCGGCTGCCGCGCCCATCGCGCGTCGGGTGCTGGATTACCTGCTCATGGGGCTGTACCCCAGCGAAGAAGACATCCTGGCGGTGCAACAAGGCCGCGCGGCTGCGCCCATCGGCACCCCGCGTCTGGCCAGCAGCGTGCCGCTGCCCCGGGGTATCAATGCCTTCGGCGCCGAGGTCGAGAGCGAGATCCTGCCCCCAGCAGGCCAGGGCGTACCGGCCTCGGCCCCGCTGGCTGTGGGCGCTGCGGCATCGGTGCCCAGGGCGCCCGTGGCCGCGTCTGGTGTGATGACCCCCTCGGCGCCCACGTCCTCTCCCCCGGCCGATCAGCCCATGCCGTCGGCAGCGCCGACCTCTGGCGCGGCCAGCCCGTCCGCCTCCCGCCCAGGAGCCCAGCCATGAATGTGGCCTTCGACAAGCCATCCGTGTGGCAGCGCGCGCGTCCCATCTTCACCGGGTTTGATTTGCCCTTGATGGCGGCGGTGCTGTTTCTGGTGGCGCTGGGCATGCTCAACATGTACTCGGTCGGCTTCGACCATGGCAGCCGTTTTTTCGCACACGGGCGCAACATGCTGCTGGCCCTGGGGGGCATGTTCATCGTGGCCCAGGTGCCGCCGCAGCGGCTCATGCTGCTGGCCGTGCCGCTGTATGTGGTCGGGGTGGTGCTCTTGCTCGGGGTGGAGTTCGTGGGCATCACCAAGAAAGGCGCCACGCGCTGGCTGAACGTGGGCATGGTCATCCAGCCCTCCGAGATCATGAAGATCGCCATGCCCCTGATGCTGGCCTGGTGGTTCCAGCGCCGCGAAGGGCAGTTGCGGCCGTTGGACTTTGCCGTGGCGGCTGGCATCCTGGCGCTGCCTGTGGCGCTCATCCTGAAACAGCCGGATCTGGGGACGGCCTTGCTCGTGATGGCCGCAGGGCTGTATGTCATCTACTTCGCTGGCCTGAGCTGGCGGCTCATCCTGCCCGTGGTGGCGGTGGCCCTGGTCGGCATCTCGCTGATCGTCGCGTTTGAGGGCGATTTGTGTCAGCCCGGGGTGGAGTGGCCTGGCATGCGCGAGTACCAGAAAACCCGGGTGTGCACCCTGCTCGATCCCATGTCCGACCCCTTGGGCAAAGGCTTTCACATCATCCAGAGCATGATCGCCATTGGCTCGGGCGGGGTGACGGGCAAAGGCTTCATGCAGGGCACCCAGACCCACCTGGAATTCATCCCCGAGCGCACCACCGACTTCGCGTTTGCCGGCTACGCCGAAGAGCATGGTCTGCTGGGCGTGCTGGTGCTGATGGGCGCCTTCCTGTGGCTGATCTTCCGGGGTCTGCAGATCTCGGCGCAGGCGCCCACCCTCTTTGGCCGCCTGATGGCCGGCGCGCTGTCGCTGAACTTCTTCAGTTATGCCTTTGTCAACATGGGCATGGTCAGCGGCATCCTGCCCGTGGTGGGCGTGCCCTTGCCGTTTGTGAGCTACGGCGGCACGGCCATGGTCACCCTGGGCCTGGGCTTGGGGGTGCTGATGTCCATCGCCAAAAGCCGGGGCTTGATGCAGCGCTGATGCCGTGTGGACGACGGCGGCTGACCCTGATGCGTCGCAAACCCCGATGCGCCGCTTGCGGCTAACATCCACCCATGTCTGAAGCGCACTTCACCCCTTTGGCCCATGCTGCGGGCGGGCACCGTCCGGTGTCGGTCGAGGCCCCGTCCGTCAGTGGTGCGGCCCACACCGTCTCATCCCATCCCGTTCAGCATGACACGCTGGACCGCCTCATCCTGGCGGCCGACTCGGCCTTGCGCACCTGTTTTGCCACGCATGCCGCGGCTCGCCCTTGTCCGGAGCCTGCCGCCGCCGATGGCGAACTCAGTGCCGACGACAAACGCCTCTCGGCCGCGCTGATGCGGGTGAACCACGTGGGCGAGGTGTGCGCGCAGGCCTTGTATGCCTCGCAGGCCTGGGGCACGAACGACCCGGCCTTGAAGGCCCAGTTTGCCCACGCTGCCCAGGAAGAAACCGACCACCTGGCGTGGACCGAACAACGTCTGAAAGAACTGGGCGGCCGCACCAGCCTGCTCAACCCGCTGTGGTACGGCGGCGCGTTCGCGATTGGCCTGCTGGCTGCCAAGGCGGGCGACAAGGTCAGCCTGGGCTTCGTGGTGGAAACCGAGCGCCAGGTGGAGCATCACCTCAACAGCCACATGAGCCGCCTGCCCGTGGGCGATGAGCGCTCACGCGCCATCGTGGCCCAGATGCGCGACGACGAGGTGGCCCATGCCGATGCCGCGCAGGCCGCTGGCGGCGTGCGCCTGCCAGCGCCGGTCAAGGGCCTGATGCGCCTGGCGGCCAAGGTGATGACCACGGTGGCGCACCGAGTCTGAGCCTCAGGCTCAGACCGGGGCTCAGACCGCCACCACCTCGAAGCTGGTGGTGATCTCGGCGGTCTTTCCGATCATGATGCTGGCCGAGCAGTATTTCTCGTGTGACATCTGGATGGCGCGGGCCACGGCGGTATCGGGCAGGTTCACGCCCGTGACGATGAAGTGCATGTTCACTTTCGTGAACACCTTGGGGTCGGTCTCGGCCCGGTCGGCCTGGATCTTGACCTGGCAGCCGCGCACGTCGTGCCGACCACGCTTGAGGATGAGCACCACGTCGTAGGCCGTGCAGCCGCCGGTGCCGGCCAGCACGGTTTCCATGGGCCGGGGGGCCAGGTTGCGGCCGCCGCCCTCGGGCGCGCCGTCCATGTTGATGATGTGGCCGCTGCCGGTTTCAGCCATGAAGGCCATGCCGGAGGCCGGCTGCCAGTGGATGGTGCATTCCATGAAAAATTCGTCCTGTGAGCGTCGGCGGGCGGGAAACCCCGCGCACGGCCGTGAAATATGCCACGAGCCTGATGCACGGCGCGCGGAACTTACTCGAATGACACCACTCTATCCAACAGTTTTGCTTGTTTCTTGTCTCTCCACATGCCTCCCGTGACGGGGAAGGATTCACGCCCAAGGCCCTCAACCGCCTTGGGCTTTTTTTTGCCCTGGCGCTGCCGGCCCCCAGAAGGAGGGAGGCGCCCGACGGCGGCGCAGGCGTAGCATCGGGGCACCACTCATCCACCAGGCAGGGGGCGCACGATCATGCAAGACCGGACCACGCTGTCCGACCTCATCCGCCAGGGTGCCCGTGTGCCCCAGGCGGTGGCCACCCTGGGTGCGGGCCTGCTGGGCCTGGGGGGGTGTTCTGGGTGGCGGCCCATTGGGCGCAATGGGGGCGCCTGGCCCACTTCGCCTTGCTGCAAGGGGCCTGGCTGGTGTTTTGCCTGGGCGCGGCACAGCGGCCGGCCTGGCGCACGCCGCTGGCGCTGCTGGCCTTCCTGTTGCTGGGGGGCATGCTGGCGTACTTTGGGCAAACCTACCAGACCGGGGCTGACCCGTGGTCCTTGTTTGCCACCTGGGCCGTGTTGGGGCTGCCCTTGTGCCTGGCCGTGCGCCGTGATGGCTTGTGGGCGGCTTGGGCGCTGGTGGCGCTGACCGGGGTGTCGCTGTGGTGGCAGACCTGGCAGGGACCGATGTGGCGTCTGGCCAGCGATGGGGGGCCGATGGCCCTGGCCTGGGGCGTGGCCGTGGTCATCAGCCTCGCGCTGCACCCCACGCTGTGGCCGCGGTGGGCGGGCTGGCTGGGCGCAGGCCGCTGGGCCTGGCTGACGGCCTTGCTGCTGACCCTGGTCTTGATGGGCACGGGGGCCGTGCTGGCCCTGATGGGGCAGAGCTGGATGGGCCCCTGGGCCTGGTCGCTGGGCCTGCTGGCGGTGTTGGTGGTGCTCACGCTGCGGGCGCGCCCTCGGGATGTGGCGGCCTTGAGCGCCCAGGCCTTGTTGGCCAATGTGCTGCTGATCGGTGCCCTGGCGCGCGTGCTGTTTCATGGGGCCCGGGGTGGCGAGATCGGTTTGTTCTTGCTGTTGGGCCTGGTGGCGATGGGCTTGCTGGCCACCTCGGTGAGCGGGATCTTGCGCTGGGCCCGGTCTGATGGGTCGACGGATGATGCGCATGCCTCGCGGGGAGGTGCCGTATGAGCGCCCCGGTGTCTCGCCCCTGGTCGCTGGTGATGCTGACCGCCCTGGGGGCCTGGTTGTCACTGCTGCCCTTGATGGGGGTGCTGGCCCTGCTGTTTGGCGAGGCCTGGCGCAGCGGCCCCGGGCCCTATGTGTTCGGGGCCTTGCTGCTGGGCGGTGGCGTGACGGTGGTGCGCAGCCGTGGCCTGTCGCTGTTCGTGGAGCAACTGGCCTGGCCGGTGTTGCTGCTGGGCCTGGGCGCCCTGACCTTTGGCTACACCCGCGACCTGAGTGACCAGGGCGCCTTGCTGGCCTTGGGCCTGAGTGCCTTGGGCTTGTCGACGGTGGTGCCGCAGCGCCCATTCCAGGCCATGCTGGGGGCCGCAGCCCTGGCCTTGGGCCTCATGGCGTGGGCTGAGGCCTGGCCCTGGAGCCAGCGTGTGGCGGGGCTGGGTTGGGTCGTGCATGGTGCCTTGTGGATGGTGGGCGGTTTGATGGCGGGCCGACACCACGCCGCCAAGATGGGGGCACCTTTGGCGGTGCTGGCCTGGGCCCAGGCGGTGCTGGGCGGCATGGCGGTGGTGGCCTTGGCCGCCCTGGCGGCCTGGTCGGGCATGACCATGTTGCTGCCCGCCGCCGGGGGCGGGGTCTGGATGGGGCCGGGCGGGTTGGTGGGCTCGGCGCACTCTGGCGCTTCGCGTGCCTTTGAGCAGTCCTGGACGGTGTGGGCCGGGGTGTCGGCCGTGGGGGCGGCGCTGGCGGTGTTGCGTGCCTGGCGCGCCTGGCCCCAGTGGCACCAGCCCTGGTGGGTGGCGGTGTGTGGGTGCCTGCTGGCGCTGGCGGCCCTCATCCCGGGTTGGGGCTGGGCGCTGGCCGCGCTGGTGCTGTGTGGGTTGACCCGTCGGCCTTACCTGGCCGTGTGGGCGGCCTTGGCGGCGCTGTGGGTGCTGGGTGCGTTTTACTACCAGCTTCACTGGCCGCTGGCCTGGAAGGCCCTGGTGCTGGTGGCCGCAGGGGCGGTGCTGGGGGGCTTGGGCTGGTGGGGCGCCCGTTCAGGCGGCGCAGGCACAGGCGATGTCGCTGCCGCTGATGTGGCGCCCGCCCCTGCGCGGCGTCGCCTGATCTGGGCGGGCGCGGTCGTCGCCCTGCTCGGGGTCAACGCCGCCATCTGGCAGAAAGAACAACTCATCCGTGAGGGCCAGCCAGTGTTCATCGCCCTGGCCCCGGCCGATCCGCGTTCGCTGATGCAGGGCGACTTCATGACCCTGGCCTTCGAGATGCCACCCGCACCCACCGACACAGGTGCGGCCCCGTCCTGGCACGACGCCTTGCCCGGCGGGCAGCGCTGGCACGCGGTGGCCGTGCGCGATGCGCGGGGCGTGGCCACCCTGCAGCGCTACGACCTGGGTCAGGGAGCCTTGGCGCCAGGCGAGTTCCGCATCCAGCTCACGCGCAAACCCCGTGGCTGGACGGTGGTTACCGATGCGTGGTTCTTTGCCGAGGGCGAGGCCCAGCGCTGGCAGGGGGCCCGGTTTGGCGAGTTCCGCATCGACCATCAAGGCCGCGCCCTGCTGGTGGGGCTGCGCGGGGCCGATCTGGCGCCCTTGTGAAGCCGCCGCCGGCGATGTGGGCGTTCAGCCCGCCACCGGCCCCCGCGCCTTGGCGGCCAGCTCTTCGCGCAGTCGGCGCAGCTTCTCGCGGGGGTCTTCTTTCACGCCCCCTTCGCCCAGCTTCATCTCGGCCACAAAGCGGCTGGGGGTGGCCTGGATGTACTCGCGGCCCTTCTTGCGGCGCTTGAGCACGCTCACGGCCAGGGTTTCGCGTGCGCGGGTGATGCCCACGTACATGAGGCGGCGCTCTTCTTCCACCTGTTGCGGCGTCATCTCGCCTTCTTCGCGGCTGAAGGGCAGCAGGCCCTCGTTCACCCCGGCCAGCACCACGTGCGGCCACTCCAGCCCCTTGGAGGCATGCAGCGTGGTCAGGGTCACCACGTTCTGCTCGCCCTCGCGCTCGGCCAGGGTGGTGATCAGGGCGATGGTCTGGGCCACCTCCAGCACGGTGCGGTGTTCGCTTTCGGTGGTCATGCCGCCGTCGGCCTCCACGTCGCCGCCGCAGCGCTTGGCCACCCAGTCCACAAAGTCCAGCACATTGCTCCAGCGGGCGGCGGCCACCTTCTCGTTGTCTTCGTTGTCCATCAGGTGCTGCTCGTAGCCGATGTCTTTCAGCCAGTCCATGAGCAGCGCCTTGGCGTTTTCCGAGCCTTGGGTGTGGCGGGCGCGGTACTCCAGGTCGTTCACGTAACGGCCAAACTCGCGCAGGCCGTCGATGGCGCGGTCGCTCAAGGCGGTGGACAGCGACTCGGCAAACAGCGCATCGAACAGGCTCACCTTCCACTTGGCCGCGAACTCGCCCAGCTTGCCCAGCGTCTGGTGGCCAATGCCGCGCTTGGGCGTGGTGATGGCGCGCAGGAAGGCGGGGTCGTCGTTGTTGTTGATCAGCAGGCGCAGCCAGGCGCACAGGTCGCGGATCTCGGCGCGGTCGAAGAAGCTCTGCCCGCCCGACACCTTGTAGGGGATGTTGGCCTTGCGCAGCGCCTGCTCGAAAATGCGCGCCTGGTGGTTGGCACGGTAGAGGATGGCGAAGTGCTTCCAGTCGCCCTTGTCGGTGGCCGGGTAGTCGTGCAGCAGGCGGTTGCGCACCAGGTTGAAGTGGGCCACGGTGCGCTCGGCCTCGTGCTCTTCGTTGTCGCACTCCATCAGTTTGACCGGCTCGCCTTCGCCCAGGTCCGACCACAGTGTTTTCTGAAACAGCTTGGGGTTGAGCTGGATGACGTTGTTGGCCGCGCGCAGGATGGCGCTGGTGGAGCGGTAGTTCTGCTCCAGCGGGATGACCTTGAGGTTGGGGTAGTCCTGCGGCAGGCGCTTGAGGTTGTCGAGCGTGGCGCCGCGCCAGCCGTAGATGGACTGGTCGTCGTCGCCCACGGCCGTGAAGATCCCGTCTGGCCCCACCAGCAGTTTGAGCAGCTCGTACTGTGTGGCGTTGGTGTCCTGGTATTCGTCCACCAGCACATGCCGCAACTGTCGCTGCCACTTGGTGCGCACGTGTTCGTGCTCGGACAACAGCTTCAGTGGCAGGCTGATCAGGTCGTCAAAGTCCACCGCCTGGTAGGCCAGCAGGCGCTCTTCGTACAGCGCCATGATTTTGGCGGTCAGGGCCTCGTCATCGGTGGCCGCCTGTCTCAGGGCGTGGCCGCTGGTCAGGCCCTGGTTCTTCCACAGGCTGATTTGCCACTGCCAGCTTCGAGCCAGCTTGGCATCGGTGGTGGCACCCACGTCGCGCAGGATGCTCAGCACATCGTCGCTGTCCAGGATGGAGAACTTGGGCTTGAGGCCCACGGCTTCGCCGTCTTCGCGCAGCAGGCGCACGCCCAGCGAGTGGAAGGTGCACACCAGCAGCTTGCCCGCGGCCTTGGGGCCGATGAGCGCCTTCACTCGCTCGCGCATTTCAGCGGCGGCCTTGTTGGTGAAGGTGATGGCGCCAATTTGGGAGGGGGCCAGGTCGGCCCCGTGCCCTGGCTGCAGCAGCCGTGCGATCTTGTGCGTGATCACCCGTGTCTTGCCCGAGCCTGCACCCGCCAGCACGAGGCAGGGCGAATCCAGGTGCTGAACCGCCGCCATCTGCGCGGCATTCATGGTTGAGGGGGCATTTGCTGACATTTACGGAGATTCCTAGGGGGAATTGGGGACAGAGCCCTTATTCGGGGGTGAGACCATGTCTGGCCATTTGCTGTCGGCTTACCTACACTTTGTACTAGTGGCTGTTGTCTGGCCAGATCGCGCGAGTCTGTCATCCATCTGGGCACTTCGCGCAAGGAGTTTCCGATGTTCATGCACACCGTGTCCGTTGGCCGGGCTGGCGTTGCCGCCGTTGCCCTGACTGCTGCGATGGCCAGCAGCCATGCGGCTCAGTACGACTACAGCTTTCATACCTTCTACGATCCGACGACGTCGGACGCGTACGATACCCGCTCTCTGTTCGAGGCCGTGGCCACCCTGTCGGTGAGCGACGTGGCGGGTGGGGTGCAATTGAGCCTGACCCAGCCTCAACACAGCCTGGCCTCGGCCACGACGGCCGGCACCTTCCTCAAGACCCTGTGGTTCAACAGCCCCATCGCCAGCTGGACGAGTGTCAGCGGTTTGGCACCGCAGACGTCCAGTGGCCGTCTGTCGGCCCCTGTCACCCTGGATGGCGGGCTGTCGTACCGTTGGCGCTTCGATTTTGCGGACAACGCCTTTGCTGAAGGCAACTCGGCCACCTGGACGCTGACCGGCACCGGCATCACGGCGCAATCTTTCGTCAACTCGGCCGGCTGGCCCATGCTGACCCTGACCAACGCGGGCATGCCCTTTGGCGTGACGCCTGGCGGGCAGTTGAACTTTGTGGCCCTCACCCCCGTGGCGGCCATTCCGGAGCCGGCCTCGGTGGCCTTGTTCGGCCTGGGCTTGCTGGCCCTGGCCGCTTGGCGTGGGGTCAGATCCCAGCCACGAATTCGCCCAGCAGTTCAGTGAACGCCTGAGGCTGCTCCACCGCGCTGAGGTGGGCGCAGCCGTGCAGGGTGGCCAGCTCGGCGCGCGGAATGCCCCTCGCCAAGGCCTGCGCCACCTCGATGGGCACGCTCTCGTCCAGCGTGCTGGCCATGACCAGCGTGGGCACCTGAATCTGCCCCAGGCGATCCCACAGGTTGGCGTCGCACAGCGCCGCGGCACAGGCCGTGTAGCCCTCGGGGTCGGTCGATTCCAGCAGTCGCTGATGGCGCGACACGGTGGCAGCGCGTTCCTGGCGGAAGCCTTCGCTGAAGAAGCGGTGCATGGTGCCGGTGGCGATCGCCGACAGGCCATGAGACTCCACGGTCGCGATGCGCTGGCCGATGGCCGCGCGGCCCATCTCGTCATAGCCCGCCGTGGTGTTGGCCAGCACCAGGGCCTTGACCTTCTCGGGGAAGCGCACGGCCAACTCTTGCCCGATCAGCCCGCCCATGGACAGGCCCACCCAGATCACGGGCTCGCCATCGGCCAACTCGTCGATCACGCGGGCCGCATCGGCGGCCAGCTCAGCCAGGTTGACGGGCTCGGCGGGTGTTTGTGAACGACCATGGCCGCGCGTGTCCGGGCAGATCACCCGGCAGGTGGCGGCCAGTTCGTTGGCCACGGCGTCCCACATGCTCCCGTCTTGCCCCAGCGCATGGCTGAACACCAGGGTATGGGCCGGCGTGCCATGGCGCGCCTCACGCACGGTGGCGTGCAGCTTGGGCCGGGTGTGGGTGAAGTACGAACGGCCCACACCCGGGTGCCACGATTGGTCAGCGGGGTGGGGCGGCGGCTCCATGCCCAGCTCTTTCATGATGCCCACGGCGCGGGCAAAGCCCGTGTTGGCCGCCGGCACGCCCGCGTAGATGGCGATTTGGATGAGCGCTTCGCGCACCTCGTCCGGCGTCAGCGTGTGGGCATTGCCCGGGGTGAGCGCGCCGCGCAGGTGGATCTCGAACTCGTCCCAGCGGCCCAGGGCGCTGGTCACGGCCAGCACGATGATGCGGCGGGTTTTCCAGTCCAGCCCGGGGCGGCCCCATACGCCATGCCAGGCGTAGTCGGTGATGAAGTGCTGAAAGCCGGCGTTGAAGGCGTTGGCCTTGGCCACCGACTTGTCGACCCAGGCATCGCCCAGGGCCGCGCGGCGGTTGCGCATGCCGCGCTCGAAGTCGAAATCAAAGGGAGGTTTCGGCTGGTTGGACATGGCTGACACGCGTGCTGACAAGGCGCAAAGAAGGATGAGGGATGGGCGCATGCATAGGGGCGCCGGGTCCGTGAAACGAACAGCATGCATTGTGCCTGCAGGTGCGGCCTGACGCAGGGGTGGGGCGTCGTCGGCCCATGCCTACACCACACACCACGGGCGGCTGCGCATGGTGCAGTCCCGGTTCATGGTTTATCGTCCGGGCATGCACACCTTTCACGCTTCACGTGGGCTGGGGTTGGCCCTGGCCGCCTGCCTGGTTTTGTTGGCCGGTTGCGCCACCTCGCCCGAGCCCACCGGCCCGAGCCGGGATGGTCCACCCAGCCTGCCTCCGCCCCCGGCGGTGTGGGATGAGGCCCCGGTCGAGCCCAAGGTGGAGCCCATCCGCGAGGGTGGGCCCAACAAGCCCTACGAAGTGCTGGGCGAGCGTTATGAGCCCCTCACGGCTGATGAGCCCTGGCGCGAGCAGGGACTGGCGTCCTGGTACGGCGCCAAGTTCCATGGGCGACGCACGGCCAGTGGCGAGCTCTACAGCATGTACGGCATGACGGCCGCGCACAAAACCCTGCCCATCCCCAGTTATGTGCGGGTGCGCTCCAAGCGCAACGGCCAAGAGGTCATCTTGCGGGTCAACGACCGGGGCCCTTTCGTCAAGGGCCGGGTCATTGATGTCAGTTACGCCGCTGCCATTCGCCTGGGCTTGGTGGGCGCGGGCGTGGGCGAGGTGGAGGTTGAGCGCCTGACCTTCGAGGACATCCGCACCGGGGCCTGGAAGCAGACCGGCTCCAGCGTCGCACAGGCATCGGGCGGCGGTGCGGCGGTCACGTCCGTGGCCCTGGCGACGGCGCCGCCCCTGGCCCCGGTCAGTTGGTCAGCGCCCGAGCCCGCAGGCTTGTCGGCCAGCGCGCAGACCTCGCCCGTGGGGCCGCCCCCGTCACTCACGTCGGTCACCTTGCCCGGGACCGAGACCCGCCCGGCGGCACCGCCCGTGACCGAGCCCCCCGCGCCGGCCCGGCAGCCGACCACCGTGGCCGACACCTCGCCACTGCCGGTGTCGCGTGCGCACACGCCCGCGGGTCGTGGTTTCTGGGTGCAGCTGGCGGCGCTGAGCCGCCGTGATGGGGTGGATCGCCTGCAGCAGCGGGTGGCCCGCGAGCTCTCGGGCCTGTTGCCCCTGCTGGGTGTCTTCCAGGAGCAGCAGCTGTACAAGCTCAAGATCGGCCCGTTCAGCACCCGAGCCGAGGCCCAGGACGCCGCGCACCGTGCCCGCGACGCGCTTCAACTTCAGCCCATGGTGGTGCATCGCCGATGACCCTAAATCCGGCAGTTCAGCGCCCATGATCGCACGCTGAGCCAGAGCTGGCGCGGGTGTGACCGGATTTGGCACACTCACCAGATGGGTGAGAGCAAACGTAAGCGCGAGGTGGCCGCAGC
>JBKBMV010000036.1:0-18325 GCA_046295615.1 Aquabacterium sp.
TACGCTCCACGCTTCCTTCCCACACTTGGTCGCCCTCGTGCAGTTGCGCTTCGCTCCGTTCGCTGTGACCAACTTACGGCGGGACTTGCACCCGCAGGAGTGCGCCCATGCTGGGCGCACACGAAAAAACCCCGATGCGATCACGCATCGGGGTTGATCTTGGTAGGCGCGATTGGACTCGAACCAACGACCCCCACCATGTCAAGGTGGTGCTCTAACCAGCTGAGCTACGCGCCTGGAAGACCATGACTATAGCATCATTTTCGTCGCGTTCGCAAGACGCCGTGGATTTGCGACACCTTGTGCAACAAGGCGCTGAGCCGTGTGGTGTCGCCCGTCTGCACCGTCAGCGTGATGTAGACGCGGCCGCGCACGCTCTGGCTGTGCATGGATTGCACATGGGTCTTGCCTTGCGCCAGCACGTCGCACACATCCCGCAAAAGGCCTGACCGGTCCTGCCCTTCCACCACCACATCCACGGCATAGCGGGCATCGTCGCCGTACGCCTGCTGCCCCCAGGCAACCGGGATGATGCGCTCGGCATCGCGGCCAGCCATCTGCCTGAAGTTGGAGCAATCCAGCCGATGCACCGCAACCCCTTTGCCTCGGGTTACATAGCCGCCGATGGGATCAGGGGGCGCCGGCTTGCAGCAGCGGGCCAGTTGGGTCAGCAAGGAGTCCATGCCCACCACCAGCACGCCAGGGCCGCCATGTCGATGCGTTGCATGCTGCGGCGCATCGCTGCGGCTGAGGCGCTGTGCGATCAAGGTATCCGGGTCGGCCTCAGGCACGGGCGGCCTCAGGCATTGTTCGATGTGCCGCAACGAGTACTCGTCTTTGCCGACCACATCAAACAGCGCCTCGGCATTGCGAAACCCCAACTGGGCCGCCAGATCGTCCAGCTTGATGGCCGTGCGGCCTTCCCGCTGAAGCAGCTTTTCCACAGCCTCACGGCCACGGGCGATGGTGGCTTGCTGGGCCAGGGCATTGAACCAGCTGCGCACCTTGGCTCGGGCTCGCGCGCTGCGCAGATAGCCCAACTCGGGGTTGAGCCAGTCCATGGAGGGGCCGCCCTCCTTCACCGCGGTGATTTCGACCGTCTGCCCGCTTTTGAGTGGTGTGTTCAGCGGCACCATGACGCCATCCACCTTGGCACCACGGCAGCGGTGCCCCAGGTTGGTGTGCAGGGTGTAGGCAAAGTCCACCGGCGAGGCATCTTTCGGCAGATCGATGATCTCCCCGCCAGGCGTGAAGACGTAGATGCGATCGTCAAACAGGCCGGTCGCCCCCTCCCCTGGCCCCTGGCTGTCATGATCGGCCGCCGCCAGATCGCGCTCCCAGGCCAGCAGTTGGCGCAGCACGGTCTTGCGGGCCTCGGCCACGCGGCTTTCGAAATCGCCACTGGCCTGCACGCCGGCATAGCCCTTGGCCCCGGCCTCTTTGTAGGCCCAGTGGGCGGCCACGCCGCTTTCGGCATGGTCGTGCATGGCCTGGGTGCGGATCTGGATTTCGATGCTGCGGCCCTGCTCATCACGCACCACGGTGTGCAACGACTGATACCCGTTGGGCTTCGGGCGCGCGATGTAATCCGAAAACTCCTCAGGAAGGGGCGTCCACAGTTCATGGACGCGGCTGAGGGCCGCATAACAGGCGGGCACATCGGCCACGATCACGCGCAAGGCGCGGATGTCAAACACCCGATCGATCGACAGCCCCTTGCCCTGCATCTTCTTCCAGATGCTGTAGAGGTGCTTGGGCCGACCTTGCACCAAGGCCCCTACCCCCGCTTCGTTCAAGGCCGCCGACAGTGTCTGGCGGATCTGCTCGATGTGCTGCTCACGCTCCAGGCGTTTTTCGTCCAGCGAGCGCGCAATGTGCCGATAGGTGTCGGGCATCAGGAATCGGAAGGCCAGGTCTTCCATTTCCCACTTGATCTGCCAGATGCCCAGCCGATTGGCCAGGGGAGCGAACACCTGGAGAGACTCACGCGCCAGCGCGCGAGGGCATGCCGCTCCGCTTTGAGCAAAGTACCTCAGGGTCTGCAAGCGTGAGGCCAAGCGCATCAGCACCACGCGCAGATCACGCGAGAACGCCAACAGCATCTTGCGCACACGCTCAACCTGCTCGGCAGGCCAGGGGCCATCAACGTCATCGGCCCAGGCATCACGGGCATTGCGCTGCACCTGTACCAGGGCGCGGCTGTGCGCCACCAGGCCGGACAACTCAACTCCAAAGGCGCGTGTGATCACTTCCTCTGGCTGGCTGAGGTACTCGGCGGCATACACCAGATAAGCGGCGGCACGCAGCGTCGGGGAGGCGCCAATACCCTGCAGGATCACCCCCACACCATCGGCATGCGCCAGGGCGTCCTCGCCGGTGTCGAAGCGCTGCCCTTGCAACAAGGGCTCGGCAAACAGACGCGCTCTGTCCAACAGGGCCAGACCCGTGTCAGCACCCTGTGGGGTGGAAGACTGTGGCCACTGCCCCGTCAGCTCGATGATGGCCGACGCGCCCCACGGACGGCTGTCGGGTTGCAACGAACCTGTTTTCATGCCCGAAGGAAGTTCACCACCGCCTGCACCTGATCGTCGGCCACCAAGGTGGGCGCGTGGCCCACGCCATCAAACTCGACGAGACGGGCGCGCGGTCCGCGTTCGGTCATCATCTGAGCGGTTTCTTGATCCAGCAGGTCGGATTGTTGGCCGCGCAGCAACAGCACCTCGCAGGTCAAGGCGTCATAGACCTGCCACAGCATGGCCTCGCCGCTGGCGGCGCTGTCGGCGCTCATGGTTTTGAACGGTGCAGCAATGGCTGGGTCGTAGTGCAGCACCAGCCCTGCGCCATCGGGTGCAGGGCGCAACAAGGGGCGCGAGAGCTGCAGCCAGGCTTCATCACTGTGCGGCCCGAAGCCGGCCGAGATGCTGCGCAGGTAATCGGCGGCGGCCCGCTCGTCGGTGAAGGTCACGGGTTGCCCCAGATAGTCGCCAATGCGCACCAAGGCTTCATGACGCAGCCTGGGGCCCACGTCATTGAGCACCATACGGCGCAAGCGCGCGCCTGAGGCCTCGGGTGGCAAGGTCGAAAAACCCAGTCCAATGAGCCCGCCCATGGAGGTGCCCACCCAGTCCACCACCAAGGGCTCGGCCACCCCCTTGCTGGCGCGCAGGTGTTGCATCAAGGCGACCATGTCGCCGACATACGAGAACACCTGGTAGCCCTGCGGATCAGCCAGCCAGTCCGAGTGGCCGCGCCCCACCACATCGGGGCAGACGACGTGGTAATCGCTGGCCAGCCGTCGCGCCAGCGTGTCGAAATCGCGCCCTTGGCGGCTCAGGCCATGCACACACACCAGCACACGAGGGTTGGCGGCATCCCCCCACGACCAGTACGCCATGCGGTGGGTTTGAGGGTTGGTGGTGGAAGCGCCAGGGCACTCGATATGGTGAAGCGACGGGGCGGAAAGCGTGTCAGCAAGGTTCGACATGGACAGAACAGCGTCAGGCTGGTTGAGTGGCGGGCCCGAAGACCCACGGCAGGACAGATAATGAACTCATCCACATTGTGTGGCGCAACGTGAACTGGAGGCCCTGGATGTTGAATGGAAAAACTGCACTCGTCACCGGATCGACCAGTGGCATTGGCCTGGGCATCGCCCAACGGCTGGCCGCGCAGGGTGCACACGTGATTCTGAACGGTTTTGGTGATACCGAAGAGCCCAAGGCCAGCGTGGCAGCCGCCGGTCAGGCGCATGGGGTGAAGGTGGGTTACCACGGCGCCGACATGAGCAAGCCCGCCGAGATCGAGGCCATGATGGCGTATGCACAGGCCGAGTTTGGCGGGGTGGACATCCTGGTGAACAACGCAGGCATCCAGCATGTGGCGCCGGTAGAGCAGTTTCCGGTCGAAAAATGGGATGCCGTGCTGGCGATCAACCTGAGTTCGGCCTTTCACACCACCCGATTGGCACTGCCTCGCATGCGCGAGCGCAACTGGGGCCGCATCATCAACCTGGCCTCTGCCCATGGTCTGGTGGCCTCGGCCGGCAAGTCGGCCTATGTGGCGGCCAAGCATGGCCTGGTGGGCCTGACCAAGGCTGTGGCTCTGGAGACGGCCACCACCGGGGTGACGGTCAACGCCATCTGCCCGGGTTGGGTGCTGACCCCGCTGGTACAAAAACAAATCGAGGCCCGCGCTGAGCGCGAAGGCATCACCGTGGCGCAAGCCCAGGTGGGCCTGCTGGGCGAAAAACAACCTTCGCTGCAGTTCGTCACGCCTGAACAGCTGGGCGATTTGGCGGTCTTCCTCTGCTCGGCTGGGGCAGACAATGTGCGCGGTGTGACCTGGAACATGGACGGCGGCTGGCTGGCCCAGTGAGCCTCGTCAACACAGGCCCCTGCCCACCCCGGCGTGATGAGCTCGCCTCTACAACCCGCCACCCTGAGCACCAACCCATCAGGCCACGCGCCCGGGGTGCCTTACTCGCCCCTGTACGACGACGTGTACCACGCCGTGGCAGGCGCCTGGGCGCAGGCTCGGCATGTGTTTCTCGGGGGCAATGATTTGCCAAGCCGGTGGCAGGGGCGCAGTCACTTTGTGATCCTGGAGACCGGGTTTGGGCTGGGCAACAACTTCCTGGCCACCTGGTCCGCCTGGCTGGACGACCCGGCGCGCTGTGATCACCTGGTGTTCATCTCGGTGGAGAAACACCCGCTGACCGCGTCGGCCTTGCAGCAAGTGCACCAGCAGGCTGGCGACAACGATGCCGCCGCAGCCCAGGGTCGACGGCGGTACCTCGGGGAACGCCTGGCCGAGCAGTGGCCGGTGTTGACACCGGGATGGCATCAATTGCGGTTTGAGATTACCCCTGACGAGCCTCCGGACGGACAAGCGGTGACCTTGATGTTGGGGCTGGGCGACGTCAACCAGCTGTTGCCCGAACTGATGGCCTCCGTGGACGCGTTTTACCTGGACGGCTTTGCACCTGCGAAGAACCCGGACATGTGGCAGCCCGAGCGCCTGGCGCGGCTGAATCGTCTGGCCGCCCCAGGGGCCACCGCCGCGACCTGGTCCAGCGCCCGCATGGTGCGGGATGGCTTGACGCAGGCCGGCTTTGTGGTCGAACGTGCGCCTGGCTTTGCCGGCAAGCGCGACATGGTTCGCGCCCGATACGCGCCCCGGTTCCATGCACCGCCCCCCGCAGGTGGCCTGCAGCCCATGCCCGCGCCTGAACGGCGTCGGGCCGTGGTGGTGGGCTCGGGCCTGGCCGGCGCTGCCGCAGCCTGGGCCTTGTGCAAGGAGGGCTGGCAGGTGACCGTGCTGGACCGCCAGCCAGCGCCCGGTGCCGAGACCTCCGGTAACCCGGGCGGACTGTTCCACGCCATCCTGCATGGGGAGGATGGCATCCACGCCCGCGCACACCGGGCCGCTGCCCTGGCCACCTGGCGGGTGGTGCAACAGGCCATCGATGCGGGTGTGCAGGGTGCAGCCGACGGACTGATCCGCCTGGAGCCCCGCCTGAGCGAAGACGATGCCCAGGCCTTGTTGGAAAAACTGGGGTGCCCAACCGATCACGCCCGGTGGCTCTCACCGGACGAAGCATCTGCTGAAGCGGGCGTTCCCTTGAACGCCGGGGGCTGGCTGTTTGAAAAGGCTGGCTGGGTCCATCCTGCGGGGCTGATCGAATGGATGCTGCACGATGCCCAAACCCATGGCCTGCGTGGCTCGGGCTTGGTGTGGCGCGGCAGCGTGTCTGTGAGCGCTGTGCGGCAAGAGGCCGATGGCGAGTGGGCGGTGCTGGATGCAGATGGTGTCCCGGTGGCGCAGGCGCCCACCCTGGTGCTGGCCTGTGCGCACGGCGTGGCCCCGCTCTTGAATCACTTGCCACCCGAACTGGCCGCCGAGCCCTTGCCCACCAGCCGGGTGCGCGGACAGGTGAGCTGGGGCACAAACCTGCCAGGCAGCCGGCTGCCTCACCGGGCTCTGGCCGGGCAAGGTTATGCGCTGGCGCTGGATGAGCACACCCTGCTGTTTGGCGCCACCACCCAGCATGACGACGAGGAGCCCGCCGTGCGCCTCAGCGACCAGCGCCGGAATTGGCAGCAAGCCCAAGCCTTGGGCGTGCTCAGCGCAGATAGCCCGGCATGGCCCGATCACAACGGCGCCCCACCGACTGGTTTGCAAGGACGCGTCGGCTGGCGTGCCGCCACCCCGGATCGATTGCCGCTGGTGGGTGCCCTGCCCTGCGCCGAGCATCGTTGGGGCGCCACTGGCGAGCATGCAGTCCCACACCCGGCCCGCCGAGATCAGGTGCGGATGCTGCCTCGTCTGCGTGACGATCGTGGGGGACTGTACGTGCTGTCGGGCCTGGGCTCGCGGGGCATCACCTGGTCGGTGCTGGCGGGCCAACTGCTGGCCCACTGGGTGGCGGGCACGCCCTGCCCGATCGAAGCCTCGCTGCGCGATGCGCTCGATCCGGCCCGCTTCCTCGCCAGGCGTCATCGCCAGCCGTCACAATGGGCACCTCTTTGATGCCTAACCCTGCTTCTATGGCTGCAGACGATCACAGTTCCGCGAACCCAAGCCTCCTGCCCGGGCAGACTGACCGCTTGAGGCTGGACAAATGGCTGTGGGCCGCTCGTTTCTACAAAACCCGGGGGTTGGCGGCAGACGAGATCGACAAGGGGCGCATCGAGGTCAACCAGCAGGTGGCCAAGCCCTCGCGAGAGCTCAAGGAAGGCGACCGGGTTCTGATCCGTCAGGGCGCAGTGGTACGAACGGTCATCGTGCGCGCCCTCAGTACCGTTCGCGGCCCTGCCCCACAGGCGCAGCGCCTGTATGAAGAAACCGTCGAGAGCATCCAGCAACGCCTGGCCCAACAAGAGGCCCGACGCCTGGGTGCAGAGCCGGCAGAGGCCATCACCCAGGGCCGCCCGACCAAGCGAGACCGCCGCCGTTTGAGCGATTGGCAACGCTGGTCGGCCAGCCTGGACTGACCGCCGGCACGACAACTTCTGTTACAAATTAAACACCAGCCAGGATGTCTGTCGCCCCTTGAAACCCAGGCGACCGCCCTGATATCACCAAAGTTTCGTCAATAACGTCAATCAGAAACACGATGAGCGACACATCTCCCCAACTGGAGCCCCAAGGGGCCGACACGCCCGGAGCTGACACCATGAATGATGCATCGGCCCAAGCGTCACCCTCGCTGGAGCAGCAACTGGCCGAGTTGCAGGCCAAGCACGCTGAAGTGTCGGATGCCTACCTGCGCGCCAAGGCCGAGGCCGAGAACATCCGCCGCCGCGCCGAAGAAGAAATCAGCAAAGCACGCAAGTTCGCCGTCGAATCCTTCGCCGAGAGCCTGCTGCCCGTGCGCGACAGCCTGGAGGCTGCCATCGCCTCGCACGTAGCCAAGCCCGACACCCCGGTGGAAATCGTGATTGAGGGCGTTCACGCCACCCTGCGCCAATTGGCCTCGGCCCTGGAGCGCAACAAGGTGATCGAGGTCAACCCGCCCGCTGGCGACAAATTCGACCCCAACCTGCATCAGGCCATCAGCATGGTCCCGGCCGAGCAAGAAGCCAACACCATCGTGGGTGTGCTGCAAAAGGGCTACACCATCGCCGATCGCGTGCTGCGTCCGGCCCTGGTGACGGTCGCGGCCCCCAAGTAAAGTCGCCGACATCGGCCCACATCAAGCCCTGCCTGCAAAAAGGGTCTTGAAATCAACCGAGTCGTTCATATATCCAGAGCAAGCGGGTGGCCGACGGCCCCCAAACACACAGATTCAGAATCCCTAGGAGCACACAACATGGGCAAGATCATCGGCATCGACTTGGGCACCACAAACTCGTGCGTGGCCATCATGGAAGGCAACACCACCAAGGTCATTGAGAACAGCGAAGGTGCACGCACCACGCCCTCGATCATTGCGTACCAAGAAGACGGTGAAGTGTTGGTGGGCGCCTCGGCCAAGCGTCAGGCTGTGACCAATCCTAAAAACACGCTGTACGCGGTCAAACGCCTGATTGGCCGTAAGTTCACTGAGAAAGAGGTGCAGAAAGACATCGACCTGATGCCCTACTCCATTGTTGCTGCCGACAACGGCGACGCCTGGGTTGAGGTGCGCGGCAAGAAATTGGCACCGCCGCAGGTCAGCGCTGAAGTTTTGCGCAAAATGAAGAAAACCGCTGAGGATTACCTGGGCGAACCCGTGACCGAGGCTGTGATCACCGTACCGGCCTACTTCAACGATGCCCAGCGCCAAGCCACCAAGGATGCCGGCCGCATTGCTGGCTTGGAGGTCAAGCGCATCATCAACGAGCCCACGGCGGCTGCGCTGGCGTTTGGCCTGGACAAGACCGGCAAGGGCGACCGCAAGATCGCCGTGTATGACCTGGGGGGCGGCACCTTCGACGTCTCTATCATCGAAATTGCCGACGTGGACGGCGAAAAGCAGTTCGAAGTGCTGTCGACCAACGGCGACACCTTCCTGGGTGGCGAAGACTTCGACCAGCGTATCATCGACTACATCATCGCCGAGTTCAAGAAAGAACAAGGCGTGGACCTGACCAAGGACGTGCTGGCCCTGCAGCGCCTGAAAGAAGCCGCTGAAAAGGCCAAGATCGAACTCTCGAACAGTTCGCAGACCGACGTCAACCTGCCGTACATCACCGCCGACGCCTCTGGCCCGAAGCACCTGAACATCAAGCTGACCCGCGCCAAGCTGGAAAGCCTGGTTGAAGACCTGATCGAGCGCACCATCGCGCCCTGCCGCACCGCCATCAAGGATGCTGGCGTGAGCGTGGGCGACATCGATGACGTGATCCTGGTCGGCGGCATGACCCGCATGCCCAAGGTGCAGGAAAAGGTCAAGGAGTTCTTCGGCAAGGATCCCCGCAAGGACGTGAACCCTGACGAAGCCGTGGCCGTGGGTGCCGCCATTCAGGGTCAGGTGCTGTCGGGCGACCGCACCGACGTGCTGTTGTTGGACGTGACCCCGCTGTCGCTGGGCATTGAAACCATGGGCGGTGTCATGACCAAGATGATCGCCAAGAACACGACCATCCCGACCAAGTTCTCACAGACCTTCTCCACTGCCGACGACAACCAGCCGGCCGTGACCATCAAGGTCTTCCAAGGCGAGCGCGAGATGGCTGCTGGCAACAAGATGCTGGGTGAGTTCAATCTCGAAGGCATCCCGCCCGCACCGCGTGGCGTGCCCCAGATTGAGGTGACGTTTGACATCGACGCCAACGGCATCCTGCACGTCAGCGCCAAGGACAAGGGCACCGGCAAGGAAAACAAGATCACCATCAAAGCCAACTCGGGTCTGTCCGAAGAAGAAATCCAGAAGATGGTGAAGGACGCCGAGCTGAACGCCGCCGAGGACAAGAAGAAGCTGGAACTGGTTCAGGCCAAGAACCAGGGTGACAGTTTGGTGCACAGCGTGCGCAAGTCGTTGACCGAGTACGGCGACAAGCTGGAAGGTGCCGAGAAGGAAGCCATCGAGGCCGCCATCAAGGACCTGGAAGAGTCGCTCAAGGGTGAGGACAAGGACGCCATCGAGGCCAAGACCAACGCCCTGATGACGGCCAGCCAGAAACTGGGTGAGAAGATGTACGCCGACATGCAGGCCGCCCAAGGCGCCGCCGGTGCTACTGGTGCTCCTGGCGCCGAGCCTGGTGCGCAAGCCAAGCCTGCCGACGACAACGTGGTTGACGCCGAGTTCAAGGAAGTCAAGAAGGACTGACCGGCCACCGTACGGGGCATGACGCCCCATCACCGACCGGGCACAGGCCGTGTGAGCACCCCGCTCACGCCCTGTGCCTTTGTCAGATCTGAACACCACCATGGCAAAACGTGATTTCTACGACGTGCTGGGCGTTGCCAAAAGCGCCTCGGACGACGACATCAAGAAGGCCTACCGCAAGCTGGCGATGAAGTACCACCCTGACCGCAATCAGGGCGACAAGGCCAAGGAAGCCGAAGAGAAGTTCAAGGAGGCCAAAGAGGCCTACGAGATGCTCTCGGACCCGAAAAAGCGGGCCGCCTATGACCAGTTTGGTCATGCGGGCGTCGACCCCAACATGGGCGGCCGTGGGGCCGGCCCTGAAGGTTATGGCGGCTTTGCCGATGCCTTTGGCGACATCTTTGGCGACTTGTTCGGCGCGGCGGGTGGCCGTCGTGGCGGCGGTGGCCCTCAGGTCTACCGGGGCAGCGACCTGTCCTACGCCATGGAGATCACCCTCGAAGAGGCTGCTGCGGGCAAGGACACCCAGATCCGCATCCCCTCTTGGGAGGAGTGCGGCACCTGCAGCGGTACTGGCGCCAAGCCCGGCACCCAGCCCAAAACCTGCCCCACCTGCAATGGCTCGGGCACGGTGCACATGCGCCAGGGCTTTTTCAGCGTGCAGCAAAGCTGCCCCCATTGCCAGGGCACGGGCAAGATCATCCCTGAGCCTTGCACCACCTGCCACGGCCAAGGTCGCGTCAAGAAAACCAAGACCCTGGAAGTCAAGATCCCGGCAGGCATCAACGAGGGCATGCGCATTCGTTCCGCCGGCAATGGAGAGCCGGGCACCAATGGTGGCCCCCCGGGTGATCTGTACATCGAGATCCGCATCAAACCGCACGAGATCTTCGAGCGCGATGGCGATGACCTGCACTGCCAGGTGCCCGTGCCCCTGACCAGCGCGGCGCTGGGCGGCAGCATCGAAGTACCCACCTTGGGCGGCAAGGCCGAGATCGACATCCCGGAAGGCACCCAGCACGGCAAGACCTTCCGCCTGCGCGGCAAGGGCATCAAGGGCCTGCGCTCCAGCTACCCGGGTGATCTGTACTGCCACATCGTGGTCGAGACGCCCGTCAAGCTCACCGAGCATCAGCGCAAGCTGCTCAAGGAACTGGACGAATCGTTTCGCAAAGGGGGCGAAAAACACTCGCCCAATGCCAAGAGCTGGACGGATCGGGTGAAGAACATCTTCAAGTGAACCGATCACGCCAACTACTGCACGAGAAGGCGCCTTTGGGCGCCTTTTTCTTTGGATGAAAAGCTGACACGCTGGACGATCATGGAGTCTGCCCCTGGTTCAAGTTCAGGAAAAAAATGACCGAATAAACAGACAACGCGTTTTTCGAGCACCGAATGCCGTTTGACTGTTGACACCCGAGAGCGACCATGGCCACCACCGTGACCCCCTACTCCAGCCTCAGCGCGCTGATCATCGATGACATGGCAGTGCAGCAGAGCACGCTGCGCGGGCACCTGGCCTTGCTCGGCATCTCGAAGGTGGAGGCCGTGAGCACCCCGGATGATGCCCTGCGTAACCTGCGCAGCAAGAAGTACAACCTGGTGCTGTGCGACTACAACCTGAACGCCAAGACCGACGGCCAACAACTGTTCGAGTACGCCCGGGACAATCAGATGCTGCCCCCGGACACCCTGTTCTTCATGATCACGGCCGAGAGCTCGTACGCCTCCGTCGCGGCCGCCACCGAGCAACACCCGGACGCCTACCTGCTCAAACCCATCACGGCCTCTGACATCGAAGAACGTCTGAAGGCCATGCTGGACAAGCGTGATGCGCTGCTGGTCATCAACACCAAGATTGCCAAAGATGACCTGGCCGGCGCCCTGGCCGCTTGCGATGCCCTGCTGGCGCAGAAAAGCCGCTGGACGATGAGCGTGCTGCAAACCAAGGGCAACCTGCTGCTGAAGCTGGGGCGGCACGAAGAGGCCAAGGCCGTTTACCGCAGTGCGCTGGACGTGCGCAGCGACCTCACCTGGGCTCGCCTCGGGCTGGCGCGTGCGCACAAGGCCGCCGGTCAATACCACGAAGCCCAGCAACTGGCCCGCGACATCATCGACTCCCGCGATGGTGAAAAGACCGTGGCCGCCTATGACGTGATCGCCGAATCTCTGGAGGCTATGGGCGACCCAGAAGGCGCGATGTGGGTGCTGCGTGATGCCGCCCAGGTCGTGCCCTCGGCCCGACGCCAACGCATCCTGGGCGAAAGCGCCTACCGCAATGGCGACCTGGACACCGCCAAGGACGCCTTGAGCAAAGCCACCAAATCCAGCAAAGGCTCGATGGTGGCACAGCCCCAGGACACCCTGTTGCTGGCACAAACGCTGGTGGACATCGGTACGCCCCAAGATGCCCTGAAGGTGATCGCCGAGGGGCAAACCAGCTTCCGCAACGCGCCCGCCTTCACGAGCGTGGCCCTGGCCATCCAGGCCCAAGCCGAGGTGGCCACCGGCGCCACCGAGCAAGCCGCCAAAACCCTGGCCCGAGCCCGCAAAACCCTGCACAGGGGCAAGGCCGATTTCGCCACCGTCGCCCTGGCCAAGGCCGAGATCATGAACGGCCATGAAGAGGCGGGCCTGAAACTGCTGGAAAGTGCCATCAGCGCCGACCACGAAAACAGCCGCATCAAGCAGATGGTGGGCAAGGCCCTGCGTGACACCGGCCACGAAGACAAGATCGAATCGGTGGTCGAGTCAGCCGCCAATGGCCTGCAAAACAAGGTGGCCGATGCCCGCAAGCTCTTGCGTGACAGCAAGGTCGAGGAAGCCGTGGCCGCCATCGAAAACGCTGTGCGCGAGTACCCCGAGAACACCGGCGTCTTGCTACAGGCCGCCCAGATCAACTGCATGGCCTTGCGCCTGAAGAAGGATCTGGACAGCCAACGCATCGAGCGCATCCGCACCTACCTGACACGGCTGGAGAAGCTGCTGCCAGGGCACGACCGGGTGAACACCATGCGGCGGTACTTCCGTGAAACCATCGGCATGCTGGAATCAAGCACCCTCCAGAACTGAACGCCATGAGTGACGCACTGGCCCTCATCGCCCATGACCTGAAGAACGCCCTGGGCGGGCTGGAGTCCGAGTTGGCTCACCTGATCGATGAGCCTTCACCGGTGTTGGCCCAACGTGCGCACATCCATTGCAGCGATCTACGTCGCCAGTTCATCCAGTTTCTGACCCTGTACGGGGCTGAAAACGGCAACCTGAAGGCCATGTGCGAAGACGAGGCCCCCGAAGAGTTGCTGCTGTCACTGGCCCGCGTATGGCATGTGAAGATGCAGGCCGAAGAGCGCCCGATCAAGGTAGAACTGTGCCCGCACGAGGCCAGCCCGCCCTTCTGGCACTTCGACCGGCGGCTGGTGCAACTGGCGCTGGATGCGGCCATTCACAACGCCGTGCGGTTTGCCATGCGCCAGGTCACCGTGCAGGTGCTGGAAGAAGATGGCTGGCTGGTCTGGCGGGTGTGCGACGACGGCGAAGGCTTGGGCAGCACCGATCCCGGCCGACAGCACGCCACGGGCCTGGGCACGGCCCTCGCACAGGCCGTGGCCCATGCCCATCGGCTCAGGGACCGGGTGGGGCACACCACCCTGACCTCAGCCCCGGGGCGAGGCACCTGCTTCGCCCTGTACCTGCCCTGAGCACCACAACAACAAACCACGGCAGTCGTCATGCGTGACATTCTGACCAAAGACAAAGACCAGAAAGCCGCCAACACCAATCCAGCGCTCGCGGGCATTGAAGATGCCCGGGCCCTGGTGGTGGATGTGAACCCCACGTCGCGCAGCATCCTGCGCAGCATGCTGATCGATCTGGGGCTGAAGTCCGATCGGGTCAAGCAAGTCGGCCGCTATGTGGATGCACGCACCGAGCTGGAAAACGCCCAGTACGACATCGTGCTGTGCGACTACCATTTCATCGACACCCACCAAACGGCCACCGACTTGCTGGATGAACTACGCCAAGGCCAGCATCTGCCGTTCTCCACCGTGTTCGTCATGGTGACGTCCGAAGCCACCTACGCCAAGGTGGCCGAAGCGGCTGAATCAGCACTGGACTCGTACCTGCTCAAACCCCACACCCACAACGAACTGGTGCAGCGCCTCAGCATGGCGCGGCACCGCAAAATGGTGCTGGCCGACATCTTTCAGGCACTGCAGGAAGAAGATTACCCGCTGGCCGCCGAGCTGTGCCAGACCCGCTTTGCCGAACGCGGCGAGTGCTGGGTTTACGCCGCCCGGATTGGCGGCGAGATCCTGTTGCGGCTGAATCGTCACGACGAGGCCAAAACCCTGTTCGAAGCCATCGACAGTACGAAAGCGCTGCCATGGGCGCGCCTGGGTGTGGCCCGCGCCCAAATGGAAAGCGGCCAGCTCGCCCCAGCCCGACGAACGCTGGAAAGCCTGATCGTGGACAACCCCACCTACGCTGACGCGTATGACGTGATGGGGCGGGCCCAGTTCCAGTCTGGCGATTTTGAAGACGCCTACGCCACCTACCAACACGCGGTGAGCCTGACCCCGTCATCGCTGAGCCGACTGCAGAAGATGGGCATGCTGGCCTTTCACCTGGGCAAGACCGAAGAAGCCTCCAAGGTGCTGGAGCGGGCCGTGGCCCTGGGCAGCACCTCTCGGATGTTCGACTTTCAGTCGCTCGTGCTGCTGGCCCTGCATCACTTTCAGGCCGATGACAGCAAAAACCTGCACAAGTGCCTGACCCAGCTGCAAAAAGCCTACGAACGCGCGCCCCGCAGCGCTCGCCTGCGGCGCATGCATGAACTGGTGAATGTGCTCAGCCTGATGCAGCAGCGGCAGGTGGCCGAGGTGGTGCGCCGCATCAAGGGCATGACCCGCGAGTTTGCGATGGCCGACTACGACTTCGAGGCCGCCAGCAACATGCTCAGCCTGCTGCTGAAGCTGCGGGAAAGCGAACTCGATCCACAGGATGCCGAGCTGTGGATCTCCAAGCTGTCACAGCGCTTCTGCATCTCCAAGGCCATGACCGACATGCTGTGCATGATGGTGCGCCAGCATGAGCCCTACGAAACCTTGGTGAGAGAGGCTTACCACCAGGTGGGCAAGCTGGCCGAACAGGCACTGGGCCTGGGCAAATCAGGGCGCCCTCACGATGCCGTGGAGTTGCTGCTCAAGCACGGACAAACCTCGGGCAACAGCAAGCTGATCGACCTGGCCGAGATGGTGCTCAAGCGCTACGCCACGCAACTCGACGATCCGGACCTGGCGAAGCGTGTCAACGACCTCAGGGCCAAGTACGGGCCACGAACTGCTGCCAAGCCGGTGCGCTGACCGGCTGCCTGCCTTCACGCCAACAGGCGCTCAGGCCATCACGTCCAGCTTGACACAGTCCACGTAGTAACGCGTGGTGCCATCAGGCTGTTCTTCGCCCACCAGGCCGTGCACATCCGTGGCAAAACCCGGGAAGCGCAGATTGAAGGCCTTCGTGAACTTCAGGAAGTCCACGATCTTCTTGTTGAAGCGCTCGCCGGGAATCAGCAGGGGGATGCCCGGCGGATACGGCGTCAGCAGCGAGGTGGTGATGCGCCCTTCCAGTTGCTCCACATCCACCCGTTCTGTCTCACGGCGGGCAATGCAGGCATAAGCGTCCGACGGCTTCATGGCCGGCTCCAGGCCGGACAGGTACACCTCGGTCGTCAGGCGGGCGATGTCGCCTTCCGCATACGCCTCGTGCACGCTCTGGCACAGATCGCGCAGACCCATGCGCTCGTAGCGCGGATGCTTCTTGCAGAAATCAGGCAGCACGCGCCACAGCGGCTGGTTCTTGTCGTAATCGTCCTTGAACTGCTGCAGCGCCGCCAACATGGTGTTCCAGCGGCCCTTGGTGATGCCGATGGTGAACATGATGAAGAAGCTGTAAAGCCCCGTCTTTTCAACCACCACGCCGTGCTCGGCGAGGTACTTGGTGACGATGGAAGCCGGGATGCCCGACTTGGCAAACTTGCCCGACACGTCCAGGCCCGGCGTGATGATGGTTGACTTGATGGGGTCGAGCATGTTGAAGCCGTCGGCCAGGTTGCCAAAGCCGTGCCACTTTTCATTGGCCTTGAGCACCCAGTCATCGGGCTTGCCGATGTCTTCGGCCACCAGCTTGTCCGGGCCCCAGACCTTGAACCACCAGTCTTTGCCGTACTCTTTATCGACCTTGCGCATGGCGCGGCGAAACTCCAGCGCCTCCTTGATGCTTTCTTCCACCAGCGCAGTACCACCCGGAGGCTCCATCATGGCTGCCGCCACGTCGCACGACGCGATGATCGCGTACTGCGGCGACGTGGAGGTGTGCATCAGGTAAGCCTCGTTGAAGAGGTGGCGGTCCAGCTTGACGTTTTGCGAGTCTTGCACCAGCACGTGCGAGGCCTGCGAGATGCCCGCCAGCAACTTGTGGATCGACTGCGTGGAGTACACCACCGCCTGCTTGGGACGCGCACGCCCCTTGCCCATGGCGTGGTACATGCCATAGAACTTGTGGAAGGCCGCGTGCGGCAGCCAGGCCTCATCAAAGTGCAGGTTGTCGATCCAGCCGTCCAGCGTGGCCTTGATGGTCTCGGTGTTGTAGAGCACGCCGTCATACGTGCTCTGCGTCAGCGTCAGGATGCGGGGCTTGGCCTTCTTCGGGTCCACGCCCTTGAGCAAGGGGTTGACGGCGATCTTCTTGCGGATCGTGGCCGGCTCGAACTCGCTCTTGGGGATGGGGCCGATGATGCCGTAGTGGTTGCGGGTGGGCGTCAGGAAGACCGGCACCGCACCGGTCATGATGATGCTGTGCAGGATGGACTTGTGGCAATTGCGGTCAACCACCACGATGTCGCCCGGCGCCACGGTGTGGTGCCACACCATCTTGTTGGACGTGGACGTGCCGTTGGTGACAAAGAAGCAATGGTCGGCATTGAAGATGCGAGCGGCATTCTTCTCGGACTCATACACCGGGCCGGTGTGGTCCAGCAACTGGCCCAGTTCTTCCACGGCGTTGCACACGTCGGCGCGGAGCATGTTCTCACCATAGAACTGGTGGAACATCTGCCCCACCGGGCTCTTCAAGAAGGCCACGCCGCCCGAGTGCCCAGGGCAGTGCCACGAGTACGAGCCGTCTTGCGCGTAGTCCATCAGCGCCTTGAAGAACGGGGGCGCCAGGCCATCCAGGTAGCTCTTGGCCTCGCGGATGATGTGGCGGGCCACAAACTCCGGCGTGTCCTCGAACATGTGGATGAAACCATGCAGCTCGCGCAGGATGTCGTTCGGAATGTGCTCTGAGGTGCGCGTCTCGCCGTACAGATAGATGGGAATATTGGCGTTCTTGAAGCGGATCTCGCTCACGAAGGCGCGCAAGGCCTTCAGCGCCGAATCGACCTCGTCTTTCGACCCCGCACCAAACTCTTCATCGTCGATGGACAGGATGAAGGCGCTGGCGCGGCTTTGCTGCTGCGCAAACTGCGACAGGTCACCATAGCTGGTCACGCCCAGCACTTCGAAGCCTTCCTTCTGGATGGCATCGGCCAGGGCACGGATGCCCAGACCCGAGGTGTTCTCGGAGCGGAAATCCTCGTCGATGATGACGATGGGAAAGTGGAAACGCAGCATGGCCGAACCTTCAATCTCAGTGCGCGACGCGCAGGATCGCGAAGTGTAGGGTCAATGTGAGGCATTTTTGTTGACATGGCGCCAATGTCGGCACCCCCATGAGCAGGATCTGACCGTCGCGAACGATCACAGTGCATGCCCTACACTGAAGTCGTCATTGAATTCAGGTTTTCGCCCCATGTCTGAAACGTTGTACTGGTGGATTTTGGCGGGCGTGCTGGTGGCCCTGGAGTTGGTCTCCGGCTCGTTCTACCTGCTGATGCTGGCCCTGGGCGCTGCGGCCGCAGCGCTTGGCGCCTGGTTGGGCATTCCGCTGGCTGCTCAGATCGCCTTGGCCGCGATGGTGGGCGGTGGTGCCGTGTGGCTGTGGCACCAGAAGAAAAGCCCTCGCGAGGCCCACGCCACACCCACCGAGGCCACAGACCCGAACCTGCTGGATGTGGGCGCCACCGTGCTGGTGACCGAATGGCAGGCCGACGGAAACACCCGGGTGCACTACCGAGGCAGTGACTGGACCGCCCGCCTGGCCGATGGGGCGCCCGTGCAAGCCGGCCCGCATCGCATCGTGGCGATTGAGTCCAACCGCTTGGTCATCACGCCTCGCTGAGCCCTTTATTGAGCTCTTCGTTCAACCTTCCACACACTGAAAAATCCATGGAAATCGCACGGCTCTTCGTCATTTCGTGTGGAACCCAACAGTCACAATGACTCCTGGTCGTCGAGCCCGGTGGGCATGTGTGCAGGCCGCTTGTCGGCCTGTGCACATGTCCACCGGGCGGGGTTGATCAGGAGGATGAGTCCATGGGCATTGCCGTAGAAGCTCTGTTCACCAGCGCGCTGGGCTTGCAGCCGCCGTGGGTCGTCGATGACGTCAGGCTCGACACCGCCAAGCGGCGTATCG
>JBKBMV010000037.1:0-8688 GCA_046295615.1 Aquabacterium sp.
ACCGGCCCGTCACCGTGCACGCACTGCCGGCCACGATCGAGGCGATGCGCTGCCATGTCCTCAACGACGTGATCTGGCCCGACTTCAGCCGCCTGCCCTCGGCCGAGGCCCCGGTGCTGCGCTTCGCGCCGCTCGAGGTCGGCCAGCGGCTGTGGCTGGGCGGCAAGACCGTCGAGGTGCTGCCGGCCGAGCACACCGTGCCGGCCGTGGGCTATGCGGTGTGCGGCGGCCCTCCTGCGGCCGACACGCCCTGGTGGGTCTACACCGGCGACACCGGCCCCAACCCCGCGCTGTGGCCCCGGGTGGCCGCTCGCCGCGTCGGCATGCTGGTGATCGAGACCGCCTTCAGCGACCATGAGCGCGAGCTGGCGGCGCTGAGCTTGCACCACTGCCCCAGCAGCCTGCGGCGCGAACTCGACCACGCGCCGCCGGGCCTGCCCATCTACCTCACCCACGCCAAGCCCGGCGAGATGCCCTGCATCGCCGACCAGGTGCGCGCCCTGGACGGCGGCCACCGCATCACCCACCTGGAAGCGGGGCAGGTGTTCGAGCTCTGAGGCTCGGGGCCGGGTCGGGCCCGTAGCAGAAAAGCCAAGCCCCTGCGGGCCCCGCGTTCACTGCAGGCCGGCCGCATCGCCGCTACGCTTGGCGGCCATGCACACCCTCTACGACCCCCTCCAGGCCGGCGACCTGTCCCTGGCCAATCGTGTGGTGATGGCCCCGCTCACGCGCAACCGCGCACCGCGCGGCGTGCCGCATGACCTGCACGTCACCTACTACACCCAGCGCGCCAGCGCGGGCCTGCTCATCTCCGAAGGCACGGCCATCAGCCCCATGGGCCAGGGCTACGCCGACGTGCCGGGCCTGTACACGCCCGAGCAGCTGGCCGGCTGGCGGCGAGTGACCGACAGCGTGCACGCCGCCGGTGGGCGCATCGTGGCGCAGATCTGGCACGTGGGCCGCGTCTCGCACACCTCGCTGCTGCCCGAGGGCCAGGCCCCCGTGGCCCCGTCCGCGCTGCCGGCCAAGACCCGCACCTACCTCATCGGCCCCGACGGCCAGGGCGGTTTCGAGCCGGTCTCCGCCCCGCGGGCACTGGACGCGTCCGAGCTGCCCGGCATCGTGGCCGACTACGCCCGTGCCGCCCGTGCGGCCGTGGAAGAGGCCGGCTTCGACGGCGTGGAAATCCACGCCGCCAACGGCTACCTGCTCGACCAGTTCCTCAAGACCGGCGCCAACCAACGCACCGATGCCTACGGCGGCCCCATCGAGAACCGCGCCCGATTGCTGCTCGAAGTGACGCGCGCCGTGGCCGGCGCCATCGGCGGTGGGCGCACGGGCATCCGCCTGTCGCCCATCACCCCGGCCAACGACATCGTCGACGCTGCCCCTCAGCCCCTCTTCGAACACGTGGTGCGCGAACTCAGCCCCCTGGGCCTGGCCTTCATCCACGTCATCGAGGGCGCCACCGGCGGCCCGCGCGAACTGCCCGACCGCCCCTTCGACTTCGACGCCCTGCGCCACGCCTACCGTCACGCCGGCGGCCAGGGGGCCTGGATGGTGAACAACGGCTACGACAAGGCCCTGGCCGAAGCCGCAGTGGCCCAAGGCCGGGCCGACGCCGTGGCCTTCGGCCGGCCTTTCATCAGCAACCCCGACCTCGTACGCCGCCTGCGCGAAGGCGCGCCGCTCAACGCCTGGGACGTGAAGACTTTCTACGGGGGTGGGGCGCGGGGCTACATCGACTACCCGGCGCTAGTGTGATCCGGAGGGTCTTTGCCAGGGTGTGGTCCATGGTTTACATCCCTCCGGATGTTAACTATAGTTGACGCATGGTCGAAATTCGGCAGACCGCCCGATACAGCCGATGGTTTGAGTCCCTGCGAGACAGACAAGCCCAAGCGCGCATCCTCGTGCGCTTGCGTCGCTTGCAAGAGGGCAATCCGGGCCAGCACCGCGTGCTGACGGCGGGTGTGGTGGAAATGAAGATCGACCACGGACCAGGCTACCGGGTCTACTACACGTGGCGCGCTGGGTGCGTGGTGTTGTTGCTGGTGGGCGGCGACAACACCACGCAGGACAGTGATATCCGTGAGGCTTTGGACATGGTGAAGGAGTTGTGACCATGACGATCAAGACGACCCCCTGGGATGTGCAGGATCATCTTCGGACGCCCGAAGACTGCGCGCTCTATCTGGAAGCCGTGCTGGAAGAGGCGGGCGACGATCCGGCATTCATCGCCAAGGCTTTGGGGGACGTGGCTCGAGCCCGTGGTATGGCGCAGACAGCCCGCGAAGCCGGACTGAGCCGTGAAGGGCTCTACAAAGCCCTCTCGCCAGATGGCAACCCCAGTTTTGCGACGGTGCTGAAAGTTCTCGGCGCCTTGGGTTTGCGGCTGCATGTGACGCCGGCCTGACCGGTGCCGCGGAGAGCCCGCTCATGGCCTCAATGGGCGGTTACTGAATCAGCGTCATGCCCGCGGCTTTCGCGGCCGCTGCGTCGAAAGTCATCGTCTGTGCGCAGCCAGCCGACGCTGCTATCCGCTCGATCAGGCAGTCCGCAAAGTCAGCGTTCCCCGCAGTGAAGGCGCGAAGCGCACGCACCGCATGCTCTGCGTGGTCAACGATGAGTTGCCTGGATCGAAGGATGATCTCCAGCGCTTGCGCCACCTGCTTGCGGTCCAGACCATAGCTCGACGACAGAACCCAAACGAGCTCGACAACCGACACGAGCGTGATGAAGCCGGGGGCCTGCGCCGACAGGCTTTCCATGAGCTTCGTCGCTTTGGCGGCCTGCTTCACATCGTCCTGCATGATGTAGCGGACCAGCACATTGGTATCCAGCCCGATCATCGTGCCGAAGCTCCGCGAGAAGCAATGGCCAGGTTCATCTCGTCGATGGACACGACTCTGGCAGGCTTGCCAAACATGCCCTTCAGTTCCGTCACAGACCGATTCGCCGCCAGGAAAAGGAACTGACCAGGCTCGATCTGGACGAACTCCACGCGGTCACCGGCATCCACGGCAAGCGCATGACGCACGTCGGCTGGAATCGTGATCTGGCCCTTGGACGTGATGGTGGCAGTGGTCATGGTCGATCTCCCAGAAATCCTTACTTTAAGGTAAGGTGTTGCGTACCGCAACTGTGAAGGGCTCTACAAAGCCCTCTTGCTCTGACCACTCATGGCCTCCCCTTCCAGGGGTCGATGACCTTCAGCCCGGCCGCGGCAAAAGGGCCGACATCCCGACTGGCGACCATGAAACCATGAGCGGCTGCGATGGCGGCGATGTAGCCGTCCGGTGTGGGGAAGCCCCGCCCGCGGCCTCGCGCGGCAACGGCCAGTTCCGCGTAGCGCCGCGCGGCTTCGGCATCGAACGGCAACAGGCGGTCCTGGAACAGCGCCAGCAGTCCGTCCAGCGCCAGGCCCAGCATGTTCCTTCGCCTGTCGGCCGGTAGCGCTTGGACGCCAGACAACAGCTCGGCCAGCGTCACGCTGGACAGATACAGCGTTTCAGCGGCTTGCTCGTTCAGCCACGCCTGCACGGAGGGATCCGGCTGCGGCTTCATCGCTTCAGACACGACGTTGGTGTCCAGCAGGATCATTCAAACCTCAGCGGCTCGGCCGGCGTGGTGTCGCGAACCTGCTCAAGGGCCTCGAAGTCCTGGGGGGTCAGGCCCACCTTGCGGCCCAGGGCGGCCAACTCGTCGCCCAGGCGCACGCGCTGGGCCGGTTTGACGGCTTGTTCCAGGATGTCCCGAATCTCGGCCTCGGCACTGCGGCCATGCTGGGCCGCACGAACGCGCAAGGCACGGTGCACCGCCTCAGGAACGTTGCGAACAGTGACGGAAGGCATGATGGCAAATCCCCCGAGATGCCTGAGATGATTGCATTGTACCCTTCATGCAATCATGGGCCAAGCGCAATCCCGTCACGCACTTGCGCATCAGCGAAACGAAGGCAAAGCGCTGACCATTTTTGTCAGCGCGGACACACGAGGTGACACTCCCAGTCCCCCAAAAGGGCGCCCTGACGCCCCGAATGCCGATTCCGTCACGCCCACGCTGGCCCACCCGGCTGGCATGGGCCCTGCATAGAGGGAGGCGCACAACCCCCCACCTCTTTGGAGAGACTGTATGAAGCAACTGCACATGATGAAGCGTTCGGCCCAGAAGGGCTTCACGCTGATCGAACTGATGATCGTCGTGGCGATCATTGGTATTTTGGCGGCGATTGCTCTGCCGGCTTATCAGGACTACACCGTTCGCGCTCGTGTGTCCGAGGCACTGGCACAACTCGCCGGTGCCAAGGCGACCATTGCGGAAAACATTGCTGCCAACGGTGGAACAATCGATAACGCTACGGTGTGCAACGGCTTTACCGCCATCTCGACGGCCACGCAGAACGTTGCGTCGACCGCGTGCAACAACGGCGTGCTGACGGTCACCACGACGGCTCGCGCTGGCAATTTCGCGATCACGTTGACCCCGACAGCCGGTGCCACGGCAGCAGCGGTGACGTGGCGTTGCACTGCTCCCGCGACCAATCATCGCTTCGTGCCCCAAGAGTGCCGCAACACTTAAAGCTAGCAGGTTCTGCAATCAACAAACCGAACCCCGCCTTGGCGGGGTTTTTTCTACCCCTAACCCCTGTGCCTCTGGCTGACCCCAGTCTTTGGTCATGCAGTTTGTCGCCTACTCGGCCGCCAGCGGCATAGCGTTCTTGGCGGATGCCGGGCTGCTGATGGCCATGGTGATCTGGTGGGGGCTACCGCCCGGCGTCGCCGCGGCTGTGGGCTTCACAGCAGGGCTCGTACTGAACTTTGCGCTTTGTCGCCGGGTGGTGTTCCCGGCGGCCCGCAAGATGAAGTTGTCAGCGCAGTTCGGGTGGTTTGCGCTCAGTGGCCTTGGGGGGTTGATCGGTACAGTGGTTCTGGTGGAGACACTGGTCGGGGACCTGGGGTGGCCAGTGCTGGTCGCCAAGTTGCTGGCGGCAGCCGTGGTCATCGTCCTCAACTTCTACTTCCGATCCACCTTCGTCTTCAAACGTGCTTGAACCTCTCGAATCCCCATGACAGTCTCGCCCAAAAACGTTGTGATCATTGGCGCTGGTCCTGCGGGTCTGACCGCGGCTCACGAGTTGATTACACGATCCCACATCAAGCCGATCATTTTGGAGGCCGATACCCAGGTGGGCGGAATTTCGAAGACGATCGAATACCGTGGCAACCGCATGGATCTCGGTGGACATAGGTTCTTCTCGAAATCCGATTGGGTGATGCAATGGTGGCAGGCCCTGCTGCCCGTGCGTGCACCGAAGGGCGAGCCCGTCGAGGTGCAGTACCACGGGAAAAAGCTAGCGGTGACGTCTGCAGGCGCCAGAGACGACGCGGCCTGCCTGTTGGTGCGTCCGCGGTTGTCGAGAATCTACTTCCTTCGGCGCTTCTTCGACTATCCGCTCAAGCTGAACTGGACCACCATTGCCAACCTGGGGGCGTGGAGATTGGTGCGCATTCTTTTCAGCTATGCCTGGGCGCAGACACGGCGCCGGCCGGAAAAGAGCTTAGAGGACTTCATCATCAATCGCTTCGGAGGGGAGCTCTATCGCACCTTCTTCAAGGACTACACGGAAAAGGTGTGGGGCGTGCCTTGTTCGCAAATCAGTGCCGAATGGGGGGCGCAGCGGATCAAGAGCTTGTCGATTGCAGAAGCCTTGAAGCACGCGATAGGGACGCTGCTGCCCAAGCGCGCCAGCCCCGTGAAACACACCAGCCTAATCGAACAGTTTCTGTACCCGCCCTTGGGCCCAGGCCAGATGTGGGAAGCCGCTGCGGACAAGATTCGAGCGCTGGGTGGGCGCATCGAATTCGGCGTGAAGGTGGTTGGCGTGCGCCATGCCAACGGACGTGTCGTTGGCGTGGAGGTCCTTCGCGAGGGCACGCAGCGGGAGTTCATCGCAGCTGATGAAGTGATCTCGACGATGCCGGTACGTGACTTGGTGCGAGGCATGTCGCCTGCGCCTCCACCGGAGGTGCTCAGGATCGCCGACGGCTTGCTATACCGTGATTTCATCACGGTGGGTGTGTTGGTCCGCAAACTCAAGCCGAGCCGCTATGCCGTGCCAGGGGCGAACACCCACGTGTTACCGGACAACTGGATCTACGTGCAGGAAAAGGAGGTCAAGCTAGGTCGCCTTCAGATCTTCAACAACTGGAGCCCTGCGCTTGTTCAAGACCAGAACACAGTGTGGCTTGGCCTGGAATACTTTTGCAACGAAGGCGATGCGCTGTGGAGCATGCCCAAAGAGGAGTTTGCTCAGTTTGCGATTCGGGAGTTGGCCTCCATCGACCTCATCGACCCAAGCGATGTTATGGATTGGAACGTCGTCCACGTGGAAAAAGCCTACCCAGCGTACTTTGGCACCTACGATCAATTCGGTGTGGTCCGTCAATGGTTGGACACGTTTGGCAACCTGTATCTGGTTGGGCGTAACGGCATGCATCGCTACAACAATCAGGACCACTCGATGCTGACGGGCAAGCTGGCTGCGGAAGCGATCATGCATGGCCATGTCAATCGTGCCGAGATCTGGGCAGTCAACATCGACGACGAATACCACGAAATGAAAGTGGATCGTGAATCCCCGTCCTCGGACGCTGGCGAACGTGAACCGGCTGTGGTGGGTGGGCGCGGCTGATCGATTGATGCGCTTGTCAAAAGCACCTGCACCCCAAACCACCGAGGCACTGGCAGCACTTCTGGTGGTTTGGGTGACCTGGTTGTGGGCAAACCCCTACCAGGGGATATGGCACGACGCGCGTGTCTACCTGGTGATGGCTTACCGCCATCTCGCGCCCGAGGCGTTTGCGCGTGACGTCTGGTTCATGTTCGGGGCTCAGGACCGCTCCAGCCTGTTCGACGAGCTTTATGCCGGGCTGCTGGCCGTGAGTCCCGTGGATGTCGCGGCCAAGGCGGTGGCTCTGGTTGGAGGTATGGTTTGGGCGGTCGGGGCGGTGTGGTTGGCGCGAGTCACGATCGGCCCAAGATGGGGGCTGTGGGCGGCCGTGTTGTTGTGTGTTCTGGCGCCACCCTATACCTTCATCGCCTCGAAGATCCTCGTTCTGACAGAGTCGTTCGCAACAGCTAGGCCCTATGCGATGGGACTGACGCTCGCGGGCATGGCGGCATATGTCCAAGGCGGCCGTTTGATAGCGGTGGCCGCCCTTTCAGCAGGCGTTGCCCTTCACCCGCTGATGGCGAGTTGGGGCGTCTTGGCCGTATTGGGTTTGGCTATGCCCGATCGATCCATCGCGGCTGCGCTGCTGGTGGGGTTGGTCGTCGTCATCGGCGCAGCTGCGCTTGGCCTGGAACCCTTGCAACCGATGGATGCGGCATGGTTCCAACTCGTGCAATCCACATCTGCCGTCGTGCTCGCTCCCAGTGTCGAAGCCTTGGCTTTGGATCAGAACCTATGGTGGCTTGCCATCTTGTTGATTGCCGGACGTCTGGGCACAGAAACTTGTCGAAGGCTGTATTTGCTGGTGGGTTGCCTTGCTGCATGGGGCCTGTTTGCAAGTGTGGTGCTCTCTTTTCACTTTCCGGCTGCTTGGCCCGTTCAGGCGCAGCCTTGGCGGGCGCTATGGCTCGCAGTGGCAGTGGGCATCATCGCCGCGGTAGATGTGTGTCGACAATCGCGAGGGAGCGCATATCCATGGCTGTGGCGCGCCGTGTTGTTGGGTTCATATCTGCTGGCAGGCCAGGCCTGGGGTGGTGTGCTACTGCTGCTCGCGTGGGCCCTGCACGTCTGCCCCAAGATCGGCGAGATTCCAGCTAAGGTCTGGGGAGACCTGTCTTTGCCCTCACGAAAGGTGGTTGTAACTGCGGGAGCCGTGTGGCTGCTGCTTGTCACTTTCTTCGCCGTCTTTCCACACGACACTTATCAGCATTGGATCCTTCCGGGAATTACGAGATCTATTGAAGTCCCGACAATGCTGACGACGTTGGTCGTTCCATTGCTGATGGTGTGGGGCGTCAGCCGCCTCAACGGGTGGATCAAGATCTGGGGGGGCGTCGCTCTGGTCCTGATCTCTGGGGTCTTGTGGGACCAGCGTCCCAGTGCATTGCGTTTGGTCGAATCACGCTACGACCCGGCCGGCCAGAATGCTTCGTTACGTGGGAGTTATCAACGTGGCGACGTGGTGTACTGGCCTGATAGTGATCTGGGGCCATGGCTCGAACTGGCAACGGCGGGATACGCCCAAAACGTGCAGGCCATTGGAATCGTGTTCTCGCGCGATCATGCGGTGCTTCTTCAAACTCGCTTGCATCGTATCCGGGGGCTGCAGCCGCCCACTCCATGGGATCAGGCATTCCAAACTGATGATCTGCATGCGCCGTACTATTACCCTGCCCGATGGGACGGTCGGGCGCTGAGATCCCTGTGCCTCGACCCAGACTTGGACCTTGTCGTTTTATCCAGTCCAGCGCGAGGGCTCGATGCGCATGTCACCGTGCAGCGGCCAGGGGCTGGGGTCCTGCAAATGTACCGCTGCGCCACTCTTCGTAACCGAGCTTCAGCGGGTGCGAATCAAGGCGAAGCTCTTGATTGAGGGGGCTTTACCCCACTCATGCTCTAGCAGGCCGTTGAAAAAGTCCCGAGGAACGATGCACTGCCAAAGGCCGACCTTTCAG
>JBKBMV010000038.1:0-8544 GCA_046295615.1 Aquabacterium sp.
GGCCACCTCGCGCTTACGTTTGCTCTCACCCATCTGGTGAGTGTGCCAAATCCGGTCACACCCGCGCCAGCTCTGGCTCAGCGTGCGATCATGGGCGCTGAACTGCCGGATTTAGGCTGACCGCAGATCAACGCCACCACATCCGGCAAGTCACGCCGGTTCAGGCTAACCTTGCGGCTTTGCCCGCAAGCGGAGCCCGTACGTGTTGAAGTGGTTCGAGAACCTGGTCCATCCCTACCCTGAGGCGCCGCCCAAGACGCCGCCCAAGGGCTTTCTGGCGTTCGTGTGGGCGGGCACCGAGGGCATGCGCCCGTACCTGCTGGGCATGACCCTGCTGACGGCCAGCATCGCTGCCTTCGAAGCATGGCTGTTCGGCATGCTGGGCGGCATCGTCGATCGACTGGGGCAATACACCCCGGCCACGCTGTGGACCGAGGCCCGCGCCCACCTGCTGTTGCTGGCGGGCGTCATCCTGCTGAGCCCGCTGGCTGTGTGGCTGCAAACCCTGCTCAAGCACCAGACCCTGGCGGGCAACTTCCCGATGACGCTGCGCTGGCGTTTTCACCGGCACATGCTGGCGCAAAGCATGTCGTTCTACCAAGATGAGTTTGCCGGCCGGGTGGCCACCAAGGTCATGCAAACAGCCCTGGCCGTGCGCGACACCTGCTTCATCGTGGGCGACATCCTGGTGTTTGTGATCATCTACTTCGTGACCATGACGGTGATCGTGGGCGGGTTTGATGCCTGGCTGCTGCTGCCCTTTCTGGGCTGGCTGGTCTGCTACGTGGGCGCGGTGTGTTACTTCGTGCCCCGCCTGAGCGACCGCGCCCGCGCCCAGGCCGATGCCCGCTCGTTGATGACGGGCCGCATCACCGATGCCTACACCAACATCGCCACGGTCAAGCTGTTCTCGCACGCCCACCGCGAGGCGGCCTACGCCCGATCGGCCATGCAGGAGTTCATGACCACGGTGCATGGCCAGATGCGCCTGGTCAGTGGCTTCGAGGTGGTGAACCACACGCTGAGCATGCTGCTCATCTTGAGCACGGCGGGCGCCACGCTGTGGCTGTGGACGCAAGGCCAAGTAGGCCTGGGCGCGGTGGCCGCGTCAACCGCCATGGCCCTGCGCCTGAACGGCATCTCGCACTGGATGATGTGGGAAGTGGCCGCGCTGTTCGAGCACGTGGGCACCGTGCAGGATGGCCTGAACACGCTGTCGCGCCCGCACCAGATCGTGGATGCACCGGGCGCCCAGCCGCTGCGCGTGACACGCGGCGAGATCCGCTTCGAGGACGTGAGCTTTGCCTACAGCCCCGACAAACCGGTGATCGAGCGCCTGAACCTGTGCATCCGGCCTGGCGAAAAAATCGGTCTGGTGGGGCGCTCGGGCGCGGGCAAATCCACCCTGATCAACCTGCTGCTGCGCTTTCATGACGTGCAGTCAGGCCGCGTGCTGATCGACGGGCAGAACGTGCGCGAGGTGACGCAAGACAGCCTGCGTGCGCAGATTGGCATGGTCACGCAAGACACCTCACTGCTGCACCGCTCGGTGCGCGACAACATCCTGTACGGCCGCCCCGATGCCGATGACGAAGCCATGCGCCGCGCCGCAGAGCGCGCCGAAGCACAAGGCTTCATCGATGGCCTGAGCGATCCGGCCGGACGGCGCGGCTACGACGCCCATGTGGGCGAACGGGGCGTGAAGCTCTCGGGCGGTCAGCGCCAGCGCATCGCCATTGCGCGGGTGATGCTGAAGGACGCCCCCATCCTGCTGCTGGACGAAGCCACCAGCGCACTCGACTCGGAAGTGGAGGCCGCCATCCAGACCAGCCTGTACCGGCTGATGGAGGGCAAGACCGTGGTGGCGATCGCGCACCGCTTATCCACCATCGCAGCCATGGACCGGCTCATCGTGCTGGACCAGGGGCGCATCGTGGAGGAAGGTACCCACGCCGAGCTGCTGGCGCGCGGCGGCCTGTACGCCCGGCTGTGGATGCACCAGAGTGGCGGGTTTCTGGTGGATGAGGCGGGCGAGGCGGATGAAGCGGCCGCGGCGCAAGCCTCACCAGGGCAGCCGTTGCCCGTGGTGGTTGAAAAACCCGCCTGAGTCTTCAGGCTGCAGGCTGTGCATCACGGCCAGCAGGCGCTCGGCCGACTGAGCCGGGCTTTGCACCTCCAGCCCGGCTTTGGCAAACGGCGCCGACAAGGGCGTGTTCACCGTGCCGGGGTGCAGGGCCACGCACACCGCCTGGGGCGATTGCCGGCGCAGCTCGATCGAGGCCGTGCGCACCAGTTGGTTGAGCGCCGCCTTGGCCGCCCGGTAGCCATACCAGCCACCCAGTTGATTGTCGCCAATGCTGCCCACCTTGGCCGACAGCGTGGCCCACACCGAGCGCTCGCGCCGGGGCATGAGCGGCAAGAAGTGCTTCATCAGCAAGGCCGGGCCCACGGTGTTGATGGCGAACTGGTGCATGAGATGGTCTCGCTCCAGCGTGCGCCAGCTCTTCTCGGGCTGCCAAGCACCCTGGTGCAGGTACCCCGTGGCGTCGATGAACAGGCGCAAGGGCTGCTGCGCGGCCAGCGCCGCCACGTGGTCGCGGGCCTGCTGAAGACTCTCATCGTCCAGCAGGTCCAGCCGCACGGCCTCACGCCGGCCCAGCCGGCACAAGGTGAGCTGAGGCAGGTGCCGTTCGATGTACTCGCACAGCGCCTGCCCCACCCCACCGCTGGCGCCCACCACCACCGCCAGCCCAGGCTCCAAGGGCGTTGCGCCGGGTGTTGACACGGTCACACCCGTCTCACGCCCGTCCAGAGGGCATGCGCTCCGGCAGGGGCACCCCTTCGGCCACGGCCAGGGTGGCCAGGGCCTCTTCCATCAGGGCCCGCGCATGACCGGCCACACGGTACAGGTAGGCGTGCAGGGCCACGTCAGCGGGCTGACGGGTTTCGCACTCGGCGCTGTACTCCTCGAACTGGCTCAACAGGTGCACCAGCTCCGACAGGTGATGTGGGCACTCGCAGGCCACACGGGGCATGGCGCGAATCAACTGCTGCAACGCCACCGCATCGAATCGACGCGGCGGTGCCGGATCGGGCACCGAGCGCAGGCCCTGCGCCACCGTGCGCCAACCGCGAACGGTGTCACGCACGATCTGCCCCAGCTCATTGGCTTCAATAGGCGCCCGCTTGAGCAGGGCCGCGCGTGCCCGCAACGCCTCCAGCACCTGGCTGTTCGCAAAGCCGTAGACCACGATCATCTGCCGGGCACCCACCAGGCGGGTCAAGCGCACCAGCCAGTCCACGGTTTCCATGTGCACGGGGCCCAGCTCGGCCACCACCACGTCGGCCTGAGCCTGACGCAGGGCCAGTTCGGCGGGGCCGCTGTCTTCGGCACTGCCAATCACCTCAATGCCCGGCATCGCATCCAGCGTGTCACGCCAGCGCGTGGCGGCATCCGGGCCCGCCAGCAGCACCCGCACCGGCTGCGTGAGGGCCTCGTCCAGCGACACCTCGCGCTGGGCTGGCCGCTCGCTGACACCGCGCTGGGTCAGTGGCAGGGTGTTCTCTGCCTCGTCCAGCAGCTCCTGCAGGCGAGCGGTGTCCAGCCGGGCCAACATGCCGATGCTGTGCCCCTTGTTCAGCAGCTGCTTGATCAGCACCAGGCGACGCACGTCCTGGCTGGAGTACAGCCGGTGTCCCGACGCCGCCTGCTGCGGGCCCACCACCTTGTAGCGGCGCTCCCAAACGCGCAGCGTCGCCACGGGAATGTTCACCATCCGGGCAGCAGCACTGCTGCGATAGCGGGGCATGCCCGAGTCATCCAATCCGTTGTCGTGCTTCATGGCTACTCAACTCCTTTTCATGAGTTGGATATTGCCAAAAATCAAAACTACATTGGGGACACGGGAGGCGTGAATCGCCTCAAAAAACGATTCAACCACGATTCAACCAAGACAAACGCCTGACGATGCGACTCGGTTGCGCGATTGACCAAGAAAAAACCGGAGGCAACCTGGGTCACCTCCGGCTCATCATCGGGTCACGCCGACCGGAATCGGCGTCAATCACCGTATCAGCGTGTCACTGAGCGTCCTGGGGCGTGATGCCTGCGATGGCCCACTCACGGCTCTCATCCAGCGGACGCACCAGGTGCCACAGCTCGTCAAACGGCTGGGCACCGGCCTCGGCCTCTTCACGGATCAGACCCGTGAAGCGCACCGTGGCCACCCACTGGCCGTTCTCTTGAGCGGTGTCGATCAGCTCGGCATGCAACTCCAGCACGTCGGTTTGCTGCGTGGCGCCGGCGCGCTCCTGCAGATCCAGACGCAGCGACGCGAACAACTCGGGCGTGGTGAACTTGCGCAGATCATCCACCTGGCCAGCGTCGTTGGCAGCCTGCAGGCGAATGAAGATCATCTTGGCGATGCGCTCAAAGCCTGCGGCATCAAAGCCCGCCGGAACGGCCGCCGGGGCTGCTGCGGGAGCGGGAGCCGCCGCAAAGCCCGAGGAGGCCGGCGATGCCGGAGCCTGGAACGCCTGGCGAGCCATGGGCGCCGAGCCCATGCCAGCACCGGCGGTCGCGCCAGCCAGTTGGGGGCCGGCGGCCTGGCCGCCACGGAAGCGGCGCATCAGCCAGCCAATCACCACCACGGCCACGACGGCCAGCAAAGCCATCATCATGAAGTTGGCCAGCTCTTCGCCAAAGCCCAGGTGGCTGGCCAGTGCGGCCAGACCCAGACCTGCGGCCAGGCCAGCAATCGGGCCCATCCACGAACGCTTGCCGGCCTGAGCCGCCGCACCCGCGGCGCCAGCAGCTGCGGCATTGGACGGCTGCTGAGCCGGGGTACCCTGCTGGGGCGCTGTGCTCTGCTTCTGCGCAGGCTGAGTGGGCTGCTGCTTGGGCGGCATCTGGCGCTGCATGCCGGCGGGGCGGCTGCCGCCCAAGCGCTTGGCCTCGGCTTCAATGGGCGTCACCGACAAGGTCAGGCCACCCAGGGCCACAGCCACGGACGCCAGGATGCTGGTGAGGGACTGCTTCAGGTTCTTCATGAGGACGGCACGCTCCAATACAGGGTTAAATCGGTCACGCCCGATTGTGTGGCCTGCCGGCCAGCCACAAAGCAGGCAGGGATATGCCAACCCGGGCCTTTACATTCAGAAATAAAGCACGGGTTCCGCCCCAGCAGCCCCAGGGGACTCAGGGGCATCCGCCCCCCGCTCACAGCCCTTGAGGCGACAATAGAGGGTTGCCTGCCCCATGGCACCGCCCTCTCCACGCCCGGCCCATGCCTGAACAGATCGCCCCCGCCCCGCCCACCGCCAAACCCCTGAGCAGCTACAAGCCCTTCTGGGCCAAACGCTTTGGCACCGCGCCCTTCCTGCCCACCACCCGGGCCGAGATGGATGCGCTCGGCTGGGACAGCTGCGATGTCATCATCGTCACGGGCGACGCTTATGTGGACCACCCCAGCTTTGGCATGGCCGTGATCGGCCGCATGCTGGAGCACCAGGGCTTCCGGGTGGGCATCATCGCCCAACCCGACTGGCAGAGCGCCGAGCCCTTCAAGGCGCTGGGCAAGCCCAACCTGTTCTGGGGCGTGACCGCCGGCAACATGGATTCCATGATCAACCGCTACACGGCTGATCGCAAGATCCGCAGTGACGACGCCTACACCCCTGGTGGCGTGGGTGGCGCCCGCCCTGATCGATGCTCGGCCGTCTACGCCCAGCGCTGCCGCGAGGCGTTCAAGGACGTGCCCATCATCATGGGCGGCATCGAGGCCTCGCTGCGCCGCATCGCCCACTACGACTACTGGCAAGACAAGGTGCGCCGCTCCATCCTGATGGACGCCAAGGCTGACTTGCTGCTGTACGGCAATGCCGAGCGCGCCATCGTCGAGATCGCTCACCGACTGGCCGCCCGAGAGCCCATCGAACAGATCACCGATGTGCGGGGCACCGCCTTCATCCGCCGCAAGGACGACCCCACGGCCGAAGGCTGGTTCGAGCTGGACAGCACCGAGGTGGACCGCCCCGGGCGCATTGACCAGCACATCAACCCCTACCTGATGACCACGCAGCTGGCCGCCGAACAGGGCGAGACCTGTGCGCTGGAGGATGCGGGGGCCTTCGACCCGGTGAAGGCTGATCCGCTGAAGGCGGGCCAGACGAAGCCCATCCGCATCGTGCCCAACCCGGCGATCAAGAAAAAGGCCGTGACCGAGCTGGCGGTGGCCGTCACCGAGGCGCCTGGCTCATCGGCGGCCGCACACGACCATGACCACGAGGCCGACGAGCTCGAAGCCCAGCCCGCCCAACGCGGCAAAATGGCCCTCCCACCGCGTGAGCGCACCGTGATCCGCCTGCCAGCCTTTGAGCAGGTCAAAGACGACCCGGTGCTGTACGCCCACGCCAACCGTGTGCTGCACCTGGAGACCAACCCGGGCAACGCCCGCGCCCTGGTGCAGCGCCATGGCGAAGGCCCGGCCGCGCGCGACGTGTGGATCACCCCGCCGCCCATCCCGCTGACCACCCCCGAGATGGACCTGGTCTTCGACCTGCCCTATGCCCGCGCGCCGCACCCGAAGTACGGCGAGGCCAAGATCCCGGCCTGGGACATGATCCGCTTCAGCGTGAACATCATGCGCGGCTGCTTTGGGGGCTGCACCTTCTGCTCCATCACCGAGCACGAGGGGCGCATCATCCAGAGCCGCTCGGAGGATTCGGTCATCCGCGAGATCGAGACCATCCGTGACAAGGTCTCGGGCTTCACCGGGGTCATCAGTGACCTGGGTGGCCCCACGGCCAACATGTACCGCATCGGTTGCAAGTCGAAGGTGATCGAAGCGGCCTGTCGCAAGCCCTCGTGCGTGTACCCGGATATCTGTCCGAACCTGAACACCGACCACAGCCTGCTGATCCGCATGTACCGGCGCGCACGGGCGCTGCCGGGCATCAAGAAGATCCTGATCGGCTCGGGCCTGCGCTACGACCTGGCCGTGCGCTCGCCCGAGTACATCAAGGAACTGGTGACCCACCACGTGGGCGGCTACCTGAAGATCGCCCCCGAACACACCGAGGGCGGTCCACTGTCGAAGATGATGAAGCCCGGCATGGGCGCTTACGATCGCTTCAAGGAGCTGTTCGACAAGTACAGCGCCGAGGCTGGCAAGAAGCAGTACCTCATCCCCTACTTCATCGCGGCCCACCCGGGCACCACCGATGAAGACATGATGAACCTGGCGATCTGGCTGAAGGCCAACGGCTTCAAGGCCGACCAGGTGCAGACCTTCTATCCCAGCCCCATGGCCACGGCCACGGCCATGTACCACTCTGGGCTCAACCCGCTCAAAGGCATCAGCCGCGACGCCCGCAAAGGTGAGCGCGTGGACATCGTCAAGGGCGAGAAGCGCCGCCGCCTGCACAAGGCCTTCCTGCGCTACCACGACCCCAACAACTGGCCGCTGCTGCGCGAGGCGCTGAAGGCCATGGGCCGCGCCGACCTGATCGGCAACGGGCAGCACCACCTGATCCCCACCTATCAGCCGGCCACCGATGGCGGCTACGAGAGCGCACGGCGCAAGAATTCCACCAAGGCCGGCACCAAGACCTCCGTGGTGACGTTGGGACGTGTTCAGGGCAAGGGCAGTGGCGCACCCGCCAAGCCCTCGAAAGGCCGCATCCTGACCCAGCACACGGGCTTGCCGCCCCGTGACACGGGTGAGCGCGACCCGCGCGGCATCAGCAAGCGGCCATCAGTCCGCACCGCCGCGGGTCAGCCCAGCTCAGGTCGACCCACCAGCGCCCCCAAGCGAGGACGCCGAGGCCCCTGAACGCTTGAACATCAGGCGGCAGGCCAGGAAGATGAATATGCCGATGCCCAGCTCGAGGATTTCCTCCAGGGCGCCGGCATGCAATTCGACCACCGGATGGATGGTGATGCCGACATCGGCCAGCTTGCGGCCCAGGCCATCCAGCGACTTGCTCACAAACACCAGGCCGATGGCGATGGCCCAGCCCCAGGCCTCGATCGAGCGTGCGCGCAGCGCGCGCACAAAATGCCGGCCGTCACGCCGCACGATGGTGTAGACCACATACAAGGCCAAGGCAATCACCGCGCCACCGATCAACTTCTGGTGCATCGGCACCAGGGGCGAGAACAGGAACTTGCGCTTGAGCACCCCCACCTCGGTGAAGCGCTTGTCGAAGTCGGCCTCGCGCATGGCAAACAAAATCATCAGCACCACGTAAGGCCAGGCGCGGGCACGGTGCGCCCACGACAGCATGTGCGCCGCGCACACCAGGTACAAGAGGGCACTGATCGTCTCGATCAAACCGCCCTCTTTCAGCACCATGGCCCGCATGGCTTCATCCATCGGCAGGCTGATCAGAAACAGCACGAGCAACAGCGCTGCGGTCCAGCCATAGGGGCACTTCTCGAAACCTCCCTAACCGTTGTCGCCCGTGAGCCGGCATGATGGCGCCCATGAGCACATCGCGCATCAAGCCCTCGTCCTTCTGGCGCTCTCAGCCCGGCGCTGACCT
>JBKBMV010000039.1:0-7021 GCA_046295615.1 Aquabacterium sp.
TCGGGCGCCCGCCAAGGCTGCGATGACGGGGCCTGAGCGGCACCGAGAACCCCGAACTGAACGACGCGAGCGCCCTCATGCCGGTTCAGCTCTCGGAAATGGGGTTTTGCGAAGTGCCCATCGGGGTCGGTGAAGGCAATCCCCAGGCTGACCTTGCGCTCAAACCCCGTCGGCGACTCACCCATGGCATGTCGCGCGGCGTTGAAGCCGGCGATGCTGCCCTCGTCACTGGCTTCGTGCATCAGTGGCCGATCCGCGTTGGCATCGCCGGCGATGTACATGGGCCAATCCCCCACCTGCATGGTCTGCGGGTTGAACACGGGCGTCCCCCGCGCATCCAGCGGCGCACCCATCTCGGCCAAGCCCAGGCCATCCACATTCGGCCGCCGGCCCAAAGCGGCCAGCACCAGATCCACCTCGGCCTGGCGGTCTCCCGACTGCATCAGCACCCCATCCGCCGTGGGCTTGAGCGTGCTGGCTTGCCCCAACCACAGCGTCATCTCCCGCGCAAACAAGGCCTGCGCCTGCTCGGCCACCACCGGGTCAGCGATCCCCGCCACCACGGGCGCCAGATCGGCCCCCACGACCGTCACGCCCAGTCGAGACAAGGCCAGCCCCATCTCCAGACCAATGGCGCCCAGACCCAGCACGCCCACGCGGTCAGGCACTGCAGGCAACTCAAAGAAGTCATCGGTCGTGACCACGCGCTCACCCAGTTCATTCAACCAGGCGGGCACCACGGGCCTGGAGCCCGTGGCGATGACCACCGCACGGGCATGCACGGTCACCACGCCATCGGGCGTGTCAACCACCAGCACCGTGGGCGCCTGAAAGCGCGCCCGCCCCATCAGCAGCCGCTCACCCGCGCCCTGCCGCGCCTTACCCGCCGCACTGTGGGCAAACTGATCGCGCCACTGGCGCACATGGGCCCAGACCTGCGCCCGGTCGATCTGAAGGTGCTCTTGGCCGGTCACCCCAATCTCACCCCAATGCAGCCGGGTGGCCCAGGCCGCACCGGCGTGCAAGGCCACCTTGGAGGGCATGCACCCCACCCGCGCACAGGTCGTGCCCAGCGGCCCATGATCAATCAGCAGCACATCACGACCCGCGCGCTTCACCTCGCGCATGGCGTACAGCCCGGCTGTTCCGGCGCCCAGGATGGCCACATCGGTGTGTTGAATCGTCATGGTGAACCCTTCTGTGGTTGAAACACCCTGTTGCTCAGGGTATGCCCTCACTATACCCCAACGGGTATACAAATACACTGATTTCGGGTTTTCACAAGAAGCCTTTTGTTCCACCTCCCGGCGGGCGCATCCTACCCAGCATGCGCCTGACCAAGGTCATCAACCGCAACGAAGAGTTCCATCCAGCGGGTGTCACCTGGGTGAAGGACATGGCCGCCCAGATCGACCCGGAGGTGCGCACCGTGGGCGGGCAGATTCTGCGCTACGACTACCTGGTGGTGGCCACCGGCACGCACCAGGACTGGAGCCTGATCGAGGGCATGGACGTGGCCCGCATCGGTCAGAACGGCCTGGGCAGCGTGTACCCCAGCGCCGATGCGGCCGAGGCCACCTGGAAGGCCATGGAGGCGTTTGCCCAGAAGGGTGGTGAGGCCTTGATGACCTTGTCCACCACCCCACTGAAGTGCGCTGGCGCGCCGCTGAAGATGACGTTCATGCTGCGCGATCGGCTGCGCCAGGCCGGCACGCTGCAGGCATCCAAGGTGCAGTTCATGTGTGGCCCCAAGGTGATTTTTGGGGTGCCCACGGTGGCCGAGGCCGTGCTGGCGCGCTGGAAAGAGCTGGACATCGGGGTGACCTACGAGCATGTGCTCAAGGCGGTCGACATCGACGCTCGCCAAGCCACCTTCCAGACCCCGGACGGCGGCCTGGTGAAGCGCTCGTACGATTTCCTGCACGCCGTGCCCCCCATGCGGGCCCCGGATGTGGTCAAGCAAAGTGCCCTGGCCTGGCAAACCGGCCCCATGGCCGGCGGTGGCTGGCTGGAGGTGGACAAGGAGACCTTGCAACACAAGCGCTACCCCAACGTCTTCGGCGTGGGCGACATCAACGGCACCCCGCGCGGCAAGACCGCAGCCACCATCAAGAAAGCAGCGCCCCTGGTGGCGAACAACCTGGTGTCGGTGATTCGAGGGAAGGCGCCTCAAGAGCGCTTCGATGGCTACACCTCGTGCCCGCTGATCACCCGCGAGGGCTCGGCCTGGCTGGTCGAGTTCGACTACGAAGGCCGCCTGATACCCACCCTGCCCGTCATTGATCCCCTCCAGGACAGTTTCCTGGCCTGGATGATGAAGGTCCGCATGCTCAAGCCCGCCTACATCGGTGTGCTCAAGGGCCATGTCTGAACCCCGCACGAGGAGAACACCATGTACGAAATCTGGTTGATGCTCAACATCGTTTGGGAAATGCTGCTCAGCACCGGCGTGTGGCTGTGGGTGGCCGTGGTCGCGTGGTTGGCGCTGATGGTCGTGAGCTTGCGCAGCAGCGACGTCTGCTGGGGGCGGGGTCTGTTGAAGGCGGTGGGGCTGGGCGCCCTGGTGGCAGGCGTCTGCTTCCTCACCCTGCCGGGGATGGTGGCCTCATCACTGTCCGAGTTGCGTTATTGGGTGGATTGGGTGGCGCTGGCTGGCATGGCAGGCGGCATCGGCGCTGCCGTGGCGGTGTTCACCTGGCCCGTGTGGACCCGATTGAGCCCCCGCAACACCTGACCGGGCCTGCACGACGGGCGTCAATCCGCTAGCATGCAGGACACCCCACGACCCAGGATGTCCTCATGGCCCATGCCCACCCCACCGCGCCGGCTGCCGACGCCCCCATCGTCACCAAGCACGGTGTGTGCAACCTCTGCGAGGCCATCTGCGGCCTGACCTTCCAGGTGCGGGGCACGGGGCCGTCGGCGCGCATCATCAGCATCAAGGGCAACGAGGCTGATCCGCTCTCGCGCGGGCACATCTGCCCCAAGGCCGTGGCCCTGAAGGATCTGCACGAAGACCCCGACCGCCTGCGCCAGCCCATGCGCCGCATCACGGTGGACGGCCACACGCGGTGGGAGCCCATCGGCTGGGAACAGGCTTTTGACCTGGTGGTCGAGGGCCTGGCCCGCGTGCGCGAGCAACACGGCAGTCACGCCGTCGGCGTGTACCAGGGCAACCCCAATGTGCACAACTGGGGCAACATCACGCACGGCCACCTGTTCCTCAGCCAGCTCAAAACCCGCGCGCGGTTTTCGGCCACCTCAGCCGACCAACTGCCCCACCATGTGGTGGCCCAGGCACTTTATGGCCACCAACTGGCCATCCCCATCCCCGACATCGACCGCACGCGCTTCATGCTGGTCCTGGGCGCCAACCCGCTGGCCTCCAACGGCAGCCTGATGACGGTACCCGATGTGCGCGCGCGCTTCAAGGCACTCAAGGCCCGTGGTGGCCGGCTGGTGGTGGTCGACCCCCGCCGCACCGAAACCGCCGCCATCGCCGACGAGCACCTGGCCATCGACCCCGGCACCGACGCGGCCTGGCTGCTGTCCCTGATCCACACCCTGTTCGATGAAAACCTGGTGCGCCCCGGCGCCCTGCAGCCCGTGCTGACGCAGATCGACGCCGTGCGCGAGGCCGTGGCCGGCTTCACCCCCGAATCCACCGCCGCCCACACCGGCATCGACGCGGCCACCACCCGCCGCCTGGCGCGCGAGCTGGCCCAGGCCGAGGGCGGCGTGGTCTATGGCCGCATGGGCGTGTCCACCCAGGCCCACGGCGTGGTGTGCCAGTGGGCCATCCAGGTGCTGAACCTGCTCACCGGCCAGGTGGACCGCGAAGGCGGCGCCCTGCTCACCAGCCCGGCACTCAACCTCATCCAGATGAAGCTGATGGGCCCCGGCCACCTGGGCGCCTGGCGCAGCCGCGTACGGGGGGCGCCCGAGTTCAGCGGTGAGCTGCCCGTGTCGGTGATGGCGGAAGAGATGCTCACGCCCGGCAAGGGGCAGATCCGCGCCCTGGTGACGGCCGCCGGCAACCCCGTGCTGTCCACCCCCAACGGGCGCCAGCTGGACGAGGCTTTGGCCGGGCTGGACTTCATGGTCTCCATCGACTTCTACCTGAACGAGACCACACGCCACGCCCACGTCATCCTGCCGCCCACCTGCTTCGTGGAGCACGACCACTACGACCTGGTCTTCCTGCACCTGGCCGTGCACAACGTGAGCCGCTATAGCGAGGCCATCGTGGAACGCGCCCCCGGCACGCTGCACGACTGGGAGATCTACAGCGAGCTGGCCCAGCGCTATGCGCGGCGCATCTGGGCACTTGAGAAAGGCACGATGACGCAACGCCTGCAAGGCATGCTGGTGCGCAGCCTCATGCGCCGCCTGCCCCCGCACCGCGTGCTGGACATTGGCCTGCGCCGCAGCCCGACGGCCAAACAACATGGCGTGACCCTGAAGCGACTGCGCCAGCACCCTGAAGGCCTGGACCTGGGTCCGCTGAAGCCCTCGCTGGTGGCCAGCCTGCAGGCGCGGCGCAAAACCATTGGCCTGCTGCCCGCGATGATCCAGCACGAGTTGCCGTATCTGGCACAGGCCTTCCCGGCGGGTGCCGCCCTTGCCAAGGCCACCGCGCCCGATGGCCGCCCTGCCCTCAAGCTGATCGGCCGGCGTGACGTGCGCACCAACAACTCGTGGATGCACAACAGCGAGCGGCTGGTCTCAGGCAAGCCGCGTTGCGTGCTGTGGATGCACCCGCACGATGCCGAGCGCCAATCGCTCAGCGATGGGCAAACCGTGACCGTGGCCTCGCGCGTGGGCCAGGTGCGCGTGCCCCTGCACGTGACGCCCGACATCCGCCCCGGCGTGGTCAGCCTGCCGCACGGCTGGGGGCATGATCGCCCCGGCATCGCGCTGCAGGTGGCCCAGGCCCACGCAGGCGCCAGCATCAACGACCTGACGGACGACCGCCTGACCGACCGGCTCAGTGGCAATGCGGCCTTCAGTGCCGTGCCTGTGTGGGTTGAGGCGGCGTGAGGCCTGAGGCCCTGCCCCGGCGCTGACACGTCAACCTGCAACACCTCGTTGCAACTTCCCCCTGTTGGTGGGACCTGCGCGGCACGCTGACCCTTCTAGGATACAGCCCCAGATCCTTAAAACTGCGGAGGGGCCTTGCCGTCCACGCCATTCGCACCAGGGGCCATGAGCCACCTGGGCAACGACCTGTTGTCACGTCTCAGCGCAGCCCTGGGTATCGGCCAAAGCACCCGCCTGCTGCAACTGCACACGCCCCTGCCCGAAGGCAGTCTGGTGCTGGAGCGCTGCCGCATTCACGAAGGCGTGCATGCGCATGAGCCCTTATGGGCCGAGCTTGACTGCCTCAGCACCAACGCGCACCTGGCACTCAAGGCCCTGACGGGCGAACAGCTCACCGTGCGCCTCATGCAGGCCGATGGCCGCTGGCGGCACTGGCACGGCTACGCCATGCACGCCGCCCAACTGGCCAGCGATGGCGGCCTGGCCCGCTACCGCCTCACCCTGGCGTCGTGGACGCACTGGCTGCAACAGCGCCGAGACACCCGCATCTTTCAAGACCAAACGGCCCGCGACATCCTGAGTGCCGTCTTCAAAGCCTGGCCGCAAGCCCATGTACGCTTTGACGTGGCCGACGATGGTCCCGTGCGTGCCCTGTGCACCCAGTACGCCGAAACCGACTGGGACTTCGCCCAGCGCCTGATGGCCCAGGAGGGCTGGAGCTGGTGTGTGGAACACCTGGCCGAAGGCGATGAGCCCACCAGCAACGCCGCCACCGTGGCCGGGGCCCGTGCCTCGCGGCACTGCCTGCGCATCTTCGACCAGCACGCCACCCTGCCCGATCTGGGCGAGCTGGCCTACAGCCGCCCCGATCTGCGTGGCGGCGAATCCGCTCTGGCGGGGCTGGGCCTGAGCACTGGCCTGGCGGCCGTGGATTCGGCCCTGGGCCTGGACGGCGGCACCGTGCGCGACACGCTGACCGCCTGGAGCGTGGGCCAACGCCTGGTGCCCAACGCCGTCACCCTGGGGGCTTGGGACGAGCGCCAACTGCAAGGCCTGGCCAGCCAACGCCACAGCACCCTGCCCCATGGCAGCGCCCCCGTGCTGGAAACCTACCTGGGCCATGGCGAACGCCGCCATGCCGACGGCCGCGTGGCCGACGCCCAGCCCGGCAGCCCCGCCCAGGCCGAGCGCCGGGCCGACACCGTGCTGGCCGCCCACGAGTTGGGCCATCGCCAGGTGCAGGCCCAAGGTGCCGTGCGTCTGATGGCCCCCGCCCAGCGCTTCGCCATCACCGGCCACCACCTGTACGAGGGCCAGCCGCTGGAGGCCCGCCAGTTCACCGTCATCCACATCAGCCACGAGGCGGCCAACAACCTGGGGGCGCAGGCTGCTCAGCTGCTGTCGCAGCCCGATCTGGAGCAAGGCAGCTACCGCAACCGGTTCACGGCCGTGCCCGCCAGCACCCGCCTGGTGCCACCGCACAGCCTGCAAGCCATCGTGGCCCCCACCGCCCCCGGCCCCCAGATCGCCACCGTGGTGGCGGCTGAGGGCGAGCCCCTGCACACCGACCGCGATGGGCGCATCCGCATCCAGTTTGCGTGGCAGCGTGGCGCGGCACCCTTGAGTGCGGGCCTGAGCACGCCTGCGGGCCCGCAAGGAGAAGCCGCCACCCACGCCAGCCATGACGAACGCAGCGGCACCTGGGTGCGCGTGGCCCAGCATCTGGCCGGCCCCAACTGGGGTACCGTCTTCACGCCCCGCGCCGGCAGCGAGGTGATGGTGGACTTCATCGATGGCGACATCGACCGCCCCGTCGTCATCGGCCAGTTGCACCACGGCCAACACGAGCTGCCCTGGCCCGCCGGGGTGGACACCGGCGCCAACCACGGCGGCACGATCTCTGGCTGGCACAGCAGCCACCTGGACGGCAGCGGCGCCAACCAGTGGCTGATCGACGACGCCACCGGCCAGCTGCGCATGC
>JBKBMV010000040.1:0-6806 GCA_046295615.1 Aquabacterium sp.
TGCGGCCACCTCGCGCTTACGTTTGCTCTCACCCATCTGGTGAGTGTGCCAAATCCGGTCACACCCGCGCCAGCTCTGGCTCAGCGTGCGATCATGGGCGCTGAACTGCCGGATTTAGGATCACTGTGGCGGGGTACAGCCGTGGCAACCTTCGCCAGCATCCCAAGTCTAGTGCCATATGACTGCCACCGCCTCACCCACCGCCGTTTCTTCTCCTGCCGCCCGTCGCACTGGATGGTGGCTGAGCGCCGCACTGGGTGCTTTGCTGCTGGTGGGCTGTGGCGGCGGTGAAAGTGCTGACAGCGCTCGCATGGATCGCTCGTCGGCGATGGTGGCGCCACAAAGCGCCAGTGAGGCTCATCGATTTCTGGTGCAAGCCACCTTCGGCCCCACCAACAGAGACATCCAGCGTGTGACCAGTCTGGGCTACGACGACTGGATTGATGAACAACTGGCCCTGCAGCCGCGCAGCACCCACTATGCGCTGCTCAAACGCGCCATGGAGCAGCGCAAGACCACAGCGCCGTACTGGCAGGATCTTCACCATGGCTGGTGGACCTTGGCGGTTCATGACGATGCCCAACTGAGGCTGCGTCTCGCATTTGCCCTGTCGCAAATCTTTGTCGTCTCCAACCTGTCAGTCGACACTCGTCTGGTGGCGAGCTACGCCGACATGTTGACTGAGCGCAGCACAGGTTCCTACCGATCATTGCTGGAGGCCGTGGCCTTGCACCCGGCCATGGGCACCTACCTCTCGCACCTGTACAACCGGAAGGAAGACGCACTCACAGGTCGTGTGCCTGACGAGAACTTCGCTCGCGAGGTGATGCAGTTGTTCTCAATTGGCTTGCACCTCATCAACGACGCTGGCCAGCCTGTGGACGCCAATGGTCGTGTATTGGGTGAGGGTGAGCCGCTGGTGGAAGCCTACACGGCGGCCGATGTCTCCGGCTTGGCCAAGGTCTTCACCGGGCTGGGGTGGTACCGCAGTTCAGACCAGATGAGCCTGCCCTGGTGGCGCTGCTTCTGGCGCGCACCGGAATGCCAGAGTGAAGAGCAGTACTGGCGGCCGATGAGCTTCTACGACAACGAGCACTCGGTGTCGGTCAAGCGTTTCCTGGGGGTGGAAGTCCCTGCTCAAACCAAACCGGATCCGGCAGCCAGTCTTCGCATCGCCTTGGATCGCCTGGCCAATCACCCCAACACCGCCCCCTTCATCAGCAAGCAGTTGATCCAACGACTGGTCAGCAGCAACCCCAGCCCCAGCTATGTGCGAGACATCACCCAGGTGTTCCGCAGCAGCGGAGGCAACCTGGGTGCCGTGGCCAAAGCCATTTTGCTTCACCCGGAAGCTCGTCAACCACAATCGCAGCCCATCGACCAAGCTGCTTATGGCAAGCTACGTGAGCCGATTCTGCGCTGGACCCACGCTTTACGCGCCCTGCCGCACACCAGTGTCAATCAACAAGCCACAGCCTCGCCTGAACTCATGGGTTACATGTTGAGCAGTGGTACAGAGGATGCCTCCAGCAGTCTGGGGCAAGCTCCCTTGCTATCGCCCTCAGTGTTCAACTTTTTCCGCCCAGGTTACACCCCACCGCAGTCTGTGACAGCCAGCAAGGGACTGGTGGCGCCCGAGATGCAGATCACCAGTGAGACCTCGGTGCTGGGCTATGCCAATTTCATGGCGTCGGCCTTGCGTGATGGCTGGGGCCAATGGCATGGCACACCACATAACCGGTTGGATGTGAAGTTTGACTGGTCGAGTTTCACCTCACTGGCCAACCGCCCTGATGCCCTGATGGAAGAGATGGCGCAGCGTCTGCTAGGACAGCCCTTGCCCGCGACACGTCAGGCGCAGGCTGTCACCGCCCTGGAATCGATCGGGAGCAGCAGCACCCTGACCGACGACCAGCGTCTGCGCCGGGTGCAGGCTGCGGCCCTGCTGGTCACCCTGTCACCCGAATTCCTGATCCAGCGCTGAGGCCCCACCATGAGCACCACCTCACGTCGTACCTTCCTGCGCCAGATGGCCGCGGCCTCGTCGTTGGGCGTGGCCGGGCCGCTGGGCCTGAACCTCAGTGTCATCGCCCAGGCGGCGGCCCAATCATCGGGCAACAGTGGCTACCAGGCCCTGGTGTGCATCTTCCTGTACGGCGGTAACGACGCCTTCAACACCGTGCTGGCCACCGACACCGACTCGTGGCAGCACTACCTGAACCACCGCGACCCGAGCGCCCGCAACAGCAACGACGGCAGTGTGCCGATCGCCCTTCGCGAAGCGGGCGTGGCAGCTAACTTGGCGGCCGGCGCAAACTCCCCCGACCGACTGGGCGGGGTACTGCCCATCAGCCACAGCGGCCGTGCAGTCCACAGTGGCCGCAGCTTTGCCTTGCACCCTGCCCTGCGCGAAACCCAGAACCTCTATCAAAGCGGACAGCTGGCCATCGTGGCCAATGTGGGCCCCTTGCTCGCGCCGATGAGCAAGGCCGATTGGAACAACCCTCTGGTGTCCAAGCCCACCAAGCTGTTCTCTCACAACGATCAGCAATCAATGTGGCAAGCCTTCGCCCCAGAGGGTGCTGGGGCTGGCTGGGCAGGCCGCATGGGCGACCTGCTGATGGGCGGCAACGGTCAAGGCCAGGGTGACGATGCTTACTTGATCCGCCGCTACTTCACCTGCATGACGCCTGCCAGTGCGGCTGTGTGGCTGTCTGGGCGCATGGTGCTGCCCTACCAAAGCAGCAACACGCGGGTGCTGACCCTGGGCAGCGATCGGCGCATTTATGGCAGCACCGAGCTACAGGCGGCGGCCGCTTCGTTCCTATCGGCCACCGATCGGACGGACATGCTGTCTCAAGACCATGAGCAAGTGGCCCAGCGTGCTCTGCGCGCCAGCGATCTGCTGGCCAACAACCTGCCGGTACCGTGGACTGCACCCTGGGGAACCCCGACGCCCCCGAATTTGTATAGTGTCAACTCGGACCCACGCTTGCAATACATGAGCCCCAGTACGGGCAGCTTGCGCAGCAACTCGCTCGCCATTCAGTTGCAAATGGTGGCGAGGCTCATCGAAACCAACCGCACGGCCAATCTGGGCATGCAGCGCCAGTTCTTCATGGTGAGCCTGGGCGGCTTTGACACCCACGACAACCAGATCCGCGATCACGCTGAGCGCATGGCGCAACTGGACCACGCCTTGAAGTACTTCCACGACGTGCTGGGCTCCATGCCGGGCGGCGACATGCGCAACGCCGTGACCACCTTCACCGCCTCAGACTTTGGCCGCACCTTCACCAGCAACGGCGACGGCACCGACCACGGCTGGGGTGCCCACCACTTCGTCATGGGCGGCGCGGTGCGCGGGGGCGAGGTGTATGGCACCTTCCCACAATACAGCACGGCCAATGCCCAGCGGGTGTTCGGCAGCCCCGACCAAATCGACAATGGCTCCTTGCTGCCCACCACCTCGGTGGACCAGTTGGCCTACACCCTGGGACGGTGGATGGGCGTGTCGGCTTATGACCTCACCCAGGGCGGCAGCTACGCTATCTTGCCCAACCTCACCCGCTTCAACAGCAGCTCGCACGACCTGGGCTTCATGCGCACCTGATCAGGCCAGCAGCGGCCTGAGGTAATGCCCGGTATAGCTGCCCTCGAAAGCAGCCAAGGCCTCAGGTGTGCCCGCCATCAGCACCTGCCCACCGCCTGAGCCCCCTTCGGGCCCCATGTCGATCAGCCAGTCGGCCGTTTTGATCACATCCAGGTTGTGCTCGATGATGACGATGGTGTTGCCCGCATCACGCAGTTGGTGCAGCACCTTCAGCAACAGGGCGATGTCGTGGAAGTGCAGGCCGGTGGTGGGTTCGTCCAGGATGTAGAGCGTGCGCCCCGTGTCGCGCTTGGAGAGCTCCAGCGCCAGCTTCACACGCTGAGCTTCGCCGCCTGACAGCGTGGTGGCACTTTGCCCCAGGCGGATGTAGCCCAGGCCCACGTCCATCAGCGTTTGCAGCTTACGCGCGATGCTGGGCACCGCGCTGAAAAAGGCCAGCGCATCTTCCACCGTCAGGTTCAGCACCTCGTGGATGTTCTTGCCCTTGTAGAGGATGTCCAGCGTCTCGCGGTTGTAGCGCTTGCCCTGGCACACATCGCACGGCACGTACACATCGGGCAGAAAGTGCATCTCCACCTTGATCATGCCGTCGCCCTGGCAGGCCTCGCACCGCCCACCGGCCACGTTGAAGCTGAAACGCCCAGCGCCATAGCCCCGTTCGCGCGCTGCCGGCACATCGGCGAACAGCTCGCGGATGGGCGTGAACAGACCTGTGTAGGTGGCCGGGTTGCTGCGTGGCGTGCGCCCGATGGGCGACTGGTCGACGTTGATGACCTTGTCGAACAGCTCCAGGCCCTCGATCTCGTCGTAGGGCTCGGGCTCTGTGTGCGCCTGGTAGAGCTTCTTGGCCACGGCCGCGTACAAGGTGTCGTTGACCAGGGTGGACTTGCCCGAGCCCGACACACCGGTCACGCAGGTCAGCAGGCCCACGGGGAACTCGGCGGTCACGCCTTTGAGGTTATGGCCGGTGGCGTTGACCACGCGCAGCCGGGGTGTCTCTGCCGTGAAGGCCCGGCGATGCTCGGGAACCGGAATGCGCAAGGCCCGAGACAGGTACTGCCCGGTCAAGCTCTCGGCTTGGGCCGCGACATGCTCGGGCGTGCCCTGGGCCATCACACGCCCCCCATGCACACCTGCCCCCGGGCCCATGTCCACCACGTGGTCGGCAGCGCGGATCATGTCTTCATCGTGCTCGACCACGATCACGCTGTTGCCCAGGTCGCGCAGGTGCTGCAAGGTGCCGATGAGGCGGTCGTTGTCGCGCTGATGCAGGCCGATGCTGGGCTCATCGAGCACGTACATCACGCCGGTCAGACCCGAGCCGATCTGCGAAGCCAGACGGATGCGCTGCGCCTCGCCGCCCGAGAGCGTGTCGGCACTGCGATCCAGGCTGAGGTAGTTCAGGCCCACATCGTTCAGAAAGCGCAGCCGCGAGCGGATCTCGTTGACCACCTTGGTCGCGATCTCGGCCTTGGCGCCCTGGAGTTGCAGGCCCTCGAAGTAGCGATGGGCCTCGGCCAGCGTGGCGTGGCCGATCTCGTAAATGGCGCGGGTGTCGCCCGTGACGGCGTCATACAGCTTGACATGACGAGCCTCACGGCGCAGCCGGGTGCCATGGCAATCGGGGCAGGCCTTGGGCTGCTGGTAGCGGCCCAACTCTTCGCGCACGGCGGCCGAATCGGTCTCTTTGAAGCGGCGCTCGAAGTTGGGAATGATGCCCTCGAAGGGGTGCTGCCGCTTGACCTTGCGCTTCTTGCCCGAGGGGCCATCGGCCTCGTAGACGAACTCGATCTCTTCGGTGCCTGAGCCATACAGGATGACCTGCTGCAGATCCGACGGCAGCTCTTCAAAGGGCTGCTCGATATCCACCCCGTAGTGCTTGCCCAGGCATTCGATCAGGCTGTAGGTGTAGGGGTTACGGCGGTCCCACCCTTTGACGGCACCACTGCCCAGGCTCAGCGACGGAAACGCCACCACCCGTTGGGGATCAAACGCGATCACGTGGCCCAGGCCGTCGCAGGTCGGGCAGGCGCCCACGGGCGAGTTGAACGAAAACAGCCGCGGCTCCAGCTCGGACAGCGAATAGCTGCACACCGGGCAGGCGAACTTGGCCGAGAACAGGTGCTCGGCGCCCGAGTCCATCTCCACGGCCAGCGCGCGGCCATCGGCCAGGCGCAGGGCGGTCTCGAAGCTCTCGGCCAGGCGCTGGGCCATGTCGGGGCGCACCTTGACGCGGTCTACCACCACGTCGATGTCGTGCTTCTCGTTCTTCACCAGGGGTTTCAGGTCGGCCACCTCGACCACCTGGCCATTGACACGAAAGCGCACATAGCCCTGGGCCTGCATGTCGGCAAACAGCTCGGCGAACTCGCCTTTGCGGTCGCGCACCACGGGCGCCAGGATCATCAGCTTCGTGTCTTCCGGCAGGGCCAGCGTGGCGTCCACCATCTGGCTGACGCTTTGGGCCTGCAAGGGCAAGTCGTGGTCCGGGCAGAACGGCGTGCCCGCACGGGCATACAGCAGGCGCAGGTAATCGTGGATCTCGGTCACCGTGCCCACGGTCGAGCGTGGGTTGTGGCTGGTGGCCTTCTGCTCGATGCTGATGGCGGGCGACAGGCCCTCGATCACATCGACCTCGGGCTTGTCCATCAACTGCAGAAACTGACGCGCGTAAGCGCTCAGGCTTTCCACATAGCGGCGCTGGCCTTCGGCATACAAGGTGTCGAACGCCAGACTGGATTTGCCTGAGCCCGACAAGCCGGTGATGACCACCAGCTCGTTGCGGGGCAAATCGAGGTCAATGTTCTTGAGGTTGTGGGTGCGCGCCCCGCGGATGCGAATCTGGGGGCGCTCCGAAGAGTCGCGATCAGGCACGGGACAGGGCACAGAGCTGGAGGCGGGGCGGGACATCGGCGGCGATCAAAAGGCAACCGATCATCATACGTCCGAGCGCAGGAATTGCGCCAGCCGCCGCCCAAGGCCCCTCCGATCGAGAGCTGGCGACACCCAAGGAGAAGCTGTCACTTCGCCCTGTCTGGGCTTGGTTGCACCTTGTAGCAACTTCCCCACCCCAGGGGGGATGATCGGGCGGGGCTCGGCCTCTAGACTTCGTGCGTTCCAAATATCAACGCAGGAAGACCCATGAGCACACCGCAGCCCTTGATCGGCATGCTGGCGCACCCCTTGCTGGCAC
>JBKBMV010000041.1:0-6328 GCA_046295615.1 Aquabacterium sp.
TCGGGCGCCCGCCAAGGCTGCGATGACGGGGCCTGAGCGGCACCGAGAACCCCGAACTGAACGACGCGAGCGCCCTCATGCCGGTTCAGCTCTCGGAAATGGGGTTTTGCGAAGTGCCCTGCTCCAGCCGGGCGGCGTCACATAGCGCGCGGCTTTGTTCGCATTGCTTTGCCCGCAGGACGTCATGCATAACAAGGTCAGCAAAACAAGGGCACATCGGCCAGCGGACCGAGGGCTCAGGGGTGCGCGGAATGTCATCCTGCTTGCTCCTGTGTATCGCTGTTCAACACGTGCGCATAGTTGCAGCCCTCGGTAGGCACCTGGGTGAGCAGGATTTTGTTCATGTCAGGGTGATTGTTCTCTTCTTCAGTCCACTCAATGGGCAAGGCGGTGAAGAAGCCCTGAATGCCCTGCGGCGCGACCTTTGGCGCTGCGGCTTTCCAAAAGGCTTCAGAGAAGGGCATTTGACCCGCGTAGATTGGGATGTTCCGCAAGGTGGCCTCCGCCTTCTTGGGGTCTCGGTCCACCATGGCCCATATCGATGCTTTGCGTCCCGGATTGTCCACCTGCTTGTTCCTCGGCACATGCCTAAACGTGCGCTCATACGCCGCCTGATTCGCCTTGGCAATCTGCTGAATGAGCTTGACTGTCTGCGGTGCCGCAGGTTGCTCCACCAACGCCGCCAGGGCTGAAGCGGGCCTGACAATGGAATTGCCGTTGCCCGCCAGGGCCAGGTGCTTGCGCCACAGGTCGGTGCGCAACTGGTGCGCGAAGGCGCACACGGTGGTTTCCAGCCCATGGGTTTTGGATTTGCGGAAGGCCGTGTCGCTGACGAACACAGCCAGCTCGCTGTCGCGGTCGCCATTGAGGCTGCGGTCGTTGATGTTGGCGCTGCCGATCACCACCTCGGCATCGTCCACGATCAGCAGCTTGCTGTGCACATAAATCTGCTCGGTGCGCACCTTGCCGCCCACCACCTCGCAGGTGCGCAGGTTCAAGAGCGTGAGGTAAGGGGCCCACTCTTGCGGAGTAATTTGTTCGTAAGGGCGCTCGCCAGGTTGGCCTTCTCGGGCTTTGGCCAGCATGGCCTGCCAGAGCGCAGGACGAATCACCTTCTTGCCCGCCAGCATCTTCTTGGCCGCAATGGCGCAGCGCACGCGGTTGACCAGGCTGTGGCTGCCGTAGACCAGGCTTTGCATGGTCCAGTGGATCTGGCCGATGATGGCCAGGTCATCCAGCCGCCCTTCAGGGTGCACAGGCAAGACCACGTAGGCGTGGAACGGGAGGTCGTTGCACACCGCGAACTCGATGCGCTGTCCCAGGGCCCAGCAGATCTGGTTTTGCGGCAGCTTGTCGCCCTGGGGGTTGTTGCCGATGAGCGTCAGCGCCGATTTGATGCGCGCGCCGGTTTGCGACAACAGGTGCTTGAGGGCGGCAGATTGCATCGCGTGTTTCGCAACTGACACCTTTCGTATCATTTTGCCCATGCCCCTCAGGGCGGAGAACCCGCTGCTGACTTTGATCCTGCACCCGCCACGCTCGCCGCCACCGCATCGGCAGGCCGCACGCTGGACAGCACCTGGCGGAAGTAGGCCAAGCCTTCTTCAAACGGCGGTGGCTGGATGCCCCGGATACCAGGGCGTGCAGGTTTGAAGGGCACCATCTCAAAACGGCGTTTGTCTGGGTTCCACTGCCGGGTGGGTTCCGGGTAGGGTTCTTTGTCAGGCAGCATGGCCGCCATGCGGATGGTCATGGCAGGCATGTCGGGGCGGCCTTGCACGCCCACCACATCGGCCTGCATTTCATAGGCGGCGCCGGGGCCGCCGCCGTTGTGCGCCAAGCCACCATCGTGGTGGTACTCACGGGCCAGCACGCGGCCAGGCTGCCCTGCGATGGCCACGGGCTCAGGCCCCACGGTTTGCTTGATGCCCATCAGGTTGGCCAACAACAAGATGCCCTCCATGCCCTTGAGCGACTTGAGGTCGTTCATGGTGACGTTGTTGGGATCGGGCAGGTCTTTGATGTCCTTGGGGGCATCTTCGTGGGGCGTCTTCACCCGCACGAAGAACACCAGGCTGGGGTACTTCAGGCTGCGAAGCGGTACCTCGACATCAAAACTGGGTATCGGCTCGCCAGCTTGCTGGCGGAACAGACCGAAGGGGGTGCACACGCCGGGCTCGGTGGGCAGGTCTTCCGGGGCGCGGGCGCGGTAGATGTTGGTGCGCAGGTGTTGGTAGAAGGCTTGAATGTCGGCGTCGGTGAACGAGCGAAACATCCGCTCGTACTCTTCTTGATCAGCAAATACACGAAGCGCGCCAGAGAATGTCCTCAGCCTTTTATCTGAAGAATCCAAGTAACCAATGTCGTAAATGCCATATTGCCGAAAGGCGTATGCATTTGGGTCGCCAACATCCACCTCGCGCACATGCGCTTTGCGCTCTTCACGTTGCTCGGGGTCAAGGTTCAGTCCGGGCTGAACGATGGACTTGAAACCGGCAATGCCTTTGAAGGATTGCAGGTCTTTGAGCGTCCCAATGGATGTTTCTTGATACTCGATGTTGTTAACGCGCTGGTTGCCGGTTGCGGCACCACGAAACTTTTCGTCAAATCCATAACCACTCCGATGCTCCAAACCTGAGTCGGCCACTTCGATTTGCTTGGGCAGATCGACGATCATCGTTCCCAGGCAAACGCTGCTCCAGCCGGGCGGCGTCACATAGCGCGCGGCTTTGTTCGCATTGCTTTGCCCGCAGGACGTCATGCATAACAAGGTCAGCAAAACAAGGGCATATCGGCCAGCGGGCCGAAGGCTCAGGGCTTTGAGGGCTGTCATCCTGCTTGCTCCGGCGTATCGCTGTTCAACGCGCGCGCATAGTTGAGGTCTTCGGTGGGCACCTGGGTGAGCAGGATTTTGTTCATGTCAGGGTGGTTGTTTTCGCCCGCAGTCCAGTCGATGGGCAAGGCAGTGAAGAAGCCCTGGATGCCTTGGGGGGCGGCTTTCGGTGCAGCGGCTTTCCAGAAGACTTCCGAGAAGGGCATTTGGTTCGCGTAGGCGGTTATCCCCAGCGAAGGCTGTTGTGGGTTGCGGTTCACAGGTGGCCAAATTGATGCTTTGATTTCAATCGGAGCACCCTTCTGAATGTTCCTTGGCACATGCGCAAACGTTTGCTCATAAGCCGCCTGATTGGCGGTCGCAATCTGCTGAATGAGCTTGACCGTCTGCGGTGCCGCTGGTTGCTCCATCAACGCCGCCAGCGCGGACGCGGGCCTGACCACTGAATTGCCGTTGCCCGCCAGGGCCAGGTGCTTGCGCCAAAGGTCCGTGCGCAACTGGTGCGCGAAGGCGCACACGGTGGTCTCCTTGCCATGCGTCTTGGATTTGCGAAAGGCCGTATCGCTGACAAACACGGCCAACTCGCTGTCGCGGTCGCCATTGAGGCTGCGGTCGTTGATGTTGGCGCTGCCGATCACCACCTCGGCATCGTCCACGATCAGCAGCTTGCTGTGCACATAGATCTGCTCGGTGCGCACCTTGCCGCCGACCACCTCGCAGGTGCGCAGGTTCAAGAGCGTGAGGTAAGGGGCCCATTCTTCGGGCGTGATTTTTTCATAAGGGCGTTCACCGGGCTTGCCCTCGCGCGCCTTGTCCAGCATGGCCTGCCAAAGCTCAGGACGAATCACCTGCTTGCCCGCTAGCATCTTCTTGGCCGCAATGGCGCAGCGCACGCGGTTGACCAGGCTGTGGCTGCCGTAGACCAGGCTTTGCATGGTCCAGTGGATCTGGCCGATGATGGCCAGGTCATCCAGCCGCCCCTCGGGGTGCACGGGCAAGACCACATAGGCGTGGAACGGAAAGTCGTTGCACACCGCGAACTCGATGCGCTGGCCCAGCGCCCAGCAGATCTGGTTTTGCGGCAGCAAGTCGCCTTGGGGGTTGTTGCCGATCAGCGTCAGCGCCGATTTGATGCGTGCGCCGGTTTGCGACAACAGGTGTTGGAGGGCTGCAGATTGCGCCAGCTGGCCAGGCAGCGAACTCGGATCAATCGAAGGCTTACCAAACCGGCTCTGGAAAAACTGACTCTCGATGTAGACAAAGTGATCGGCCCCCAGGATGAGGCGCACCATCATGTCGTGGATGTCGTGTTGCACGCCGATGGGCGCAGGCAGTTTGGGCATGGCTGCGCGTTCTTGCTGCTGCAGCTTCAGTGACGCGCTGCGCAGTACGCGCACCTTGGCGGTGCCGGGGCCTTTGGCGTCGAAGGCGGGCTCTTGGGGGATGAGGCTGTCGGGCACCTTGACCTTGTCGCGCAAGGCGGGGGTGCGCGCGAGGTAGCTGTGTTGCAGGCTGTTCCAGCGGCGGATGAAGTTCATGGCCGCATCAAACACGGCGGGGCCTTCCATGCGCATGTGCACATCTTGCCAGGGTTGGCGGGGCTGGTCGTCGGCCAGGATTGCCCCCGCTGGCGGAGCTGACTGTTGTCCAGGCTTGAACATGTCCGGGTGCGGCCGCTCATTGAGCCAGGCCGCCCGTAGTAAGGTGGTGTAGGCCGCCTTCATCAGCCCCGCGATGGTTTGCAGCGGGCGTTGGATGTGCGCGGACGTCAATGATCCCTGCTGAATCCTGCGCAACACCTCGCGCTCCGTGAGGGTGCGGGCCTCGTCGAGCAGTTCGCTGAAGTCTGGCTTCAAGGCGTCCAGCGGGCGGGTCAGCCAGTCGGGCATGGGCTCTTGCCACCACGCGTGCAGGCGGTCGATCATCTGTCCGGCCATGCCATTGGCATTGGCGCGTCGCGTGCTCATCAAGGCTTCTTGCAGGCGCCCCGTCACGCTGCCTTGCAACGCCCCATGCAAGGTGGATTGCAGCAGTTCACCTTCGGTCATGAACTGCATCATCTCTGAGGGCGTGAGCGTGCGCATCGGCGGGATACCGGGGTTGTAACGTTCAGGCCCTCTACGCCATTCATGGTTCAGGCTGCTGCGGGCATCGTCGCGTCGCCCGTAAGCCAGGTCCATGCCGCCGATGTATGCGATGCGGTTGTCAATCACCACCTGCTTTTGGTGGTGACTGAAAAACGTTTCCTCCACGCCTTTGAAGTCGTTTTGCAGGCCCGCCGGGCAACAAAAAGCCCGCATCTGCTCGCGCCCGGCGTTGAGCTGAAAAACGGCCAGCATGGTGCCAAAGTCCCCGGTGTTCAGCGGCATTTTGGGCGACATCCAGGGCATCACGTAGATGCGCAGTTCGGGACTGGCATCCAGCGCTTGTTTGAGCACGTCGATGAGCCGCCTTCCGGTCGTGAGCTCCACGTCCCAGTTCACCTGCCAACCCGCGATGAAGATGCTTTGCTTGGCTGCCGCCATGGCGGCAGCCACATCGGCAAAATAGTCTTGCCCGTTGATGAAGGATTGGACGTGGTGGCCCACGCGCGAGGGCGCAAAGCGCTCGGGGTTGGTGACTTCTTGCAGGTGCGCTGCGGCCTGCCCTGCGATGGTCGTGGTCCAGGATTTGCCGTGCTCGTCGATGTACACATTGACCTGGTGGTCGTTGTGGTACTTGCGGAAGGTGCTGGTGCTCATGTGTCAACCCTGGGCGGGAGGCTTGATGGAGGTGCCGCTCGACTGGTTCAAGGCTCTGGTGACCAGCCTTCGATGTGAGCGCCCCTCATCGGTGAACATGCTGTTGGCAGGTTGCGCTGTGAAGTCCATCGCGGCCATGGCTGCAAGATCAGATGCCTCCTTGCTGGCTGCGGCTGGTGTCAGGTCATCGCCGGCCAGCGGGCGACGATCATGCCCGCTCAGCAGCCAGACGTCGTTGGGCCAACGGGCAATGGCCACCGACAGGCGCTTTTGCTGCATGTCGGTGAGCGTGATCTGACCTTGCGAGTCGGTTTGACCTTGTGCAATCACACGGTCGGCTTGAGCGCCGCCATCGCGGACGATGCGCCACGGGCTTTGTGCGATGGGCCTGCTGTGCGAGGCTTGTGCGCCTGGCGAGCCCAGGAGTTGCAGCGTCAACACAATCTTCTTGGGTGTGGTGCTGGACTTGGGCAAGCTGGGCAGTTTGAGTGCCAGCGTACCTGCCCCCATCATGCTCTTGACACTGGCCTTGATGGTGAGCGTGCCCGGGCACATCACCTCAATGCCATTGCCACTGAGTTGAATGGCTGCGCCGCCTGAGACGGCCATGCTGACGCGCTGTTGTGCCTGGATGTTGACCACCCCACTGGCCGTCTTCAACTCCAGCCGCTGCTTGGCCGCGATCTGCGCGGGCCCAGCCTGGGCCTGCAGGTCGATGGGGCCGCTGGCGGCGATCATCGTCAGCCCCTTGCCC
>JBKBMV010000042.1:0-5886 GCA_046295615.1 Aquabacterium sp.
CTCGGGCGCCCGCCAAGGCTGCGATGACGGGGCCTGAGCGGCACCGAGAACCCCGAACTGAACGACGCGAGCGCCCTCATGCCGGTTCAGCTCTCGGAAATGGGGTTTTGCGAAGTGCCCTACAAGGTGGTGGATGCCAGCTTTGCCTGCCAGCAAACCACCTGCAGCGCCGAGATGTGGCTCCCCAGCCAGACGCCAGCCGGCCAGAAGCCACCCGTCATCGTCATGGCGCATGGCTTTGGGGGGCTGAAGCACTGGGGCCTGCCCGCGTTTGCCGAACGCTTCGTGAAGGCCGGCTTTGCCGTGGTGCGCTTTGACTACCGTGGTTTTGGCCAGAGTGGTGGCCAGCCCCGTCGTGTGGTGGATGGCCAAGAGCACGTGAAAGACTGGCTGTCGGCCATCGACGCCATCAGCCAGCGTCCTGAAGTGGATGGGCAGCGCCTGGGCATCTGGGGCACCTCGTACAGCGGTGGCCAGGTGCTGGTGGCCGGGGCCGAGCGCCCGCAGGTGGTCAAGGCCGTGAGCTCGCAGGTGCCGTTTGTCAGCGGCCTGTCCAGCGGATTGAAGTACCCCATCAAGTACCAGCCTATGGCCACCTGGTATGCCCTGCGTGACCTGATGCGCAGTGACGACGAAGAGCCGGTGTATGTGCCGGTGATCGCCAAGGACGGCGAGTTTGCCGCCCTGATCTGCGCCGAATGCCATGAAGGCTACAAGAAGCTGGTGCCCTTGGCCGAGCAGCAAGATCCTGCCAACAACCGCGTCGCTGCACGGGTGTTCATGAGCCTGCCCTTCTGGTTCCCGGGTAACCGCGCCAAAGACATCACCGCTCCCACGCTGATCGTAGCCGCCGAGAACGATGGCCTCATCCCCGTGGGCAAGGTGCGCGACGTGGCCCAGAGCCTGCAAAAGGGCGAGTATGTCGAGCTGAAGGGCGCCGACCATTTCTCGCCCTACACCGGCCCCCTGTTTGAGCAGGTGGTGGCTCGGCAAACAGCGTTTTTCAAGAAGAACTTGATGCCGTCGACAGGGAAGAACTGAGTGCGGGCCTGGACCGTCAGGCCCCTCTCATGGCGATGCTCCATGCCGCCTTTCAGTGTCAGCCCGTGGCCCTCGCGAGTTCGCCAATCGGCTCGACGGGATTGAGTTGTGTCAGCCGCCAATGGCTGGCGCCCGAGTAGACACGTCGGAAGCGCAAGTAGCCAGCGCCAAGTTCAAACGGCTCCCGCCCCGTGGTTTTCATGGACGGGATCTTTCCCGTTTGCTTGTACAGCTTCACCCACTCGATTTTCGTGTCGTTCAGGGGTTTGGGCACGTAGCCACCAGCCAGTCCGAGTGCCACCGGGTTTTTCTGGATGGCGATGTAGTTGTCATACAGCTTGACCCATTGCTTGAGCTCTCTCTCCACATCACCGGCTTCGATGGAGCCTGGCATCAGCTTGAACCAGGCCCGCGAGTCGTGCACGAAGTTTTCGAGCAGGTGCGCGATGGCGGCGGGAACAGGCCCCTCATTCCAGAAAGCGGCAATGTCTTTCCATTCGGGCAGACGTTCCGGGTCAACGCCAGGTAGGTTGCTGACGGTTTCCTCCATGTCCATGCAGATGCCCATCTCGGGTTTGGGGCAGACCGTCACCTGCTTGGTGGTGGCGGGCTCTTTGACCCAAGACTGGAATGCCGCGATTTCATCCACGAATTCCTGATCTGCGCTGACGATGTCGTTGCGGTCCACCTGGGCGGCACGTTGCACACTGGCGCTGCTGCCCATGCGGCCAGCCCAATGTTTGCGCCACAAGATGCTCCATTTCATCTGGTCGCGCATGATGTCTCGGAAGTTACCAGTGCGGACACTGCATGCGTCAATGTAGGCATTGAGCGCGCGGATGACATCGGGATGCACGGCAAAGCGCTGTCGTGACACAGGCGCCGCTTTCTCAAGCTTCAAGGGTGCCCCTGACAAGCGGGCCTCGCGGTACATCAAAGCCAGCGCCACGCGCGACAACATGTCCGCGCCTTGCGGATCGAGCCCACGTCCTTGTTCGCCAGGGGCATAACCGCCACCGATGTCGGAATGAACGCCCGGCATGATGATTTCCTTGTGGTTGGCGGCCATGGCACCACGCACCGAGATGGCATCCAAGGGAAAGCATCGACGCACTTCATGGGCCGATACGATGTGCAGGCATTTGACGCTGCTTGGCACTCTCAGCGAGCGCTCAGGATCGGCCCATCCGTTGTGACCGGTGCCAATGATGTTGGGTGCGATGCCCGCTGTGCCCACCGAGGCCACCGTATCGAACAGGCCCAGAAAATCAAAGGTCACGGGGAAGCCGCCCAGGGTATATCCGACCTGGCCTGTGAGTTCTGCGTCGAGTTCGCACAGGGCCAGCAGCCAGTTGGTGTAAGCCCGAGCGGCAGTGGCGCCGCGTGAGAAGCCAAAAGCACTGACGTAGATGTGCTTGATGACACCGGGGTCAATCTTGGGTCGTGTCTTCGTGACGGCTTCAGGCATGTGGGCGCGGATGGCTTGGTGCCACGACTCCAGAAGCCGCTGGAGAAAGTCCTTGGCCCTGGGGCCGTAAAACAAAATCTTCCACCGATTGGGTTGGTGACGCAGTTGCTCGCCGTCCAGCGTTATCAGGTCGGCCAGTTGCAGCACCCGCTGAGGTTTGATGAAGGTGTCTTTGGTCAGGTACAGGTGAACGGCGTTGATGGCTTGGCACAAGGCCCAAACCAGTCTGCGCTCACCCCAACGAGCGGTGGCTGCGCCCATGGTGGCGTCCAGATGCTCGCCGCTGTCTTTGATTTCATCAAACGGCGTACCGACGCCAGGGGTGTAGATGCGGAGGTAGTTGTTGAAGGCCGCTTCATTGGGCCACTGTGGGGAGGCTTTGAGTACGCGTGCTGGCGCAATTCGCAGACCAGGGAAGGCGTCGTAGAGCCGAGCGACGTTCGAGTGCGTATGCGTGCCTGACTCTTCAGACAGCGCGTAGTTGTTGCGTGTACCGTCAAAGAAGAACCCCAGGAAGAGGTTGTTCTCGCAGGACTTGCCGGGTTGGCAAAGGGGGACGGTTTCGCGAGGGCGAGTAAACGATCTGTCAATCTGTTCGATATCCTGCTTTGAGAAAAATCTATCGAACTGCACCGGATCTTGAAGTGAGCGCGGATCTTGCTTGCCGATGAGTGAGACATTTGATGTCATGGTTTTGCTTTCTCCATCGCCGTCAAGCGTTCTTTCAGGGAACTGACGCATTCAGCGCCTTCTCTCGCCTTTAACTCTCGAAACTTAGGGTCATTCGGCCCTGAGAATTGGGTTGACTCTTGTTTGCGACGATCTACAAAGTACGTCCATTCCTCTTGAAAATCTTTCTCGGATGCTTCGTTCGCCAGCCGTTCGCAGTAGGGCAAAAGCCCAGCCAACTGATCGTAGTCCTCTTGCCAAACCTTGCGTCGGTACTCCAGCGTGGGGGTCGGGCCCCCTTTGATCTTGCCGGGCCATTTTTCGTGGCCGGGCGCGAAGTCACTGGAAACGACTTCGATGCTGCCATCTGGGTAAAAAAGCGCCCACAGCGTGCCGACCTGACCGTCAGGGTAGGGCGGCACCTCAAACTCCTTGGTGATGTACTGGCGCGGCTTGTCTTCACCTTGCCACCAGTCGTAACGAAGAACCACCTTGATGCCTGGTCGCCATGTCTTGGGCAGGCTGATACAACACATCACGCCGCCGCCCTCAAAGGGCCGCACAGGCTCCCCGCCTGCCACCTGCTTCTTCTCCCCCTCAGGTGACATGAACAGGTAGGCGTTGAGCTCCTGGTCTGTGTAGTTGATGGCAGAAACCGAGACGCCGACGGTATCGCCGGAGCGTGCACATGCCGCGGTCAGCATTGACGCCAAGGCGATGAGCAGCGCGGCCCCTGTTGCCCTTGCCAATTTGCGCGTGTTCCAGCGGGGTAGCGCAGTCATGTCAGAGGCCTCCCGTTTCCGGTTTGTGCGTGGATGTTTTCAAGATCTTGATTGACGTCATGGGCGATTCCTCTCCATTTGCCGCAATCGCAGCTTTGTTCTTTCAACAGATTTAGCGAACCGTGCTTTGACTTGCTCGATATAGCGAGGATCCTGAGGGCCCTCAAAACCTTGAGTGGCTTCAGGACGTCTCTCCATGTCAAACTTCCAAGATTCCGCTATGTCCTTTGGGGACGGATTTATGACCATGTGTTCAAAGTCTTCGACTTGCTCTTGGAGTTGGTCATAGTCTTCCTGCCAAACCTTGCGGCGGTATTCCAGCGTGGGGGTGGGGCCCCCTTTGATCTTGCCGGGCCATTTTTCGTGGCCGGGTGCGAAGTCACTGGAGACGACCTCGACGCTGCCATCAGGGTAAAAAAGCGCCCACAGCGTGCCGACCTGACCGTCAGGGTAGGGCGGCACCTCAAACTCCTTGGTGATGTACTGGCGCGGCTTGTCTTCACCTTGCCACCAGTCGTAGCGAAGAACCACCTTGATGCCTGGTCGCCATGTTTTGGGCAGGCTGATGCAACACATCACGCCACCGCCCTCAAAGGGGCGCACGGGCTCCCCACCTGCCACCTGCTTTTTCTCCCCTTCTGGTGACATAAACAGGTAGGCGTTGAGCTCCTGGTCTGTGTAGTTGATGGCCGAAACCGAGACGCCGACGGTATCGCCGGAGCGTGCACATGCCGCGGTCAGCATTGACGCCAAGGCGATGAGCAGCGCGGTCCCGGTGAGCCACACCAGCCGGCGCACATTCCAGTAGGGGCGTGTGGGCATGTCAGATTCCGTCCATCAGCAGGTCGTCCAGGGCACTTTCCGATGCCCCGTCGCCATGCTGCTTCAACATCGTCAATCGCTGTGCCGGATCGCCTGACAGAACCCAGGTGCACAGGCGCGTGCGCTCGGGTATGTCGGTGATGCTCAAACGGTTTGCTTGAGCCAGTGCAGATGCTGCCCATGTGTGGGCTTGTGCAGGTGACGAGCTCGCCCGCGCGAGGGAGTTCTCCGGAAGATCCTGCCAGATGGCGGCCAGTTGTTCGTCTGCCTCGCTGTCGGCCAGCAAAGCGGCAAACTGTGGGTCCGAAAGCTCGGGGTCAGCCACATCATCGACTGCGACGGTGCCCGTTTTGACCGGGGCGGTGTACGGCGGTAAGTGATGCCAGCGCCCATCTCGACCAATGAATGACCAGGCATCGTCGGCAAACAGCGTGCTGCGCTGCGCATCTGTCAAGACGCCGTAAATCCCTGGCAGGCGACGTGTGTCGGGGTACCGAAAGTTGAAGTGCACCCCACCGCAGTTCACGACGGTCCACCGTTTCAGTCGCCTCAGTAGCGTGTTGACATCCGATGGGGATCGGATCAGGGTGACTGCGGGTAGCCGATTGCAGCGGGCGAGTAGTTCACGCAAGGCTGATGTGTCGCCGGTGATGGGCAGCAACCAGGGGGAAGCAGCCAGGGTATTGGCGTCACCATGGGCGCGTTCGCAAAACAAGGCATACCGATCTGCGACCGGCGTCGGCCAGCGCTTCACCACGGAGGTGATCGAGGGCAGGAATACACCATCGATCAGCAGGTGACAGTCATGGGGTGAATTCCCCACCATGGTCAACAGTTGATCGACCACATCCTCGGCGAACTCATTGATCACAGTATTCACTCCAAGCGGGTAAAGGCCGGAGCTGCTTCGAGTGACTTGCGTAAGCATTCCACGCAGATGGTTTTGGGCATGGCCTGGAAGCTCATGGATTGCGTGGCGCCTGCCACCATCGACTTCTTCCCCGCCTTGATGGTGAGCGTGCCCGGGCACTGCACCGTGAGTTGCCCGCCTTCGATGACGATGCTGGCGCCGCCGCTGACGGCCAGCACGACCCGCTTGGCTGC
>JBKBMV010000043.1:0-5564 GCA_046295615.1 Aquabacterium sp.
CGATCAGGGCCGGGAACTCCAGAAACACCAGGAAGACCGACATGTAGCCGTCGTAGTCCAGTCCCTGACGCCCCAGATACGACGCGCCGACCGCAAACGTGACAACCGACACCGAGCCGTAGTGCGCCGAGATCGAAGCCGCGTCGGCATGGGGTAGCCGACCCAGGCGCAGTAACACCTGATAGGCCACCATGGGGGTGACGGCACTCGCGGCGACGATGACCAGCGTGGGCACGATCAACGCGCCCATATCGCTGCTGGCCAGCTCAAAGCCGCCCTTGAGGCCGATAGCGATCAGTAGGTAAATCGTGAGCGTGTCAACAACCCGCTGGAGAGTTTCAGATCCGAGCGCAGCAGGCCCGCGCTCAGGCCCAGCACGAAGAAACCCACCACCGGGTCCACGACCGCCATCGTTCAGGCACTCCGGGTGTCGGGGTTGTGCTTCAGGACATCGTGCCGACGCACCTCGGTCAAGTACATCCAGATCAGCGAAACCCAGACCACGCCATACATCAGCATGAAGGCACTGGAGCGGATACCGGTCAGGTCCAGCAACGCACCAAATAGGATGGGCAGGACGAAGCCGCCCAACCCACCGGCTAATCCGACGATGCCAGAGATGGTGCCGATATTTTTGGGATACTCATCCGAGATGTATTTGAACACGCTGGCCTTACCAAAGGCCCAGGCGATGCCCAGCACGAACATCAGCGCAGTGAAAGCATAAACGTTGAGCCCGATGTGGAAGGTCTTGGGGCCGTCGACCGTCAAAATCGTGAAGTCGGTTTGCGGGTAGCTGAGCAAAAACAAGCAGATCCAGCTCACCCACATCACCCACCATGTCACCTGGTGGGCGCCATATTTGTCGGACAACCAGCCACCAATGGCGCGCAGGACACCACCGGGCAGAGAGAAAACCGCAGCCAATAACGCAGCAATGCGAATGTCCAGTCCATATTCACCGACATAGTACTGCACCATCCACAGCGACAGTGCCACGTAACCGCCAAACACGATGCTGTAGTACTGACAGTATTTGAGTACGGTCGGGTCTTTCAGGGCCTTGAGCTGATCGACGAAGCGTGTGTGGCTTGGAACTAGGTGGGATGCATCGTGGTGGCTAAACAACCAGAACAGGATGACCGTACCCAGCATGACGGCGGCGTATACCTGCGGCACCATCGTCCAACCGAAAGCCACTACCAAGGCTGGGGCGACGAATTTGTTGACCGCTGCCCCCGAGTTGCCGGCACCGAAGATGCCCATGGCCATGCCTTGGCGTTGCTTGGGGAACCAGCGCGCGACGTAAGGGGTGCCCACCGAGAACGACCCACCCGCCAGACCAACGAACAGGCCAATCATCAAAAAGTGCCAGAACTCGGTCGCATAAGCCATGAGCCAGATGGCCGGCACCGTCGCCGCCATCAGCAGGGTGAAAACGATGCGCCCGCCGTATTTGTCGGTCCAGATGCCTAGCGGCACCCGCACCAGCGAGCCTGTGAGCACTGGCGTTGCGGTCAGCAGCCCGAACTGGGTGGCGTTGAGTCCGAGCTCCTTTTTCAGTGGGATCCCGATGACGCCGAACATCATCCAGACCATGAAGCACACCGTAAAGGCCAGCGTGCTGACGACGAGTACCGACCAGGCCTGTCGACTGTGCGGGGCGGGTGAGGGGGTCATGACAAGCGTCCTCCATACCGTTTAGGAATGGCTGGCACTGTAGGCAGCCGACGGCGGGCTGCCTATACACCGGACGGGGAGGGGTGGGCGGTCACCCGGAGGACGGGCCCGGTCATCGCCATCGTCTGAACGGAGGATGCGCGCCGGATGGGTATCACCCATCGGAAGCCAGGGCGGGTGCCGATCGGCGGATAGGCAGGGCTGACCGATGCGGGCACAGTGGGCAATGTCCAGATACGACCTGATAAGGAACATCCATGACCACGATGACCGGTCTCACCACCCGGGATGGCACTTGGCTGGAGCGCTGGGAGCCCGAGAACGATGCGTTTTGGCGCAACGGTGGCTCCGGCTTGGCCTGGCGCACACTGACCATCACCACCCTCTGTTTGACCATGGCCTTCATGGCTTGGTTTCTGGTGTCGGCACTGGTGGTGCGCCTGCCGCAGATCGGCTTTCAGTTTACCTCCACGCAGTTGTTCTGGCTGGCGGCTATGCCGGGTTTGGCGGGGGGTACCTTGCGCCTGTTGCACATGTTTTTGACCCCGATGGTGGGCACGCGCCACGTGGTGAGTCTGTCCACGCTGTCGCTGCTGATTCCGCTGGTGGGCTGGTTTTACGCCGTGCAAAACCCGGCCACGCCGTACTGGGTACTGATGTCGCTGGCGTTTTTGGCGGGGTTGGGCGGGGGCAACTTCTCCAGTTTCATGCCCTCGACCAGTCTGTTTTTCCCCAAACGGCTGCAAGGCACGGCCCTGGCCATCCAAGCCGGCATCGGCAACTTCGGGGTGTCGATCGTGCAGTTTCTGACACCGTGGGTGATTAGTTTTTCGCTGCTGGGGGGCGCGGCCTGGATGGGGGGAGGCCAGACCCTGGTCAAGGGTGGGGTGACCAGTCAAGTGTGGTTGCAAAACGCGCCGGCCGTCATGATTCCCGTGGTCGCCGTTTTTGGCATCACTGCGTGGTTGCTGCTCAAGTCGGTACCAGTCAAGGCCAACTTCGCCGAGCAATTCGATATCTTCCGCTCCCGCCACACCTGGTCGATGACGTCGCTCTACATCATGACGTTCGGCTGTTTTTCGGGGCTGTCGGCGACGTTTCCCCTGCTCATCAAGCAGATCTATGGCCAGTTTCCCGGGGCGCCTGATCCGCTCACTTGGGCGTTCTGGGGGCCGCTGGTGGGTTCGGCCTCGCGCGTGGTAGCCGGACCGCTGTCTGACAAGCTGGGCGGGGCGCGTGTGACGCACTGGGCCGGCCTGGGCATGCTGGGCGCGGCTCTGTGGGTGACCACGTTGACGCAGCCGACGGGTCTGGAGAGCTTCCCGATGTTCGTTGCCGGCATGTTGACCCTGTTTTTCTTTGCCGGGGTGGGCAACGCCTCGACCTTCAAGCAGATGCCGATGCTGTTCGCGCCCCGCCAGGCCGGTGGCGTGATCGGCTTCACCGCCGCCGTGGCGGCCTATGGGCCTTTCCTGTTCGGAATGCTGTTCGCTGGGGCCTTTGCTACCTACAAAGCCGCCACACCAGTGTTTTGGGGGCTGGCGGCCTTCTTTGCTTTCAACGTCGCGCTCAACTGGTGGATGTATGCCCGCCGTGGTGCCGCCAACCCCTGCTGAACCCAGGACAACCAGGAGCAAACCGATGAGTCATTTTCTCGACCGCCTGACGTACTTTACGCTGCCGACTCAGTCCTTCGCCAATGGGCACGGCGTGACGACCGCCGAGGATCGAACCTGGGAGGCTGCCTATCGCGACCGCTGGGCGCACGACAAGATCGTTCGCAGCACGCATGGGGTGAACTGCACTGGGTCGTGCTCGTGGAAGATCTATGTCAAAGGGGGCATCGTGACGTGGGAGACGCAGCAGACCGACTACCCTCGAACCCGGCCCGATCTGCCCAACCACGAGCCCCGCGGCTGTGCGCGTGGGGCCAGCTACAGCTGGTACCTGTACAGCGCCAACCGCGTCAAGTACCCCATGGTGCGCGGCGCGCTGCTCAAACACTGGCGCGCGGCGCTCGCCGTGGCCAAAAGTCCCGTCGATGCCTGGGCCAGTGTGGTGCAGAACCCCGATGCCCGCCGCGAGTGGCAGAGCCAGCGCGGCTTGGGCGGCTTCGTCCGCAGTACCTGGGAGGAGGTCAACCAGCTCATCGCCGCGGCCAATGTCTACACCATCCAGCGCTACGGCCCGGACCGGGTGGTGGGTTTCTCGCCTATTCCGGCGATGTCCATGATCAGTTATGCCGCGGGTACGCGCTATCTGTCTCTCATCGGCGGCGTGTGCATGAGCTTTTACGACTGGTACTGCGACCTGCCGCCCGCCAGCCCGATGATCTGGGGCGAGCAGACCGACGTGCCCGAGAGCGCCGACTGGTACAACTCGACATTCTTGATTGCCTGGGGATCCAACGTGCCGCAGACGCGCACGCCGGACGCCCATTTCTTCACCGAGGTGCGCTACAAGGGTGCCAAAACGGTAGCGATTACACCTGACTATGCCGAGATTTCCAAGCTTTGCGATTTGTGGCTGCATCCCAAGCAAGGCACGGACGCGGCGCTGGCAATGGCGATGGGCCACGTTATCCTGCGCGAATTTCATATCGAGCGGCGCAGCACCTATTTCGACGACTATGTACGCCGCTACACCGACCTGCCGCTGCTGGTGCTATTGGAAGAGCAGAGTCTGCCTGACGGACGACGCGTCTTGGTGCCAGCGCGCTATCTGCGCGCCAGCGACTTCAACGGCAAACTCGGTCAGGACAACAACCCCGAGTGGAAGACAGTCGCCTTCGACGAGGCGGACAAGGTCGTGCTGCCCAACGGATCAGTCGGCTTTCGGTGGGGGCCGGAAGGGCGCAGCGATCTGGGCAAGTGGAACCTCGAGAACAAGGAGGCTCTCCACGGTCGCGAGGTGCGCCTCAAGCTCAGCGTGATGGAGGGCCAGGGCGCGCAATACGACGTGGGGCAGGTGGCATTCCCGTACTTCGGTGGCGTGCACAACCCACACTTTGCCGCCAATCCGCAGGGCAGCGATGTGCTGCTGCGTACCGTGCCTTTGCGTCGCATCAAGTTGGGCAAGGCGGGCGAGGAGCGCCATGCGCTCGTCGCCACTGTGTTCGACCTGACGGCAGCGCATTACGGCGTGCCGCGCGGCCTGCCGGGCGACACCGGCGCCGCCTCGTATGACGACGATGTGCCCTACACCCCGGCGTGGCAGGAGCGCATCACGGGTGTACCGCGCGGGCAGGCTATTGCCGTGGCACGTCAGTTTGCCGACAACGCGGACAAAACGCATGGCAAGTCGATGGTGATCATCGGTGCGGCCATGAACCACTGGTACCACAGTGACATGAACTACCGCGGCATCATCAACATGCTGATGCTGTGCGGTTGTATCGGGCAAAGCGGAGGTGGCTGGGCACATTACGTGGGGCAGGAGAAACTGCGCCCGCAGTCGGGCTGGACGCCGCTGGCTTTCGCGCTGGACTGGGTGCGGCCACCGCGCCACCAAAACAGCACGAGCTTCTTTTACGTGCACACCGATCAGTGGCGTTACGAGCGTCTGGGGGTGGACGAGATTCTGTCGCCGCTGGCGGACCGCGAGCAGTGGAAGGGCTCGTTCATCGACTACAACGTGCGCTCGGCCCGCATGGGCTGGTTGCCCGCCAATCCGCAGTTGCAGACCAATCCGCTGCAGGTAGCCCGCGATGCGGCCGCTCAGGGTATGGATCCCAAGGACTACGTGGCACAGGGGCTGCGTACCGGCAAGCTGCGCATGGCCTGGGAGGACCCCGATCACCCGGACAACTGGCCGCGCAACCTGTTCGTGTGGCGTTCCAACCTGCTCGGCTCGAGTGGCAAGGGGCACGAGTACTTCTTGAAGCA
>JBKBMV010000044.1:0-4768 GCA_046295615.1 Aquabacterium sp.
GACCTCGACCGCTGGGGCTGCCTGCTGCGCTACATCAGCGACCGCATCGCGCCAGTCATCGGCCCGCCAAGACCCCCAACAGGGCTGCCAGCGGCGGGGTAACTGCCGGATTTAGGATGACGCGAGTGGGCACCAGGGCCCACCGCTGCAGACCGCAGGCCGCCGCTGTTCAAGGCATGGCTGCACCGTGGTCGTCCAGCCTGAACACCAACACCTTCAGCCCCCGATCAGGCTGCGCATCCGGAAAACCGGCCGGGTTGGGCAGGCGCTGCACGAATTGCAGCTCTGGGGCTTCGGCGGCCACCACATCCTGGATGAAGGCGGGCGTGTGCTTGGGCGAGTTCAGACACAGCAGGGCGTGCCCCCCCGGCGTCAGCAGGCCGGGCAGGCGGCGCACCAGGCGGGCGTAGTCCTTCTCGGCCACGAAGCTGCCCTTCTGGTAGGAGGGCGGGTCGGCGATCACCAGCTGGTAGGGGCCCAGTCGCGTCACCTTGCCCCACGACGCAAACAGGTCGTGCGGCAGAAAGCTCACCCCCGAGCCCAGACCATTGAGCTGGTGATTGGCCTTGCCTATGCCCAGGGCGCCCGCAGCCATGTCCACATTCACCACCTGCTCGGCGCCGCCCTGCCGCGCGGCCACGGAGAAGGCGCAGGTGTAGGCAAAGAGGTTCAGCACCTTGATGCGCTCACGGCGCAGCGAGGCCTCGGCCAAAGCCACCTGCTCGGCCACACGTTGGGCCACATGCTCGCGCACCCAGCGGCGGCCTTCGGCCATGTCCAGAAACAGGCCATGGTTGTAGCCCCGCATCAGGTGCACCTTGTAGCGTGCGCCGGCTTCGCTCACCACGTGCGGATCGGGCACGGTGCCGGCCAGCACACGGGTGTCGGCACGCACCTCGTCGCGGTGCTGCAGCACCAGGGTCAGTGGCTGGCCGGGCGCCAGGGTGGCCCAGCGCGCGGCCAAGGCCTGGTGCACGGCCTCGGCCTGGGCCAGGGTGGCGTCGCTCACGGGCGCAAAGCAGGTCAGCAGCCAGACGGGGGCGTACCAATCGAGCGTCCAGGCGTCGCAGCCGGGGTAGGCGCCACCACGACCGTGGAAGCAGCGTTGCGCATCGGTGGGCAGCGCGGGCAGCGAGCTGACCACATCAAGCAAGGCGGTGGGCACGACGTTAGCTCAGCGGTTGACGGGTTGCCAGATGCAGACGTGGTAGGTGAGGAGTTTGGCGCCAGGCTTGGCCAACAGGTAGGGCAACTCAAGTTGGCGAACGGTGTGGCACGCCGCGGTGTCGGTGGTTGAGGGTGCGGTGCGGCTCACCCGGACGGTCGTTTGGCCTGTTCTGGGTCCAATCTGCACGTGCCCAGCGTCGAGCGACTGTACCGAGGCCTGCGGAAACTGCAGTCGCAGGCTGCCGGCCAGCGCGTTGCTGTGTGCCAGCAGGTGCGCATTGGATGGCACGCCCATGGCGCGCAAGGCCTGCGCCAGCTCGACCACCGGCTCGTTGAGTTCGTCGGGGCGATCACGAGAGGCGTCAAACCAGGGCCGCAAGCCGATGGCGGTCAGGTAAATAGCCCCCAATATGAGCAGGATGCTGCGCAGCCACGCCGCGCGTGGTGCCGAGGCGGCATGCCGTAACCAGACCAGCAGCAACAAGGGGAGCGGGACCAGCACCGGGGTCAGCCACCGGGCTTTGAGTTGAGTGGTCTCGCTCACGAGCATGATCAACACCAAAACGAGGATCACTGCGGCCAGTTGGCGTGCGATGCCGATGGCTGCTGACTGTGGTGGCAGCGCCCCATGCCGCCACGCACCCCAACCGAACACACCAGCGAAGACGATGAGCAGCAGCGCCGCGCTACCCAAGACGGCTTGAATCAGTGCCGCCAGTCCTTCGAGGGTCTGTTGCCACCACGGGAGTGCGGCGTCCGACGCATCGTGCATTTTCTCCAACGTTCCGTGACTGGCCATCTGCCAGTGATCCAGGAGCCACACGGCATGAGGCGTGACAATGGCCAGCGCCACCATCGCCGACAACAGCAACCACGGCGTCAGCACCAGTCGCCGTCCCGGCGCCCACGAGAGCATGGCCACCAGCCAGGCGGTGGTCACCATCACAAAGCTGTACTTCGCCAGGATGCCCAGCCCCACCACAACACCCAAGGCGAAGTACCACGCGGGGCGCGCACCGTCCACCAGCAATCGGGTGATCACGTACAGCAGGCCGGCCGCCAGGCTGGTGACCAGGACCGTGTGCGTGAGGTCGCGTTGAGACTCCCAGCCAATGGCTGGAATCAGCAGCAGACTGGCTGCAGCCAGGGCCGCCAGATGACGTGGCAGCAAGCGCTTGGCCGCCCCATAGGTGGCGATGTAGGTCAGAAACAGCAAGCCATTTTTGAGCAGCGACAGCCCAAGCAAAGACACCCCGGTGATCTGAAACACCGCCCACTGCAGCCAGGTGTAAAGCGGCGGCTGCGCCCCGTACCCCAAGGCCAGGCTTTGGGTCCACAGGGTTTGCTCCGCTTCGTCGAGCTCCAGCGCAGGCGACACCGCCAGCCTCACCAGCACCTGGGCACTGAAGTACAGCAGCATCAGCAGGACAAATGGATCCTGCCAGGTGGAGCGGTCGGCGGAGGGGGGGGGCTGGCGCATGGTGTGTGATCGAAGAAGCCGCCCGTTTTATATCGGAAATGCAAGACAATTCGATACCCGTGCGAGAACAGGTATGAATTCAAGCAGCACCGTTGACCCCCGCCTGCCGTCCTCCGGCAACCCTGATGTCTCCATCGTCATTCCCGTCTTGAATGAATCAGAAAGCTTGCCCGAGTTGGTTCGCCAGATTGGTCAGGCGATGGCGGCCGCACAGCGTTCGTTTGAGCTGATCATCGTGGATGATGGATCGACCGACGGCAGCCCGGCCTTGCTCGGACGCTTGCGTCAGGCCAACCCGTGGCTGGAGCCGGTGGTGCTGGCACGCAACTACGGGCAGTCCAGCGCCTTGCAGGCGGGTTTTGACCGCGTCCGGGGGCGTTATGTGGTGACCCTGGATGGGGATCTGCAAAATGATCCAGCCGACATTCCTCGTCTGCTGGACCGACTGGATCAGGACTCTTCGGTGGACATGGTGTCAGGGTGGCGCGTGAATCGCCAGGACAAACTCTTCTCACGCCGTCTGCCTTCGGTGCTGGCCAACAAGCTCATCTCTCGGACCACCGGGGTGATGTTGCACGACTACGGCTGCGCCTTGAAGGCGTATCGTCGAGAGATCATCGATCGCATTCGTCTCTATGGCGAGTTGCACCGGTTCATTCCGTCGCTGGCCAAGGACGCGGGGGCCCGCATCGCAGAGATGCCCGTGATGCACCACGCACGCCAGCATGGTGTGTCGAAGTACGGCATCGGTCGAACCTTCCGGGTCATTCTGGACTTGGTGCTGATCGTTTTTTTCATGCGCTATCGTCAACGCCCCTTGCACGCATTCGGTGCCATGGGCCTGTGGCTGATGGCACCAGGCCTCCTGGCGTTGGCGTGGCTGACCACGCTCAAGCTGATGGGGGAGTCGATTGGTGGTCGACCCTTGTTGATGATCAGTGTGTTGCTGGTGATGATGGGCTTGCAGCTGATCGTCGCAGGTTTGGTGGGCGAGCTGCTGATTCGGATCTATCACGAGAAGTCAGGCCGCCCGCAGTACCACACCCGTTCTTGTGACTGATACGGCCGTGTCTGTGCGACGGCTGGTTCGTGTGGCCGTGGCGATCGTGCTGATCGCCGTGCTGGTCGCCGTGGCAGGACCGCGCGAAATTGCGGTCCGCTTGTCTGAGGCTGATCCCTCTTGGTTGGCTGCAGGGCTGGGCTTGGCGGTGCTGTCCAACCTGCTGTCGGCCTGGCGATGGCGTCAATTGATGATCTGGCTGGGAACGAAGGTGCCAGCGTCGATGGCCGCCACCGATTACTTCCGGGGTATGACGCTCAACGCCTTGTTGCCCGGTGCGGTGATCGGCGGGGATGTCTACCGTGCCATGCGTGCGCACGCGCATGGTTTGGGCAAGGCGGATGCCGCCACTTCGGTCTTGCTGGATCGGCTTAGCGGATTGTGGGTGCTGTTGGGTTTGGGTTTGGCCTTGGCGCCACAGGTGCTGACGCAGCAGCAGGTGGCCTGGTGGTCTGCAACCTGGCCTGTGTGGATCTCCTGGCCTCTGGCTGCAGGCTGGTTGGCTTTGCCCCTGTTGATGCACCTGGGTTTGTGGCACGGTCTGGGCCGTCAGAAGCGTTGGCCGCAGACCACGGGCGTGACCATGATTCGGCGCTTCACGCCAGGTCAGTTTGCTCGTCAGTACGGGCTGCAGTTGGTTGTATCTGGCGGGGTACAGGTGCTGTCCGCTTCGGCGCTGGCCTGTGGCGGGCAAGCCCTTGGCCTTGATCTGAGTTGGCTGACATGGATGTGTCTGTCGGCCCCTATTTTTGTTGCGGCGGCATTGCCGATTGGTTTTGGTGGTTGGGGCACCCGCGAGGCAGCAGCGGTGGCGGTGTTGGGTTTGGTCGGTGTGGCCGTGCCTTTGGCGCTGTCAGTGGGCCTGATTTATGGGTTGTTTGGTTTGATTCAGGCCTTATGGGGTGCCCTCTTGTTTGCGGTCGGTGCCCGTCATCCCTAACAGGCCGTTGAAAAATCCCCCGTTGGCGCCCGATTGGGCCGCTACGATCTGAAGCCATCGGCGAACGACCCAGACGAGGACGATGAGAGGCAACCAAGATTTCCAAGGGGCGATGTTCAGC
>JBKBMV010000045.1:0-4665 GCA_046295615.1 Aquabacterium sp.
GGGCCAGCAGGGTGGCCGGGCAGGCGGTGGCGCGGGTGGTGGGTGGCAATGACATGAATGGCCTCCTGAATCTTATGGGGGGTGCACGGGTGCGCAAGCAGTATGCATGCCGAATGTGACGCGTTTGGTGCGTACACATGCTGGCGCCTATTTTCGAGGTGGTCATAATAACCACCATGAACGGCAAAGATCTGGTCAAGCAGCTAGAAGCCGATGGGTGGGTGCTGCGGGGCAGCAAGGGAAGTCATCATGAAGTTCATCATTGCCATTGAGCCTGGTACCGAGACCACCGCATGGGGGGTGGCGGTGCCAGATTTGCCTGGTTGCTTTTCAGCTGGAGACTCTTTGGAGGAGGCCATGGAGAGTGCTCGGCAGGCCATTGATCAGCATGTGGAGTTGATGATCGAAGATGGCGAGGACATTCCGCAAGCTCGACCCTTGTCGGTTCACCAGTCTGACCCTGCCTATGCGGGCTGGGTTTGGGCCGTGGTGGACGTGCCTGTAGAAAAGTACCTGGGGCCCGCCGAAAAAATCAACATCACTGTTCCTCGTTTGGTTTTGGCCAGGATTGATGAGTACGCGAAAGCGCATGGCATGAGTCGCAGTGGCTTTTTGGTTGAGGCGGCACGCTCTGCCATGCACGCATGAACATCCTCGTCACCGGCGCGGCCGGCTTCATTGGCATGCACGTGGCGCAGCGCCTGCTGGCGCAGGGCGATACGGTGGTGGGCCTGGACAACCTGAACGATTACTACAGCCCGCAGCTCAAGCGCGACCGGCTGGCGGCCATCGAGGCCAGCCCGGGGGCTGAGCGCTTCAGGTTTGTGCACGCCCCGCTGGAAGACATGGCGGGCCTGGCGGCGCTGTGCCAGGCCGAGCAGTTTGATGGCGTGGTGCACCTGGCGGCACAGGCTGGGGTGCGCTATTCCATCACCCACCCGCATGCGTATGCGCAGTCCAACCTGGTGGGCTTTGTGAATGTGCTGGAGGCTTGTCGCCACCACGGCGTGAAGCACCTGGTGTACGCCAGCAGCTCGAGCGTGTATGGCGGCAATGCGCGCATGCCGTTTCATGAAGACGATGCGGTAGACCACCCCGTGAGCCTGTACGCGGCCACCAAAAAAGCCAATGAGCTGATGGCCCACACCTACAGCCACCTGTATGGCCTGCCCACCACGGGGCTGCGCTTTTTCACGGTGTATGGCCCCTGGGGCCGGCCCGACATGGCGCCGATGCTGTTTGCGCGGGCCATGGTGGCGGGCGAGCCGATCAAGGTGTTCAACCACGGCCAGATGCAGCGCGACTTCACCTACATCGACGACATCGTGGATGGGGTGGTGGCCACGCTGCGCCGCCCGCCCGAGGCCAACGAGGCCTTTGACAAGCTGGCGCCGCAGTCGTCCACCTCGTGGGCGCCTTACCGGGTGTTCAACATCGGCCACAGCGAGCCGGTGCAGCTGATGGACTTCATCCGCACGCTAGAGGCGGCCCTGGGCGTGACCGCGCAGCTGGATTTTCAGCCGATGGCGCCGGGCGATGTGCCCGCCACCTATGCCGACGTGAGCGCCCTGCAGGCCTGGACGGGCGTGGCCCCCCACACCGACCTGGCCACGGGCATCGAGCGGTTTGTGGCGTGGTACCGGGCGTATCACGCTGGACAGACAGCGATCGCATGAGTAGGATTTAATCTCATTGAACAATGGAGTACGACATGCGAACCACCCAGCAACTCAGCATCACGTTGCCCAATGAGATGGCCGACATCGTGAAAGCGAAGGTTCGCGCGGGTGAGTACGCCAGCGAAAGCGAGGTCATTCGCGACGGGCTTCGGGCTCTGATGGCCCGTGACCGTGCGGTTGAGAGTTGGCTCCACGACCAGGTGGGTCCAGCCTATGACGCACTGAAAAATGATCCTTCACGCGCGTTGACGGCTGACCAGGTGCGAGCTCGATTAGCTTCAGAGCATGCGAAGCTGCGATGAAGCTTGACGTTGTGTTCAGCCCCGAGGCCCAAGAACAATTGGCGGAGCTTTATCGGTACATCGCAGAGGCCGCCTCTCCTGCTGTGGCGGCGCAATATACCGAAGCTATCGTCTCTTCATGCGAAAGTCTTTGTACTTTTCCGCTACGGGGCGTTGCTCGTGAAGATGTTCGCCCAGGACTGCGAATCACTCATCACAAAGGGCGAGCTGTCATTGCCTATGCGGTAGACCCGCACAGAGTGTCAATTCTTGGCATCTTTTATGGCGGGCAAGACTACGAAGCGTCGCTGCAGCATGAGGTCAACCCATCCAGCCTGGACGCAGTCTGGGATAACGATGAAGATGCAAGAGACGACAAACTCTGACGCGTGCGAGACGCAAGGTGTTATCGCTACGGGTAAAGTGACGGCATGAACGCAAGAGATCTTGAAAGCGCTGTGCTGGCCCGCTGTGCCCATGTGGCATCTGGCGCGGGTCTGGATGTGCGTGATGCACAAGAGGCGAATGTGTTCAGGTTGGCTGGGATGGTGCTGGGGTCAGTGAGGCCCGCTGAAGCGGCGCGCCTTCGTCGTGCCAGCGGTTCAACATCGGCCACAGCGAGCCGGTGCAGTTGATGGACTTCATCCGCACGCTAGAGGCCGCCCTGGGCGTGACCGCCCAGCTGGATTTTCAGCCGATGGCGCCGGGCGATGTGCCCGCCACCTAGGCCGACGTGAGCGTCCTGCAGGCCTGGACGGGCGTGGCCCCCCACACCAACCTGGCCACAGGCATTGAACGGTTTGTGGCGTGGTACCGGTCGTATCACGCCTGATGCGCAGTCCTGACCGAACAGATCGCGGGTATGGACTCAGCCGGTCACGCGGCCCGGACGGCCTTCACTTGTACGATCAACTGTGGAATCCAGTCCTGAGCTGTGCTCCAGACCAATTCAAGGTTGATGTCGAAGTAACCGTGGGCCATTCGGTTACGCATGCCCCGCATGTTTCGCCAAGGGATCTCAGGGTGTGCGTCGGTGAAGTCGGGATGCTGCTCCATGATTTTGGTGGCGGCTTCACCGATGATCACCAAGCTCATGACCACCGCTCGTTGAGTCCGTTTGTCAGCCAAAAAGTCATCTGGAGACATCGCTGACATGAAGTCCAGAATGTCTGCGGAGGCTTGTTCAATGTGACTGAGGTAATCCTGAAGTCTGTTTTGACTCATACGGGTTGAGCTTCAGACAAGACTTGGGCGCGGAATTGGGCTGGGAGATCGGCTGGGGTCAAAAGGTCGACGGGGATGCCCAGCAACGATTCGAGATCATCTTGTAAGCCACCCAGATCGAGCAAGGTGGCACCAGGCAGCGGATCAACCAGCAAATCGAGATCACTACCTTCAAGGTCAGTGCCGTGTAAAGCAGAGCCGAACACCCGCAGATTGGATGTGCGAAAACGCCCCACAGCGTCACGCATGGCGCGTCTTTTCAGTTGCAAGACCTCAGAAGGGCGCATCACCAGTGTCCGGTTGATCTTGACCCTATAGTAATGGATTGAACGGTCGTGCTCAAGCCGTCGGTAAGCGCTCAATCCTGCCCGAACAGATCCCGCGTGTAGACCTTGTCAGCCACATCGGCCAGCTCAGGGGCCATGCGGTTGGCGACGATGACGTCGGCGCGGGCCTTGAAGGCGGCCACCTATGCCGACGTGAGCGCCCTGCAGGCCTGGACGGGCGTGGCCCCCCACACCGACCTGGCCACGGGCATCGAGCGGTTTGTGGCGTGGTACCGGGCGTATCACGCCTGAGTTGTGGCGCCGTTGCGCTGCGGGTAAAGTGACGGCATGAACGCAAGAGATCTTGAAAGCGCTGTGCTGGCCCGCTGTGCCCATGTGGCATCTGGCGCGGGTCTGGATGTGCGTGATGCACAAGAGGCGAATGTGTTCAGGTTGGCTGGGATGGTGCTGGGCTCAGTGAGGCCCGCTGAAGCGGCGCGCCTTCGTCGTGCCAGCGAACAGTTTTTTGCCGATACCGCCTCTGCGCCGCTGCCGCCTGACGAGGTGGTACGCCAAGGCTGGGCGCCTGGTTTGCCTCGTTTGCGTGACATGTTGTGCGCAAGGTTGTTGCGGCCGTGAGCGCCACGCAGAAAGCTGTGCAGTTTCATACCAGCAGTGCCCTGGTCAATGGTTTGCGAGAGTTGCTAAGGCAGCTTGAGTTGCGTTTGGACCTGCAGCAGCCCGTCAATGTGTTTCTGGCGGGCGGCATGGCCGTGCATTTGTATACCGGTAACCGCGTGACCACCGATGTGGATGCCGAGTTTGGTGCGCGTTTGTATCTGCCCTCAGACCTGATGGTTGAGGTGACGCTGGAGGACGGTACGCACCAGGTGGTGTACCTGGACACCAACTACAACTCAACCTTTGCATTGATGCACGAGGACTATCTGCAGGATGCGATCCCCCTGGATTTGGGGCTGTCGCACTTGCAGGTGCATGTGTTGTCGCCGCTGGATTTGGCGGTCAGCAAGATTGCACGATTTGCCGACAACGACAAAGAGGACATCGTCGCTTTGGCAAGTCTGGGCTTGATAACCCTAAATCCGGCAGTTCAGCGCCCATGATCGCACGCTGAGCCAGAGCTGGCGCGGGTGTGACCGGATTTGGCACACTCACCAGATGGGTGAGAGCAAACGTAAGCGCGAGGTGGCCGCA
>JBKBMV010000046.1:0-2656 GCA_046295615.1 Aquabacterium sp.
TTTCGCGTGGCGCTCGCCGCCGGCTATCGGTTCAGATTTGAATCTTGGACCCCAGCTCGACCACCGCGTTGTTGGGCAGGCTCAGGAACTCGGCCGCGGCGCTGGCGTTGTGGTGCATCTGGGCGAAGAGCTTTTCGCGCCAGGGCGCCATGCCCTTGCCAATGGTAGGAATGACGATGTCGCGCGAGAGGAAATAGCTGGTTGTCATCGGATCAAGCGCGCAACCGTGCGCACGCACCTGCTGCAGCGCCCGCGGCAGATCGGGGTCGTCCTTAAAGCCGTAGTGCACGATGACCTGCCAACAGTCATGCCCCAGCGGCGTGATCTCCACACGCTGCTCATTCGGCACCCGGGGCACCTCGTGGTTGCGCACGGTTACAAAGACGTTGTGACGGTGCAGCACCTTGTTGTGCTTGAGGTTGTGCAGCAGGGCGTTGGGCACGTTACCCGGCTCGGCAGTCAGAAAAACGGCCGTGCCATCGACCCGCGTAGGCGGGCTGATGAACACCGCCTCCAGAAAGCTTTTCAGATCCAGCGCATCCTGCCGTAAGGCCTCGTTGAGCAGCGCACGGCCCCGCTTCCAGGTCGTCATCAGCGTGAAGATGGCCCCGCCGATCACCAAGGGGAACCAGCCCCCGTGGTGCAGCTTCATCAGGTTGGAGCTGAAGAAAGCCAGGTCGATCAGGAAGAAAAAGCCAGTGGCTGCCACGCACAGCGCCAGCGGATAGCCCCAGCCGTAGCGGATGACGAAGAAGGTCAGCACCGTGGTGATGAGCATGTCCAGCGTGACCGCAATGCCATAAGCCGCCGCCAGATTGCTGGAGGAGCGGAAGAACAGCACCGCCAGCACGATGGCCACGAACAGCCCCCAGTTGACAAAGGGCATGTAGATCTGGCCGGTATCGGTCTCGCTGGTGTGCAGCACCTGCAGGCGCGGCAGATAGCCGAGCTGGATCACCTGCTTGGTTACACTGAAAGCACCCGAGATCAGCGCCTGCGAGGCGATGACGGTGGCCATCGTGGCCAGCCCCACCAGCGGCAGCAGCGCCCACTGCGGCGCCATCATGAAAAAGGGGTTCTTCACCGCTTCGGAATTTTCCAGCAGCAGCGCGCCTTGGCCAAAGTAGTTGAGCGTGAGCGCCGGCATGACGATGGAGAACCACGCCAGGCGGATGGGTTTCTTGCCGAAGTGGCCCATGTCGGCGTACAGCGCCTCCCCCCCGGTGACACACAGCACCACCGCGCCCAGGATAATGAAGGTCGTGCCGGGGTTCTCGACGATGAAGCCCAGCGCGTAGTGCGGGCTGATGGCCCACAGGATTTCCGGGTGACTGGCGATCTGCGCGACGCCCAGCAGCGCAATGGCTGCAAACCAGCTCAGCATGACCGGTCCGAAGAAACGTCCGATACCGGCGGTGCCACGCTTTTGCACGGCAAAGAGGCCAAAAAGGATGAGCAGCGTCAGCGGAATGACGGCTTGGGTGAAGGCGGGCGAAAACACTTCCAGCCCCTCCACCGCTGACAGTACCGAGATGGCCGGCGTGATGACACCATCGCCATAAAACAGGCAGGTGCCGAAAATGCCCACCAGCAGCAACACGCGGCGCAGCCGTGGCCGGTGCTTGACCGACTGCGAGGCCAGCGCCAGCATGGCCACCAGCCCGCCTTCACCATTGTTGTCGGCGCGCAGCACCAGCACGACGTACTTGAGCGAGATGATGATGGTCAGCGTCCAGAAGACGATGGACAGGATGCCGTATACATTGGCCTGGGTGAAGGCCACATGACCGGAGCCGAACACCTCCTTGATGGCGTACAGCACACTGGTGCCGATGTCGCCATAGACGATACCAATGGCGCCCAGGGTCAGCGCGGCAAGCGAAGATTTGGATGCGGCTGTCTCATGCATGATGGCCGCGCATCATAACCTCCTGCTACGGCTCCCTTCCTGCTGGCACCCTGTGCCGTGGTGACCGGTGTGGGTCCGTGCGGGGCAAGTTCGCTTACGCCGTTTCGCGCACCACCACCTCGCCGCGCAGCGAGTGAGGCAAGGCCTGGGTGATGCGCACGTCGATCATCTGACCCACCAGGCGCTGGCCGTTGGGGCCGCCGTCGAAGTTGACGATGCGGTTGCACGCGGTGCGGCCCATGAGCTCGTGCGGGTTTTTCTTCGAGGGGCCTTCGACCAGGATGCGCTGCACGGTGCCGACGCGGCTGGCGCTGATGCGCGCGACATTGGCTTCCAGTGCCTTTTGCAGGGTTTGCAGCCGCTGCAGCTTGACCTCGTGCGGGGTGTCGTCGGGCAGGTTGGCCGCCGGCGTGCCGGGCCGGGGGCTGAAGATGAAGCTGAAGCTGGCGTCGAAACCCACGTCCTGCACCAGCTTCATCAGCTTGGCAAAGTCCTCGTCCGTCTCGCCGGGGAAGCCGACGATGAAGTCGCTCGAGAGGCTGATGTCGGGCCGCACCGCGCGCAGCTTGCGAACGGTGCTTTTGTACTCCATCGCGGTGTAGCCGCGCTTCATCGCCATCAGGATGCGGTCGCTGCCGTGCTGCACCGGCAGGTGCAGGTGGCTGACCAACTTGGGGATGCGTGCGTAGGCTTCAATGAGGCGTGGCGTGAACTCGTTGGGGTGGCTGGTGGTGTAGCGGATGCGCT
>JBKBMV010000047.1:0-2544 GCA_046295615.1 Aquabacterium sp.
GGTGGCGGTTGGCCTCCAGCCGTGTCAGGATGACCGCCCCGGCGTGGGCACTGATCATGCGCCCGTCGAAGTCGGTGTCGCCGTAGACATCGGACTCCAAGCCGCAGAACAGGCGGCTGATCCAGTCGGACCAGAAGGGCACACGCTCGCGCGGTGCGACCTCGTCGGTGCTCATCTCGGCGGTTTGCATGGCTTCGAGCTCCTCGCACTCAAGCTGCTCATTATTTGGACCCCAGCGCCGTCCGAAAAGGCCATCGGGCCCATAGCCCGGGTAAATCCCCAGGGGGTGTGCACGGATCGTCAAACGGCAGTGCATGCCCGGCAAAGCGGGCGGGCGGCCGTCTTCCTAGGATCGACAGGACAAGCTGCCAGCGCACCGCGCCTGGCCGCACCACCGAGAAGGAGACTGCCATGCCCTCGTCCGACCACCGCCCCTGCCGCCGCGCCCCGGCTGGCGCAACGTCTATGAGCCGACGCACTGCGGTGCAGCTTCTGGCCGCAGGCGCCGCCGCCGTGGCCGCCCCGTCCCTCGTGCGCGCCCAGGCCGGCCCCGTGCGCATCGGCTATGCCATCGCCCGCACCGGCCCGTGGGCCCCGGGCGCCCAGGTCAGTCAGGAGCCCAACTACCTGCTGTGGGCCGAACAGGTCAACGCTGCCGGCGGCCTGGACGTGCGCGGCACGAAGCGCCCGATCGAGCTGATCAGCTCCGACGACCGCAGCGACATCGAGACCTGTGTGCGCTCGTACCAGAAGCTGATGGGCACCGACCAGGTGGATCTCATCCTGCCCCCATGGGGCAGCAACGCCAACTTCGCCGTGGCCCCGCTGGCCAACCGCATGGGCTACCCCTTCCTCGCACCCACGGCGCTGTCGCGCCGCCTGGTGGAGATGAAGCTGCCCTACTTCTTCCTGCTGCTGCAGCAGCCCGCGCCGATGATGAACGCGCTGGTGGACATGCTCAAGGCCCATGGCGTGAAGACGGCGGCCACCATCTACATCGACGATCTTTTTGGGCTGGAGAACTACGCGGCGTTGAAGGTGGCGCTGCAAGGCAGCGGCATCAGCCTGGTGGAAGACAAGAGCTATCCCGCCGGCGTGAAGGACCTCTCGCCCGTGCTGCGCTCGATCAAGGACAAGAACCCCGACGCCTTCATCGGCATCACCTACCCGCCCGACACCCTCCTGGCCAGCCGCCAGAGCAAGGAGATCGGCTTCAACCCGAGGTTCTTCTACGCCTCGGTGGGCACGGCCTTCCAGCTCTACCGCAACGTGATGGGCGCAGGCGCCGAAGGCGTGCTGGGCATGGGCTCGTGGAACCCCAAGACCAGCGCGGGTGCCAAGGCCTATTTCGACGCCCACGTGGCCAAGTTCGGCGCGCAGAAGGAACCCGACCGCTGGGCCAGCGGCCATTGCTGGGCCGGGCTGCAGATCCTGCAGGCGGCCGTGGCCAAGGTGGGCCTGGACCGCAAGGCCATCCGCGACTATGTGGCGGGCAACGAACACGACACCATCATCGGCAAGGTGAAGTTCACCGGCAGCGAGAACACCGCCACGCCGGGCACGGTGAGCCAGTGGCAAAAGGGCGAGTTCGAGGTGGTGTGGCCGCGCAGCATGGCCACCGCGCCGCTCATCACGCAGAAACCGGCCTGGGTCTGAGCCACGTCCATGTCTTTCGGTGCCTGGCTTGAACTGATCGCCTCCGGTCTCATCACCGGGGGCATCTACGCCCTGGTGGCGCTCGGCCTGAACCTGCAGTACGGGCTGATGCGCATCCTCAACATCGCGCACGGCGAGTTCCTGATGGTGGGGGCCTTCCTCACTTGGCTGATGCACACGCAGTTTGGCATCTCGCCGCTGCTGATGCTGCCTGTGAGCTTCGCGCTGCTGATGGGCCTGGGGCTGGCCGTGCACCGGCTGTGGTTCCGCCCGCTCACCGCCACCTCGCCCAACCTCGATGTCTTCGAGGCGCGCGGCCTGATGGTGTGCTTCGGCCTGATGTTCCTGGTGCAGAACTTCGCCTCGCTGATCTGGGGCGGCGACCTGCGCGGCTACGACTACCTCACCCAGCCGGTGGCCATCGGCGGGGCGCAGTTCGCCGTCAACAAGCTGGTGGTCTTCGGCCTGGCGCTGTTCTTCAGCGGCGCGCTCATCGTGCTGCTGCGCACCACGATGCTGGGCAAGGGCGTGCGCGCACTGATGCAGTCGCCCACCGGGGCGCAGCTCGTGGGCATCGACACCCAGCGGCTGCACCCGCTGATGTTCGGCATCGGCCTGGGTCTGTCGGGTGTGGCGGGCTGCCTGCTGTCGATGACCTATGCCATCACGCCCTCGATGGGCGAGCCCTACACCGTCACGGCCCTCATCGTCATCACGCTGGGTGGCTTCGGCAGCATGAGCGGGGCGCTGGCCGGCGGCTTGCTGCTGGGCTCCATGTCGTTTCGTGTGGAAAGCAACACCGTCACTGGGGCATCGCCGGCGCGAACGGACTGGCCGGCAGGTGCTTGAGCTTGGACATGCGCAGGTAGGCGATGGCGATGAAGTTCT
>JBKBMV010000048.1:0-2325 GCA_046295615.1 Aquabacterium sp.
GGGATTCCCTGCTGTTCGTGGTGGGCACGATGTGCGGGGCGGGCCTGCTGGACATCCGGCTGTCCATCGGGCTGCTGCTGGTGGCCGCCATCGCGGGCGACCAGGTCAACTACTCCATCGGTCGCTACTTTGGCCCCAAGGTGTTTCAGTGGGAGCAGTCGCGCTTTTTCAACAAGCGCGCCTTCAACCAGGCCCACGAGTTCTATGAACGCTATGGGGGCATCACCATCATCCTGGCGCGTTTCCTGCCCTTCGTGCGCACCTTCGCCCCCTTCGTGGCCGGCGTGGCCGAGATGAACCGGGCCAAGTTCACGCTCTACAACGTGGTGGGCGCCATCCTCTGGGTGGTGGGCATCACGCTGGCGGGCTATTTCTTCGGCAACCTCAGCTTTGTCCAGAACAACCTGGAAAAGATCATCTGGGCGCTGATCATCGTGCCGGGGCTGATTGCGATGTACGGGGCGTGGAAGACGAGGCGGGCGGCGCCTTGACCTCGGCGCGTTCTTGGCGGCGATTGTTGTGCAATCGTGCGCTGATTGCAGTCCGGCAGGTGACGGCTTAAGCCCCACAATTCAAACATTGTTGCAACTGAATCGAGGCGCTCATTGGCGGCATGGTTTCGATGCTTGATGGTGGTGATGGGCTTTGGCTGGGCGACTGTCGGTCAGACGATGCCCTTGGGGCCATCACCGCTACTGACTTCGCGGCTGGTGGTGCAGTTCAAGGACGACGCCTCGATGCCGCGAGCGGCGCCTATGCACGGTGCCCCCCCACCCGTCGATAGGGTGCGTCAGCGGCTGCTTCACATGTCCAAATCGGTGGGTGTGAGCCTGTCTTACAGCCATCGACTCAGCGATGGATCCTATGTGGTCGAACTCGATCGGGCACGATCTGTGAGCGATGCCGAAGAGCTCGCTCGCGTGCTCGCCGAGCAGTCCGATGTGCAGTCTGTGGGTGTGGACGTGTGGGTTCGCCCTCAAGCTTTCATTCCGAACGACATGCACTTCCCCGAGCAATGGGCCTTGCATCCTCGCAGCTACGGCGTGGTGGGCAGTGCCCGGTTCAGCGACGCGTGGGATGTCTCTGGTTCAGCTTTCACTGGGGCGGCATCGGTGGTCGTGGCACTGATCGATACGGGACGGGTTCGTCACCTCGACTTGGAAACCAACGAAATCGACGGCTACGATTTCGTCTCGGCCGGAAGCATCGATGGCATCGATGTGGCTGGCGATGGAGACGGTCGCGATGCTGATCCCAGCGATCCTGGGGACTATTGCGAAGCGTCCCCGTTTCCTTCAGAGCGTGTCTCGTCTTGGCACGGCCTGAAGATGGCCAGCATCATTGCGGCGCTTGCCCACAACGTCCAAGGCATCTCGGGCGCAGCTCCCGGTGTGCGGGTTCAGCAAGTACGCGCTCTCGGGCGGTGCGGCGGATGGCTGACCGATGTCGCCGACGCGCTGCGATGGGCGGTGGGTGCCGCGGTGGATGGGGTGCCGGCCAATCCCGTGGCCCACCAGGTGCGGGTGGTCAACATGAGCCTGGGGTCTGCGCCTGGGCTGGATTGCAATAGCTCAAGCTATCGCTACATCCGAGACGCGGTGCGCGCCGCAGAGGCCGCTGGGGTGGTGGTGGTGGCTGCGGCCGGCAATGAGCAGAGTTCATCCGTGGGGCTGCCCGCCGGGTGCAATGGTGTCGTTGCCGTTGGAGCTCATACGTCCTTGGGCGACTTGGCCGATTACTCCAATCGTTCGGAGAAAGTCACCCTGACGGCTCCGGGAGGGGGCTGCTCTGCGCAGCTTGCCGGGCCTTGTGATGCCACCCTCATCGTTGCACTGGGCAATTCGGGAGAGACGGCACCGGCAGCCAATCTCTGGCGCGATGAAACCGCAGGCACGTCGGCCGCCACTCCGTTTGTATCTGCCGCTGTGGCACTGATGTTGTCGCTGGACGATACCTTATTGCCCCATCAGGTACGAACGATCCTCGAGCAAACCGCTCGAGCGCATCCGCCGGGCAGTTTTTGTGCGGTCACGCCAGGGGTGTGTGGGGCGGGCATGCTCGATGCGGAAGCTGCGGTCGTGCGCGTGCGCGACGGGCCCATACCGGGGGGGGCTGCGCGTTCTTCCGGCGGCGCGCTGGCCTGGGGCTGGCTGGCCTTGCTGGGCCTGGCCGCCGGGCACGCGCGCCGGCTTCACACTTGCCGGTTGCGCGCCAGCGGCGGGTTCTTCTCGAAGTAGCGGCGGATGCCGTTCATCAGGGCTTCGGCCAGTTGGTCCTGGTAGGCCGCCGTCCGCAGCTTCTGCTCTTCCTCCCGGTTGGAGATGA
>JBKBMV010000049.1:0-2029 GCA_046295615.1 Aquabacterium sp.
TGCGGCCACCTCGCGCTTACGTTTGCTCTCACCCATCTGGTGAGTGTGCCAAATCCGGTCACACCCGCGCCAGCTCTGGCTCAGCGTCCGATCATGGGCGCTGAACTGCCGGATTTAGGATAACCGTACCCCAATCGCACACCAAACGCATGGCGTGGTCAGGTTGGAGCTCAGCTTCTGATCGGGGCTGCATGCGCAACACCCCCAGCCGTGTACGCAGGCTGTGCACCGTGGGCGCGGTGTTGGATGGCAAAGCCAGCCACCAGCGGATGCGCGCGTGCAGTTCAGGCCATTCACCATGCCAATCAAGGGTCATGTGGGCACATGAGGTCAACGCGTCACCGTGGCATTGCGCATCCAGCCCCGGCAACCAGTCTTGCAACAACACCGGGCGGCCGCCCAACAACATCGAGCAGCCCAGGCCCATCATGGCCTGTTGGCCCCAAACCATGGGGTCCAGCGTGCCTTGAAGCGGCAGCACCGCCCCTTCTGCGATCAAGAGGTGGATCTCTTGGTCTGATGGCGGTGCCTGGTGCGTGTGGTGGTGCATTGGATGCTCAAGGTGCTCAGGGCGTGGCCGCTGCCTTGGCGCCAGGTTCTGAGGCGGCGCTGGGCTGGGCAGCGACGCCTTGTGGCGATGCGCTGCTCACACTGGCGAGCACCGCCTCGGCAGGCCGCACGCTGTCCAGCACTTGCCGGAAGTAGGCCAAGCCCTCCTCGAACGGTGGCGGCTGGATGCCCCGGATGCCGGGGCGTGCGGGTTTGAAGGGCACCATCTCGAAGCGCCGTTTGTCAGGGTTCCACTGCCGGGTGGGCTCCGGGTAGGGCTCTTTGTCAGGCAGCATGGCCGCCATGCGGATGGTCATGGCAGGCATGTCGGGGCGGCCTTGCACACCCACCACATCGGCCTGCATTTCATAGGCGGCGCCGGGGCCGCCGCCGTTGTGCGCCAAGCCACCATCGTGGTGGTACTCGCGGGCCAGCACGCGGCCGGGTTGCCCGGCAATGGCCACCGGCTCAGGGCCCACGGTCTGCTTGATGCCCATCAGGTTGGCCAACAACAGAATGCCTTCCATGCCCTTGAGCGACTTGAGGTCGTCCATGGTGAGGTTGTTGGGATCGGGCAGGTCTTTGATGTCCTTGGGGGCATCCTCGTGGGGTGTCTTCACCCGCACGAAAAACACCAGACTGGGGTACTTCAAACTGCGAAGCGGCACCTCCACATCAAAACTTGGTATCGGCTCGCCAGCTTGCTGGCGGAACAGGCCAAAGGGCGTACACACGCCGGGCTCGGTGGGCAGTTCTTCCGGGGCGCGGGCGCGGTAGAGATGGGCGCGCAGGTGTTGGTAGAAGGCTTGGTGATCGGCGACGGTGACGTCATCTTCGTGCTTGTCACCTGGCACCCCGCCATCAAACAGACGGATACGCTGGTCCGCTGGATCCAGGTAACCGATGTCGAAGGTGTCGTACATCCTGAAGGCGTAGGCCTGGGGATCATTCAAGGGCACCTCGCTGGAGTGCGCTTTGAATTTCTCGAAGTTCGGGTCGGTACTCCTGTCCTGCCAGCCGATGATGGTCTTATCGATGAGTTTGAACCTTGCGGTGCCTTTGATGGATTGCAGGTCTTCGAGGGTGGCTGGGGCGGTTTCTTGATACCCAATATTGCCAACGCTCTGGTGGCCCGTTGCGGCGCCACGAAACTTTTCGTCAAATCCATAACCACTCCGATGCTCCAAACCTGAGTCGGCCACTTCGATTTGCTTGGGCAGATCGACGATCATCGTTCCCAGGCAAACGCTGCTGGGCACTTCTCGAAACCTCCCTAACCGTTGTCGCCAGTGAGCCGGCATGATGTCGCCCATGATCACCCCGCGCATCAAGCCCTCGTCTTTGTGGCGTCACCAGCCTGGCGCTGACCTGTTCGTGCAAGACCAACGCCAAGCCAAGCTCGGCGGCTTCATCGCCAACCTGGCAGCAATGGACGAACTGATCGACTTCGCGGCCATTGCCGCCCGGGTCGACACCGCCT
>JBKBMV010000050.1:0-1531 GCA_046295615.1 Aquabacterium sp.
AGGTGGTGCTGCGCCCGGATGGCCAGGTCGAGTCGCCGGGCAAGGTCGCCAGCCAGATCGACCAACCCTTGCTGGTGGCACTGACGCGGGCCTTCTACTGGCAGCAACTGCTCGACGACGGGGTGGTTGCCAGCGGCAGCGAGATCGCCCGACGTGAAGGCCTGCATCATTCGACGGTCAACGAACTGCTGCGTCTGACGCTACTGCAGCCCGCCATCATCCAGGCCATCCTGGCAGGCAAGCAGCCGCGCTGCATGAGCCTGCTGTGGTTCCAGCGGAACCCGCTGCCGACCGACTGGGTGGCGCAGCGGGAGGTGCTCGCGAGGTTCGATGCGTGAGGGTGTGACTCAACGAACCCAGCGACGGGCGTCCTTCAAGAGCAGTAGCAACTGCTGCTCGCGCAGCGGCGAGGCGATGAACCCAAATCGGGTGTAGAACCTGGTCGCGTCTTCATCAATCGGATGGGTCAGCATGGCCCGCACACCGGCCTGCTCGGCGATCACCAGCGTGCGGCGGATCGCATCCTGAAGCATCCCGATGCCGATCCCGCGGCCCTGGTGCTCGCGTGACACGGCGAGCCGGGCCAAGATCACCACCGGCACCGGGTACTGTCCCATGCCCTTGCGGATACGCTCCGGCGCTTCCAGCGTGTCGACCTGGCCTACGGTCAGGCTGAAGTAGCCTGCGACGCGGTCGTCACCATCGGCGGCCACGACGAAGGTCTTGGCCGAGCCACTGCCCTGCGCCTGGCGGGCGTGGCGCAGCAGCCAATCGTTCAGCGCAGGCTTGCCGCAGTCGAAGCCTTCCAGCCGATGCTGTGCGGCCAGAGGCGCCGGTGCCCGCAGCGTCACTTGGCGTCCCAAGGGGCCTTGCGGGCGAACAGGTCGGCCAAGCCGTCGTTGGCCTGCTCGGAGCGCTCGAGCAACTCCATCAGGGCCTGGTACTGGCTGCCCGAGACCATGAACAATCGTTGGTCCAGCAGGGTCTGCTCGGCGGCCAGGCAGGCGCTGTCGAGGATGAAGTCGGTCAGCGACTTGTGGGCCACCTCGGCGGCACGGCGCAGCACGGCCTCCTGTTCGGGCGTGGCGCGCAGCCCCAGGCGGGCAGTACGGGCAGCAGGCGAGGATGCGATGGCGGTCATGGCGGCGCCTTTCTTGTTCGATCAATGGACGCCATGTTAGTACAACCGACGCACGCGGTCCAGTTCGCTGGGGCGATCGCCGCCCTGGTTGACGATGAACCGCCGCGCGTAAGTCATTGATTTTGATGAATCAGGCGCTGCGGCTACCCGCAAGCCAGCCGGAGAACAGAGACGGCTCTGGCCGAGACAATGGCCGATTTTGGGTGTTTTGGCTGGCCCCCACCCGCAGGGCGGATGGCCGGAATCCCGCGTGGCGCGGGGCCGGCGTCAAATCGGGATAGGGGCCGATCATCGCTGATCGGGCCCCTCCCACACCACCCGGCATGCGGGGCCGCACCGGGCGGTTCGAGAAGTTGAGGTCAGGAGAATCGTGGGACTCCCAGGCGGTCG